>JBDKJL010000001.1:0-5310 GCA_039796615.1 Candidatus Parcubacteria bacterium
AGCGCTCAAAGCGCTTGTTTCTAAGTGTCACACCGCTAGGGTCCCGCCCAGCGAAGCGCCACCGTGGCGCGTAGCGTGGGCGGGTTTGCGGTGTGACCCCCACCGCGCCAGCATCTGCGAAGACCCAAAATGCTCTAAGCCCTTGCGCCTAAACGGCCTGGGCGCTGGAGCGTGAGGACTCTTTCGTCCGCCACAGGACGAGGATGATCCCCATCAAGATCGCCGCATCCGCCAAATTCATCGCGCTTCGTCCAAAAAGCAGGATCCAGTCGATAACATATCCATAGAGCAGCCGATCATATAGGTTCCCAAGCGCTCCGCCGATGATCAGGCCAAAAGCAACAACGCCGCGCAGGTCGTTTGCCTGCATCGCACGCCACCATAGCCGACCGATGAACGCGAGAGCGACGAGAGAGATAACGATAATCCACGGCATCGGAACAGGAATATTCGCAATGAGCCCTTCATTATGATGCTGTACGAACGTAAGAAACGTTGGGATTAGCCCAACGGGGAGTGCGTCTGCGGAGGATGCTCCGATTTTTGTGAGGCGGTCTCCAACAAAAACGACCGCCATCCAAAGGAGGGCGATCGCATAAACTCGTTGCACGCGCTGCATTGCTATAGCTCCTGCGTGAGCGCCTTTTTACAGGCAATGCAGCTCGAGCTTGTTGGCCGGGCTTCCAAGCGCTTTTGGTCAATTTCTTTGCCGCAATATTTGCACACGCCGTACGTGCCGGCCTCAATGGCTTTTAGCGCCTGCTTCGTGTCGCGTAATTCCGCTTCCAATTTTGCCTCCAAAGAGAGGTCATCGCTGAACTCTGCGATTTCCATGGCGTTGTCGTCGTCGGAATTCGACCCGGACTCTGGATAGTTTGTCGCATATCCGGGCTTTGAAGGATCTGGGT
This sequence comes from Candidatus Parcubacteria bacterium, assembly GCA_039796615.1. Classification (GTDB taxonomy): domain Bacteria; phylum Patescibacteriota; class Patescibacteriia; order 2-12-FULL-60-25; family 2-12-FULL-60-25; genus 2-12-FULL-60-25. Next base: position 909 of record JBDKJL010000001.1, read on the forward strand.
GACCCAAATCCGCCAGATCTCGCTCTAAGCGAGCTTGCTCTTCTTCCAAGCGCTGCTTCAACCCGGCAATCAATGCGGCGTTCATAGTAAAAAAAGTCTATCGGGAATGAGCCAAACAGGCAAGAGCGCATGTATTAAAAGAAGCCCCGAGTAGCCCTTAATTGAGATAAATAAGTGGCGTCGAGGCCTCTTGACCGTGACGCGATGAAGGGGATGTCTATGGGAGCCGACGTGGCATGGGGTCCGCGAAGGCTTAAAAAGACGTCCGAAGCGTCGTGGTTGAGAAAAGTGCTGCTGCCTAAGACCTACTCCTGGCAAGTTCGGAGGGAGCATTGCTTCCAGCGAATCGCCGGACAAACGTTTAAATTGTGATTTTTGATTTCTTTCATCCCACAAGTTAAGTAGGATTCTGGGAGTGAGTCCTGGCATAGGCGAGGAGCTCGTGTGACACAAATCACACGGGAACCTGTCCTGTTGCAGGGATAAAAGTGCGGAAACGCGGTTAGGGGCGCACGGCCGAACAGAGGCGCGATGCGGGGGCGTTTTGCCACCAGAACTAACGGCGGGAGATTCCGGTTCGGAATCAGAAAGGACGTGCCACTAGTATATGCCTAAGTAACCTCCCATACAATCCCCAGTGTTAATGATAGAAAAATTTCTTTGTTGAGCCGTATTTATTTTTTAGCCACAGGTCTATCCACAGGGATGGGGATAGGATTTCTGAAAAAGGTTATCTCACACAAAGGATAACCGCTTCACGATCATCTCGCAGAGAAAAATGAGATAAGGTATTTCGCCAAGAAGAAGGGAATTGAATGGCGGTGAGGGTATTTTCTAAAGCGATTCCTTCGAGGATAAAACGGGGCATACCCGGGCAATCCGTTACAAGAGATTCGGGGGGAGCATCTGCCGTTGTTGTGACGGATTCAGAAAACGTCACACGCCGTTCTTCCGCCATGGGGAATGGCGAGATGGGGGAGACAATTTCTGATGCGTCCGTGCCATCCGGAAGGAGCATTGGCGACAGGGAAGTATTTCCTTGCGCGAGCGCAAGCGCACGTCGATGAGTGTCGGAGAGGTCGTGATCCCATGCAAGCGTGAGCGTACGATTACCGAGTGGGGAGAGAGCGAGCGAAATCATGTTTGGCGAAACAGACATTGTGCGGAGATCGATCCCTTGGTAGAGGAGGCCGGCGGTGATTGGTGCGTGCCCATCATGCGCGCCGCTGAGCGAAACAAAAAGGGGAGCGTCTGTTGCGGGAGATGAGGTCGGACTCTCTGCCTCGATCAGCAACTGCCCCATACCCTCATCCCACACACCGCGGATGATTGTGTTGGCATCTGGCTCAATCACGCGTTCGAGTGCCCAACCCTCCAACAGATCGCCGCGCAAATGGAATGACGCATCGTGCGTGAATGCGGCACCGAGAGTTGTTGCGAGCGCGTGAGCCCGCACGCCCGTTGTCAGGAGGGTTTCCATGGAAAGGAGGCGATAAAGGCCGCGCGTTTCCACCTGTAATCCGGATGTATCCATCACAAAAGAGGTTCGTGGAACGATGGCAAATGGTCGTACGCGCCGTTCGTTGTCGAGTGCCAGGCCAAAGAGCACGGGGAGCCGAGATTTTGTGGCGATCGCTTCGCGCCAGGGGGCGGGAAGATCCTGTTTTAACGGAATAGAGAGATTACGATGGAGCGTGGACGGCCGCGCACTGATGAGTAGAAGCGTTTGCGGAGGAACGGGGAGTTGCGAAGAGAGGAGGAGAGCAGCGATAAGTCCGATAAACGCCAAACTCCCCGCCACAAGGGCGAGGAGTCGGGTGTTGATACGGAAGCCGCGCGATGTGCCATAGGCGAGCATCGCGCTGCTTTTTGGCTGGTCAACGATACGGCTACCCATGGCGTTTAGCTCACTTAAAAGCGGCGAGATCCGCCTCCGGAACGGCGATCACGGTCACCGCCACCGAACCCACGTCCGCCGCTTCCGCTTCCACCGCTTTTCCGGTCGCGCAACGGCTTGTTGTCGCTCTCGCTCGGTACGTAATCGGGATTTGCACGTTTGATCGACAGGTTCATGCGGCCCTGGGAATCGATCTCGTACACCTTTACGGTTACCACGTCGCCCACCTTCACCACATCTTCCACACGGCCGACACGTTCGGGGGCAAGTTCAGAAATATGCACCAGCCCTTCCTGCTTGGGAAGGATTTCCACGAACGCACCAAAATCCATGATACGTGTTACCGGGCCGGTGAAGAGTTCGCCCACAGCCACTTCGCGTGTGAGCTGTTTCACCCAATCCACCGCCTTTTTCATCCCTTCGGGGTCCACAGCCGTAATCATCACGAGCCCGCTGTCTTCGATGTCGATCTGCACGCCGGTTTGCGCAATAATTTCGTTGATCATTTTGCCGCCCGGGCCGATCACTTCGCGGATCTTTTCCGGGTTGATCATAAAGCTCTCGATGCGCGGTGCCCACTTGGAGAGCTCTGCGCGCGGCGCGGCGATCGCTTTTGCCATCACATCCAAGATTTGTAAGCGAGCTGTTTTGGCCATGGCAAATGCCTCACGGATGGTGGCGAGCGGAATGCCGCTTGTTTTGGTGTCCATCTGAATGGCGGTTACGCCATCTTTTGTGCCAGCCACCTTAAAGTCCATGCCACCGTCACCATCTTCCAAATCCTGGAGGTCGGTGAACACGCGGAAGCGGCCGGTGGCTTCATCGCTCGCAACGCCCATGGCGATCCCGGCGACGGGAGCTTTGATCGGCACACCGGCGTCCATTAACGCGAGGGTTGATCCGCACGTTGCCCCCATGGAAGAGGATCCGTTTGATCCAAGAACCTCACTCACCACGCGGATGGTGTAGGGGAACTGTTCCTTGGCCGGAAGCACCGGTTGGATGGCTCGTTCAGCAAGGGCGCCATGGCCAATTTCACGACGACCTGGTCCACGATTTCCTTTGGTTTCGCCCACGGAATAGCTGGGGAAGTTGTAGTGATGGAAGTACGCACGCGTTTCCTGGAATTCCATCGTATCAATCGTTTGCACCATGCCGGGAGATCCCAGGGTGACGGCCGAGAGCACCTGAGTGCTGCCGCGCTCAAACAATCCGCTCCCGTGCACGCGGGGGAGAATCCCGACGGCGGATGTAAGTGCCCGGATCTGATCCATGGCGCGGCCATCTGCGCGGCGTCCATCCAAAATCAATTTGGTGGTTTCTGCATCCACAAATCCGTCCACCGCTTCGAGCGATGCTTTGCGATCATCTTTACTCACGTCTTGCGTTTTAAGATGGGCATCCAGCTCGGCCTTGAGCGCACTTACGGCCGATTTGCGGTCGGCCTTTGTGGCGAGCGGGTTCGCAAAAAGGGTTCCGGTGCGCGTGGCCAGGAATTCGTTTGCGCGAGTGAGCAGTGCAGCACGCTTTTCGGCGGCGGCGCGCTCGTCGTCTGTTTTTGGGGATGTGAGATCCTGCTTTTGCTTGCCATGAGCGGCCTGCACCTGCTCGATGAGCGCCATCATCGGCGCGAGCTGCTCGTGTGCCCAGGCGATGGCATCTGCGGCTTGGTCATCTGGCAACTGATCCGTGCCCGCTTCGAGCATCAGGGTTTTTCCGTCGCGGCCGGCCACCACAATATCAACGCCGCCGTCCGCTATTTCCTTATATGTGGGATTGAGGATCCATTCACCAGCCGCGTTACGCCCCACACGGCATGCGCCGAGTGGCCCGTTCCACGGGATGTCGCTCATGCCGAGCGCACAGGCAGCGCCAACAAGGCCCAAAATGTCGGCGTCATTCTCCTGATCATGGCTTAACACGGTGGCAACCACGGCGATTTCGTTCCGTACGCGATCGTCGAACAGCGGGCGGATGGCGCGGTCGATAAGCCGACCGCTTAACACGGCTTCATCGGTAGGGCGTCCTTCGCGCTTGATGAACCGGCTTCCTTTAATGCGCCCAGCGGCATACAGCCGCTCTTCAAAATCCACCGCGAGGGGGAAGAAATCTAATCCTTCACGCACGCCGCCCATGGTGGCGGTGCACAGCACGAGCGTGTCGCCATACTGCACGGTGCATGAGCCGTTCGCTTGCTGCGCTAATTTCCCCACCCCGATCGTTAATGTGCGCCCACCCCACTCGGTTGAATAGGTTTTTTCGTTTTCCATAGATTGTTCGTATACGTGGCTCCCTTGCAGACACAATCCGTCGTAAACGGATCCCTGTCTGGAAGGGAGAGTCTAAGAATAAAGGAAGCGCTCGGAGAACGTCCCGCCCGTTGTTTCCGGAACGTGAGCGCCGTTCGAAGCCCAAGCTGCCCCGTTGCGAAGCGTGTCCGGCATCCCGCTCCGAGCGGGGATGCAAGGACGTTTCTCGCGAGAACATCGCGAGCGTGACGGAAGC
>JBDKJL010000002.1:0-11015 GCA_039796615.1 Candidatus Parcubacteria bacterium
AGCGCTCAAAGCGCTTGTTTCTAAGTGTCACACCGCTAGGGTCCCGCCCAGCGAAGCGCCACCGTGGCGCGTAGCGTGGGCGGGTTTGCGGTGTGACCCCCACCGCGCCAGCATCTGCGAACGGTCTAAAACGCATACCTTACTTTCTGTTTTGCATTCCACCTCTCTTGCTTGACCGCTCGCTTTCCCGTACGCTTGAGGCCACGATATGCCTGGAAAAGACCTGCCAAAAGCCTACGATGCGAGCACGGTGGAGGATGCCATTTACGCAGAATGGGAGGCTTCGGGCATGTTTAATCCAGACAACCTGCCGGATCGTAATCAAAGCGGTGAGCCGTATTGCATCATGATGCCGCCGCCCAACCGCACGGGCACGTTGCATATGGGGCACGCGAGCATGTTGGCGATCGAGGATTTGCTCATTCGGTTCCATCGCATGCAGGGAAAGAAAACGTTGTGGGTGCCGGGCACAGATCATGCGGCGATTTCCACACAGGTAAAAGTGGAGCAGCTCCTCATTAAAGAGGGGATGAAGGATCCGCGGAAAGAGCTGGGCCGTGAGGCGTTTTTGCAAAAAGTGGTGGCGTTCGCTGAAGGATCGGCCAACACGATTCGCAACCAGGTGCGCAAGATGGGATCTTCCTGCGACTGGAGCCGCGAACGTTATACGTTCGACGACGATCGAAACGTAGCCGTGAATGCGTTGTTTAAAATGATGCACGAAGATGGCATTATCGAACGGGGATATCGCGTGGTGAACTGGGATCCGCAATTTCAAACAACGCTTTCAGATGATGAAGTGCTCACCAAAGAGACAACGGCCAAGCTCCTTACGTTCACCTACGACGCGGATTTTCCCATTGCCATTTCCACCACGCGACCAGAAACAAAATTCGGCGACACGGCCGTAGCTGTGCATCCGGACGATGCGCGATATAAGGAGTTCATCGGCAAAACATTCACGCCGATGTTTTGCGGCAAGCAGATTTCCGTAACGGTGATTGCCGACGTTGCCGTTGATCCGACGTTTGGAACAGGAGCGCTCGGTGTAACGCCCGCACACTCGATGGTGGATGCGGATATGGCGGTGCGTCACGAACTACCTACGGTTGTGGTGATTGGCGCAGATGGAAAGATGACAGCCGAGGCCGGGCCAAGCTACGCCGGGCTCACCGTAAAGGAAGCCCGAGAGAAGGTTGAACACCAATTGGAACAACAGGGATTATTGCAAAAAATGGAAGAAATTCCGCAAAATTTGCCCGTGGCAGAACGTGGTGGCGGCGTTGTTGAACAACTGCCCATGCGCCAATGGTTTATTCGTGTGAACAGGCCGTTTGCGCTCCGCCAGGATACATTGGGCAAGTGGAAGCAGGGGGACGATGTTACGCTCAAGGAGCTCATGACCTACGCGGTGGAAAGTGGGCAGACGTCCATCATGCCTGACCGGTTCCGGAAAACATATTTCCATTGGATCAACAATCTTCGCGATTGGTGCATCTCGCGGCAGATTTGGTTTGGGCATCAAATTCCGGTGTGGTACAAGGGCGATGATACACGGGTGTCGCCAACATCTCCTGGCGACGGATGGGAGCGCGATCCAGACACGCTTGATACCTGGTTCTCATCCGGCGCGTGGACGTTCTCTGCGCTTGGTTGGCCAAATAAAGAAGAGTGGCAAAAATATCGGGCGTATCATCCAACCGCTGTTTTAGAAACGGGATACGATATTTTATTCTTCTGGGTGGCACGCATGATTCTTATGTCTGCGTACGCCATTGGCGAAGTGCCGTTTAAAGACGTGTATCTGCATGGTCTCGTACGCGATGAGCAAGGACGCAAGATGAGTAAGTCGCTCGGGAACGTGCTCGATCCGTTGGATCTTATTCCGAAATACGGCACAGATGCCGTGCGGCTGTCGCTTCTCATGGGCTCCACGCCTGGCCAGGACGTAAAATTGTCTGAAGCGAAGGTGGAAGGATTCCGGAATTTTACGAACAAACTGTGGAATATCAGCCGGTTCATCCTCCTCTCCACGGAGGGTACTGGAGGGGAGGGGCAGAAGACGCTTGCGGATCGTTGGATCATCGACCGATTGAACACGGCCACCGCGAGTGTTACAAAAAAATTGGAGCGTTATGAATTTTCTTCCGCGGGCGAAGAGCTGCGCGATTTTACCTGGAATGATTTTGCCGATTGGTATTTGGAAATCGCCAAAGTAGAGGGCGGAAAAGATGCCGTGTTGCGGCAGGTGCTGAAAACGCTCTTGCCATTGTGGCATCCATTCATGCCATTTGTTACAGAACATATTTGGAAAGAGATGGGGAGCGACACGCCGCTCATCATCACGCCATGGCCAGCGGCAAACGGACTCGGCGAGGGAGACACGCAAGACGCCATGCGATTTGAAATCCTCCGCAGCCTGGTAACAGACGCGCGCCGTTTGCGCGCCGAAAATGGTGTGGAACCGGCGAAGCAGGTAGAAATCACTCTCACGGCTTCCGGCACGGTCAAGAAATTGGTGGAAGAAAATCAGAGGGTTATTTCCCACCTTATTCGCGCATCGGCTATCTCTATTGCCGACGCTGCGCCCGAAGGTTGGGCAACCACCGTAAGCGGCACAACAACGGTTGCATTAAACCTTACTGGCGCTGTTGATGTTGAAAAAGAGCGCGCTAAATCAGCCAAGGAACTCACAGAAGCTCGCGCCTACGCCGAGAGTCTCCGTGCCAAGCTCGCCAATGAAGAATTCACTTCCAAAGCTCCCGCACATGTGGTGGCAGGGATGAAGGAGAAGTTAGAAGAAGCGGAGGGAAAGATTGAGGCGTTGGAGAAATAGGAGGAATATAAAGAATACTTGACATTATTGGCTTTTCGTGCTAAATTGTTTTTCGTTCTTTAAAAGCAATTAGAAACACGGCATTTAAATAAAAAGGGATATTTTTGCTTAAATGCCGTGTTTCTAACCATCATATTTAACTGTCGGGCAAAGCCTGACCACTACGATAAAGAGAGAGGTGAGTCATGAAACGAAAAATTGCGCTACGTCATGCGCGTTTGGTTGCTCAGGTTATCCTGGGCGGAGTCGAAAACTTCAAGTCAATGGAGGAGTTCCCGCCATGCGTCCGGAGCGCTGTGTGGAAGAAGCTCCAGAGGTTGCAACAGATGGAGCGCCGGGACTTTTATGAGTTCAGGGAGATTCTTATCTTTGGTTCTGTCGCACGGGGAGAGGCAGAAGTGGGCGACGTAGACATGATTCTTCTGGACGACGACTTCTATAGTTGCGCCTTTTTTGAGGAGAAGGGGGAGTTTGATGAGGAGGGATATAGCGTGTTGCGCCACAATCTTCCCAAGCTCCTCATGCAGTGGTTCGGATACCAAGAGGACTCCTACGCAGTGCGCGCCGCGATGAGACAGCGGGTAGATCTCCATGTTTTGCCCGTTGGCATTTTGTGGGACCGGTCACTCCAAAATAAGTGGCTACAACACCACTGGGACAAGGATTTCTTTGACCACGCATTCTCTCGCTTGATGCGTTTCGATCAGGTAACGGGTGAGTTTTGCCTGACGAGTCGAGCGCAGCTATGCGCGCTCAATCCTCCCCCGCAAGAGGATGTGTTTCTTCACCACTAGGTGAGGCCACGTCTAAATAGGAAGGCACGAAGCCACCTTGTACGTCCTGCACCTGCAGGGTCTCACGTACAAGGTGGTTTTTAATTTAATGCTATATTTTAGCCTAGACAACTTGATAATTTTATTAAAAAATCATATACTCATTACGGTTTTTTTGTACCTTAGTCGTCAAACAGAAGGTCTGACATCATGAACATTGATTTTTCACTTGCGACGTTTCGTGATTCCGAGGGGAACGCCGTAGAAAAGCCGGATGCTGCCGCAGTTGGATGGCGAATATCTGCGTACGCCGCATTAACGAGCGCAGACTATCCAGGATGCATCTTAATGGTGCGGGCGCACGATGCGGCGGATCATTGGCAACTCCCCGGCGGTGGGGTGGAAGTGTGGGAAGGGCTCCTTCGAGGGCTACACCGTGAAGTCCATGAAGAGACTGGGTACGGAAATGCGGTTATCGTAACAAACCCGGTAGCCGTTACGGAGCGCGCATTCTATCAGTCGGCGCTCGAACAGTTCTCTCATGCGGTACTCCTGATATTCCGTGGGGAAATCCCGGCGGGAACACCGATGAGGGCGCTGACGAATGACTCAATAGGCATGGAGGTATTGGAGGTACGGTGGATCCCGTTGGAAGATACTCAGCCCGAAGGCATTCATGAGATCCATCGAGAATATGTGGGAAGCATGAAGGTGTCTGAGGGGAGGATTTAACCACATTGAAAAACATCAACAAATGGAGGTGTAGGAGGTCATGTCATGGCCTCCTTTTTTATTGAGAGAGATGTATTGTCAGCCTGATCGGAAAGCGGTACGTTTGTGATGAATCATATGCCAGAACCATTCGGCGGAGATAAAAAGGTTGGGCGTTCGGTATTGTGGTTGGCAGAGCAGCGGCTGATCCGTTGGGCAGCACCACGGGTTCCGGCGTGGATTCGCTCAAACCACCTCACACTTGCCACGATTCCAATTTCATTTGCGATTGTTCTTTGTGGATATGCAGCGCAAACACAGGACGCGTGGCTTTACGTGGGCGCGGTTTTTATTTTTTTACAGTGGGTCACGGACTCTTTAGATGGTGCCGTGGGGCGCTTGCGAAATGAAGGGTTTATCCGGTGGGGATATTACATGGATCATTTTTTAGATTATGTGTTCTTGGTGTCGGTTTTGGTGAGTTACATGCTTTTGCTTCCGACGGATTTTATCCTGATACACTTTTTTGTGCTCGCGATTTTTGCCGGGTATATGGTGCACGCATTCTTGGCGTTTGGTGCAACGAATCAATTTCGGATCGCCCACCTCGGCGTTGGCCCCACAGAAATTCGTTTGTTATTTATCGCGATAAACATTCTTCTTGCTCTTTTTGGCAAAACGCATCTGCGCTGGGCACTTCCGTATGCCCTTGGGTTGGCCACGATTGGGCTCGTCGTGGTGGTGTATCGTGCGCAAAAAGAGCTTGCGGAATACGATCTGCGGCAGAAGAAAGAGACGGGAGCATCTTTGTAGTATTTTTTATGTACTCATAAGGATCGTGAGTGTGGATATCATTTGTTTGAACAGCACCGTTGAGCCATTTTTTAAACGATTGACAGCCATTTTTGGATTGGGTTATGCTTTTATAAGTAAGATTACCCGTCCTGAACCTATAAAGGACACGGCGGGTTTTTTGATACAGATTATGCGTCCACTTGAATTTCCCAAGATTAGCGCGTTACTTGATTGGACGAAGCAGAAAATACCCGCTCACTATGCTGATCGGACAGTCTATTTTTTTGAACAAGAAATTTGGTGGGCACGTATTGGGGAAAACATTGGTTCCGAAGAAAATGGAAAGAATGAGCGCTTTGAGCGACCCGTGTTGGTTCTAAGAAAGATTAGTAAAGACTTATTTTGGGCGCTACCAATTACGACGACAATAAGAAAAGGCTCTTGGTATTATGCGTTTTTATTTCGTGATGAACAACGATCTCTTATTCTTCCTCAACTCCGTGCGCTAAGCAGTAAACGACTCATCCGTCGCGTAGATCGGATGAGCGATCACGATTTTATGGCTGTATGTGAAAAAATAAGAGCGTTTGTCCCTACAAAAGCGAACCCCCCGACAAATGCCGGGGGGTTCTCGGATCCTCTTGCGAGGACAATGTAAGCAAAGGATGCCATGTGCTATATAGCATGTCAAATCTCTGAAAATAAAGGTATTGGAAGGAGGGTAGCAGTCTGCTATACTCTCCCTCAATGAATCATCTGATTGATGCACGACAACTGAGTCGAGATTCCATGGGGAGATTATTTGCCCTTGCAGATAGATTGGAAACAACCCCGGACGCGAGTATGAGAGGCCACATCATGGCCTCTCTTTTTTATGAGCCAAGTACGCGCACGCGGCTATCGTGTGAGGCGGCGATGATGCGGTTGGGCGGGAATGTGATTGGGACAGAGAATGGCAACGAGTTTTCTTCGGCTGCCAAGGGAGAAACGCTAGAAGATACTATTCGAGTGGTGGGGCATTACGCCGATGTGATCGTACTTCGCCATGCGGCCGAAGACGCCGCCGTTCGTGCAGCTCGAGTGGCACAGGTTCCCATTATCAACGCGGGGAGCGGCGCGGGGCAGCACCCCACGCAGGCGTTATTGGATCTTTATACGATCCGTCGGGCACACGGGCATATCGATGGGCTGTCTATCACGATGGCGGGTGATCTAAAGCATGGGCGCACCGTGCGGTCTCTCGCGTATCTCCTGGGAAAGTTCCAGGGGATAAACCTCCAATTTATTTCTCCACCCGAGTTGATGATGGGCGACGACATCAAAGGCTATCTCCATGCGCAAGGCGTGACGTTTACAGAACACCGCCACTTGGAAGCGGTCATGGGTACAGCAGACGTGGTTTATCAAACACGCATTCAAAAAGAGCGGTTCGCAGACCCTGCCGCATATAATCGTCTAAAGGGGGTGTATCAGATCACACGCGCGCTTGCGCAAACGATGAAATCCGGAGCGATCCTTATGCATCCACTTCCGCGCGTGGATGAGATTCTTCCAGAGGTGGACGATCTGCCACAAGCGTATTATTTTCTCCAGGCAAAATACGGCATGTTGGTGCGTATGGCGGTCTTAAAAGGCGTATTGTCAGCCTGATCGGAACGCGGTACGTTTGCGATGAAACGACATGTCTGAACCCCTCTCGTTTTCTTTTGAATTCATCCCGCCCGCCACACAAGAAGATGTTGGGCGGCTGATGGAGGCTGTGGAGGTGATCGTGCCATTGCGTCCGAGTTTTATTTCACTCTCAAGCCCCGCGCAACGCGTATTGCCATATCGCGCGACAGATGTTCTTTCCCAAATTCATCGCGCATATGACATTCCCGTTGTTGCGCACCTCACGGGGATCGGAAAGCGGCGTGATGATATCCGGCACGCAGTTGAGGCGTTGGTCGAAGCAGGAGCTACACAGGTGATGGTTCTGCGCGGTGACCTCCCCTTGGACGGCGTGATGCCGCCCGGAGATTTTCTACACGCGTCAGATTTAGTGGCGTTTTTGCGTGAGATAAAAGCACCGTTCCGCATTGGCGCGGCGTGCTATCCCTCGATTCATCCAGAGGCCGCCAGCGCCGCAGATGATCTACAGCATTTAAAACAGAAGGTTGACGCAGGTGTAGATTTTCTTGTGAGCCAGATGTTTTTTGATCCCGAATCATTTATCACATTCACCGCCGCGGCTTGGGAAGCGGGGATCCATACGCCGATCATCCCCGGCATCATGCCGATTGTTCGGGCAGGCCAAACACAGTCGTTCGCTCGTAAATGCGGGGTGGCGATCCCAGAAAATATTCGTGCCGAGTTCGTCCTCCATGATCCGGCCGAGGACATTTCGGCATTTGGGCAGGAGATGGCGGTAGTCCAATGCCAAGCCCTTCTTCGCACGGGGATCCGCTCGTTTCATTTTTATACGTTGAATCAGGCTTCGGTGGCGTTGAGTATTTGTGAACGATTGCGAGGATTGTGAGGGGCGTCAGCTCTCGATTCCCCGTTTAAGGGTGCTTATTAGGATTGACGAAACCTGCATTTTTGTTAGCATGCGTGGCAGCTGTGCGATAAAGCATGGTGTAATTTCGACAACACAGGAGAGACACAATGGATGAAATGGGATCAATCAAAGAGGCCATGAAGCGAGCGGGCTTAGACCGCACGCCTCAGCAGGTGTTGGCGGCGTATCACTGGTGGGACTTCATTCGAGTGCCATGGTTTAGGATTGTTGCGTGGCGTGGAGAAAAAGTTTGGAGAGAGCTGGTTGTGCCGCCTGAATCCAAAATGGTACCGAAAAGTTACCTCGCTTTTTTCCCTTTTGCGCTGATTGGATGGACGATCGCCGTCGCCATATTTGTCGCTAATTTTGGGGTGTCATTCGGAGAAGGCGGGTCTGCCGATATCCGTATACTTGTTGGAATTCTTTTGGCGGTATCCGTTGGCATGGGTATTTGGTCTTGTGCAAGGAAGGAGTGGCGCGAGAATGTTAACGTGACCGAAAATGACGTTGAGAAGGGGAGGGAAGAAAGAATAAGATTCTACGCGCCCGTAATCATTCAGCATCTTTTTCGGTGGCTATACGCTCCACTCATGCCGTTTATTCGGTTGTTTGATTGGTATGCGTTCTGGATAACGTTGAAGAGCCGCTCCGAAGCGAAGACGCTCCTTCCGTCGTCGCAATATGTTATGTCGCACTATCGACGGGGGTTGGATGTTGTACGCAGGCGATTCCTGGGGGATGGTGCTCCACTATTGCGTGAGATCGCATCGGCTCAGGCCGAGATTGATGGCCTTCAAGTGCAAGCTGCACAGGCAAATATCTATTTACGGGAGGCGCGTTCTGCGGAAGATTCGTCATGGATTGGGGCTGCACAAACGCTTATTCAAACGATTGAATTAGAGCAGGAACCGATTCGAGAGCGTTTGCAGTGCATACGGCAAATCTTGGCGCATGTTGAGGCGTGCTTTGCGGAGTACGATCGTAAGATAGAGGGCATCTCCTCTCGTTTGGCGACACGGGATCTTTCGGAGAATGTCTCGATGGGAATGGCTCGTCGAATCATGCTCGTCGAAAATATGGATGAAACCATGAGGCGATGTGTAGAAGAGCTGCAGGATCAGCTAAGCAGATTGAATGCCATTTTGGCAGATGCGAAGCTCCCGGAGAACCCGACAGATGGGGACATGAGGGACTATCTCGTTACTCTCGAAAGAGCCGAGCAAGCGGTGGCGGCGCTTAGCACAGCGCCGGCATCTTTTGAAGGAGAGAGCGTCCACTGAAGAATCTTTTCGTTCGCGCGCTTTAACAGCTCACTGGCAACGGTGGGCTGTTTCTTATTGCCGTTTTGCCCCGTTTTCGCTAGGCTATGCCTATTATGCCGAAGCTTGATGCGATGGACGTATTCCTGACGCGAGGGGTGGAGAATGTCTATCCGTCCAAGGCGGCCGTGGAAAAGGCGCTGGCGTCTGGGAAAAAGTTGCGGGTGTATTTTGGGGTGGATCCTACGGGGCCCACGCTGCATTTGGGGCACATTATTTCCATGCGCAAGCTGGCAGAGCTGCAAAAAATGGGTCATGAGGTGATTTTATTGATTGGCGATTTTACGGCGATGATCGGCGATCCGTCTGATAAAACGGCTACGCGCAAGCGGCTTACACGTAAAGAAGTGCTCGCAAACTGCAAGCTGTACAAAAAACAGGCGAGTCGTATTTTATCGTTCACGGGCAAGAACGCGGCGAAGGTGATGTTTAATAGCAAGTGGCTGGGCAAGATGTCGTTCGCTGATGTGGTGGAACTTACGGCGCGCGCTACAGTGCAGCAGATGTTGCAGCGTGACATGTTCAAAAAGCGCATGCAGGAAGATCAGCCGATTCATATTCATGAATTTTTGTATCCGCTCATGCAGGGGTATGATTCCGTCGCCATGAAGGTGGATATGGAAGTGGGCGGCAATGATCAAACGTTCAATATGTTGATGGGTCGTGAACTGGTACGGGATATTCAGGGACGCGAAAAGTTTGTGCTTGCAAGCGCACTTTTGGTGGATCCGTCTGGCAAAAAGATGGGGAAGACAGAGGGGAACATGATCGCGATGACAGACAGCGCCGAAGAAATGTATGGAAAAGTGATGAGCTGGACAGACGGGATGGTGATCCCCGGGTTTGAACTGATCACAGATGTTCCCGCCGACGAGGTCAAAATGATGGCGGCAGAAATTGCGGAAGGAAAGAATCCCATGCCATATAAGCGTCGCTTGGCGCGCGAGGTCGTTGAACTCCTCGTCGGCGAGCGCGAGGCCGAGGCCGCAGACGCGCATTTTACGCGGGTGCATCAGTCTGGCGAGGCGCCCGAAGACATCGCGACGGTAAAAGCAACGAAAGGGATGACGCTCACAGAAGCACTTGTTGCCTCTGGTCTCGTATCATCCAACACCGATGCGCGTCGCCAGGTGGAACAGCGCGGGGTGAAGGTTAGCGGCGAGGTCGTGGAAGATCCAAAAGCGATTGTTTCGGCCGGGCAGGTGATCCAAAAAGGAAAGCGGCATTTTGTGAAGATTATTTCATGAGTCATATGTCCTATTGGTCTTCCCTCAAATCCACGCTCGCCCAAAAGGCGAGTGAACTGGCTGGAGCCCCGGTGGCTCCGGAAGCGTTTGTGAATCCGCCCAAGCCGGATATGGGTGATTTGGCGCTCGGATGTTTTCCGTTTGCCAAGGCGATGGGTAAGAATCCGGCCGAAGCGGCCGAGGTGATCGCTGCCGGGTTCCGCGACGCGATCCCTGGCGTTACGGCCACCACCGCAGGGCCATTTGTGAATTTTACGTTTGATAGCGCGCCATTTGTGGCAGGGGTGGCCGAAGATGTCGCAACGGCCTCCGGCTCCTTTGGTGCAGGGGAGAGCGGCAAGGGCAAAACGGTGATGGTGGAATACGCCCAGCCCAATACGCATAAAGAGATGCATGTGGGGCATTTGCGCGTTCTTGCGCTTGGCGCGTCGTTGATCCGCGTTCTTCGGCATGCCGGTTGGGAGGTTATTGCCGCGAGCTATCACGGTGATGTCGGCGCGCATGTGGCCAAATGTTTGTGGTGGATGGCAACAAGCGCCGGGAAGCCCGTCGACGGCCTTACAGAAGCAGATGTAAACGATATGTTGTCCGCATTGCCTGCGGATAAACGGACGGGAGAATATCTTGGGGCGTTGTATGCCGCGTCCACGCACGAAATCGAATCTCGTGGAGACAGCGCAAAAGCCGAAGTCTCCACGGTGCAGCGCGCATTAGAATCTCACGATCCCGCGTGGGAAGCTCTTTGGAAGGAAACGCGCCAATGGTCGCTTGATGAAATGGGCGTGCTTTTTAAGG
>JBDKJL010000003.1:0-23976 GCA_039796615.1 Candidatus Parcubacteria bacterium
GGGCGGGTTTGCGGTGTGACCCCCACCGCGCCAGCATCTGCGAACGGTCCCGAACCTCACTCCTGGCTGCGACGCTCACTCGAGCGTTATCCGATACAATCCTTCGTTATCATGCCTGAAGATCTCTTCTCCCTCAATGCCTCGTGCGGCGAGCTCTTCCTGTGTAAACAGGCGATGGAACCACACGATTGGTACATCCGTTCCGAGCAACGCACGAAAGATTTCTTCTGATGGAAGCGGCGATACGGCCACGAGTCCAGGTAATCCGGTAAAGATTTTGTCGGATCGTTCAGAAATCAGGATCGTTCCCGGTGCTAGTGTGCGCGCCGCTTGCGCACGAATCTCCACATATCGGTGAAGCTCTGCGCGCGTGGCGAGCACGGATTCTTCATCTCGCGCCAAGCCCATCCATCCGCCGTAAAAAGCAAGGACAACGATCACCGCTGATCCGGCAATCGTTCGATATGTATTGCGCGCCACGGCATCGAGCCATGCGCCAATCGCAAGAGCGATGAACGGCGTGAGCGGCAACAGGTATCGCAAAAAAGAGTTGCCGATGGCCGGCGTGCCACGAATATTATCGAGATACGTTGCTTGTCCGTAAAACAACAATAATACCGCGATGGTCCATCCCGAAAGCCACAACGTCGGCGACCGAAACGTCACTCGTCCGCTCCACCAGCACTGCCACAATCCGGCAAGCGCCAACAGCACCCACGGCCACAACATTTCGAGCAAGAATAGGCGGATATTTGATTCCATCGTTCGCGGATGAACCCCAAATGGCAAAAGATCCGCTGTTTCCGTTATCGTGCGGATATCTGCTGCTTGATTTGCTGCGGGCGTTTCTTCGGAGCGAACCGCCGTATCGCGCAACCAGTATCCGATCGTGGGCACGATCGACTGATAGGTTTGAATGGATGCGACATAGGCAAAAGCCGGAAACAGGAGTGACGCGGCAACAACCCATCCGGTCATCGATGTTCGCCAAACATTTTTTAAATTTCGTCCGCGCAAAAATCCCCACACCACCCACGGCATCAGCCACAATCCTTCCAGCGGACGAATCGCGAGGGCGGCACCAAAAAGAATTCCACCAACGATCACTTTCCATCGAGCCTTTTCGCCGACAAGCCACACGCTCCACAATCCAAGGGCTACTACCGGTAAATTTGGGAACAGCCCTCTATTCGCGTATAGCAGCACCGTTGGGAATGTGAGGTAAACCACGGATGCCGCAAGTGCTGCGCGGCGACTGATTCCACGCGCAAATCGCCACAAGGGCCACACGCTCGATGCCACCAGGAGCACCATCAAAAACGCGCCACTCCCTTCGCGCATTTTTTCAAACGGCATCAAAAGCATCGGCATCCCTAAAAATCCCACGGGCACAACCCACGCTCCCTGCTGCACCATACTCCGTGGATGAAGCCCCGCGATGTCGGCAACCGCCTCCGGGATCCCGGCCGGTAATCGAAATCCTTCTTTCAACGTCCATCCCCGCGCGAACTGCGCCACGGCCGTTTCATCCGGACTGGCAAAAACTGCCGTTGTTTCGTTCGGAAGAATCGTGCCGAAACTCAAAAAAATACCGAGCGTTATGAATAAAACCAGGAGCATGAGGCGCTCTGGACGAAAATGAAACATAAAAAGAGTGTAACATAAGAGCCTTTTACCTACTCGTTCAAGGATCAGTATTGACAATACTTGTTAAGTATACTAGACTTATTAATCAAATTTAACATGTGATCTGTATTCATCGGCAGCGATTTATTAAGAAACGAAACGATATTCTTACTAAATCGCTGCCGAGACGGTAGCTACTTGAGAATCACCTCAAGTGAATCCTGGGACAGGAATAAGGTCATGAAACGCACGAACGATATTTTTCTCAGCAAGTCGGTGAGTTTCGCAATCGAGATGGTGCGCGCTTCTCTGCACCATATCCCAACGGATATCCATCTCGACGGATTGTGGATGCAGACGAATATGAGCACGGATATTCTCGGTGACAGACATTTCGGTCAGCGTTCTATCTTGTTCTCAATCCTTGTTTATCCAGACATTGTGGTTGAGGCAAGCTGTAACGTGACCTGCACGGACGGCAAGTGGAGGTCGGGCGACGTAGAAATTCGCTTGCCCAGTACCACCGGCCACTACAACAAAGACGCCGCACCCTGGAGATTCCACTGCCAAATCGACGCAGAGGGACGTCTCAACGCCCAGCCGACCAAATAACACGGTCTAAGTAGGCCCGCTGCTACCCGCCATGTCGCAAGACCTCTGGCGGGTTTATCCTTTTCATCTTTTTTGCTACCATATCCTCACCATGAAAAACCGCTTCATTCCTGCTTTTATTGCTCTCACAATGGCGGCGCAACCCCTGGCCGTATTTGCGCAAACGGATTCTCGAGGGTTTGAGATCCACCCGGATTTTAACCCAAGCCTCGTTTTGGCCGATTCGGATGTGTATGAGCTTGGCCCCATGTCGTATCCGCGGCTGGTGGCGTTTATGCGTTCAAAAGGGGCGTTGGCAGATATCATGCTGCCCGACATCGACGGACTCACAAAACCCGCGAGCGAAATCGTGTGGCGTGTGGCAAACACCTATCGCATGAATCCGCAATTCCTGCTCATGTTGTTACAAAAAGAGCAGAGCTTGGTGGAAGACCCTGCGCCAACCGAACGGCAATTAGATTGGGCCACCGGATTTGGCGTTTGCGATGATTGTTCAAAAGATGATCCGAGCATCTCCGATTTTAAGGGGTTTGCCAATCAATTGGAGTACGCGGCCAAACAAATGCGCGATCGCTATTACATGCGCGTGCTCACCATCGGCCACACGGGCACCGGCCTTGCCCCAGGGAGAACCACCCTTATCGACGGGATCACCGTTGTGCCCGCAAACATCGCCACCGCGGCGCTCTACAGCTACACCCCACACATCCACGGAAACCAAAATGCCTGGAAAATTTGGAATCGGTGGTTTACGCGCCACTTCCCCAACGGCACGGCCGTTCGTGGCACGGATGAGCGCGTATGGTGGATTCGCAACGGCGAAAAACGCCCCTTTGCCTCCACCACGGTAGCGAGCACCATGATCGACTTGGAAAAAATCGTGGACGTGGGTGACGCCGAGCTTTCGGCATATGCCGAAGGTCAACCCATCAATTTCCCCAACTACGCTCTGCTCAAAGAACCTGATGGCCGCATTTGGCTGATTGTGGATGATGAACGGCGGCATATCACCGACATGGCTTCATTCCGCGCCTTTGGCTTTAACATGGACGAGGTGGAGGAGGTGACCCCCGAAGAAATCCAGCCCTATACCGTTGGCGAACCCATCACAACGCTCTCGCAATATCCACAGGGGCAACTACTCGAAGAGCAGGCCACCGGCCAGGTATGGTATGCCGAAAATGGCACACGCCACCTCATTTCCGACGCAGCGATCCTCGGATTGTACTTCAAAGCGCGTAAACCCAAGAAAGTAGAATCCTCTATTCTTGGATCTCTCAAAGCCGGCGAACCATATGGATTGCGCGATGGAGAATTGGTGAAATCACCCATCTCCCCGGCCGTGTTTGTGATCGAGCATGGCCAACGCCGCTCCATTCCCGATGGCGATACCTTTGAAGGGCTCGGTTGGAAGTGGAAAAATATCGTCACGATCCCCGAAATCACGCTCATCAACTACCCCGAAGGCGCGCCGATTCTGCTCGACGGCCCCGCCACCCAACTCGCCGCCGCCTCTTCGTTATGATCGTCTTTGCCGCGATCGTTCCCCACTCTCCGCTCCTCATTCAAGGGGTAGGGAAAGAAAAGCGTGAAGCCCTCACACAAACCCTCCGCGCATACGCGGCGATCGAACAGGCGCTTTACGTATCCCATCCCGAAACCCTCGTGGTGATTTCGCCGCACGCCCCCTCATACGCGGATGCGTTTAGCGCCAACATGGCGCCAACATACACCGGCACGCTCAAAGCATTCGGCGATCACACCACCACGGTGGAAGCCAAGGGAGATTTTCTCCTCCTCGATCGCCTGCAACGATCCCTCCGCGCTTCAAACATCCCATTTACCCTCTCGTCAAACGAAGAGCTCGACTACGGTTTTACCGTGCCGCTCCTCCTCCTCACGAGCCATCTTACCGATTGGCGACTGGTTCCTGTTGCGCCCTCTCAACTCGATCCCCAAGCGCACGTGGATTTTGGAAAAGAACTCGGCCAAGCGCTCCATGCCGAAGCCGCCCGGGTTGCCGTTATTATCTCCGCCGACCTTTCCCATAAACTCACCGCCGCCTCGCCCGGTGGCGCGAGTGTGGAAGGCCCGGCATTCGACGCCACCATCCGCCACAAACTCGCCACCATGGACACCGAGGGTCTCCTCGCCCTCGACGCCCAAGCCGTAGAAGCTGCTGGCCAGTGCGGCTACCGCCCCATCATGACGCTCCTCGGAATCTTGGACGGGATGAACGCAAAGCCAAAAGAGCTGTGTTACGAAGCGCCGTTTGGGGTGGGGTATTTGAGCATGCCGTTTGATCTCGGAACGTAAATGCCTCTCTTCCGCGTCATTCCCTCATTCCGAGCCCCGCGCACGATCGCGGGGTTTGACTACGTGGCGCCGAAAGAGTTCACCGTGGGCGTCGGCGCCCTTGTCCGCATTCCCTTTCGCAAACAAACCATCGTCGGCGTGATTGATGCGGCACTCACCGTGTCATCTGTTCCCAAAAAATTTCTCAAAGAGATCGCTGAACCGTATGCGGATCTTCGCCTCTCCACACAAACCCTCGCGCTCCTCCACACCCTCGCCGCCCGATCCTTTTCATCTCCCGCCTCTGTCCTCCACGCCTGGCTCGGCACCCTCCCCAAAAAGACTCAGAAAACCGATTCGTCACTCCAGAGCGATCGTTGCGGTGGTGCCTTTTCGCGGGCGAAGGCGATAGCCGAGAGCCGCGAAAAGGACACCCCGCCGATCGCGTATGCCACCCCCCGTCTCTTTCTAAACCACTGGCATCACCCACAGGGTGTTGTCGCCACCGCTACGGAGGCCTGTAAAGACGGAAAGCGCGTCCTCATCCTCACCCCCTGGACAGAATCCGCCCGCACGCTCGCCGAGGCATGCGGCGGCACCGCCCTCACCGGTGACATGGCCGACGGTGCACGCTTTGCCGCCTGGTCCAGCTTTTTACGCGGCAATATTCGCTGCCTTGTGGCCACCCGCATCGGCGCGTGGCTCGCCACAGAGGCCGATCTCGTGATCGTGGATGAACCCGAGAATGATGATCATAAACAGGATGAACTCGCCCCCCGCTACGATGCACGATGGGTGGCCGCCCAAGCGCAACGCCACGGCACGCCCGTAATCGCCATGGGGCTTACTCCTCGACTCACGTCGTCTCAACAAGCATTAAAAGAAACCCCTGAAGCGTTGCCCGCCATCTCATCTGAAAACATCCGGTGGGTCGATATCAACCGCGCCGACTGGTCTCCCATTGCCGGGCTACAAGGCCGCACGTTGATCGCGCTCGAAGAAGCCCTCGAAAAAAATCATCCCTGCATCATCGTCCACCCCATTCACGGACTGCGCGCGCGCATGCGATGCGCCGACTGCGGATGGTCGCCGATGTGCACGCGATGTGGCAGCAGTCTTACACACGAACGAAGTGCTCTTGTATGCAAGCGCTGCCACGCCCGCGAAAGCCTGGTAGCCGACTGCCCCAAATGCGGGGGAACGAATTTTTCTAAAAGTCGTCCCGGCCGTGAGGCCGTAGAAAAAACGTTGCGCGATCACGAACTCAGCGCACAGGTGCTCTCGCTCGGCGAATGGCGACTCACCGCCGCACGGCTCGCGCCGTCTTCGCGCCCCCTCGTAATCCTTACCGATCTTTCGCTTCTCGCCGGAGCCGCCGAGGATATCCGTCGCCGTGAGCGACTCATCATCGCGCTCCGCCGGCTGGCAGATGTCTCCACCTCCTGCGACGGCTCGCTCGTGATCCAAGGCGACGCCACACTCCTCGACGATGCGCGCACCTGGCTCACGAGCGAAGGATGCGCCGCCGCTCTTGCGCGTGAATGGGAAGAGCGCAACACCTTTGGCCTTCCGCCCACCACACGGCTCGTAAAAATGATCGTGCGCGGCACGGGAAACACCACCGCGCATCTCCTCGACGCCCTCCGCCCCCACCTCCCAACGGGGGCCACGCTCTCCGGCCCCTTTGCCGTAGAGCGCCTCCCAGGCACGCGCACCCCCCGCTCCATCATCCACATCTCCTTCCCTGCCCAAACGCCAGATATCGCCATCCAGAGGCTTATTTCGCCTGTGTTAACGGCCGAGATGCTGGTAGACCTTGACCCGGTGTCTCTTTTCGAGTAAAGTACTCTTTCCCTTATGTTTGATTGGACGATTCTCACACACCCCAACCCTCAACTCCGCGAACGTTCGCGGGAGATTGAGATTTCCCGCATCACCACCCCAGAATACCAGGCGTTCGCCGATGCATTCGGGGCATTCATGGTGCAAAGCGACGGCGTTGGCCTGGCGGCTCCGCAAATCGGCATCCAGGAACGCATCATCGCCGTGCAACCATCCCCTCGTGATCCGATCGCGGTGTACGCCAATCCAGAAATCGTCAAAGTGTCCGCCGCGATGCAAGAAAGCGAGGAAGGGTGCCTCTCTGTCCCTGGTATCTACGGCATGGTGGATCGCCACAAACGCATCACCGTACGCGCCTACAACCGCCACGGCCGCCGCATCGAACTCGATCTCTCCGGCTTCCCCGCCATCGTGTTCCAACACGAAATCGATCACCTGGATGGGGTGTTGTTTATTGATAAGATGAAAAAGACAATGAAAGATGGAAACGGTATCCGCGTCTAAGAAAGACCACCCCATGCATCGTCTCCTCTTCCTCGGCACCTCCGACTTCGCCGTCCCATCTCTCCGTGCCCTTGCGGCAGACGGACGTTTTGAGATTGTCGGTGTGGTGACGCAACCGGATCGCCCCGTCGGACGGCATGCCACAATCACCCCGCCGCCGATTAAAATCGCGGCGCAAGAATTAGGCATCAAGGAGATTCGTCAGCCAGAGAAGATGAAAGATGAAGAAGCGTGGCTTTGCGAGATTGGCCCCACCTGCGATGCGTTCGTTGTTGTTTCATACGGCAAAATTTTGCGCCCCTGGGTGTTGGAACTGCCAAAACACGGCGTTGTGAATGTCCACGGCTCGCTCCTACCTCGCTGGCGTGGCGCCGCGCCCATCCAAGCCGCGATTGCGACAGGCGACGCGGTAAGCGGTGTTACCATCATGCAAATGGATGCAGACCTGGATCACGGGCCAATCCTCGCCACCGCCGAAACGCCAATCGCTCTGGATGAAACCGGGCAATCACTCCACGACCGCCTAGCGACACTCGGGGCGGAGCTCTTGCCGTTCACGCTGACGTCCTTCCTCAACGATTCACTCGAACCCGAACCGCAAAACCACGATCTCGCCACCCACTGCTCCACCCTCACCCGCGACGATGGCAAACTCGACTTCTCTCGTTCTGCCGAAGAACTCGAACGCCAAATCCGCGCCTACAATCCCTGGCCGGGGACATGGACGTCCGTTGACGAGAAACGCGTAAAGATTTTTCGTGCTCGCGTGGTTCCAGAGGGGACACCTGGAGCGATCGCCTGCGGCAAAGATGCGCTCTTACCCTTAGAAATCCAAAAAGAAGGCGGAAAGCGGACTCAAATTCTGCGCTAGAGATTCCTTTTCTACACCGTCTCCGCCGTTTTCGTTCCTTTATTTAACACGCACCACCCTTCCAACATCACCAAATATCCCAACCCCAACGGATGGTTTAGGTATGGCGTAAAAAAATGCGTCGCCGCGAGCGCCACAAGTGACGCAAAGGCACCATACTTCACCCATTGCTCTGCGTTCGTGCGAAGAATACGAATACCGAGGCGTGCGACGAGGACAACGATTGCCAACAACCCAAAAATCCCAAGTTTGAACCAATGATCTAACCAGCCCCACTCAAAAGCAGAGGTGGTGTATGCTCCCGTCGGGTTTGCAGCGAGTACGCGTGGGTCAGAGGATCGATACGTTATCGTTGCCCCAAGGCCATAACCAAATATCGGCCGTTCACGAATCGCACTCTTCATCGCGCTTAATAGATCCCAGCGACTTGCAGAGGCCGCATCCGTTGTAGAGATGCGATTCGTCACCACATTGGCATCTGCGATATCTGGCGCGGAAGGAATCGGAATCACGATGGCGATGGTGAGGATCGCCGCAGCGAGAAGGACGTATACCGCGCCACGAATCGCCGTGCAACTCACCCGAATCGCACTCTTTATGTTGCGCAGATGGAGCACGATCAATGCTACGAGCCCAGCTGCAGCGCCAATCCATAAACTTCGCGAATAACCAATGATGAGCGCAATGACCGCCGCAAGCAGCGACCACGCGATTACATGACGATATTTATTCCACACCCCCTTCTCGTGCGTCGCAAAATGGTACGATGTACACAATAACAGCGCCGGAAGAGCAAACACCTGTGACTGCATGAACACGCGGTGAATCACCGGCGTCAGTGGCGTTACCTCCCCCACCCCCGTGCGGCGAATCCACAGATAAAAATCCGTCGGTGGATCCACCACGGCCAGGCCGTGAGCAAACAAGTATTCAATCCCTACCGCTTTGGCCGCCAACCATATCGGGCCAAGGATCAACACCGGGAGAACATCCCGCATCAAGCGTTCTTTTTGTGTCTGCGCCAAATGAATCACCGGAATCAACAGGAGCCCGTACAGCCACGAATTTGCGTCCGCAACCACCATCGGATTTTGTAAGATGCCAAAAATGGCTCCATACAAAATGGCCACCGCAACAAGCACCCATTCCCATCGTTCCTTCAATATCCGCATCACTCCAACCTTCCAAAACGCCCGCGCGCCCCACCCCGCAAAAAAAGCCGCAAACATCATCATGCGCAGCGACACAACCCCAGGCCATCCCCACAACTGAAGAAGCCGCCCATGCGAGCCAATCAACAACTCCAACGCAATCAACCCAAGCGCCATCGTTGGACGATTCCACGCAACGATGGCTACAAGCATCCCCACGATTAACGTGGCAATTCCATTCGCCCCATCATAAAACATCGTCGCTCGCGACAGAACCTCCACCCCAACGATAACGCTTGCCCACATCCACAGCGATCGTTGCGGTGGTACCTTTTTTCGGTCGAAGGCGCTAGCCGAGATCCGAAAAAAGGCTACCCCGCCGATCGCGTTGCCTGTTAATCGATTACCGCCAAGCACCTTTTTACTCCCCCAACCACTTAAACCAATCCTCCCCACCATCCACGCAAGCGCTAACGAGACAGGCGCAAGCATCCGCAACGCTCTTGCCAGCCCCTCCCCATGCCATTTTTTAAAATACGCCACCACGCTCGCATTCAAATATCGTTGCTTACGCAATGAGAACACCTGATCAAACGACTGCCCCCCATGATGTGTCACACTCACAGAAGGAAGATAGCGCACCGTCCACCCACGCTGCACCGCTTGGCGGCAATAATCCACCTCCTCAAACCAAATAAAATATCGCTCATCCAGCCCGCCAATTTGCTCCATGAGCGCGCGACGAATCAAGAAACACGACCCCATCACCTGATCCACGTCCTGTTCCTTTTCTAACGACACATCTTCTGCAAAATAATGGCCAAACAACCGTGGAAAAAAATTGTGCAGCTTAAGCATCACTCCCACCTGGCTCCAAAATGTTGGAAACCGACGAATACTCGTTTGCACGGACCCATCTGTATTGAGGAGCTTCGGCCCAACAATCCCGGCATCCGGACGCGCATCCGCCTCCCGCACCAACGCCGTAAGCGACCCCGCCGGGCATTCCGTATCCGGGTTCAGTAAAAGGATATATCGCGCATCCGATCCCGCCATTCCCTGATTACACGCCTTTGCAAATCCACGGTTGTCCCCGTTCGCGATCACCATTGCACCAGCCGCCGTTGCCACATTCACACTCCCATCCGCTGAAGCGTTATCCACCACCACCACATCCCACACCAGCCCCGCACAGGCCTCTGGCAGCGATGCCAAACACCGGCGGAGGAGACCCTCCACATTCCAAGATACCACCACCACACGAAGATCAAGCATTGATGCGTTGATGCTTTTCCTTTACCACGCGCTCCCAATACCGGTAGTTGGCGATCTCACGCGGCATCCATCCCAATATCGGCCAGGGGAGCCGATGAACCATCGACGGAAGCCAGCGGCTCATTCCCTCTTTTCGCACGGCCACCGCAAACAATTCCTCCGGGATAAACAGCCCCCTTCCACCCCGCTCCACCATCGTGAGCCACACATCCCAATCCTGAAATTTTTTTAACGATTCATCAAAACCCGGAAACGCCTCCGCACGAAGCAGTGCCGTGGTGTGAATATACGGCATCGCCTGCAACCGCGCCGCATCAAACACCCCGCTCTTAAACCGCTTCCACCCAAACCGAAACGACGCATACACAAACGCCACGCCCGGATTTGCCTCCAGCGCCGCTCGCATTTTTTCCAGAGCGTCTCTCCGCAACGTTACATCCGCATCCAAAAAAAGCAAAAATGGACTCATCGCTCGCTCCGCGCCCACATTCCGTGCCGCGGCCGCCCCTCGATTTTCCGCCAACCGAATCACCTGAAACGGAAACGACGGACGCACACCCCGCAACACCCGCTCCGTCTCATCCGTCGACGCGTCATCCACCACAATCACCTCAATATTTTTCTCATCCTGTGCTTCAAGCGACGCCAAACACCTCCCCAGCGCTTCCGCGTGGTTCCAAGCAGGAATAATCACTGAAATCACCGACATAATTTTTATTCATCACCCCTCTCATCCTATCCGTCCCACGAGCCGCATGCCCTTCTCCACACCTCTACGCGATCGTTGCGGTGGTACCTTTTTTCGGTCGAGGCGCTAGCCGAGACCCGAAAAAAGGCTACCCCGCCGATCGCGCCTCACCTACAACGCGAGCAGCGCCCGCAGTTGCCCCCACCGATCCTCCCACCGAAAGTCCCTCGATACTCGCTCACGTCCTGCGTCCCCCAGCGTACGGGCAACCACCGGATTATTCAAGACGCGTTGAAGAGCCTGCGAAAGCGCCTCCACATCCCCCGGCGGCACCAATATCCCCGTAACACCGTCCACCACCGCCTCCCTAATCCCCCCCGTATCTGTCGCCACCACCGGCAATCCATGCGCGGCCGCTTCCAAATACACGATCCCAAACCCCTCCATATCATCCGGCAGATCCCTTGGTGGCATACAAAACACATCCGCGGCCGCATACCAATCCGCAATCTCTGCATCCGTTGCTTCGTGGATTAACGTGATGCGATGTTTCATATGCTCCACCATCTGCGTAAGCGTTGCCCGCTCCGGCCCATCCCCAATCACTACCACTCGCACATTTTTCCCATCCGCAAATGATTCTGTCGCCTCCAAAAGTACATCCACGCCCTTCCGTTTCATTAACCGTGTTACACACAGGATGATCGCCTCATCCGTGGCCGCACGCACCCGCCGTCGCGCTTCTTCCCGATCGATCTGCTTTGGCATCGCTACGCCCGGCGTTATCACCGTCGGTGTTACCCCCGCAATCTTGCGCACCTCTTGAGCCGTGGCCTGGCTATTCGCCACCACGGCCAGCGCGCTACGACACACGCGCGTAAACAACCATCGCTTCAATGGTCGCGCCGCAACAATTCGCACATCCAATCCATGGCAAATCACCACATACGGCACGCCCGCGATCATCGCTGCCGTGCCCACGGGCAATACATGCGAAATAAGAAGCGCCGTCGATTTTTTTCCAAACTCTTTGCACACCCCCACCATCGGCCACCAACGCGGCCATCGGCCACGGATGAGTTCTCGCGGAATCACCTCGCCCGGCCCATGGAGATCATGATTCTGCTCCACCACCACGGAGATCTCCCCACCAGCCACCCGCACCAATTCTCCTAAATACCGCGCCACCCCTCCACGCTCTGGCGGATAGTCGAGCGTGATAAGTGTTGCGGAGCGCATGCGTGATGTTTTTGCAGAGGGCATAACTCTTTTTTGGACGTGAGGACTGTTTGACGACGAGCGCAGCGAGGCGGAGTTCCGCAGCGTCCAAAAAAGAGTTATGCCCTCTGCAAAAACATCACGCATGCGCCTCCTCATCAATCGGATCTGGACCTTTTACGCGACGCATCAACCATTGCCAGGCGATTGTGACATCCTGCAGCGTCAATAGTCGCGTCACGAGAAGCGCGATCACTCCCACCGCTGCACCAAATAACACGGCGAGCGGAAACGGCATAATCGCTCCTGGTTCACGCACGGCCACCCATATCGCCCCGGCCACCATGCCCGATCGTGCCAACAGCCAACCGAACCATCGCAGGCTTGGCAGCTCTTTCCAGGTAAAGAACACTCCCACAAACAGCAAGAACCAAAAGCTTCCTACTCCTGCCCATGCCGCGCCCACCGGGCCGTAAAGCGGGATCAAAAACGCATTCAGCACCGCATTCAGCACCATGGTGGCACCCATCGCCCCGGTTTTTAAATGCGCCCGATGTGTGGCGTTCAAGAGCGACCCGATCGGAAAATCCAAAAAAATCGGCAGGAGCACCCATGGAAGAACCTCCAACACGGCAACGGATCCCAAAAAATCCAATCCGTACACCGTCGGAATAAATCGCGATGCCACCGCCGCGATGCCTGCAGTGAGCGGCGCCCCCACAATCGCCATCAACCGCAACGCCCCCGCAAATACCCGCTGCAATTTTTCCTTATCTCCATCCGCATGCACGGCACTCATCGCCGGAAAAAGCGCCGCCGTAAACACCAGCGGTAAAAACTGGAATGCATATGTCACCTTATACGCAACCGCATACGTGCCAACGTCCGCCTCTCCGTGGAATGCCTTGAGCATCAGGCTGTCCAAATACGAATAGACCTTCACAAAAATCCCCGCGAGCGCAAACGGCAGTGCCTGCCGTGCCAACATCCGAAAATCCGCGCGTTGCGGCCGCTCGGGTGCTACACGATTTCGTCGCGTTTGTGCCCAGGCCCATCCCACATTCCAGGTGCTCCCCACCAAGAGCGCCATCGCCAATCCTGGAGCTCCCCATCCGCTCGTTGCCGCAGAAATCGCCGCGATCGCCGTAAGCGCTTGGCCGATAAACATCCCCAACGCCTCATAGCGCAACAGCTGGCGCCCGCGTAACGCTCCGTAAAGAGCCAGGTGAACGCTGTCGGCGCTCATCACAAACGCCGCAATCACCGTGGTTAAAACGATCACGGAGCTCGCTCCAGAAATCAGCACAAATCCCACCGCGCACAACGCCGCCATCGGCACCAAAAAAATCTTTGCCCGTAACACCGCTCCAAACAGCCGATGGCTCCCCTCGGCACCCGAGGCAATCGCGCGAATCACCACGGGCGTCATCCCCAAATCTCCCAACACCACAAACAAACTCGTCACCGCCACCGCATAAAAATATTCTCCCGTTACAAACCGCCCCACGATTCCCGCCGCCATCGTAAAAGCAAAAAATGCGATCACTTTTTGCCCAGTGGTGGCTACGAGCAACCAGGCCGCGTTCTGGGCAATGGCCTTTCCCGGAGAATCCAACATGGCGACTATCGTAACCCACCCGCATCGCTCCGGCAACCAGCGTCGCCCATGATATACTACGCTCCATGCCCACATCACAGCATTACCAAATTCCCAAAATTCTGGATCTGCTCATGGCGGCCGACCCCGCATCGCTCTTAGATGTGGGCGTGGGATTTGGAAAATATGGCTTCCTCGCCCGTGAATATTTGGAGTTGTGGGGAGAGCACACAGGCTACGCCACCTTTACGCGCCGCATCGATGGGATCGAAATTTACAAAGAATATCTTACGCCGGTTCACGCCTATCTCTACGACCACGTATACACCGGCGATGCACTCCAAATCGTTCCATCACTCAAAACCGCTTACGATCTCACACTCCTCATCGACGTGCTGGAGCATTTTGAAAAACCCGACGGCACAAAGCTCCTCAAAGCGCTCCTCCGCAAATCCCGCGGCATCCTCATCTCCGTTCCCAAAGATATCGGTGATCAGGGCGAAGTCTTTGGCAATATTCACGAAACCCACCACGCCGAATGGACGCCTGCGGATTTTCGCCGCATCTCCCCGGCTCTTTTTATCCGCGACACCACAAGCACCATTGCCTACCTCGGAAAACCAAACGATATTCGTCGTATCAAACGTGCCCTCCTCAAACAACGCGTCTGGCGCCATGCGTCCGCCTCCCCTCTCGCCAGCCGCGCCCTCCGCGCTGCATCCCGATTTTTGAAAAAACCTCGAGCATAGATGGTTTTTAATGATTCTTCTTACACAAGGGAGGCATGCCTGATTTATGGGCTGCGAGATTTTTCCGTATATTGAGAGGCAGAGAAAACAGCTCTCGCCCATAAATCAGGCATGCCTCCCTTGTGTAAGAAGAATCATTAAAAACACCCCTCGATTTCGAGGGGTGTTTTCCGTTACCGCTTGCTCCACTGCGGCGCGCGACGTGCCTTTTTCAACCCTGGTTTCTTGCGTTCTTTCTTACGAGCGTCGCGGGTGAGGTAGCCCAATTTCTTGAGCGATTTGCGGAATGTCGGGTTCAGCTGGATCAGCGCACGGGCAATCCCATGGCGCACCGCTTCGGCCTGGCCATGCAATCCACCGCCCTGCACCTTTACGCTCACATCCACCGCCTCCAATTGACCGGCTGTTTCCAGCGGCCCCTTGATCACCCCCTGGAGCTCTGCCACCGGGAAGTAGTCTGCAAACGCGCGACCGTTCACGGTGATGGTCCCGTGGCCGTTCTTAATCAGCCGCACACGCGCAATCGCCGTTTTGCGGCGACCCACGGCCGCGATAAAGGCTCCGCCCTTTGCAGGCGATTCTGCCATGGCCACCTCCTCTACAGAGGCAGCTTCTACCTTCTTTTTTGCCGGAGCTTTTTTAGGAGCTGCCGCTTTCTTAGTGGCCGGAGCCTTCTTTTTTGGGGCGGCGTCCTCTGCCGTTTCCGTTGTTTTCATGGTCATAAATTAAGCGCTAATCTTCAACCGCTTTAACCGCGCAACACGCATGGTGTTTTTCGGAAGCATGTATGAAACGGCGTGCTGCAACAGCTTTGCGGGATCCGTGGCCAACACCGTGGCGGCAGAACGGCTCTTTACACCCCCCGGACGGTTCGAGGAACGGAAGTACTGTTTCTGTTCCCACTTCTTCCCGGTAAGCGCCACCTTTGAGATGTTCAACACGTGCACCACGTCGCCGTGATCCTGATGCGGAACCATCCCTGGCTTGTGCTTGCCCATGAGCAATCGAGCAACCTGGGTGGCCAATCGGCCAACCACTTTCCCGTCTGCGTCGATCACATGGGTTTCGCGGATGATGCGCGGCATGCCGCGTTGTTTGGTGTTCCAAGACATAACATTATTTTACTAACTGGATCTGCACAATTTCCGCGCCATCTCCTTGGCGACGCCCTAATTTAATCATCCGGGTGTAGCCGCCAGGACGCGTGGCATACCGAGGGCCAATCTCTTCCAACATCTTGTTAACGGCCTGCTCCGTCATCAACACGCGCAACAAGGCGCGGCGGGAGGCGAGCGTTTTTACCCGGCTCGTGGTAATCAACCGCTCCACGAGCGGGCGCACGGCCTTGGCCTTGGCGAGCGTGGTGTTGATGTGTTCATACAGCACCACCGAGGTTGCCAACCCACGCAACAGGGCGAGGCGGGGCCCGTTTTTTCGGTCAAGCGTAACGCGTTTTTTCCGGTGTCGCATACAATTATTCGTTCGTGAGCTCTTCCCCTTCCACCTGGGTCAGAAGATTAAAGTGATCCAACAAGATCGCCACCGCCTGGCGCACGGCCTCGCGCGGGGTCATGGAACCATCCGTTTCCACCCGCAACACGAGCTTGTCGTAGTCGGTTTTTTCTCCCACACGCGTGGCTTCCACCTTGTAGGAAACATTCAGAACCGGGCTGTACAACGCATCGATGGCAATGTTTCCCAGCTCCAATTTTTCCTTTGCGCGCGCTTCGGTGCTGCGGTATCCACGGCCAGGGCCAATGGTGATTTCCATTTCCAAGCTCCCCCCTTTATCCGTAATCGTGGCAATCGGAAGATCCGGATTCACGATCTCCACCTGGGCATCTTTGCTAAAGGCCGCGGCCGTAACCACCTGGTCGCCCTTTACGGACAAAAACAGTTTTACCGGCTCTTCGCTATGGAGCTTTAGGCGCAAACTTTTCAGGTTTAAAATGATTTCAAGCGCGTCTTCTTTAACGTACTTGATGGCAGAGAACTCATGATCAACTCCCTTAATTTTCACCGCCGTCACGGCCGAACCGGGCAATGACGAAAGCAACACACGGCGCAACGCGTTCCCGATCGTGGTGCCATACCCCGGAGAGCACGGCTCCACCGTAAACACCCCTTCGTGCGGGCGTTCACCGGCGGCATATTGGATCTTAGAGGGGAGGAGAAGTGATTCCATACGATGGCGAGGATGTGGGAAATCCGCAGAACATGCGGCCCCGTGAATGAAAATGATTACCGAGAATAGAATTCAACAATCATTTTTGCGTCGAACGGCTGTTGCTTCACTTCCTCCGCCGTCGGGGTGCCTGTCACCTTGATCTGGAGCGCCTGCGGATCGATCGTGACCCATGAGACACTCTTTTGGTTCTTTAATGCCTCTTCGAGCGTTTTCCAAAGCCCTTTCCCGCGCTTGATATCCCGCACGCGGATCACTTCACCGGCCTTTACGCGGTAAGACGGGATGTTCACCTTTCGGCCGTTCACATCAAACTGCGCATGCGAAACAGCCTGCCGGGCGGCGGCGCGTGTTTTGGCAAATCCGGCACGGAAAATCACGTTGTCCAAGCGGGATTCCAACAAGCGCACGAGCGTTTCTCCGGTGTCACCCCCGCGGCGGAACGCCTCTTTAAACACGTTCCCAAACTGACGTTCATTCAATCCGTAGATCCAGCGAGCCTTTTGTTTTTCGCGCAACTGCTTGCCGTAGTCGGTCATCCGAGTGCGGCTGGTGGGCCCGTGAACGCCCGGAGCATATGGACGCTTCGCCAAGATGCGGCCGATTTTTTCGCGGCCATCAAGGTTTACGCCTTCGCGGCGGGCACGTTTTGCGGTGATGCGTGGTCTCATAGAAGAATATCTGGCAGGAAGCGATTAGACGCGACGTGGGCGCGGCGGGCGGCAGCCATTATGCGGGATTGGGGTCATGTCCTTAATGGAGAGCACCTGCAGGCCGTTGGCGTTCAACGCGCGCACGGCACTCTCGCGACCCTGCCCAACGCCTTTCATGAAAACGTGTACTTCTTTAAGCCCCATGTCTGCCACCTTCTCCGCCGCACGACGCACCACCACCGATGCAGCGTATGGCGTGGACTTTTTCGGGCCACGGAACCCGTTCCCCCCGGCACTCGACCAGGCAAGAACGTTTCCGTTGGGATCCGTCAGCGTAACGATCGTGTTGTTGTATGTGGCGTGGATGTACGCACAGCCCTGCGAAACCTGCCGAGCCTTCTTTTTGGTGCGACGCGCCTTGGGAGCGGGAGCGCGGCCCTTCTTCCCTTTCGCGGCACCGGTTCCTTCTCCCGTGGTGGCATCAGCCGCTCCGGAAGCATCGGTGGTTTGGTTCATCACGTCGTCAAATGACATACAGGCAATACGGTGAAATACAGGGGTTAGGTCTTTTCAAGTTTCCGTTTTCCAGATCCCATGGTGCGACGCACGTTGCCGCGAACGGTGCGCGTGTTTGTTTTGCTGCGTTGGCCGCGAACGGGCAACCCCTTGGCGTGCCGGGAACCGCGGTAGCTCCCGATTTCCTTAAGACGCTTGATGTTGCCAAGCACCTCACGGCGGAGCTCTCCTTCCACACGGCGTCCTTTTTCAACCGCGTCGCGCACTTTGTTGGTGTCTGTTTCTGAAAGATCTTTTACGCGGATCGACGACCCAACGCCGCAATCCTTGAGGATCTGTTTGGCCGTTGTGGTGCCAACGCCGTAAATATAAGTAAGCGCAATATCAATGCGCTTGTTCGAAGGGAGGGTAACTCCTGCGATACGTGCCATACGTGTTTGGGGACCAATCAGCCGTAGGTTGTGAGACGAGCGTTGGAGATTGGAATCGGCAGATGAGCGTAGGATCCTCTGGCGATTCCATCCTCCAAATAAAGGGGCTTAGCCTTGCCGTTGCTTGTGCTTGGGGTTCTTTGGGCATGTCACGACCACTCGACCTTTCCGTCGAGTGACTTGGCAATCCCGGCACATGGATTTCACGGAGGAGCGAACCTTCATAATACGGCCTAGAATCTATACGTAATCCGTCCTTTTGTCAAATCGTAGGGACTGATCTCAATTTGCACCTCATCCCCGGGGGTAAGCCGGATACGATTTTTCCTTAATTTACCGGATAAATGACACAAAATGCTATGTCCATTTTCCAGCTTTACCCGAAAAGAGGTGGCCGGGAGATTTTCCTCAATAATCCCCTTCACCACCAAAAAATCCTTCGTCGCCGGAGCGGCTTCTGTGCCCGGCGTTGCCCCTGATCGACCCTTCCCGCCACGTCCTCGGCCACGGCTTTTATACATGGACGACAGTATAGCAGAGAAATGATAAATGTGACAAGAACGGTTTAACGTCCGGTCACCACGGCTTTGATGCGACGCACACCGGCGGAAACGGCCTCTTCTTTTTGGATCTTGAATGATCCGAGTTCGCCGGTGTGGGAGACATGTGGACCGCCGCAGATTTCTTTGCTAAAGACGCCCTTCGCGTTATCGCCCACGGTGTATACCTTGATCTTGCCGCCCATCTGCGCGTATTTATCCTCAAAGTACCCAAGTGCGCCACTGGTTTTTGCCTCGCTGAGCTCCATGGCGTCGAAGGTAACCGGGTAATCTTTTTGGATGGCGTCGTTTACGATCGCCTCCACCTTGGCGATTTCTTCGGGCGTCATTTTTTGCGGATGCGAAAAATCAAAGCGCAGACGTTCGGCCGTGATATTGCTCCCCTTTTGTTCCACATGATCGCCAAGGACGGTCTTGAGCGCCTTGTGGAGCAAGTGCGTGGCGGTGTGGAGACGGGTGGTTTCGACGGACTCGTCTGCAAGACCCCCTTTAAAGGCTCCGGCCGATGCGGTACGCGAAAGGTCTTGATGTTTTTTAAATTCTGCCGCGAACGCATCGCGATCCACGGATTGCCCCTGTTCCTGAAGCATCTCTTCGGTGAGCTCCAGCGGAAAACCGTAGGTAGAGAATAAGATAAATGCCTGTTCGCCCGTAACCGCTCCCATGGTGCGCATTTTTTCAAATTCTTTTAGGCCTTTTTCCAATGTCTTGGCAAATTTCTCTTCT
Source organism: Candidatus Parcubacteria bacterium (assembly GCA_039796615.1). Taxonomy (GTDB): domain Bacteria; phylum Patescibacteriota; class Patescibacteriia; order 2-12-FULL-60-25; family 2-12-FULL-60-25; genus 2-12-FULL-60-25. Next base: position 19,500 of record JBDKJL010000003.1, read on the forward strand.
TCTTTGGTGATTTCGGACATGATGCGCTCGCGATTGGTTTGGAATTCTGTGTAAAACGCGCCGTATTCGCTTACCACCGCATCGGCAAGAGACGCGAGGAACGATCCATGAATGCCGAGACGACGGCCTTCGCGCACCGCACGGCGAAGGAGACGACGAACAAGATACCCCTGACCCACGTTGGAGGGCACAATCCCGCGCGGGTCGCCGATCACAAACGTGGCGCCGCGCACATGGTCGGCGATGATGCGAAAGGCGCGTGTTTCCTCTGGATTTGCTCCGTACGTTTTTCCACTCGCGGATTCAATGGCCGTGATGATGCGTGCAAGCACGTCCACACGGAACACATCTGGATTATTCAACACCGCGGCGGCCATTCGCTCCAACCCGCCCCCGAAATCGACGTTACGTTGTGCGAGCGGAACAAATCCATCTTCGGTTTTACGATACGTCATGAACACGTTGTTGCCGATTTCCATGAATCGACCACAATCACAGTTCACATGGCAGGGCTCATCGCGGAATGGAGAGGTGTCGTGGAGGTTGAGCGCTGCGCCAAAATCCCAAAACATCTCTGTATCAGGCCCACCAGGCTCTCCCACGGGCATGTTGGACGGCACGCCGGAACGCGACCACCAATTTTTTCGTTCATCGTAATAAAAGATTCGTCCGCCTTGCATCCCATCGCGTTCGGCAAAATCAATATCCGTGGCCTGGATGCCTGATTGCTCGAACTGTTTTTTCCAAAGCTCCACCGCTTCGGTGTCGCGTGGAAGATTCAACGCTTCGTTCCCCCGAAACACCGTTATATAAAGTTGCTGCGGATTAAGCCCGATTTCTTTTGTGAGGAATTCATACATCCACGCGATCTGTTCTTGTTTAAAATAATCACCGAATGACCAGTTGCCGAGCATTTCAAACACGGTAGTGTGGCGATTATCACCCACTTCTTCGATATCTTGCGCGCGGAAACATTTTTGCGCGTCGGCCACGCGCGTGCCTTGCGGGTGTTTTTCGCCCAACAAATACGGGATCATGGGCTGCATCCCCGACCCGGTAAATAACGTGGTGGGATCGTTCTCTGGCACCACGCTCGCGGATGGGAGAATGGCGTGGCCTTTTTCCTTAAAAAAATCCAGGTATTTTTGGCGGATTTGCGAGGCAGTCATGGAGGAAAGGTTAGCGGGAAGCGGCGGAAAAGGCAACGATGGTCCGATCGAGCGCCCTTTTCACATGCTGGATGAGGCGCTAGTGTTAGGGATATGGTAAAACGTCGTATCGCCGTGCTGTGTGGTGGGCTCTCGAGTGAACGGGAGGTGTCGTTGATGTCTGGCGCGGAGGTGTACACTCACTTGGATCGCGCACGATATGTGCCAACACTCATAGAGATACAGAAAGGTGGGACGTGCGTTGTGCGGAAATCCGAATTAAAAACAGGTCGTAAACAAAAATCATTCGGCATTCCACCGCACGGAAATTTGGGAGAACTGAAAAAATATGCGGATATTGTTTTTATCGCGTTGCATGGCGCGTTCGGCGAAGATGGCCGCATTCAGGCATTACTTGAAATGATCGGATTGCCGTTTACAAGCTCTGGTGTGCTCGCAAGCGCGTTGGCAATGGATAAGGATCGAACGCAAGCGCTCTTGGCCGGCAACGGTGTTCGCGTTCCAAAAACGACGATGGTGACGCGCGAATATTTCGCACACATCAACCTAAACGCACTCCCCATCCCCTGCGTGGTAAAACCAAACGCGGCCGGATCGAGCGTAGGCGTAACGATTGTGCGCACGCGCGCACAACTGCGCGCTGCGCTACGCAAGGCGTTAAAAGAAGATCGTCGCGTGCTCGTGCAGGAGTATTTGAGGGGGCGAGAACTCACCTGCGGGGTGATGGGGAATACACACCAACCGGAAACATTTATGGCGCTGCCGCCCGTAGAAATTATCGCTGATGGCACCTTTTTTGATTACAAGGCGAAATATCATTCAACCAAAACACAAGATCTCTGCCCAGCACCCCTTACACCCGCGCTCACGAAAAAAATCCAGGCGATCGCAAAAAAAGCGCATATCCTCCTCGGTTGTGACGGGCTCACCCGTTCGGATTTTATCCTGAAGGGCAACACACTTGTATTCCTCGAAACAAACACCATTCCCGGCATTACGACTCACAGCCTGTGTCCCAAAGAAGCCGCAGCCATGGGGATCAGCCTAACAGATTTTTTAACGAAACAGATTGATTTAGCGCTTAAAAAATAAGGAACGCACGTTTCCTTCCAGCAAAATCTTTTTCTCCGGAGTATGTCCTTGGCGATGCTGCGGAACTCGCCCACGATGTGGGACTCAAACAGTCCTCACATCGCCAAGGACATACTCCGGAGAAAAAGATTTTGCTGGAAGGAAACGTCTCTCTCATGACACCTCCCCTACCACCTGTTCTTCGGCCGCGCGAATGAGTGCCATGGGAGAGGTGGAGAGGGCACCCTCTTCGCCCGTTGATGGCGTGGAGTGATGCAGGAGCTCGGCCTGATTGGCGTAAACGCTCAAAATACCTCCATCGAGTTCTTCGGGCATGGCGGCACGATTCACCGGAATAAGGATAAAGGCCTTGGTAACGTCTGCGCCCTTGTGATCGCTGGGAATCACGAGCACATCCCCCGCATCGCCGCGGACAAAGCCGTGCGAGCGGCTGTCGGTATGGAGGGTGATGAGATGCTTGTTCGGCGCTTGCACCGGATGATCGGCCACGGCGTGATATTCGCGAACGGTGCGGATGCGCCCCACATCCACAATACGCACCGTGGCATGTGGCGCGCGCAAAAAGGCGGCAGCGCTTGCGGCGAGGGATTGGAATAATTCTTTTTTATGTGTGCCGTCGTGATCCAATACGGATGCGGCCGTATCGTTAGCCACGCGCTTGAGGGCGTCCATCTGACGATTAATGGCGCCGATGTAGGCGTATGAAGAAGAGAGTTCTTTTTTGGCGCGATCGCGTTCGGCGTAGGCCTCGCTCCGCTCACGCTCGCGACGCTCTACAAGCTTGCCGTATACCGAAAAGGTGAGGAGCCCGGTGATGCCAAAGGCAAAAATCAATGCCTCTTCGATCTGTACCTCTTCAAATCCAAACACACTCCTTTGTACGATGCGTGGCGTGAGCACCGCAAGAACAAACAACGCCAGGTACAACACGGAAATCCATTCAATGCGTGGCGGTGAGAGCTTGGGCATACCCGGAAGCATAGCGGATGAGCGCCGAGGGGACTAGCGGATGATCCCTCCACCTAGGCATTCGTGGCCACGGTAAAAAACACATGATTGACCGGGCGCCAGGGCAAAAACCGGTTTGGAAAAATGAACGGCCAAACCGTCCTTTTCTTGCCCTATACGGCACGCAACCGCCTCCTGGCGATACCGCACCATGGCAGAGAGCCCAAAAGAACTACGCGGCGGCCTCCCCGCAACCCAATGGAGATCCATCACCGTGGCCATTTTTTTGTAGAGCAGTGGATGTTCACGCCCCGGAACGGCCACAAGGCAATTTGCTGACACATCTTTTGCGGCCGCGTACCACGGCGTATCAGAAGACGGTGCCGTGAGCGCAAATCCATGCCGCTGACCGATGGTGACGCTATCGAGCCCTTTATGCGATCCGATCACCACCCCGTTTGCATCGACAACATCCCCGGGCTTCGATGCGATTCGCGTGCGCAGAAACGCATTCATATCCTGTTTTCCGATAAAGCAAATACCCATGCTTTCTTTTTTTTCTGCCGTAGGCAATCCCAGATCGCGCGCGATCTCTCGCACCTGCGGCTTACGAAGATCCCCCACGGGGAAAAGCGTGTGGCGTAACGCTTCCTGATGAACACGATGCAAAAAATAACTTTGATCTTTTCCTGGATCACGACCACGAAACAAGCGCGCCTCCGAGCCGCCCCATGGGAACGTGCGTCCATGGCGAACACGCGCGTAGTGGCCCGTCGCAACAAAATCAGCCTTGAGCCTTTTCATTTCTTCAAAAAACAGCCCAAATTTAATAAATTGATTGCACAACACATCCGGGTTTGGCGTTGTGCCCTCGGCATATCCTTGAAAGAGCGTGTCCACCACATCGCGGCGATATGCATCCTCAAAATCAAAGGTGAGGAGCGGAATCCCGAGCTTGGCCGCCACACGCATAGCGTCGCGCCGATCGCCGCGCCACTCACACTCCCCTGTCCACACATCTTTGGTGTCAGACCAATTTTTAATAAATCCACCAATCACGTTGTAGCCCTGCTTTACAAGGAGCGCCGCGGCCACAGATGAATCCACCCCGCCGGACATGCCGACGAGGACGGTTTGTCGGGAAGAGCCACGATGTTGAGAATTCATATCGTACAAATGCTTCAGAAGGGAACATTCCTTTTTGGGCCGCTGCGGAACTCCGCCTCGCTTCGCTCGTCGTCAAACAGTCCTCACGCCCAAAAAAACCT
>JBDKJL010000004.1:0-43909 GCA_039796615.1 Candidatus Parcubacteria bacterium
TGCGGATCTCTATATCTCGCTGCATTGTCGCCGCGACCCGTCCATGTCCTTCGTAACGCTCCGACCAATGTCAGGGCTTTGCGAAGAACGGGATCACGATGAGGATAGGATACCTGAAGATAGGTGATTTGTCAATGAAGAGGGGAGGAAAAGGGCTTTGTTGAGGGGAGAAATGTGTTATTTATGAGGATAGAAAAATTAGGTCGGTTCGGTTAAGTATAGATTAGGACATGAATAATTGACTAAAATACTTGACTTTTAGAAGAAAAAATGATATGGTTATTTGGTTCTTTAAAAATACGTTAATTACGGCTTTGTTGAGCTTATTGGCTCAAGAGAGCCGTAATTAACTTCGAGAAATTCAAAGAGCGATAGTCGCCCAATGAGTAGATCGACGGTAAAGAAAGGTTAGGGTACGACTTGAAATCTTATGAAGTAACCGCGATCGCTGCTTCTGCAGTCATTGTGGCAGGATTATTCTGGTACGTCGTACTCGTGAGTACACGACGTATCAAGACGGTCGTCACAAGCTGGATCGTGAGCGCTGCCGCTCTTTTGCTCTCACTTGTTACGTATCTCTCCAGCCCGAATGCAAATTGGCTTGGGGGGTCGCTCAATGTGGCGAGTGCGTTCGCAGTCACGAGTACGCTTGTGGCGGTACTCATTGTTTCATGGCGTGACAAGCAGAAGATTGAGTTCAACGCATTCCAGAAGAAGTGTCTCGGCGTCTCAATTGTGATCACCGTTCTTTGGATTGTGATCGTCTGGGGCGCGCACGGCACCGGAGTAATTCCAAACTTGCTTACCCAACTTCTTTTGGTCATCTCATACGGGATGCTTATTATGAAGTCCTGGAAAGCGAAGAAGAACACGGAGTCGCTCGTCACCTGGTGGTGCGTCTTCATCTCAAGTGTGATCGGCCTCTACACGGCCTGGGAGAAGACTGATTGGCTTGCGCTCGTGTATGCCATGCGCTCCACGATCATGTGCGGCGTTCTCGTCTACACCCTCCATCGTTTGGAATGGAAGGGTCGCACACCATGAATAGATCGACCGTCCTTCCGTTTGCCCCGTACGCAATTCACCATTGGTGGATCTCGCGTGCGGGGCTTTCGTGTTTTAGTACCCCGAGAATTCTTCCGTCTTTACGTTGTCTTCGTCTACGCCGAGTTCGGTCATCACGGTGCGCATGGCTTTGACCATGGCAGGCGGGCCGGAGACGTACCAGATGGCGGAGGCGCGGATGTCGTCGGACACGTGCTTTTTTACCATGTCGGCGGTGATGTAGCCGGTTTCGCCGTCCCAGGGTTGGGCGGATTTATCCATTTCGGTCATGGTGCCGATAAAAGTGTAGTGGGGATTTTTGCTGCCCATGGATTTCAATTCTTCCAAGTAGGCGGAATCTTCTGGGCGGCGGTTGGAGTAGAAGAGGAAGAGTTTGTGGGGGAGTTGTTTGGCGATGGCGTCGCGCAAAATGCCCATGGTGGGGGTGATGCCCACGCCACCCATCAAAAAGATGGCGGCTTTGTCGACGTTTTTGTGCAGGGTGAAGCTGCCCATAGCGTCGCTGATTTCCACCTCGGTGCCCGGTTCCATGTTGCCGAGCACGCGCTTAAACGCCGTGTCGCGCATGCGGGTGGTGATGGTGATGGCGTCTTCTTGCGGGGCGCTCACAATGGAGAATGCGCGCGTGTTGCCCTCGGCGTCGGTTTCGGGCGGGTTCACGAGCGTGATGTCGATGAACTGCCCGGCCACGGATTCAAATCCGGTGGGTTTGGCGAAGGTAAATGCCATGGTGCCTTCGGCCACGGCGTGTTTGGAAAGGAGAGTGGTGGTTGCCATAGGGCGATAGAGTAAAGGATTGGAGACATTCAGGCAAGCGGGCTTGAACAGCCCAGCGCCTTGAAAAAGAATCCGTGTTCCGGTATCCTCCCGTCACCACCAGATCAAATGGGCAAGTGGCGGAACTGGTAGACGCACTGGCTTCAGGTGCCAGCGATCGCAAGGTCATGAGAGTTCAAGTCTCTCCTTGCCCACCAAAGAAAATCACTCCACGGACGGAGTGGTTTTTGTTTTTCCGCAGGCGCGGTAGCATGGGGATATGCGATATTCCGTGGTGATTCCAGCGCTGAACGAGGCGCGGACGATTCTGCATGCGGTGCAGGAGGTGCGGGGCGTGTTGGATGCGATGGGGGAAGCGTATGAGCTGATCGTTGTTGATGATGGATCGACAGATGGCACGTCTCAAAATGTTCCGTCGGGGGTGCGCGTGTTGCGGCACGCCGAAAATCAGGGGAAGGGACGCGCGGTTCGCACGGGGGTGTTGGCCGCACAGGGGGAGTGGGTGGTGGTGATAGATGCGGATCTTTCAACGCATCCCTCGCATCTTCGTGGGATGCAACAAGCGTTTGCGGTGGCAGATGTGGTGATGGGGTCGCGGCGGATTCCCGGGTCGATCATCGAGTGCCCTCAGATGGTGGTGCGTGATTACGCCGGACGTTTTTTTAATCAGATGGTCAAACATCTGTTGCGCCTTCCATACACGGATACGCAATGCGGGTTTAAGGCGTTTCGCCGAGAAGCCTGCCAACCGCTTTTTGAATCGCTGTTTACCCAACGATGGGTTTTTGACGCAGAGGTGTTGGTGCGTGCGCGGCAGGCGGGGCTGCGCATTGCAGAGATCCCGGTGGTGTGGCGAAACGGCAACGAAACACGCGTCCATTGGAAGGACGCGTGGGGGATTGCATGTGAATTGTGGCGCGTGCGACAACAATTGGTTATCGCCACCGCCAGGCCGTTTTCACATACCAGTTACTAATGTCGGAAAAACGATCGCTCGGCTTGCCGAGCTGGAGGGTTGGCGCCATCCCACGTAAGCGAGCGCTGTGGACATATCCAGAGCCCGGCCGGGTGAGGAACGCGGCGGGAGCACGCGCCAGGATGGCGTTGCTCAACGTGTCGCGCGCGGTGGCCAATGTTTCGGTGGTGGTGGCCGCACGCACGGCCTCAATCGCGTCATCCACATTTCGATCCGCCAAGTTTGAAAGGTTGAGTCCACGCCCGGTGGCTTCGCCACTCCACCAGATAGGGTATTGATCTTGCGAGGGGGACAGGAGCACCTTCCACACCAGGATTTGCGCATCACGGTTGTTTACGGCACTCCGGGCAAGCACGGTTGGATCTTGCACATCGAGCGATACGCGCGCCCCTAATAGTGACCAGTGGCGCTGGAGCGCTTCGGCCACGGCAATAAGATCCGGCACATCCGGAACGTGCACAGTGAGGGTGAGCTCGCCCGGCGTTGACGAACTGGTGCTCCCGGCTTTTTGCGTGCGAATTTCTCCGCCATCGGCGGGCAGCACCCATCCGGCGCTCTCGAGGAGTTGCCGCGCCTGGCTCATGCGTTCCTCTTGGGTGGAGCTCGATACGGCGAGTGAGGAGAACGGATACGGGCTGCTCACCGGGGAGGCGATGCCGGCTTGCGCGGCTACGATGTCGTTTCGTTCCACGGCGAGCGTAAGGGCTTGCCGAATTTTGAGATCTTTAAGCAGCGGGTCTTTGACATTGAAAAAAGCGATCGTTTCTTGCGGTAGCTCAATCACCGAGGCGGCCCAGCGCTCGTGCTTTGTAAAGGAAGTGATGTCTGGGCCGGCGACAAACGCCAGGGTGTCTACCCGGCCGCTCTGGAGCGCTTCTTCTGCCTGTGTACGATCCGTAAAAAAGCGGAGTTCCAGTTGATCCAGGTAGGGCTTGAGGCCGTGATACCCGTTATTTCGTTCGAGCGTATACGCCAAAATCGTGCCGCGCGCATCGCGGGTGGATGAACGCACGCGGAACGGCCCTGCGCCAACGGGCCACAGCGTGGCGTCGGATAAATGGGCAGAGCCCGGAGGAATATCCTGCCAGATATGCGCCGGAAGAATCCCAAGGGTAAGGATGTCGAGCAGGTTACCGTCGGGTTGCTCAAGCGTGAGCGTAACGGTGTGATCATCCGTCCGTTCAATCGCCACATTGCGGAGCGGTAATATGGCCGGGCTCTTCCAGGTAGGATCTTTTGCGGCAGAGAGGGTGAACACCACGTCGTCGGCCGTTACGGGTGTGCCATCATGAAACCGCGCGTCGGTGCGAAGCGTGAGGGTGAGGATTTTTCCGTCGTCGGACCACGCGAATCGCTCTGCCAGATCCGGTGTGATGGTGGATCCATCTGTCCGTCGGAACAGCCCGGCATATACCAGTGCCACGAGATCCAAATCTGGATCATTGGATCCGGCATAAAACGGGTGCGGATATTTTGGCGTTCCTACCACGGCCTCGATGATGCGCCCGCCCTCTGCCGGCACGGTAAGCAGGCGATCCCACACGAGCACCCATCCAGCTCCTCCGGCCGCCAGCACAAACACGAGCCCCATCAATAGCACGATGCGGCGCTCGGCCATGTTCAAAACATGCGTCACGTATCGTAGTTGTCGCCAGCGGGGAACCGAGGCCGACTTTGTTACCTCAAGCACTAACGCATGGTCGTATGCGGGAGTGGGAGTAACTTCGCGCGAGCGCGGACGGGCGTGCCAAAAGAAGATGCGGTGGAGCTGCGCGCGGATACGGGAAAAAAGCGGAGACATGACGGAGCGATGTGTCGGGCTACCCGAACAACATCATGAGCACGGCGTTCACGAAAAACAGGATGGCGATCCCCACGGTGGCGTAGGAGAGCATTTTTTCCACCCCACGCTTGGTGCGGAAAATGTTGCTGTCTCCGCCAAAGGCAGACCCCAGCCCAGACCCACGCTGTTGCAATAACACGGCCGCCACGAGCAATACCGAAAGCGCAATTTGGATCAGCGGGAAGAGGAGTTGGTTCATAAACAATGTGGAGAAAGCGTACGGGAAAAGGGGCATTTGGTCAATATCCCCGGCCGCATGAGCCCTGCCGACATGGTACACTAGAGGCATGATTCCTTCTGTTCCCTCCAGGCGCGTGCGTCACCCCGCGCTCATCACGGCGCTGGGGGTGATCTTGGCGATGGGTGTGCTTGGGGTGGGGTGGTTTTTGTGGCAAACCACGGCGTATTATCTGGATCTCAAGCGCGGCGGGCCATCTCTTGCCGATCGTCGGCTCGACGCGAGTGTTTCGCGGCGCATTGCAAATGCGCATGTGACCCCGGCGGATTTGGCGCAGCTTGTCCCTTCGGGCGTCACGCCCACGCTTGGGGCGATCGATGCACCGATCACTATCGTGATGTTTGTGGATTATCAATGTCCGTTTTGCCAACGGGTTGCTCCGGTGATCCGGCGTGTAATGGCGGATCAGGGCGATGCAGTACGGTTGGTGATCCGTGATTTTCCCATTACCGAATTACACCCGGGGGCGATCACGCGCGCGCAGGCCGCACGGTGTGTGTTGGAACAGGGGCAAGAGGTGTACTGGCGGTATCATGATCTCTTGTTTGTGGACGTGGTTCCATCGGATGCCGCATGGTTGCGTGAGCAGGCGCGGCTTGTGGGTGCGCGCACGGAAGCGTTTGATGTGTGCGTGTCGCAAGGGCGACACCTTACGCAGGTCAACGCAGATATTGAGGCCGGATTACGCGCAGGGGTGCAGGGCACGCCCACGTTTTTTGTGAACGGCATCCGATTCCAAGGAGCGCTCGATGAACCGTTGCTCCGCAAAGTGATCCAGGCCGTGATGGCTCAAACGGCTTCGTAAGTATGCGCTACATCACCGTGATGCGTGTTTTTGTCTGCTTCGCGATGATGATCGCGGGGAGTGTGATGATCGTGCCGAGAGCGTATGGTGCGGCATCGGTGTCGGCCATTCTTTCGGCGGTGGGGGCGGCGCAGCAGGCGTCGCTGTGCACGGAAGATCGCACATCCTATGGGTCTGATTGCGTAAAAACGGTGATCCGTTGCGATTCGGTAAAGGGCCAGATCGGATGGGCGAGCCTTATCTCAAGCCAGTACGAAAATGCGGGCGGCACGGTGGTGGCCGCGTCTGGATTTGAGGGGCCGTACGGCGCGCTGGAGTATCTCCGCGCCGATTGGGATCGTAATAGCGACACGCCCCCGGGGCCGATAGAAAAAGGAACCTGTTATTGTAGCTGCGGCGCCAATACGAATCACGAAGGGTGTAATGGGAAGCCGGCCGGGTTTGCATTCCGGATCGCCGAAGATCTTACCTACGATGAATGTAGCGCGCAGTGTGCGCCAGAGCAGATCAATCCCAAATGCGCCGGGTCACTCGCATCGCTCCGCCCACCGGATACGGCCGCGGCCGCACAGCAAGGGGCGGCGCTTTCGCTCAGCGCCCTCTGTTTTACCCCCACCGAATGCACAGAGCAGGATGGGGTGTTTGAAGAGCACGCCGATTGCCCGGGTCGCGGCCGCTGTTATGCGCTCGAACCAGAAATCAAACTAAACCAACCGTTTGGCGGCGTTACGCACATTCGCGGCCTTGGCCAATATGTTGTTACCGCCTATCGATATGCGCTTGCCACGGGAGCCATTGTGGCAACGGTGATGTTTGTGTTCGGCGCGTTTAAATACCTCCTAGGCTCCGCGCTTCATTCCATTAAGAAGGGAAAAGAGACAATGGTGGACGCCGTGTTCGGATTGATTTTGCTCTTTGCGGCCACCTTTTTACTCCGCACGGTAAATCCGGCCACCACCAATCTGAATCCGCTCAAAACGTATCTGGTGAATAGCAGCCAATACAATAGTACGGATTGGTGTTCAGGGCTTACAGATGCCACGCGATTGGCCGAGGCAGGAACGCGCCCGGCTCTTACGCCGTTTGCGTCGGTGGCAGGCAAGCCCGAATCGTTTTCGGTGCGGCCGGTGGATGCCCAGTGCGGCAAAACGTATTGGATGAGCAGTACGGCGGGCAACAGCTGTGAGGGATCCGCGTGCCCAGACCCCGCCGAAGCCTGCGTGAGCTGTGCGGATGGAGAGGGTCCAGGATGTTTGGGCATTCCGAATGATCGACGTATCTGCACGCGTGTGGTGTTTGCCGGAACCATTGATTTTTCAGACAGCCGATATCCCACGGGGGTGAGCCTGCTCGCGTTTTGCAACTTTGCGCAAAGCCCCGAAGCCGATGCGGTGTATCGGGCGGTGTTCCCCATTGAACGAGCCACCCCTTCAAAGGTGGGACGCCGGGTGGGGGCTGTTACTACGGACGAAAGCGATACCGGCCGCGCAAGTTATCATTTTGACTATACGGCAAACAGCATCGCCGAGGCCGTTGAGAGCTGCAAAGATTTTGGGGGATTGCGCGGAGCGGTGCTTGGGGTGGTGTATAAAGAATCGTTCTCATCTACGGGCTTTACGGTGGATGATGTGGCGGTGTTGTCGCGCAGCAATTGTGGGCGAGGCATGTTCGACGGCTATGCTGATGGCACGCGTACGGATTTCTCCGGCGACCTTACGGACGAAGCGGCCGCCATTGCCTGTGGAGTGCGTCAGGGGAAATTTCAATCTGGCGCCGGAACATTTTGGACGCTGCAGGATCTTCTCGCCGCTGCTGAAGGACGTAAACCGATCACCTGTGATTTTGGATTAACCGGTACCAACGCTCCCGAAAATCCGGCGGCATCGCAGTGTGCCCAGGGATCCGGCGTTTCCACGTTTGCCTTAAACTGTCGCAACGGATCTTCGTGCGTCACCATTGGTGGAAGCTGCCAATCCGATACAGAGGTGTGTGATTGCGTGGAAGAACCGGCAACCACGCTGCAAACAATCGGCAGCGTGCTCGTGGGTGGCGTGGCGGGATTGGCAGCAGATCATGGCGTATTGCGAAACTGCCGACCCAAAGCGCCCTGATGAGGATTGAAACGCATCTCTGAAACACTTCCGAAGGAACATGCGCATGGCGATGCTGCGGAACTCGTCCGCTACGCGGGACTCAAACAGTCCTCACATCGCCATGCGCATGTTCCTTCGGAAGTGTTTCAGAGATGCGTTTCAATCTTGCTCGATAGCGTGATCTGTGTTAGCCTGCCGGACATTGGCGTCAATCGGATTCCTGCCGTGTGGCAGGGGTTCCGGGGCGCTCCTCGCCACCATGTCCGCAGCCTCACATATCACCATTCGCGGTGCGCGCGTGCACAACCTTAAAAACGTGTCGCTCGCGTTGCCAAAGAACAAGTTGATTATCATCACCGGTCTTTCCGGGTCGGGGAAATCCTCCTTGGCGTTTGATACGATCCACGCCGAAGGGCAGCGGCGATACATGGAGAGCCTGTCGTCGTATGCGCGACAATTTTTGGAACTGCAAGACAAGCCGGACGTGGATGAAATTAGCGGCCTGTCGCCCACGGTGGCGATCGATCAAAAATCCAGCTCGCACAATCCGCGTTCTACGGTAGGGACGGTTACGGAAATCTACGACTTCCTTCGGTTGCTCTACGCGCGCGCTGGCCACGCGCACTGCCCCACCTGCGGCGCTCCGGCGGTGGAGCAATCTCCGCGACAGATCGCTGAAAAGATTTTGGCGCAGGCGCGCACCTCCGACATTATTTTGTTGGCGCCGCTGGTGCGCGAGCAAAAAGGGGAGCACAAGGTGGTGCTTCAGGCCGCGCAAAACGCGGGGTATCACGAGGTGCGATACGACGGTACGTTGGTAGACGCCGATGAATTGCTCCGCGTAAAGCCGGATAAAACGGTGCCGCACACCATCGAGGTGGTGGTGGCCAAGGTGGAGGCAAAAACCGGGATGGTGCTGGAATCGCTGTTGGAACTGGTCAAGCAGGGGTTGGATTTTGGGAACGGGCTCCTCACCGTTTTGGATGAGCGAACGCTGGTGGAAACGCTCTATTCCGAGTCTCTTTTTTGCACCACCTGCCACACATCGCTGCCGTCGCTCGAGCCACGGCTGTTTTCGTTTAACTCGCCGCACGGTGCCTGCCCGGCGTGTACCGGGCTTGGAACCAAGCTGGTGCTGGAGCCCGACCTGGTGATCCCCAACAAGCGGCTCACCATTGCCCAAGGAGCCATCAAACCCTGGACACGCATCGCCGGGAACCAAACCTCGCATCTTAAGCTGCTGGAGGCGGTGGCGGCAGCGCAGGGGTTTTCGTTGAACGAACCGGTGAGCACGTTGTCTAAAGGGGCGCTTCAGGCGATTTTATACGGCACCGGCGCACAAACCGTTTTGGTGGATGGCAAAGACGCCACCTTTAATGGGGTGCTTGCCATGCTCGAAGAAAAATACCGGCAAACCGATTCCGAATACGTGCAAAAAGAGATTGAATCGTACATGCGCATTCTCACCTGCCCGATGTGCAGTGGGCGGCGGTTGTGCCAGGTGGCATTGCATGTAACGGTGCTTGGAAAAAATATTGCTGATGTGGTGCAGCTGTCGTTGGAGGACGCCTTTACCTGGTTTGATGAGCTCGGGGTGGGGAAGAAAAAAGCCGTCGCTTCAAGCACGCGCAAGCGCGCGGAGGTATCCGTGCCTGCGAATGATGGGCTTGGCGAAGGGGAGCGGCGGGTGTTGGCGCAGGTGGCGCACGAGGTGAAGCGGCGGTTGGCGAACCTGATTGATGTGGGGTTGGGGTATCTCACGCTCGACCGTAGCGCCATGTCGCTCTCGGGTGGCGAAGCACAGCGCGTGCGCCTGGCCGCGCAGTTGGGGAGCGATCTTTCGGGCGTCATCTATATTCTAGACGAACCGTCCATCGGGCTGCATCAACGCGACAACAACAAGTTGATCGGCACCATGAAACGGCTGCGTGATCTTGGGAACACCGTGATTGTGGTGGAGCACGATCAGGCCGTGATGGAGGCAGCCGATTACGTGGTAGACGTTGGCCCGGGCGCGGGCGAATACGGGGGAGAGATTTTAGGGCAGGGCACCCTTACCGACATTAAGCGCAACAAAGAATCACTCACGGGTGCCTACCTCACCGGTCGTCGTGCACTTGAGGTGCCCAAAAAGCGGCGCAAGGGCAATGGCAAGGCGATCACGGTAAAAGGTGCCACGGAGTTCAATCTGCAGAATGTCGATTTCAAACTGCCGCTCGGCGTGTTCACCTGTGTCACCGGCGTGTCGGGATCGGGCAAGTCCACACTGGTGCTGGATATTCTTGGCCGGGCGCTGTCGGCGCATTTTTATGGGGCCAAGGATTTGCCCGGAGCGCATAAAAAAATTGAGGGGATCACGCATCTCGACAAGGTGGTATCCGTGGATCAATCGCCCATCGGCCGCACGCCGCGGAGTAACCCGGCCACGTACACGGGCGTGTTCACGGCCATTCGCGACCTGTTCGCGGAAATCCCGGAAGCAAAAATGCGCGGATTTGATGCCGGAAAGTTTTCGTTTAACGTAAAGGGCGGCGGGCGATGCGAGGCTTGTTCCGGCGATGGGTACGTGCAGATCGAGATGCAATTTTTGCCGGATGTGTATGTGGAGTGCGCAGAGTGTCGCGGGCGTCGATACAACGTGGAAGCGCTCGAAATCCACTGGCGCGGCAAGAACATCTCCGACATCCTCGCGATGACGGTGGAAGAGGCGCGTCGATTCTTTGTGGATCAGCCGCTCATCTACGATAAGCTCTCGGTTCTTCATGAGGTTGGGTTGGGGTATGTAAAACTTGGCCAGCCGGCCACCACGCTTTCGGGCGGTGAGGCGCAGCGTGTAAAATTGGCCACGGAATTGTCGCGCCGTGCCACCGGCCGCACGCTGTATATTTTGGATGAACCAACGACGGGGTTGCACTTTGAAGATATTAAGCGCTTGCTCGCCGTGCTTTCAGCGCTCGTAGACAAAGGGAACAGCGTGCTCGTGATCGAGCACAACCTGGACGTGATCAAAACGGCCGACTGGGTAATCGACATGGGTCCCGACGGTGGCGTAAAAGGCGGAGAGATCGTGGCCGAGGGCACGCCCGAGCAGGTCGTAAAAAGCAAAACCTCGCTCACGGCGAAGTATTTGAAGGGGTTGGTATAAAAAACCACCCTGCATTCGCAGGGGGTTTTTTTGTTAGGCCGCGGCCAGAGCTTTCGGCGCTTCCTTGATCTCTTTCATCCGTTTCTTGGTGTGGCGTACAAAGCTGATGTTCTTGCGGCGAGCCTTGAGCTGGCGAACCAGTTCCATCTTGGCGATGGTGGGGGAGAACAGCGGGTAGATTTTTTCCACGCCGATGTTGCCGCTCATTTTTCGTACGGTCATCGTTTTTTGAATCCCGGCGCCACGCACCAGGAGCACAAGCCCTTCAAACACCTGGATGCGTTCCTTCACCTCTCCCTTGGTGTTGGCTTCCATGATTTTGTGGTGCACGCGCACTTCCATCCCGGTTTTTACCTGGTCGGGGGTGAGAGCGGCGAATTGCTGTTGTTGGACTTTAGCCATATTGAGCCTGATATTAGGAGAAAGTGAGGAAAACGTCAAGAGGATGGCGGGTTATTGCCTTTTTGGGCGGCTCGCACGGCTTTCTCCACCACATCTGTAACGGCGGCGGCTCCTTGAATCGGGGCGGTTTCGAGCACCAGATCGTAATGGGCAGGGTCGCGATAATCTAAATGATAGTATTTTTGGTAGCGGCGAACGTCGCTTTCGATGCGTTGGGTGATGGCCTCGCGGGTTTCCTCAACGCTCGCATAAAGCGGTTCATCCTGCCGATCGTCTGGGCTTTCATGGCGTGCGGTATAGATGCGGCGTGCAGCCTCATCCAAATCACAGGTGAGCATCACTTTGAAGGAGTGGGGGATGAAGTGCCAGGATAGCCGACCTTCGATCACAAAATTGTCTTCTGTTGTGCCAAGGGTGCGCTGATAGTCATCCACACTCGTGTCGGTGCTGGCATCTGTTTCGCCGATCTTGTTGAGCTCGTTGATGGTAACACCGCGTTCCAGCGCCATTTTGCCGCGGAGCGCTCCCACGGAATAGAACGGATAGCCGAGGCGCTCGGCAAGGAGTTTGCCAACAGACGTTTTTCCGGTGCCCGGGCCGCCCGTGATGGAGATGATCATAGGGTTGCAATGACGGTTTCAAAGGCCGGATCTGGCGGGAGGGTAAACGAAACACGTTCGCCCGTTGTTGGATCATCGAACGCCAGCAGCACGCTTTGCAACATGAGGCGCGGTGGCGTAAGGCGGCGCTTGGTTTGTTTGAGTTCGTACAAACGATCGCCCACCACGGGGTGATTGAACGCGTGCAGGTGCGCCCGGATTTGGTGCGTGCGCCCAGAAAGAATTTGGAGTCGCAACAGCGTGGCGCCGGTGAACCGTTTTTCCACGGTGTAATGCGTCCATGCGGCCTGGCCACCCTCGCTCCCCACGGGTCGCGCGGCCATGCGTGCTTTGGTGGTGGAGCGTGCAATGCGGAATTTGAGGTCGCCTTCGTCCGTAGGGATCTCTCCATGCACGAGCGCGAGATATTGCTTGGTCACTTTGTGCTCCGCAAACTGGCGTTTGAGATGTTCAAACGCATCCTGGGTTTTGGCAATCACCACGATGCCGCTCACATCTTTGTCGAGCCGGCTCATAATCCCCGGGCGCAACGGATCTTCGCCTACCTTGCTCACACCGGGCGCATGAGCAATCACCGCATCAATCAGCGTGCCATCGGGATGCGCATGATCGGGATGCACCAGCACGCCCGCGGGTTTGTTCAGCACGATCCAATCAGCCGTCTCTCGTAAAATCTCAAGCGGCACCGTGTCGCCCCGTTCGGTTTTACGCGTTTTTACGGGCGTGGCGCGATGTGGCGCTTTTGCGCGAGGGGTGCCCTCCTCCCGAATCTCCACCTCATCACCCTCTTTAAGGGCAAAATGGGCGCTTACCGGCTTTTGATTCACAAAACAGAGCCCCAATTCTGCTTTCTTTTTGATCTGGCTCCGTGAGATTCCGCCAGGTTGCGCAGCAAGAAACACGTCCAGTCGGGTTCCGGTATCCGTCGCTTCCGCCGTCCAATGCGCATTCATGGGGGCATCATGCCTTAAAACGGCATATTGTTCAACGGGGTGTTTTGGGATACCCTCATTACCGTCGTCGCCTCGGAATCAAAGCCCGGGGCTTTGTTCCTCGGCTCCTAGGCCCGTAGCTCAGCGGTTAGAGCGCCAAGCTTATACCTTGGTGGTCCCTGGTTCGAATCCAGGCGGGCCTACCACATACAAAATCGCCCTCATCAAGGGGCGATTTTGTATTGGCGGGAGGCGGAATCACGAACCCTTGCATGATTTGGTGGATTCTTTTAGGATTCTTTTGTTATTGACGCTCTTTACGGAAGGCAAAGCATGTTTACAGGTTCTTGGATTTGTTCAAAAGTGGTATCTACTGTGCGATTCAACTCGCGTTATATGCGGGTCACCATTGAGCGAGGAAGGTATAGTGACTGCGCGACTGTGAGTGTTGCGGTTACGCTCACACCGCTTCGGCGGCAAAAAAGCCGCTTAGTTCCCATGCGCGGACTCGCGTTCCAGCAAGAGGTGCTGTTGGGATTGACGACGAATCCGCGTCAACGTGCTCGCATACGCCATCTTGAGATGGTCAATGCAAAAACAGACAACGACCCCCAGATCGTCGAGGAACTCCTTGCCGTTCTCGGGGACATTAGAGCGGAAGCCGAACGGCATAAAAAAGGACCGTTTCCGATGCATAAGATCAATAGGTTTGTAAAAAACCACTGCCTTCTGCCACAAAAGCGCGAAGAACAAACCGTATTACTTGCATCCTGATCCCCGTCAGGTCTCAGCAAGCGATGCCCGCCGTGTCGTAAGATCGGCGGGCACTATTTAATGAGCCCCCTCCTAATTTGAGCTCTAAAATGAGCCACGTTGACGGACGGCTTTTTTGATGCTATATTTTCAATGATCGTAAGATCAAGAACTCTAGAGCTTGGGGGTCCCGAAAGGGATCCCTTTTGCGTTCTAGCGCATCTCTTTCTTCCAGCAGATGAAGTTCTTAATCTTCTGAATGTCGAAGATCATCAAACCGTCAGCTTGAAGCGCATTCAATTCGGTTGAAACGCGACGAGCCGTTGCGAATAATACAACGCTTTTTTTGTCAGTAAGGAGTTGTTTGACTGGTTCGGCAAAATCACTATCACCACTCCAGAGCATGAATGTATCGATGTTATTGCGATCATGATCGATCAACATGTCACGCCCGATTTCTACGTCAAAGTTACATTTACGATCTTCGATAACGTATTGTCCTGCTACGTTCATCTGGCGAAGTTTGTCATTTAAATATTCAATGGCGGCAACGTCTAATTTACGGAGCAGAGCTGCACGAAGAAATTGATTCAATAGAATGGGAGATTGAGGATGAACGCTCGTCGCGTCAATCGACATTTTCATGATTTTGACTGGCTTTGTTCGTACGTCATACTTCCACTCCGTGAGGTCTTCAATAAGGGCTTCAGATGCGGGGTCGCCTATCAAGGTGCCAGCATAGATTTTTGCCGTATGAAAATTGTCGAAGGAATCAAATAGCTGTTTCAAGCGCCGGTAATCAATGTGCCAACCGAGTTTATTCGCCCAAGGACGCACGTTTGCGTGATCGATGTAGATATTTACGCGTCCTGAAAACAGCGTCTCAAGTTGAGCAATAACCGCCGGTGAATTTTTAGCGATCTCGCCAATCCGGGGAGTGAATGATTTGAACATGAATCTGCTAGAGAATTTACCGTTCCATGAATCGCGAGTCAACCGCTCCTCGACACCATATGGGCTACCAAAAAAAGACCTCTCGTGATTGAGAGGTCTTTTTTTGTGAAAAAATGCTATCCTATACGCACCCTCCTCCTCCGAGCGATCATGCACCGGTCGTTATCGTGTGGTGGGCGGACACCCACGGGCTTGCCACCCGTGTCATCGTTAATCGTTCGTTGGTTTGTACGGTGCCTTATGTGTGGGGTGAATAGACTCTTGTTGCAACGGTCCTCCTGCCCGAAGGCCGCCATAGCACGTTCGTTGTATCGGAGGCCGTCTGCTGATACGGGCTTAAGGCAGGCGGTCGAATGAAGGTTGTGTGATGATCTTTTCTTTAGAGCAAGGAATAGTGGCAAAAAATTCGTCCGTGTCGATTCTCTCACACGAAATCCGCCAAGCGGGTTGCGGTGGATGCATCGACATGTACTGGTACCCCTTGTGGTGCCCCAATTGGTGTCCGGGGGATTGGGCGCGATCCATATCTCATGTGGTTCCGCCCGCTCCCAAACGATTTGTTCACTAGTGCGCGGCTTGCGCTTCCAGCTAACCGACCTCCTGTTGGTTAGCTGGAAGCCGCTTTTTGTATATAAATCTTGACATTTCGTTCGCCGGTTGATATACCATTGACGCATTACAAAGGAGGTTCGAATGCAAACGTTCATTGTCATTGTAGAAGATAGCTCTGAAAAAGGAGCTGTGAAATATACCTATCACATAAGGGGCGGGCGGATCATCCGATTCTATGAGGGGACGCATCAAACGGGGATGATCCCGATTTCTTGGGAGGCGCAATTCTGCCAGGAGATCACGTCCATTCGGTTCGACCAACTTGTGTTGGGGGACGAAACAGGTGATGGGCGGGAAGTACTCAGCGTGTCCGAGATCTTGCTGGAAGAAGTCCCATCACGCCTCTCGCAGTTGAATACGGTTATCGAGATCGTCTTGTGCGCAGGAGATGAAATCAGGGCGAGCCAATTTGTCCTTTTCGCTCGCAAAGCTGATCCGGGTTCTCGAGAGGCATCGGAGTCGACAAAAGCGACGGTGCCGCCACCAAGTTTCCATCCGGATCCCGCCGTGGAAGAAGCAGCGCCGCTCGTAGAAGAAGACGAAGCGGATCCGATTCCATTGAGTCGCCCTCCCGTTTCTCCGAATGTAGCGCGTCCGAGAATAACCCTGAAGCCACCGCCAGAGGGGTACGCGGCGCCAGCACCGTCCGATGGAAAGGCGCGGCAAACGCCAATTCAGGAAGCCGTACGGCAATGTGCGGATAACCGATCTGCAGATGCCGTCTCAAACGGAGAGCCAAAGGCGGTTTCTGGAGGACTGCCACCGCCGCCGAGCGAGTCAATGGAGATAGAGGTCGTTCGACCACCGCCGGCTTCTCCGGTGCCAACGTCTTTGCCGGGGCTCGCATGGACGAATCAACGTCTCGAATTAGAGGACGACCCGTCAAAGACGACGCCAGCGGCTCCGCCCAGTGCGATCCCAACGCCAGAGAGCCTTGGCTTCAGAAAGTTCTCGCGAGGCAGGTGAGTACATTCATGACTCGTCACGGCGCAACGGTGTACCGCTTGGTACGAACCGTTGCGCCGTGGCCCAACTCCAACGGATATGCGCAGCTCCATGAGGGGCTGTTTTTAAATAGGATACGGTTCGTGGATCAGAGGGGTAGCCGCTCCCGAAGTCTGCGCCAAGCTGTTTTTTTATTTCTGCGAGAAGCAGCTCTCGATGATGTTTTGCGATGATGGATGCGGCAGACACGGCAATATCCGTTTCGTCTGCGCGGTGGCAGGCAACAAGGCTTCCGTGAGGCCACGCGCAATCGGCCAGGAGGTCGCGTTGGAATTTTTGAGCGTTGATACTTGGCGCATCAACGGTGGCGGAGAGGGAGTGATCTGCGTGCGCTTGCCGTGCTTCGCGGAGCAGCGCGGCCATGAGCTCGCGTTCCAGGCCGTTGAGCGTGCGTGTGCGATCTGCCACGGCGCGATCAATCTCTTGCGGTGTGGCAATACGGATCGCGTGCCACGCGCGATCGGCGATGTGCGCGGCGAGCTGTGTGCGTTCTGCGGCCGGGACGATTTTGGAATCGCGCACATTCCACGCGCGAAATCGTCGACGATCCGCAGGTGTGGCAACCACAATCGCCACCACGAGCGGCCCCAGCACGCACCCGCGCCCGGCCTCATCTACACCGGCAAATCGCTGTAACGACATGGGGAGATCGTAGCATATCGTTGGTTGCCGGATGGCGCGCTCCGTGGCATGCTGTGGCTCTATGGCGCGTATCGTTGTTTTTGGCTCGGGATATATCGGCGAAAAGGTGGCCGCGTTTCTTCCGGATGCGGTGCTGTCGCTCGCGCGGATCGATGATGCCACGCAGGTGGCCGCCGCCCTCGAAGAGCATATGCCGGAGGTGGTGGTAAATTGCGCGGGAAAAACGGGCAAGCCCAATGTTGATTGGTGCGAAACACACCCTGCAGAAACGTTCCGTTCCAATGTGATCGGCCCCCTTGTGCTCGCCGAAGCCTGCGCGCCAAAACAGATTCATCTGGTGCATCTTGGGAGCGGGTGTATTTTTTATGACGCCGCCCCCAGCCCAGATGGATGGCGCGAAGAGGATTTTGCAAATCCCCAAGCGGTGTACACCCGATCCAAATACGCCGCAGACCTTGGGCTATGCGACCATCCAAACGTCGCCATTTTACGGTTGCGCATGCCGATTGATGGCGCGCCGGATCCCCGAAACCTCATCACAAAATTGGCGAACTACCCAAAAATTATTGATGTCGAGAACTCCGTCACCATCGTTGATGATCTATTGGCCGTGATTCGCCAGGTGATTGAAAAGCGGGGGACAGGGATTTTTCATGCCACAAACCCTGGGGTGATGCGGCATCGCGACCTCATCGCTCTCTACGATGAGATTGTCGATCCTTCTCATACCAACGAATGGATCGCGAACGATGATTTGCTGCGGCAGCATCTTGCCGTGGCCAAGCGCTCCAACTGCATTCTGCAAAATACCCGCCTTCCTGCGCTCGGAATCCACATGCGTCCCATCGAACACGCCTTGCGTGCTACCATGGAGCAGTATGCCGCCGCCATGAAGGCGCGCGCGTAGACCTTTCCCATGAGGGCGTTTCTTTTTTCCATTCCTCTTTCTGCAGCGCTGCTTCGCCACCTGGCGTTTGCGACGTTATTGCTTGCATTTCTTTCTGTGTGTCGTCCGGCATATTTAGCATTTCGTCGGAGCCGTGCCGGATATGGGGTGGTATTTGATAGCATCACGGGAATTCCGGAATCGCTCGTATCAATTCGGCTTATTACCCCCCAGGGGCAACTCGTGAGCACGGCCGTGAGCGATAAGCACGGCCGATATCGTTTATTGGCACGCCCCGGGCAGTATGTGGTGGAAGTGGCAAAGGACGGGTATACCTTCCCATCAAAATATCTCAAACAACACAGTTCGATATACGAGAACATTCTTCCATCCGCAAAAGTGATCATTAAAGAGTACGGGATGATCACAAAGAGCATCCCACTTGATCCGATTGAATCCGTTGGTCGATCCAAGGTGTTTGGGCGGCGGATTCATGTGGGCAAGCGTACGCAATATCTTCTTGCATATGCCAGCCCATTCGTGTTTGTGATCTATCCGCTCTGGAGCGGAGCCTGGGTGGCGTGGGGGATGTTTTGGGCGTATGTGGGTGTGGTGCTGTATCGACTTTTTACACACAAGCCGGGGCAGCCCGCGTTTGGCATTATTACCGACAGAGATTCGCATGAAGTGGTGCCCAGGGCTGTGGTGCGTATTTTTGATGCTCGGGTAAATAAGCTGCTCGAAACACAGGTTACCGGCCCGCGCGGACGCTATGCGTTTGTGGTGCGCCCGGGCTCTTATTACGTCACCATCGAAAAACCGGGGTATCGCCGTACACGAATTAACTTCCCGGAAATCAAACAAGACGCGTTTACCCTGGCAAAGGATATCCATATCAGCCGTGTGGCGTTGTCGCCATCCACTCCCACCATCGCGCCTGCGCTTTGACCATTTTTGGTATTTTCCGTAGGATGGAAGTCCTATGAAAGGCATCAACCTCTATCATGAAGTCCCGGCCGGCGCTCCCGACGCATTCCATGTTGTCGTGGATCTCCCAAAGGGCTCCTCAAATAAGTTCGAATACAGTGAAGATGGCGGCTATTTTCTGTTGGATCGCGTGCTGCACCACCAGATGTTTTACCCGTTTGATTATGGCTTTATCCCCCAAACGCATTCGGGCGATGGGGACGCCATCGACGTGTGCTTGCTCGTAACGTATCCAACCTTCTCCGGATGCGTGATTAAGGCGCGCCCGATCGGGATGCTTAAAACGGCCGACGAAAAAGGCGGCGACAATAAAATTATCGCCGTGCCCGTTTCCAAGGTGGATCCACGCTTTGAAGAAATTCAATCGATCGAAGATCTTCCGGCGCACGTGCGCGAGGAACTGTTGCTGCACTTCAAAGAGATCAAGAAATTGGAGAAGGCGAAGTACGACAAAGTGGTGATCAATGGGTTTGGCTCTGCGGAAGAGGCGAAGGAAGAAATCGCAAAGGCCATGGCCGCTTATCAGGCCAAGGGATAGGGGAGTGACTGTTTGGTGAGGTATGAACCGCAAACACTATCGTTGGATCGGGGGAGCTGCCGCGGCCGTGATTGTCGCGGTGCTTGCCGTGTGGCAATCCGGCGGGTTTCGGCAGGCTGAGCCATCCGCGGAAACACCGCCGCCCTCGATGGTGGCAGAAACAACGGGCAGCTCGGGGCCAATCGTATATGGCCCGCCAACGCCCGCGCGATGGGATTGGGATGAAATTCCTTGGTTGGAGCTCTCGTTTCCGGTACCACGCGGCCATTGGGTGTATTTTTCCGACTGGTCGCGGACATTTTATGTGCTAGCGGGTACGCCACCCGTGCGTGGGGCAACGGCTCCAGACGAAGCGGAGATTCGCGCCAAAGCGCTCGTTACGTTTGTGCCTCAAGACAGAGCAACGGGGGATTTTGTGAGTTGGCGGAGTTTTGAAAGCACGATCGCCGAGTTTGCCTGTGTGGAGCCAAACGATGATCTTGCGAAGATGGTGGTGTGTGGCACGGATCGCCGTGATGTATCGCTCATCACCACCCCTGCGGGGATGTCGTTGCAAGAATTTACGCTCTCCCGTTTGCGCTATACGGATCGGGCGGTGCTTGGTCGCCGATCGTTTTTAATGTTGCAACTGGGGCATGAGGAAAAACGCGGCATCCTCTTTACCGTGTGGCAGCCCCAAGGGCTTGTGCTTGCTCGCGCGATTGCCCGCGGGATGGCTCCCGTATCACCCTAATGGACACGCTTGACCCTCGCCATGAGCAGCTCGTGGAACATCTGTTCCGTCGTGCGTGCACGGTGCTCGGCATGCCGGGGTTTGAGCTCCGCCCGTTACGGCGCCGTGTGCGTGGCACCGGAAAACTTCGATCTCTACGGCTCGGCTACACAAAAATTGGGGAGAAGCGCATGACCGTGGATCTGTACACCCCTCGAACCATGCAGCCGCGAAAGATGGACGCGATTCTTCGCGTGATTGCCCATGAGCTGGCGCATCACCAGGCGCCACCGCAGGTGATCCGCCGCGGGTTTCGCTTGATCCGTTCGGCGCATCATCCAGCCTTTTGGAAACAGTGTAAGGTGAATGTGGCGCTGATGCAGCGTGACGAAATGCTCCGTGTGTATTTTGCCTAAATCTATGCCCATTCCGCAAACCATTTTTCGCCCCTATCGGGTTGTCGAAAACGTCCCCCTCGCCACGGGGATGTTTCGCCTCGTTGTTGAGGCCGAAGATGCCACGGAGCCTATCCCACCGTTCCAAGCCGGGCAGTGGGTAAACGTGCGGTTGCTTAATGTTGATGGTGGCGAGTGGGCAAAAGCGGCGTATTCCATTGCAAGCGCTCCCGCTGCCGGAACGCAGCGATTGGAATTTGGGATCAAGGTGGCGGGAGATTTTACAAAACGATTGGCCGCGCTCGCGGTGGGCGCACGTGTGGAGATGCAAGGGCCATGGGGGTTGTTTGTGCTCAAGCCGGCAGCGCATCATGTGCTTATCGCAGGCGGGATTGGTGTAACGCCGTTTGTTTCGATGATCCGCGAGGCGGCTCTTTCATCGGCCGATATGCAAATCACGCTGATCTATTCCAATCGCACCGTTGATGAAGCGGCGTATTTGGATGAGCTGCAGCAGATCGCGGCCGCTCATCCGAATATCCGCGTGATTCCCACCTGCACCCGTGAGAGTCCAAGCGGTTGGATGGGGGAGCGCGGCCGGATTGATGCGGCGATGCTTCATCGCGCGGTGCCGGATCATCGCGATGCGGACTATCTGATGTGTGGGCCGGATGATTTTATGGTATCGATGCGCGAGATTCTTGTCGCATCCGGCGTTGACTCAAAGCGGATAAAGCAAGAATCGTTTGGGTAGAGGTTCTGAGAGCATGCTAAACTGTGAGGGATATGCCTCGAGCTGCTCTTCTCATCGTTCCATTTCTGCTCTTGGGCGCTGGGTGCGCGCTGCCATCTAAAGAAGAGATCGCTCGCAGCGCACAGGATGCGGTAACGCAGGCGGCTGAACGCGGCGCAGAGGAGATTGCCAAGCACAATATTGGCAAGGATGTGGATATCGACATGACACAACATGGTGCCGTGTTTCGAGATCCGGTGAGTGGGCGTACCATCGCCATCGGTGAAAAGATTGCCCTGCCAGAAGGGTTCCCTGCGGACATCCCGCTGTTTCCAGATGCCACGCCCACGAGCGCCGCCGTGGATCCGGTAGCGAAGTCTGCCACGCTGCTTGTTACCACGACGGAGCCGCACGCCGCCATGCGTGATTGGTATGCCGAGAACGCAACCGCGTTAGGTTGGGCAGCTGAAGGAACCCTTGCCACGGCCGATCGCACGATTCTGTCTTTCACGCGGCCGGAAGGCGCGGGTACGGCCAAGCTCACCATCACCGTGATGCCGCGTAATTTGCAAAAAGAGGTGATGGTACTGGTGGCAAGGAAGGGGGAGTGAGTAATAAAAACACCCTGCGGATGCAAGGTGTTTTTATTGGTGCCGAGGGCCAGGATTGAACTGGCGACGCAGGGCTCTTCAGGCCCTCGCTCTACCACTGAGCTACCTCGGCAACGGATAGGGATTCGTGTGCAGCAGTATACGGACACTCTTGCCAAGGGTCAAGAGATTCGGTACGATCTTCCCGCTTTACGATCGAGAGCCTTTCCGGGCGTGTAGCTCAGTTGGTTAGAGCGTCACACTGATAATGTGAAGGTCCCTGGTTCGAGTCCAGGCACGCCCACCATAAAAATCCCCCCTGCGCATGCAGGGGGGATTTTTATGTGGAGCGGGCAGAGGGAATCGAACCCTCCTCTCAACCTTGGAAGGGTCGCATAATAGCCACTATACGATGCCCGCATGGTCGGGCTGGTGGGACTCGAACCCACGACCCCCTGCTCCCAAAGCAGGTGCGCTAGCCAACTGCGCTACAGCCCGTCGATGGCGCGGAAACGGTGGCCACAACGACGGAGCGCATGCTAACGCACAACGCGCGTTTTGAAAAGAGGGCCATAAACGAAAGCCGCTCTCCAGGCAGGGGAGAGCGGGCAAGGGGAGCGTGGAGCGTTTGTGTTTATGTCGGGCTGTCGCCGGCGTGACTGAGGATCCTATTCACCGCGGTGGTGACCTCAGTCGGTACGTGAACTGACTGGCAACCAGCTTCGCCGAAACATTGTCGGTGATAGCCGCTATCCGAAGTGCCAATGATGATGCCAGCGAACTGGGCGTCTCTTAGCTCGTTTATGAGCGAGAGCGTGTCTGGCGGCTGCGCGGGGTCTGCGGTGTCGCATATTCCAAGGATGACGAGGTCAATCTCTGGATGCTTTGCGATCAGCTCACTCGCCGCCTTTACCGTTCGTGCGGTCAAGATCCCTCGGAGGAGGGGTCGGAACACGAGTCCGTAGGCGTCTTGTCGTAACCGATCTCCTTCTACCACAAGGAGAACGGGTTTATCTTGGGGATCTTCCATGATGCGTACTCCTATGGGTGAGGGTGGTAAGAAAGGACGAATTGGATGTTTTGTATCTGTTATAGGGGCATCTGTCAAGAAATCTCGTCTTTTTGGACAGCTCGCTCGCGCGGCTGCTATGGTCAAACGGTCATAAATTGCCTCTATGAACATCACGATCGACGCTCGCATGATGGGGCCGCAGGTTTCGCGCGGGATTGGGCGATATGTGGAGGAGTTGGTGCGTGCAATGGTGGCGGAGGCGCCGGAGCATCAATACACGCTTGTGGTGCGCGAAGAGGGGTCGTCGCCGTTTCGCGGATCGCCGAATGTTCAGCATGTGGTTGCGGATGTCCCGTGGTATGGCCTCATGGAACAACTCAAGATGCCAGGGGTGTTGGCGCGAACGAAACCAGACGTGGTGCATGTGCCGCACTGGAACGTGTCGATTTTTTCGCGATTGCCACGCGTGGTGACCATTCACGACATTCTCCTCCTTTCGGAACCGGCATCGGCAAAGGTGTCTACGCGAGGGCCGGTGATCGCGTGGCTCAAGCGTTTGTTTTTCCGGATCGTTTTATGGAAAGCGCTTTTTGGGTCGCGCACGATTCTTGTGCCTACGCAGTACGTGGCGGATGACATCCGTAAACATTTTCCCTCACTCAAAACGCCCATCGTGGTGACGGGGGAGGGGATGCCTGCGGTGAATGAGGCCGTGTGGTCCGAACCGTCTGATAGTCCGTATCTGCTCTATGTCGGCAGCGCGTATCCACATAAGGGTCTCGATGGGTTATTGGATGCGTGGAAACAGATCGCAGAACGTCATCCATCGCTATCGCTTGTTCTCGCCGGAGAAAAAGATGTGTTCATGGAGCGATTGGTGCATCGCGTGGCCACCGAGCAGCTCCCGCGTGTGCGATTTTTGGGGAGGGTTACAGATCAGGATCTCCCGCCCCTCTACGCCAAGGCCACGGCATTGATTTTTCCATCACGACAAGAGGGGTTTGGGCTACCGCCGCTGGAGGCATTGGCGTATGGCTGCCCGGTGATTGCCGCGCGGGCATCGTGCCTTCCAGAAGTATTAGGAACCGAGGCGGCAATCTTCTTTCAGCCCGGCTCCGCGGATGATATACTTCGCGCCGTCGAGCATGTCCTAGCGCACCCACAAGACACACGCCAACACGCTCGTCGCGCCGCCTACTCCCTCGCCGCCCGCCACACCTGGAAACACGCCGCTTCTCGTACCGTCGCGGCCTATCTCCGCCTTCGTTAAACGAGGATTAGATTGCTTGGATGCAGAACAAGGAAAAGCTGAGCACCGAAGCGATGCGTACATGGTGTACGCAGAGTGAGGAGCGGAGGCTTTGACGCCGTTATGCGCCAAGCAATCTAATCCCCTCGAATAAGCTCATGCCTAGGGCCCGATCTACCCGTCGCCATAAAAAGCCATCTACCGAGACGGCGGAGAAGGGTCGTGTGTCGTTGCGTCGCCAACACACGCCTGCGGCAAGCCGCATGCTTAAAACGAGCCCGCCGGTGTATCGCATCCGTCCGGTTGTTTCTGCACCGTCGGGCAGCATGGAGCGGTTCCAGGATCCCATTGCGGATTTAGATCGCGTGTCGGTGGGATTTAGCGGCGCGCCAACGTCGTTGCTCCGTCGGGTGTTTATCACGATTCGTCATCAGGCGCACGCGCGGAGCCCGTACGTGATTTCATTACGAGGAATGCTCGCATCCGCTCTTCCTCCCGCGGCCGATGAACGCGTGTCGCAAGCCGCCGTGCTTGCCGCAGCCATGCCCGCGCGATCCGAAGGATGGGGGCTGTCTGCACTCACGGCGTTCGCCTCCGATCTATGCATCGATGGCACAGAGCCTTCGTGCCGCGAGCAATTCACGCCCGTTAATTTTTCACGTGCCTACACGGCAAGCTATGGATGGGCGAAGCGCCCGTTTATTGCCCTGTCTGATGTTGTTACGTCTGTGGGCGTGTGGGTGGCGCGCCCTGCGCGGCGGACGCCCTCGGTGACTCGCCATGTCACCGCGCCGTCTCCTCAGGTGGTAGAGGCGCCTCGCGCACAACGCGTTCGAATCATCCGCCCGTCGATGTCGTTTGAACGGTTGCGTGCGGTTCCGGCCGTGTTAAGCATGGGAGCCCTGCTCGTTGCGGCCACATTGCCGGCAAACGCTGTGCGCTTTGCGCGATCCATGGAATCGAGCCGCGTGGCGGTGGTGTCGGCGGGGGAGCGCGCCGTGGATGCAGCAAAAGGCGTTGCGGCCGATGTTCCGCTTCCTGATCGCGTAGAGGCGTTACGCCGCGCGAGTACCCATTTTCGTGAAGCAGATGACGCGCTTGGCACGGTGCATGCGCTTGCCGTGGGGCTTGCAAGCCTGGTGCCCGAAACGCGCGCCACCTATCGCACCGCTCGCGCGCTCGCAGAGATTGGCGCAAAGAGTAGCGACGCCGGGCAGCTTCTTGCCACCGGGTTTTCGGCCGCGTTTCAGGGGAGTGATCAAGCGCCGCTCGATCGGTTGCGTGTAATGGTGGCGTATACCGAAGGAGCTCTTCCGCTCCTCCAAGATGCCAACGACGCATTTCGCCAGGTGGATGTTTCCGTGCTCCCTGCCGCACAAGCCGCTCAGGTGGAAACGTTACGAAGCGGCATCGAAGATGCGCAGGTTTCTGTTCGTGAATTTATCGGCCTTGCCGACTTTTTAGGCGCGGCGATGGGGAGCGGCGGCCCTCGGCGCTATTTGGTGTTGTTTCAAAACCCCAGTGAGCTGCGCCCCACCGGAGGATTCCTTGGGTCGTTTGCGGAAATCACCGTTACACGGGGAGATCTTACCAATCTTCGCGTGCCCGGCGGCGGCACATACGACGTGCAGGGTCAGCTCACCGCGCGTCTTATCCCACCAGAACCGCTTCAGTTGATTGCGGAGCGTTGGGAGTTCCAAGATGCCAACTGGTCTCCGGATTTTGCCACGGCAGCCGAAGCCATCCGATTTTTTTGGAGCAAGTCCGGTGGCCCTACGATGGACGGGATCATTGCGGTAAATGCCACGGTACTTGAACAGCTGCTCGTGCTCACCGGCCCCATCGATGTTCCGGAATTAGGAAAAACGATCACCGCAGAAAATTTTATTTTGGAAACGCAAAAGGCCGTGGAGTTGGAATACGACCGCACAGAAAATCAGCCCAAAAAAATCATCGGCCTGTTAGCCCCTCGGGTGCTGGAGCGCCTCAAGGCTCTCCCGCAGGAGCGGATCATCGATTTATTCCGCATTCTTTCGGAAGCGCTCGAAACCAAAGAGGTGCAGATCGCCATGAAAGAACCGTCAGAGCAGGCATTCGCGCGTCGATATGGTTGGACAGGCGAGCTTAAGCCCGTTACCGGGGACGCGCTTGCCGTGATCGGCGCCAACATCGCCGGGCAAAAAACGGATCTGGCCATGGAGGAGCAGGTGCATCACGAGGCGATCGTGGCCGAAGATGGTGGGATCGAAGATCATGTAACCGTGGTGCGTACGCACACGGCCACCAAGGGAGAGATTTTTTACGGCGTCCGCAATGTGAGCTATCTGCGCTTTTATGTGCCTCGCGGGAGCACGCTTCTTTCTGCCGAAGGGTTCCGCCCGCCCGACGCGTCGCTGTTTGATCCGCTCGAAGAAGGGCTGCAGCTCTATCCGTCCGAAGCCGATCGTGCGCGCACCCTTTCGCGCCACGCCACGGGGCTTGATGTGTGGGAGGAAGGGGATCGCACCGTGTTTGGAGGGTGGAGCATGGTTGATCCGGGCAAAACGGAAACAATCTCCATCCAATACCGCCTGCCCTTTACCGCCTTCGACCTTCGCGATCGATTATCCACGGGGCCGTCAGTGGAAGGGTCTTCTGAGGATATCGATACCGGATCGCGCCGTGCGGCGTACACGCTGCTTCTCACAAGCCAATCTGGCACACTGCGCCGGCAAATCCACTCCCGCTTGGTGGTTCCAGAGAGCTGGGAGATGGCCTGGGGTCGCGCTGCAGATGGGATCGAAGAAGCTTGGGATCGCGATCGAGTCACTGCCGCCCTCTTTGACGTTCGTTAACCCCCGCCTAAACACCAACGCTTATCACTATGGGAAAACGCAAACGCCTCAAGCACACATCTGCTGTCGACGACGCATCGCGGCCCACACCGCCGCCGGGGTTTGCGTCGGAATCGGTAGATGAAATCGAGCCCGCAGATGATGTCACCGCTGGGCTGGCCGCCATTTACGGAAAGGGGGCCAAGGAGGCGCGCGCGGAACTTTCTTCGTTAGATGCGGGTGGCCGACGCCGACCGTTTTTGGTGGCCATTGTGGCGGTATTCGGAACCATCGCGTGCCTCACGGCCATTGCCTGGGCGGGCTTTTGGTGGTGGAGCGGGCACACACGCGCCTCGGGGTTGGAGATCGCTATTGAAGGGCCGTCAGACGTTGCCATTGGTGCAGAAACCACCTTTACCGTTCGGTGGAAAAATCCATCTCCCGATCCGCTCGCCGCATTGGAATTGCGCCTGGCATTCCCAAACGATTTTGTGATTCGGCAGGTAGAGCCGGCCGCTGGATCAGGTGCATCCGACGCCACCTCCTCGGTGATTCGGCGGCTCGGATCCCAGGCGGGGAATGCGCAAGGCGCGATCGTCGTGGTCGGCACGTTTACGGGTGCCCTCGGCACAGAGAGCGCGGTTCAGGTGATCGGCACGTATCGCCCGGCCACATTTAATAGCGAGTTTGAAACGCTTGCCACGCATGCGTTGAACTACGGCTCTTCCGTTCTTGTGGGGCGCGTGGATGTGCCGCTTAAAGTTCTTCCGGGCGATGACGTAACCATCCGTTATCACGTGATGAACCAAGGGGATACAGCCATGGAGGGGCTCGAAGCGCGCATTCGTCTTCCAGAGGGGTTTGTGCGCGACGCCACGGGCACCGGATCGGTGTTAGACGACCCCGTGGTACGCCTCGCGTTGCCCACGGTTGCGCCACACAGCACCTCCACCGTGGCGGTGACTGGATCATTTGCGCTCGGCGCTCACGGAGACTCTATCGTAAAAGCTGAAGCCGGGCGCGTGGGAGTAGACGGCACGTTTTCGGCCGCGCAACGAGCCGAGGGGATTCTTTCCGTATTGGCCGGAGACATGAGCATCCAGTTAGTGATGAATGGATCTTCGGTGGGTCGATCCGTATCGCTCGGCGAACGGCAGCGGATTAGCGTGGCATATCAAAATATGAGTGGGGAAGAGCTCCGTGATATCGAGCTTCGATTCCACTTTGGGGCAGAGGCCGCATCTGTTCCGGCCGGCGCGGACGCCCCGGCGCTCGTGGATTGGGATGAGCTCGATGATCCAAACACCGGTACGCGTCGAGGAAATACCATCACCTACACGCAAGAAGAGCTTCCGGCATTCGAGCGCCTTGCGCCCGAAGAAGACGGCGTGGTGGAATTTTCCGTGCCGCTTGTTTCCACATTGCCCGATGGGCCAGAGATTCCGCTCGTGGCCTATGTGGAAGCGGTGATTGGATCGGTAGATGGTGTTCGCGTGGATCGCATCGTGGCCACGCAGCCCATTCTGCTGCGTTTGCAAACGGATGCCGCGGTTGATGCCCTGGCGCGATATGCCTCCGAAGAAGGCGCGCCCGTGGGCTCCGGGCCGTTGCCGCCCACGGTGGGCACCAGCACCACCTATCGGGTGGAGTGGCACATCGCCAAAACACTGCACGCCCTCGATCGCGTCACCATCAGCGCCAACCTTCCCAAAGGCACAGCATGGGGCGGGCAAAAAGAGGTTCAAGCCGGAGACATCCGCTATGATGCCGATCGCCGCCTCGTTACCTGGACCGTGAACAAACTTCCGCAAGATATTAACGATGCCATCGCGTCCTTCGACGTTACCCTCACCCCATCCGAAGCCGATGCCGGCCGCTTTGCCTCGCTCCTTGGCGAAACGCGCTTTGAATTCACCGACGCCGCCCTGGGCGAATCCCTCCTCCGCACCGCCCCCTCCCTCACCACCGATCTCGGCGACGATGAACTCGCTCGCGGCAAAGGGGTGGTGAAAAAGCCGTAATATCTCAGCATCTTCTTGCTTTTTTCGCTCTTTTCCTTTTAGATGTCTCCATCCTGCCACGTTGGTAGGGTGTACCTCAACAAGGAGTAGAGACATGGAAACATGTGATTTTCGTAGACTGTTGGAAGAGCGATGGGACGAAGGGAAATTTCTGTGTGTCGGATTAGACAGCGATTATCGGAAAATCCCGCAGGCGATTCGTGATAGGCACTCTGACGTCGGCGCGGCCATCGAGGTGTTTAGTTGTGCGATCATTGATGCCACGGCGAATCTAGTGTGCGCATACAAGCCCAACCTTGCGTTTTTCTTGGCGCATGGCGAGGCGGGGTTCCGTGCATTGAAGGCAACGATCTCGTACAGCCACGCCGCCGCACCAAACGTGCCGGTGATCCTGGATGCCAAAGACGCGGACATCGGCAATACAAACGAGGGGTATTACGACATGGCATTCAAAGAGCTCCGTGCCGATGCGGTTACGGTGAACCCGTATTTGGGTCGAGAAGCGCTTAGCCCATTCTTAGACAGGCATCCGCTCAAGGGGATCATCGTCTTATGCCGGACATCCAATCTCGGAGCGGGTGAATTCCAGGATCTGGAGGTCGCTCCAGGAGAAATGTTGTACCAGCGTGTCGCACGCAACGTCGCCGAACAGTGGAACAACAATGGCAATTGTGCCGTTGTGGTTGGAGCCACGTATCCAGACGAATTGGCGAAGGTTCGCCAGATCGTCGGGGATCTCCCCATCTTGATTCCTGGCATCGGCACGCAACTCGGCGATGTAAGGAGAGCGGTGAATGCGGGCAGAGATCATCGCGGCAAGGGGATGATCATAAATGCCTCGCGCGCCGTCCTCTTCGCTTCCAGTGGAGAAGATTTCGCCGAAGCAGCGCGTAACGAAGCCTCTGAGATAGATAGCGACATCCGTGCAGCGTTGAAAGCGGGGGCCGCATGACAACGATGCTCTCGGTAAGTCAACAGGATCTCGTACCCTCGTGAATGCTCCGGCATCCACACGCGCGTCCGCCGCCCTGGCTTCTCTGGGGCGGCGTTGTCATTTATATGTGCCCGTTGATTTTTTCTTCGTTTAACGCTATCGTTCTTCGCATCCATTATTTGCGCTTGTAGCTCAACGGATAGAGCACCGGTCTTCGGAACCGGGAATGGGGGTTCGATTCCCTCCAGGCGCACCACGTAAAAGCCACGCCTCAAGCGTGGTTTTTACGTGCCCCGTGGCCGTAGCGAAGCGGAGGCTTTACGGGGCTGTTTGGTTCATCGTCGGCGTGGCTCACGTGGCGCGGCCAGAACTTTTATAAAGCTGCATGCGTCACATGATGCCTCGCGATCGTTGCGGTGGTGCCTTTTCGCGGGCGAAGGCGCTAGCCGAGAGCCGCGAAAAGGACACCCCGCCGATCGCCCCTGAGACACTTTTATTTTCCCTTCCACCCTTTCGCCTCCAACCCCGCCTCGGCGGCAGACACTTGCGCCTCTTGTTTTGATGTTCCGGTGCCGGTGGCCACCATTTCGGTTCCGAGGAATACCCCCACGGTAAAGTCTTTGGCGTGATCCGGCCCTTCTTCTTTGAGTACTTTGTACGAAGGAGTTATTCCGAGCATCTCCTGTGCGGTTTCTTGAAACTTACTCTTCGGATCAATATAGAGCTCGTTCTTTAGAATAAACTCCAGGTGCGACAGAATATGCGTGTGGATGAATTTTTCCGATGGCTTCATCCCGCCGTCCATGTAGATGCCGCCGATGATCGCCTCGATGGCGTTTGCCAAAATATACATGCGCGCTTTGGAGTTGGCGTCTTTCGCCTCACCGCGGCTCATCAGTAAAAATTCCTCGAACTTTAATTGGTTCGCAATCCCGGCGAGCGTTTTGGCATTCACGAGCGCCGCGCGCCAGTTGGTGAGCTCACCTTCTGGATTCGCAAAGTTTCGGAAGAGATGTTCTGTGACGATTAATTCCAGCACCGCGTCACCCAAAAATTCCAAGCGCTCGTTGTGCGGATGGGGGAACGAGGGGTTCTCGTTAAGATACGATCGATGCGTGATGGCTTCCAACAGGTGCGCCCGGTCTTTAAACACATGCCCTAACCGTGTTTCAAGCGAAGAAAGATCTTGCGTGTATTCCATAGTCGTTATGGGAGAGATAACGACGACAATGATCGAAACGGGGCTCTTCCCCGTGTCCGTCATCAGCGTCGTTTACGGATGATGATTGGATGTTATGTGGCTTTTTCTTCTTCCACTTCTTTTTCTTTTTTCGGCAGGTCACTTTCTTTTGTGATACCGCGCGCCAACTGGTCGCGGAGCACGGCGCCGAGCACGCCATTCACAAATTTGCCACTACTCTCACCGCCAAACGTTTTAGCCAGCTCAATCGCCTCGTTGATCGCCACTTTGGAGGGGATCTCGTGCGTATAGGTGAGCTCGAATGTTCCAATACGCAGCACGTTTCGATCCACGGTGGTGATTTTGGCAAGCGGCCAATCTGGCGCAAATTGCGTAATCAATCCGTCGATCCGTTCACGGTTTTCCATCACCCCACGCACAATCCGATCCGCAAACTCCTTTTCATCCAAATCCGGAGCGAACTCAGCAAGATTCCGCGTGAGGAGTTCCGGCGCAGGCCGGGTGCCTTGGTGGAAATCCCATTCGTAGAGTGATTGCAGAGCGATGGCGCGGGCAAGGTGGCGATTACTCATAGGGAGAAAGGTGCTTGGTGAGATTTGAGAGGAGCGAACGTTCGGGGTTCCAGGAACGGGCGGCGTGCTTAGGCCTTTTTCTGGGTGAGGCGCTTTGCCGCTTTTTCGGCCTTGCGTTTGCTCGGCTTAATGTGGATTGCCTTGCCGTTATACTCGGTGGCTCCGGGGGCGGCACGGTGAGAGCGATGAAGGGCTCCGGTGCGGGCATCCTTCAAGATCGCCGCAGGCTTTAAGGCAAAGTGGCTCGCGCGGCGGCGTTTATCGGAACTTGTTCGACGATGTCCAGGAAGACCCATAGGGGAGAATATTAATGCTAGGCGATAAATATAAGACAATCGACAAGAAAACGCAAGTTTTATTCCCTTGCCAGCCCGGCCGTTCCCTGGTATCCTGCAGCCAACTATGCAGTCTTTTCTTGAACGAACCCTCGTGCTCATTAAGCCGGATGGCGTGCAGCGGGGGCATGTAGGGGAGATTATCACGCGGTTTGAGCGCGTGGGGCTTAAGCTTATCGCCATGAAAATGGTGTTGCCAAAGCACGACGATGTTGATCGTCACTACGAGCTCACCGAAGAGTGGATGCAGGCGGTGTACGACAAGGCCAGCAAGAAGTACGCCGACATGGGAAAAGAGTTCCCATTCCCGGATCACAAGGCCTATGGCGGAGCTATTAAAAAAGGGTTGGTGGAATTCCTCAAGTCCGGCCCGGTTATCGCCATGGTATTGGAAGGGGAGCAGGCCGTGGCTCTTGTGCGTAAGCTCGTAGGCGCCACCGAGCCAATGAGCTCTGCGCCCGGCACCATTCGTGGAGACTTGTCACCCGACAGCTACGCCCTTGCGAATGCGCAAGATCGCCCGCTTCGGAACCTCATCCACGCCTCTGGTGCAGTGGACGAAGCGAACAAAGAGATCGTGATCTGGTTTACAGATGCAGAGCTTCACCAATACGCCCATGTGCCCGCGCAGGCGCTCTACGATGCGGAGTATTTCCTGCCGTCCAAGCACTAAACAAAGCCATTTTTTCGCAAACGACCGGTCGCAAACAGCGGCCGGTCGTTTGACGAAAGAGCGATTTTATGGCATTATACCGGGCGGTTTCGTCAACTGGGACGAGCGATAAACCCCTAAATAAAAACGAGGAAATGAAGAAATGACGGCTCAAGGAACGCGGAATGCGGAATTAACGGTGGCGTTAAAAAGAATTGCACATTCGGTGTCGGGGGAACACCACCGTACAGCTGAGGGTCAGAGTAGATTTTTCGTGTGTTCTAACCCTCAATGCAGGGAGCATAAGAAGGAGATTTTGGGCGAAGACGTCGTGAAGTTCGAGGGCGAGGATTACTGCCCCGGGTGTGAACAGGCCACCCTTTCTCCTTGGGAGGCGCTCGCCGGGCCGCATCGTTGCCCGATAGAAAGGTGTCAATACAACAATAAATCGATTATTCTTTCTCATCGAGTACATGGTCGACCTGACCATTTTTGTCCCAATCATGGAGTCCATCTTGTCCCGCATCTCGATCCGACTTTAGATCTCGATCGTTATCGTGTGGCCGAAGGTGCAGGCGGCGGTTCGCACTATTCCTCCAATCCGGAGCTCGCCGCTGTCGACTGGACGGCCGTGTAGGTTTCTTCCCCAGGTGCTCCCCTGGGTGACGTAAGGGCGCTTGAGACTTCTCAGGCGCCTTTTCGATTTTTAAGGGGTTGATTAGTCTGTTCAGAGTGCCCCTACCCATCTCGGCGAAGCATTTGTTATAATCCAAAAAGAGGCAGGTAGGCAGGTCGGAGATTGAGGTTTCGGGCTAAATTCGTCTTTTGGGGCGACGACCTTTGTCACCGTGGTGATGGAGGGTACCGCCTCGCAGCGTTCGGCCACTCTGGCGCGTGTCACCGGTTTTACTGGGGACTCAAGTCAGAATCCGTCTTCCTCTGCACGCAGGGGGCGCTCACATATATAAAAGCCGAATACCTCACTCCGACCTTCTTGCTTGCGTCGTGCGTTAAAAATGGCGAGCTGCTTGGGCTTCACGTCGCGAGTCGCTCACCGTACACGATGTACGGCTCGCGCCTCACTCGTTCCAGCCCGGCGCATCTCATCCATTTTTAACGCACTGGCTTAAAGAAAAGCAAAAACTCCCATGTGGGAGTTTTTGCTTGAACGGAGAGAACGGTTTACAACACCGCGTCCTTTGCAGCCTTAGCTACGCGGAACTTCACGACGGTCTTGGCCTTGATTTGGATCGTCTCACCCGTGGCCGGGTTGCGGCCTTGGCGGGCAGGGCGGTGCACCTTTACGAGCTTCCCAAAGCCGGGGAGCACAAATTCACCGTCCTTCTTTACGTGCACGTACGCCATTTCTGCCAATGTTTCCAACAGGCTTGTAACGTCCTTCTTGGAAATCCCGGACTTATCTGCGAGCGCGCCCATCAATTGGGACTTGGTCATCTTTGCCATAGGGTGATGTGGGTCATTCTCCCACGGGTCCGGAAAGCCCGGAATTCCTTAGGGAAAATGATGGTTAATTTTCTAACCCCCGTATTATTGGGGTATTTCAGAGTTCCCGCAAGCACTACTGTGGAAAACCCATGCTTTTACACAGGTTTGTGTCAAATGATGTTTTTGGCATATACAAAACACCTCCGTTTTCGGAGGCGTCTTTTTGGTCGGGCTACTGGGACTTGAACCCAGGACCTCTTGCACCCCATGCAAGCGCGCTAGCCAACTGCGCTATAGCCCGTTGTGTGATTGTGGGGCGAGTGTACGGGATGGCGTGGCTTTAATCAAGGCACACCGTCTGCTACCATCCCCCTATGCCAAAAAAAATTGTGAAGAAGAAAAAGGCTCGGCCGCTCAGCGATGAAGGCTTACGGCGGCGTGCGTCGTGGGGGCGAGCGCTTGGGGAAGGAAATAAGCGGCACCACGCCTGGTTGTGCAAGCCGGGGGAGGTGTGCGAGTCAACGCCCGAACCGGCAAAGCTCGCCAGTTTTACGGAAGATCCCAACTGGCGGATTTTCCGGATCATGGCCGAATTTATTGAGGGGTTCCAATTTTTAGACAATCTTCGTGGTGAGGTGTCGATCTTTGGCAGTCGATTGGCCGGAGAAAAGTCCCCAGCGTATAAAGAGGCACGGAAGTTAGGAAACATGTTGGCAAAGCAGGGGTACACGGTGATCACCGGTGGTGGCCCCGGCATTATGGAGGCGGGGAATCGCGGGGCGTTTGAGGCGGGCGGCGATAGCATCGGGTTGGATATCGAACTGCCCACAGAGCAGCGTCGCAATCAGTATGTCACCCGATCCGTGGGGTTCCACTACTTCTTCACGCGTAAGGTGATGCTCTCGGCCGCGGCACAGGCGTACGTTTTTTTCCCGGGCGGATTTGGCACGCTCGATGAAATGACCGAAATGGTTACGCTGATTCAAACCGGAAAAATTCCGTCCAACGTTCCGGTGATTCTTGTCGGCAAAAAATTCTGGGCACCGTTCTTGGCCTGGGTTAAAGACATACTCTGCACAAAAGAAGGGTACATCTCCCGGATGGATTTTTCTCTGCTGCAATTAGTCGACACGCCGGAAGCCGCCTTCGACATTATTAAAGAAACGCATGAGCGCCCCTACGGCTCTGCGCGCACCGTTGTTGGCACATAAGCTATGGCCTCTTCGCTTACCCCCGTGGCACGCCGAGCCCTGGCGCTCCATAAAACATTGCGCGGCAAGGTGCGTATTGCAACAACCGTTCCGATCAAAAATCTCAAAGATCTTTCGTTGGTGTACACGCCCGGTGTAGGAGCGGTTTCTTCGGCCATCGCCAAGCAGCCCAAGCTTGTCGACACGCTTACCTGGCGTCAAAACACGGTGGCCGTTGTTTCCGACGGCTCTGCCGTACTTGGCCTTGGAAACATCGGCCCTGCCGCGGCCATCCCGGTGATGGAAGGGAAGTGCGCCATCTTTAAGCAGTTCACTGATATCGACGCCGTTCCGATTGTTCTCTCTACACAGGACCCTGATGAAATCGTTCAAGCTGTCATCGCCATCGCGCCAAGTTTTGGAGCGATTCAGTTGGAAGACATCTCTGCACCGCGTTGTTTCGACATCGAAGAGCGACTCATGAAAGCGCTCGATATCCCCGTGATGCACGACGATCAGCACGGAACCGCCATTGTGGTTCTCGCCGGCTTATTTAACGCGCTCACGGTTGTAAAGAAACCCATGGCATCTATCCGCGTGGTGATCGCTGGCGCGGGCGCGGCGGGAACAGCCATCGCCCTCCTTCTCAAATCCGCCGGGGTAAAAGATATCGTGTGTACCGATCGCGAAGGAGCGCTCTATGCGGGTCGCCCCGGATTAAACACCGAAAAGAAAAAACTTGCGGCTGTTACAAATACGAAGAAACGAAAAGGAAATCTCGCGAGTATGCTCATGGGTGCAGACGTCCTCATCGGCACGTCTGGCCCGGGGATTGTGACCCCTGAAATGGTAAAGGGGATGGCTCCGCGCGCCATTGTGTTCGCCATGGCAAATCCCATTCCCGAGATCATGCCCGATCTTGCCAAAAAAGCCGGTGCCGCCGTTGTGGCCACCGGCCGAAGCGATTTCCCCAATCAAGTGAACAACGCGCTCTGTTATCCCGGATTATTCCGTGGGATGCTCGATAAACATATCCGTTCCGTCACTCCGCAAACCAAAATTCGCGCAGCGCGTGCCATCGCAGCCTTCGTAAAAAAGCCTACTCCTTCCCGGATCATCCCGTCGTTGTTCGATAAGGGGTTGCATGAAGCCGTAGCTCGTAGTGTCAGGAAGTAGCGAAAAAGATTCTTTGGGACATGCGCTTTAGCGATGCGAGGACTGTTTGAGTCCCGCGAAGCGGACGAGTTCCGCAGCATCGTTAAAGCGCATGTCCCAAAGAATCTTTTTCGCGGCGTACACGCACATAAAAAACTCCCGCTTTCGTACGAAAGCGGGAGTTTTTTGCACGCCTCATTACGCGGCGACCTTCTTTGCCGTTTTGATACAGCGGGTGCAGATGCGCATACGCACACCGTCCACAATCTTGTTTTGCAGGTTAATCTCGTTGCGGCGCTTGGTAGCGACGTTGGAGTGGCTGCGGGACTGGCTCGAAACAGGTCCGCGCTCGCAGCGTTCACAGAATTTCGACATAATAGGGAGTGAGTCGCTAGCGACCCAAGTGGGGAGATGATACGATAGGTTGGCCTATTTGGCAAGGTTCATGCTTTTCTCCATCCTTTTTTCAGAGCCCCTCCTGTTTGCCGCCCTCATTTTAGGCATTATTTTTGCGCTCACCGTGCATGAATATGCCCATGCATTGGTGGCGAACGCCCTTGGAGACCCCACCGCCGAACGCTCTGGCCGCCTCACACTCAACCCACTACGGCATCTCGATCCAGTCGGTTTTTTGATGCTTCTTGTTGCCGGATTTGGGTATGCCCGCCCCGTTCCATACAACCCTTCCTATCTTCGCGACCGGCGAATGGGTCCGGTGCTGATTGCTCTGGCAGGCCCAGGCGCTAACATCCTGTTCGCGATGATCGCGGCACTCACCCTTAAAACGGTCAGCCCGATCATTGGGTCTGAAAATTTATTGGTGCCGTTTTTGTATCTTGTTACGTTCATTAACGTGAATCTGGCCGTGTTTAATCTCATCCCCATTCCGCCCCTCGATGGATCCAAGCTCCTGTTCGCCCTCCTCACGGAGCCTCGATGGCACCGCCTGCGTTATACGCTCGAAACACAGGGGCCGTTCATCCTGATCATTGCCATTCTGGCAGATCATTTTTTGGGGATTGGTATTTTTTCCGGCGTGCTGCAATTTGTCGGGAACGGGTTCTTCGCACTCATGGGGCTGCCGGAAGGGTTCTGATTCCTTTGTCATATGCCCATTCGTTCCCGTCCCATCCTGAATCGTGCCACACACGGAGAGGGCTCCACGGCACCGGCGTTCCTATCGGCTCG
This sequence comes from Candidatus Parcubacteria bacterium, assembly GCA_039796615.1. Lineage (GTDB taxonomy): Bacteria > Patescibacteriota > Patescibacteriia > 2-12-FULL-60-25 > 2-12-FULL-60-25 > 2-12-FULL-60-25. Next base: position 37,472 of record JBDKJL010000004.1, read on the forward strand.
TTCATGGCCCGGGCTTCGCTCGTGGGCGCTCTCCATGATTTGTGGTGCAGAAATTTTTGCGTTCCTGGCCGGATTTGCCTGGCGAAATACCAATGGACGATTGCCCGACATGACGGTGCTGTTGGTGATTGTTCCGTCGGCGGTTTTTGCGATCGCGCTGCTGATGGCGCTTTTATGGGCATTTTTTGCTCGAATTTCTCTTCAGGCGAGCCTGTTGTTTATTGCGCGCATCCTACCGCTCGCCTGGCTTGTGCCCGTTGCCGACTTGGTTCGTTCCGGAGGCAGGGGATTTATTCTTACCGCAACGCCGTTTGATGGGGGAGGGGTTCTTCTCGCATCGCTCACGGGCACACTCCTTCCAGCGCAAGCAGCTCTTCCGATGGGGTTGCGACTCGGGATGTTTGCCGCGGCATTGCTCGCCGCATTTGTGGTGTGGTTCACCCGACGCGGCCATGGCGAGGGAGCGCCAACGCCCGCATCGCGCGCTTGGGATGCCGCCCGCGCCGTCGCCACGGGGCTTGCGGTGAGTATCACGATGGTCTTCCTCACATTTTTCCCCGCTGTTCTTGGTGCGTGGCACGGGCTCCTTCAGGATCACACACTTCCCAACAGTACTGTCACGATGGCGCATGCAACACTCCGAGCCGTTACAAACGGCTATTGGTGGACAAATCTCTACGATCGCTTCCCATCCTCTGTAGAGGCACAGGCGGATCTCGCCGTTCGGCTTACGGCCTCTGGATTTGCCGTTCTCATTCTCGGACTGCTTCTTGGAGCGCTTTGTGCACGGCGATCGCTGTTGCCAAAGGCATTAATCCGCGATGCCTATTGGTCTTGGCCCGCCATGAATCTGCCGCTGTATGCCGTTGGTGCGGCGCTGTTAACGGTGCTGATGGCACAAACGCCTGCCGCTACCGGAACGTGGTGGATGGCGCTTGTGGTTGCTCTCTGTGCGCTTGGGGCATTTCGGCTTCATATTGTGCTTGAACGATGCCTTCATCGAGCCTCCCTTGGGGTGGGGGAGGCACATCCTCAACAGGTTTGTGAGGGAGTTTCGCGATCCGATGCAGAGCAGATCTCTTTTGTGGCATTATTGTATGCTCTGCTTGCCTCTTTTGCCCTTGGATGGCCTATTTTTGCGGCCTTTTTAGTCTTTTTGGCCTGTTCCACCCTTTCGCGAGATCCCTTATGGGCTCATTGGCCATGGGCGGCCACCGTGTTTCGTGGTTTTGGTGCCGCGTCGTTGGCTCTTTCCGGCTTCTTTTTTGCAACCCAACAGGCTCGTTTTACCGGGATCGCCGCCCTTCTCATGCTCCTTGCCGCCGCCCATCGCATGGGGTCAGAATGGCTCTATACGCCCAAGAAATCGCTATCCACGGGTTCGCAAATGGGGGATGAGCACATCCCTTGACGTTTCCCCCGTGACGCTGCTATAGTTCGCCCGCATTTACATGGGAATTGGCGTGTCGATCTGCAAACGAACGCGGGCCATCATCCCATTCCTTCTCTTAATTTTTTCTGCGCAACCATGCCTACGATGAACCAATTGCTCCGTCACGGACGGACATCGCCGCGAACCAAGAGCAAGAGCCCGGCGTTGCAGTACACCACCGACACCCTCCATCGGAAGCGCACGGAATTGCGTCGTGGCGCCGCGTTTAAGCGCGGGGTGTGCACAAAAGTAAAAACAATGACTCCGAAAAAGCCGAACTCGGCTCTTCGTAAAGTGGCGCGCGTGCGGCTCTCAAACGGCGAAGAAGTCACCGCATACATCCCGGGTGAAGGGCACAACCTTCAAGAACACTCCATCGTGCTCATCCGTGGTGGCCGTGTAAAAGACCTTCCGGGTGTGCGTTATCACATCGTTCGCGGGGTGTACGACACGCAAGGCGTGGCCAATCGTCGTCGCAGCCGGTCGCTTTACGGTGCCAAGCGTCCCAAGGCCTCGGCAAAATAATCCCCTGATCCCTTTCCCTCTTATTGACTATGCGCGGTAAACAAGCCCCCCATCGTAAAATCGGCACAGACCCCAAGTACCTGAACATGGGTGTGGCGAAGTTTATTAACTACGTGATGCAGGATGGCAAAAAGGCCACGGCGCAAAAGATCGTGTACGGCGCGTTTGAGGTGATCAAGGAAAAGACCAAAAAAGATCCGTTGGAAGTATTTGAGACGGCCGTAAAAAACGTGAGCCCGCTGTTGGAGGTAAAATCCCGCCGCGTGGGTGGAGCCAACTACCAGATTCCGCTTCAGGTGCGCGCGGAACGCCGCATGCAGCTGGCCTATCGTTGGTTGCTCACGGCCGCGCGCCTTAAAAAAGGGCGCCCGATGATGGATCGATTGGCGGACGAACTGCTCTTGGCGGCCGAAAGCCAAGGCGAAGCGTTCAAGAAAAAGCAGGATGTGCAACGCATGGCCGAAGCAAACCGTGCCTTTGCGCACTTCGCTCGCTAACGCGCGTATGGACGATGCTCCCCGTGTCCTCCATCCGGTAACCCATCATTCCATGGCGTGATTGGCGAAATCGTCAAGCACGCTTTTTTGTCTTCATTCGTAACCCCCTCCCTATGCCTCGCGAATATTCGCTCGATCTCACCCGTAACTTCGGGATCATCGCTCACATCGATGCCGGAAAAACCACCGTCTCCGAGCGCGTGCTGTTCTACACCGGTCGCAAGCACAAGATCGGTGAAGTGCACGAAGGGGAGGCCACCATGGACTGGATGGCTCAGGAGCAGGAGCGTGGCATCACCATTACGTCGGCAGCCACCACCTGTTTTTGGAAGGGTCATCGGATGAACCTCATCGACACGCCGGGACACATCGACTTTACGATCGAAGTGCAACGATCTCTTCGTGTGCTCGACGGCGCCGTCACCGTATTCGACGGCGTGGCCGGCGTAGAGCCTCAAAGCGAAACCGTGTGGCGCCAGGCCGACAAGTATGGCGTGCCGCGCATGTGCTTTGTGAACAAGCTCGATCGCACTGGCGCAGATTTCTATAAAGATTTGGACTCCATTCGCACGCGCCTCACCCGGAACGCCTATCCGATCCAGTTGCCCATCGGCACCGAGTCTCAATTCGTCGGGATCGTCGACCTCATCCGCATGAAGGCCGAGATGTATCGCGATGAAGATGGAAAAGTGTTTGAAGAGGTGGATGTTCCCGCCGATTTGTTGGAAAAAGCAACGCAATACCGCAAAGAGTTGGTGGAAGCGATTGCCGAAACGGATGAAGGATTGATGAATCGCTACCTGGCAGGGGAAACCCTCGCCATCGAAGAGATCAAGGCGGCGCTGCGCAAGGCCACTATCGCCGGGCAGGTGATTCCGGTGTTGTGTGGTTCTGCGCTCAAGAACAAAGGGGTGCAATTTTTGTTGGACGCCGTGGTGGACTATCTCCCGTCACCCATCGATGTTGGCGCGATCAAGGGGCATGCCGTCGATAACCTCGAAGAGGTCGTGGAGCGCCCTGCCTCCGACGAAGCGCCATTCTCCGCGCTCGCCTTTAAGGTGATGAGCGATCCGTTTGTTGGAAAACTCGTCTTTTTCCGCGTGTATTCCGGCCATCTTTCCTCCGGCTCCTACGTGCTGAACACCACCACGGGCGACAAGGAACGCATCAGCCGCATCGTGCGCATGCACGCAAATGCGCGTGAAGAAGTGAGCGACGTATACGCGGGCGAGATCGCTGCGGCCGTGGGTCTTAAGGGCACCTTTACCGGTCACACGCTGTGCGCAGAAAATGCCCCGGTGGTGCTCGAAACCATTGTGGTGCCAGAGCCGGTTATTTCCATTGCGATCGAACCAAAAACAAAAGCCGATCAAGACAAGATGGCGATCGCGCTTCAAAAACTTGCCGAGGAAGACCCGTCGTTCCGCGTGCGCACCGACGAAGAAACACTTCAAACCATTATCAGCGGGATGGGCGAATTGCACCTCGATATTATCGTTGATCGCATGAAGCGCGAGTTTGGGGTAGAGGCCAACATCGGCAAGCCGCAGGTGGCCTACCGCGAAACCATTCGTGGCGAAGCCGAGGCAGAAGGCAAGTACATCCGCCAAACCGGTGGGCGTGGGCAATATGGCCACTGCTGGTTGCGCGTAAAAGCGAACACGCAAGGAGCCGGGTACGCGTTCCATGATGAGGTAAAGGGCGGTGTGATTCCTCGCGAATACATCCAGCCGATTAACAAAGGGGTGCAAGAGGCGCTCACGCGCGGGATCCTTGCCGGGTTCCCGTTGGTAGACATCGACGTAACGGTATACGATGGTTCCTTCCACGATGTGGACTCTTCCGAAGCGGCCTTTAAAATTGCGGCCTCGATGGCGTTCCAGGAGGGCTGCCGCAAAGCAAAGCTGGTGTTGTTGGAGCCGGTGATGAAGATCGAGGTGATCACCCCCGAGCAATTCATGGGCGATGTGATCGGCGACCTCAACTCCAAGCGTGGCCAGGTAAACGAAATGACAGAGCGCGGAGATTTAAAGATTATCAGCGCCTCTGTGCCGCTCGCCGAAATGTTCGGGTACGTTACCTCCCTTCGATCCATGACGCAGGGCCGCGCCACCTCCACCATGGAATTCCATCATTACGCCGAAGTGCCGAATAACGTAGCGCTCGCTGTTATCGAAGGTCGCTCGAAAAAATAACCCTCTCCATTATGTCTCTCACACGTATCCTCCAAACAGCCCGGAAGCTTGGCACCCCGGTGATCGTGACGGATCGCGAAGGGGAGGCGGCTCAGGTGATCATGCCGTTCGATGATTTTGCGGCGCTTGTGGGCGAGGCATCCTCTCCGAGCATTCATGCCCCGGATTTCGCTAAAAGTGCCCCCATGGAGCGTTCGACATATCAAGAAACACCTTCGGCCGCTGTATCGGCAGGCTTCCTCGACCCCTTTACGATGGAGCGCCCCTCGGAAGAGCGCTCAAATGTCTCTTTGCCAGGGGAGGGGGGTCAAGAATCAGCTCCCGATCAATCATCCACGGATTTTTTGGAAGAACGATTTTTCTTGGAACCGCTGGAAGATGAAGAGGCTCTTCGATAACCCTTTAACCCTTGCGCCCCAACAAGACCTCTGCTATACTCCTCCTGCTCGAAAAAACCTTAATTATTTAGCCCGTTTGACCCGTAAGATGGGTCGTTGGGCGGCACAAGCTCCTCTCGGACATTGGGAGCTCCAGCCTTCTCCATTTGCGCCATATGGCAGACAAATTTGAACGCACAAAACCCCACGTAAACGTGGGAACCATCGGTCACGTCGACCACGGAAAAACCACCACCACGGCGGCTCTTCTTAAGGTGCTTGCGGCTCACGGCCAAAAAGCGCAAAGCAAGGGCGTTGATGATTTGGACAAGGCTCCAGAATCCAAGAGCCGTGGGATCACCATTGCCACCGCGCACGTAGAGTACGAGTCGGCAAACCGCCACTACGCTCACGTCGACTGTCCTGGCCACGCCGACTACATCAAGAACATGATCACGGGTGCTGCACAGATGGATGGCGCCATTCTGGTGGTGTCTGCCACCGACGGCCCGATGCCTCAAACACGTGAACACATCCTTTTGGCCAGCCAGGTGGGCGTAAAGTCCATTGTGGTGTTCCTCAACAAGGTTGACATGGTGGACGACCCAGAATTGGTCGACCTCGTGGAACAGGAAGTGCGCGACCTCCTCACCAAGTACGAATTTGATGGCGAAAAGACGCCGGTGATCCGCGGCTCTGCGTTGAAAGCCCTCGAAAATCCGTCGGATGAGGCCGCTTCCAAGCCGATTTTGGATCTCGTGAAAGCGTTGGACGAATTCATCCCGCAGCCTGTACGCGACACGGATAAGCCGTTGCTCATGCCGGTAGAAGACGTGTTCTCCATCGAAGGCCGTGGCACGGTGGTGACCGGTCGTATCGAACGCGGCGTGGTTAAAATCAACGAAGAAATCGAAATCGTTGGTTTGGGCGACACGCGCAAGACAGTGGTGACGGGGATTGAGATGTTTAACAAGCAATTGGAAGAAGGACAGGCAGGCGACAACGCTGGGCTGTTGCTCCGTGGGATCAAGAAGGAAGAAGTGGAGCGTGGGATGGTGCTCGCAAAACCGGGTTCTATTACGCCGCACACGCAATTCGAAGCGGAAGTGTACGCCCTCACCAAAGATGAAGGTGGCCGCCACAAGCCGTTCTTCAAGGGGTATAAGCCGCAGTTCTACATCCGCACCACAGACGTGACCGGTGAAGTGACGCTCGCAGAAGGCACTGAAATGGTGATGCCAGGCGACACGGCGCAGATGAACGTGACGCTCATCACTCCGGTGGCCATGGAAGAAAAAATGCGCTTCGCTATCCGCGAAGGTGGCCGCACCGTTGGTGCTGGCGTCGTGGCAAAAATCAACGCTTAAGTTTTATGAGCGGTGGTTCTCCACCGCTTTCATTCACCCCTAAAT
>JBDKJL010000005.1:0-18701 GCA_039796615.1 Candidatus Parcubacteria bacterium
GGCTCCGGCTTCGCGCCCTTCTTGGCTGTGGTATGAAAGGGAAAGCGCCGGCTCAAGACCATTTCGGCCAGGAGGGATTGAGAGGGGGTATCGATATGTGAGGGCACCGCTATTTTTCTCTACTTCTGGAAGAGAAATACGACGAGAATCAAAGGCTTCGTTGCGGGGAGAGGTGGGAGAGGAGAGGGCGTTTGTTTGCATGGCCGAGGCTTCTCCCCGATCCAATTCCGGCGCTCCCGGTTTCTTTGAAGCTTTTCCGGACGGAGCCGCTTCTTCCTGCGGCACATCCTCTTTCATTTCAATGGACGGACGCGGCTCTTCGAGCGTCTGCACCTCCCCCTCTTCTGCTGGTATCACCACATTCCCCACTTCTCCCGGAACCTCATTCACCTCCTGAGCCATGGCCGGAGGCACAAAAGAAACCATGAACGATAAAAGCAGCAAAAGAGCGGCCACTTTTTTGGAAGGTGGGAGTTTCATGTGAGGGGGGATTTATTTGTTAAATACGTGGAGCCGGATGCACTATCCTTTTCATAGCATACACCCACTCAAGATTGGATCAAGATGAAAAAATACTCCGTTTATAGCTCTCCAAATTCTCGAGCGCGATGCCTGTGCCCTTGGCCACGCAGCGTTGGGGGTCGTCGGCCACAAAGGCGGGCACGCCCGTGGCCTCGGCGAACAGCTTATCCAGGTTACGAAGCTGGGCGGTGCCGCCGGAGAGCACGATCCCTTTTTCCATCACATCGGCCGAAAGTTCTGGAGGGGTTTGATGGAGCACATCTTTTAAGGCTTCGATCATTCCTTGCAATTCATGCTGAATGGCGTCGGTGACATCATCAGAGGTCACGGTGATCACGCGCGGCAATCCGCTCACCATATCGCGGCCTTTTACCGGCATTTCCAATTTCTGTTCCAAATATAACGCCGAGCCGATTCGGATTTTAATCTCTTCGGATGTGCGCTCGCCAATCGCCAGATTGTATTTGCGCCGCACATGTTCCTGAATGGCCGCGTCGAGCTTGTTGCCGCCGATGCGGATGGACGACGACGAAACGATTCCTCCCAATGAGATCACCGCGATTTCGCTGGTGCCCCCACCGATATCGATAATCATGTGGCCGCTGGCAGACCCGATCGGGATATCCGCCCCAATCGCCGCCACCACCGGTTCTTTAATGATGTATGCGGCCTTGGCACCGGCGCTGATCGTGGCGTCGATCACGGCACGTCGTTCGGTGCTCGTGATGCCGCCCGGCACCGCCACCATCACCTCCACGCGAAAAAGACGCATGCCGCCAAGCGCTTTGTTAATAAAATATCGCAACATCGCTTCGGTGGTGCGATAGTCGGCGATCACCCCATCTTTGAGCGGACGCTTGGCCACGATGGTGTCGGGCGTGCGACCTAACATTTCTTTTGCCTCTTTGCCCACGGCAAGCACCTTTTTATCGATCACGGAAATCGCAACCACCGAGGGCTCATTAATAATGATCCCCTTTTTGGGCATGTACACGAGTACCGTGGTCGTGCCTAAATCGATGCCGATTTTTTGAGCAAACATAAAGAGATGAGCGCGTTACGTCGACGTCTCAGTCAACACCGTATTTTCAAAACGTAATCTCAACCGTACGATCGACTGCTGAATCAAGATCTGCCTGATAGGCCGCGTCTCCAAACCGAGAAGGTTCTTCCGAAGGCATGGCGCGTTTGATGTTCTTGCCAAATCGCAGGTCAAGCGCCCATGTGCCCTCATCATTCCCCGATTGCTTGGGGATGTCCAGACGGTAGGTTCCGGCCGCAATATCGGCCACAGCCGCGGGGGGAAGGTGATACGAAAACACGAGTTCCTGGGTGCTTCCGGGCTCGATGGACCAAAAGGCGCCGAACACCGTTTTGCCCAAATCCCGATAGGTGTCGACGGCCCCTGCAACCGCCCGTCCGCCCGTGCGATAGCGATCGTCTTTCATGGCGCCGCGCACCTCTACAAGCTCCGCGCCCTCTGGCACATACAAGCGCACATAATCTCGATAGCGGGTGTAACGGAATTCCTGGAACCCTGGCGCGCGGTTGGTGTAGCGCAACGTTACCGTGGCGAGTGGCCGAGCCGGATTGCGTGCATCCAACGTGTACTGCACCTCTTTGTCCATCACCCCATCGGTTTTCAGCGCAGCCAGGTTGGAATCAATCACCCACAAAAAATCTCCTTGCGTGGGCTTGGCGCGGCCTGTCCATCCAAACGCATCGAGCTTGGCCAATAGCGTGGCATCACGCGCATACATCTGTATTTGTTTGTGTGTGAGCGAGTCTGTTACCAAATCAAGAAGATCCGGCCACCGCGATGCCGGAAGATCCGTAAGGCGAGCAAGAAGTTCTTCACCGAGTTTTAACAAAATCTGCTTGCGTTGTGCTTCTGAAATCCCTTTTTCCAAAAATCGTTGCTCCACCTCGTACTCCAACTCATCAAAAAAGTTGTCGGCGGTAAAGGTTACGTCGTCGACGGTAATTGGCCCGGTCATACGCAGCAGCCCCTCAAAAAATGGCGCGTTTAACGCAATCACGCCATCCGGGCGCGTGGGAGCCTGCCCGGTACCGGCCTGCGTTTCGCGCACATAAAAATCGCTCAAGCGCTCGGCAGAGGTGGGGAAATCCGGCGACCAGTTTGCATCGCGGAAAAACCAGGCCGGAACGCCTAACCGTTCCTTAATCGGCGCGGGCGGCACCTCGTTCCATCCCGCACCGGCCAACCGATCGAGTGCATACACATCATCAAACGCAAAGGTGCCAATATCTCCACCGTCGATCTGAAGAATCCCCCAGGTGCCCAGGAATCCGCCGGTGGCACGAATTTCGTCGGAGTTCTGAAGCACCACAAGATACGTGGTGGGCGTGGGATATCCGGCGAGCGGCACCAACACCTCTAAAAATGGGATCGCTTCGTCGAGCGTGCGCTTAAGGCGCGGCAGTTGCTCGGCGATGGGTTGAAACGCCGTGCGGAGCGGCGCCACAAGCCGATCTTGTGGAATGCGCTCCCACGCCTCGAGCGCCACGGCCACCTTTGCCTGTGCCACGCGAATATCCGGCAACGCCCGCGAGAGCCGCGCGAGCATTTCGCGTTTTTCCTCGGGCGATAATTCCTGATACGACCGATGCCCTTCAACCGGGTTCACCAATGCCCCGGTGGCAAGATCCACCGCCGATGACGCATCGAGCAAGCTGGCGGCCACACCGAGCAACCCGCGCAACCCATCAACGGTGGCCACCCCGGCAGAGGCGGCATCTTCGAGCGCGCGCACCTGTGTGCCGATGGATGGCATGTCGCGCCAAAACCCCACGCCGCGCAGCGATGCCCGCGCGCTCACCAAATGCCCATGCGCCGCATCTAAATCCTCCACGGCCGCCGAAATGTCGCGCTCTCCCACATGTGCCACGGCCTGGTTCAACGATGTTTTTGCCGCTTGAGCGCTCCACCCGGCACGCACGAGCGCATACGCCGCAGGCCCCGTGGCCGCTCCCACAACAAGCATCACCACGAACACCGCCCATGGCCACACACGCTTGCGTCGCCGCGCATACGGTGACGGCGCTCGTCGCTCTACTGGAGGAGGCGTCTTTTTCGACGGCGTGTGAGCGTGCGCCTGCGGAGCATCCTTTGCAACGGCACCAACAGGCGCAATCGCTGGAATCGATGACGCACGCTCCGTTCGCAACGGTTGCGCGACCGGTGTGATCGCCGTTGGTTCCTCAAACGGAATCTCCGCTGGTGCAGGAGATGTGGATGCGTGCGCAGACCCCCGTCCTGATGGGGGTTCGCCAATCGGACAGGTTAAAAAATTCGGCGAAGAAGAACGAGGTGACATTACAGACAATATAACTGAAAAGCGGGAGAATATCCATCATTAAACCTGTGCGTTAGAACCGATCTCGTTTGGATGAGATGCGCCGTGCTGGAGCGGGAAAAAACCGCAGGCGTCCTTGGAGGACGCTGAGGATTTTTTCCCGCGAAGCACAAGCAGCTCGCCAAACGAATCGGTTCAGAAGTACTTCAAAAGGTACTTTACGCCGCTCGCAATATGCGCCCTCGCCATGCGATTCGTGAGAATCTCCCATGGCGCACGAATACGGCTCTCCCGCTGATGATAGTGAACAAAGCGCGCAACAGGCGCATAGTGCACGCGCCATCCGGCCGCCGCTGCGCGACGACACAAGTCTTCATCCTCGTAATACATAAAAAATCGCTCATCGAACATCCCCACCGTATCGAGCACCTCGCGCCGGATCAGCATCGCCGCGCCATACACCGCTTCGGCGTCATGTGGATCGTGATGCGAGGTATCCCGCATAAAATATCGATCAACCGCCCGCACGCCCCATGGCGTGCGTCCTAACGGCGTACGGCGATACAGCGGGATCAGCGGGGTGGAAAGGCGGGTGCACGATTCCTGACGGCTTCCATCCGGATTTTCCACGCGCGGCCCGATAATCCCCACATCCGGAACCCCCTCGGCAAAGGCCAATAATTTTTCCATCTCCCCTGGAAACAGGGTGAGATCCGGATTAATCAACATCACATATTTTCCCCGTGTCTCACGAAGAGCGATGTTATTCCCCGCACCAAAACCCCTGTTTGTTCCTGCATCAATCACCGTAACCCACGGGAATCGCTCACGTACCATTTCGGCCGTGCCATCCCGGCCGTTATCCACCAAAAAATATTCAAAGGGAAAGGTAAACCCCGCCCGCTCCACGCCCTGCAGCAACAGCCGAATAAGGTGCGGTGTGCGATGGCACACCGTCACAAAAGAAATAACCGGGGGCGTGGAAGAGGTCATACGCTACCGAAACCAGGCACGCATGGCGGGCGGCGTAGCGAGCGCGCGTTTTTGAATAATCCGTCGTTTACGCCAGATCGACCCGACCCCCCACACCGACGCCAGTTGCCCACGCATCTGCGAAGGAGAAAAAATGGCCGCGATACTTTTGAGCGCTTCATACGGCAACCACCATGGCAGATGCCATAGCAGGTTGGAGCCCTGGTCGTTTTTTAACACCATCCACCCGTGATTGCGCGAAGACAAAAAATTGATCATGGCCGGCTTCCGCATCCGTCGCACCCACGCGCCAATCCACCCTCCGCGCAGCTGCGTGGGGATCCGGCGATGGTGCCAGGCCACGGCCTGCGGCACCACCTGCGATTCCATCCCAAACAACCGCATCCGCCAGGCAAGATCCGTGTCTTCTTGATAGGCAAAAAAATCTTCATCGAAGATCTCTTCTCCCACCCGAAGCGCCACAAGCGCCGAGGCGCGCAATAACATGCACGCACCGGAAAGCCCAAACACGCGGGTGTCTGCATCGTACTGCCCCGTGTCCTCCTCCCCCGCCCCGCGATCCACAAATCGTCGCGCTTTGGTAACGGCGATCCCCATCGCATCGATGATCCGCGTGCGTTCCACCGTGCGCCCCCCATCTTCCGACTCTCCCACCACCGTGGCGCGCAACAACTTTGGGCCGCACGCCGACACATCCGGGTGAGCGTCCATAAACGCCACCAGCGTGTGCAGCGCATCCGGTGCGAATTCCAAATCCGGATTTGCAACCATCACATACCGTTGCGATAAATCCGCCGTATCCCATCGCGACAGGGCAAGCGCGATGGCCTGATTATGCGCGCGCGCAAATCCCTGATTGCGAAAATTCCGCAGCAACGCCACATCCGGCCGATGCTCCATCAGCCAGTCCAGTGTTCCATCCGTCGACGCGTTATCCACCGCCGTTACGGTGAATGCCGCGTCCTGTTGCGCATCAAGCGACGCGAACAGATTCGGCAAATACCGTGCCGAGTTCCAGGTGACGATGTTCACCACGAGCGGTTGCGCAGACTGCATACTACGACTTATTCATCCGGCGCTTTGCGGAAACATTAAACCCGAGCCGCCATTTTCCGCCGAGCATAAATCGCGTTTGCGCATCTACGGCGGGCAACGACCCGAACAGCACGAACGTTATCGGCAACAGTGCCCACTGCAACACCGTCACCACAAGGGTTTGATGGCGCGGCACATGCGCAGGGCGCGGAGGCAAAAGGGTGAGCGCAAGCCCGGCAGACACAAACACCCCTAAGAGCGCCGCGCGCATAATCCACTGCAGCGTAAATGGCGTATTCTGAAACACCGCGTAACTACGGAATGCCTCGGGCGCCAGCCAAAACGGCAGCTGACCCAACAAGGTAATGAGCAGCGGCGCCGTAGCCCAGGTGTAATTTCCTTCGAGCTGTTTCCACAAATACATCGCCTTAATGCGCCAGGGCATCAATCGATCTTTGGAAAACGCCTCCACCATGTATGCAAAATTCTCCACGCCCCATGCCCACCGGCGAAGCTGCCGATATAGCGCGATAAGCGAGCCGTGATATCGATCCGCACTCACGGAATCCATCGATACCGGAAGATAAATCGGGATCACTTGATAATCACCATGATACCGCACCAACCCCTGTAAAAAGATGCGTGAATCCTCGCTCACAATATCTTTTTGCCAAAATCCCACATCCAACAACATCCGCCAGCTTAAGGAGTGCGACGAAAAGGTCATCATTCCTTCGGCGCGCGCCAACTCGGTGAGAAGCCAAAAGGTGGTGCCGAACATCGCCACACGCACCGGCGCTGCCGATTCCCACAGGTTGTTGTTGTAGAGTGCCACGGGCTGATAGGAGCATCGCGTGGGATTTGGCGTGGTGAGATACGCGTGGGTAACACAGGCGAAGTATTGCCGATGCACAATGGCGTCCACATCAAACGACGACACGATCAGATCGTCTGGCGAAATGCCGAGCGATTCAATGATGGGAACCATCTGGTGTGCGGCCCAATGAAGGTTAGAGCCCTTTCCGGGAATTTCGTCTGGAAGACCCTCTGGGTGCAAGGTAACGGCAAAGTGCAAAAAGGCCTGGCCAAACTCCCGACGGATTTCTTCCGCGATGTTCGTAAACCGCGTAGCGTCGCGAGCCTCTCCGGCCAAACACACCACCATCCGATCTGCCGGAACGCTGCTCTCTAAAATATGGCGGAACGTTTCGCGCACAATCGAAAGATCCTCCTTATAAGTAGGAAGAAAAATCAAATGGCGGATGCGTGATTCCCCAGGCAGCGCCTGCGCCAGCGTCATCCAATCTGTTTTGAGCGCTTTGCGGTATCGCCACCAGGCCATCAGAAGAAACGGAAGGTAGTACAAAATACGGATCAACCAGTACAAATCAAACACGATCACGGCATACACCATCCACAAGGGCCGCACGGCCGACAACACCACGGCCAACACTAACGTCACCCATAGCAGGGATCCGGGAATACATTCGGCAATGCGACGAAGAGACATAGTTAGCAGGTAATATTTGGTTCCGCTTCATACACCGGTGCCACATAGCCGACCGCGGGCCGATCCCCCGCCATGAGCTGCGCACGAAGCATCGAAAGATCGCTTCCTTCTGAAACAGACACCCCGACAAGCGGGCATCCCACCATCCGTGCGAGAAGATTGCCCACGAGCACGCCGGATCGCACCGCCGAAAAACTCCCCGGCCCCGCCACCACACATACGCCCTGGAGCGCCGTCTTTTGAGGGATCCCAAAAAAAGCGTGGCACAACGCTGGCACATTCACTCCCGCGCGGCGGGAACCCGGGGCAATCCGACACACCCGCGTGCGAATGGTTCCGCGCACCGGAAAACGCGCAAGGCGGATCACGCCTCTCTCATGCGTGTCGATAAAGAACCACTCTGTGTTCATCATGTTATCCAAGGCGATCAACAACCACGTTCTTTTGCGCATCCAAAATCCGATTCAGGAATTTATCCATCATGTCTTTTCGGTACGTGTATTCCTGTACGGTCATCACCGTATAGTTAATCTCCTGCCCAAGCGCCGTTTCCATCTTGGCAAGGAGTTTGCCGAGCGTCCCCGTATTGATCGCTCCAACAATAAAGAGATCCACCGGAGCGGACTGCCCAAGGAATGCTCCCATGAGCGCCGCGTATTTTACCTCTCCCAACTGTTCCAAATCTTTATCAATATGATGTTCCAGGAGCAGATGCGCCTTGGTGACCAATGCTTTGATCTCGGGCAGCAGCGGATACGTGGCATTAAGCTGATAGTACTTCCGCTGTAATCCGGGGCGCTTGGCATCCTTCGTATCGACATCCGCCTCAATAATGAACCCAAACGAAAGAAGGTTCGCCAATTCCCGACGTACCGCATTGATTTGCGTATCAATCCGCCGAGTAAGCTCCCGCACAAAAATCCGTTCTTCCGGGGCATGAAGAAAAAGCGAAATAAGCTTTACGCGCGTTCGTGAACCAAAAAGGTGTTCGAGCATAGCCTCCCATGTATCCTGCCCCGTTCGAGCCGGATTGACAAGGGAGAGTGTCTGCCCCTTGCCAAGAAGGCAGAAATCCGCTCGACGCCCTGGGGCGTATTCCGTATACTCGCCGCATGGAATCTCAACCATCCCGCCCCAAAGAAACCGTGTTTCGACTGGCTGATATCGAGGTAGAACAAAGCCAACTCGACGATAAAATCGTTGGGACGTTCCGCTTTGAATCAAGCGCGCCGCAAAAGCACGGCCCGATGCTGCTCGCCATCACCGAAATCAATGGCACGGGGTATGTGTACGATCAGCTCATCGACGTGATCAATCACGAGGCGGAAAAATCACGCGCGCTCACGATTGGCGTGGACGCGGATCCGGTGAGTCGTTTTGAAAAGATCGTGCAAAACATTAACCGTGCCGTGGCCGACTTTACGGCACACGAGCCGACGCCCATTAACTGGACGCGTGTGAACATGTTCCTGTTGGAGTTGTCGCAGGGGCATGTGTGCCTTACGGGCGTGGGTCAGTTGATGAACATGTTCTTGCAGCAGCAGGAAGATGGAACGTTTAAAACATACGATCTGTTTGGTTCATTGGAGCAGCCCCCCGACACCGACCCGGAAAAACTGTTCCGTGCCATTATTTGTGGCGACATGAATGTGGGCGATGTGCTCATCGCTGGCACCCGTAATCTTGAACGGTTCCGCCACGAACTTCGCCTTAAAGAACGGCTCGCCACGCTCCCACCCGTTGCCGCCGCGCAAGACATTAAACAAGAATTGGAACGACAAGGGGTGCCCGATGATTTCGTGGCCACGATTATCGCCTGCCTTCCGGCAGACGAAACACGTGCCACCGCTGCTCCCGCGCCCGCCGCGCCCGCAAAAGGATTATGCACGGCGTCCATTGAAAAACTCCGCGAGGCAGAGGCCGATGCCGGCCGCCAAACCGGCCCCATGATTCTTCCTTCTTCGAGCCAAGCCACCGGCGGGCGACATCAGGATACGGGCAAGGGCGAGCCCCTCGCGCCCTTTTTACAAGGAGCCTTGGGGATCGTGGGGCGCGTGCGCCGCATGGTGACGCGCGAAAAAGTGCGCGATGTGGCCATGATGACCTCGCTGCGCGGAATGAACGCCGGATTTGGAACCTTCTTTACCCGCAAACGAAAAACGATCCTGATGGCCGCAGGCGTTCTGACCGTGCTCATCATTGGCGGCGGGAGTGCCATTAAATATCAACGGAATGCCGCGGCCGAACGAGCAGCCTGGAACGAAACGTACGATCAAGCCCGTGCCACGATTGAGCGGGCGAGCGGCGAAGATGTGTATTCGGAAGAACGGGCTCGCCGAAGCCTGGCCGAGGCAGACGATCTCATCGCCAGCCTTACCGAGGTAACGGATGAGCAAAAAGAGGCGCTCCAAACATTGCGGGATATGGCCGGGGGGCTTCGAGAAAAACTGCGGCGCGCGGTGGTGGTTGATCAGCCCGCACAGCTCTACGCCCTGCCAGATGGGTTACCCGATGGCACGCTCGTGTCCCCCATCTTCTTTAAGGGATCGCTCGTGGCAGCCGATCGTTCCAGCAATGCGCTCATCGTGATTAATCTGGAAACAAAAGAAGCGGAGCGCATCGCCCTATCGGTTGGCGAAACGGCGCACATCACCGCGATCGCCGCCGGGCAATCTTCCGTGATCGTGGCGCTTGATGATGGATCGCTCCTTGCCACCAACATCACAAACGGGCAAACCGCCCCGCTTACACTGGGTGACGGTGAGGCCGAGGCCATGACAGATATCACGGCCTATGGCAGCCGCCTCTATCGCCTGGATGCCGCCAAAGGGCAGATCTGGCGCTACCCCAGCGCCACTGGCGGATTTGGCGCAGAGCAATCCTACCTTCAAGCCGCATCAACAAACTTAAACGATGCCGTGTCGCTCACCATCGACTCCAACGTGTACGTGCTCAAGGCGAACGGCACCTTGGTACGATTCTTTAGCGGGGGTCAGGACGGCTTTAGCCTGCCGGCCATCGACCCTCCGCTCACAAACGCCAATGCCCTCTGGAGCGCCGACGATGCCGAGAGCCAATACCTGGCCATTGCCGACAAAACCGGCAAACGCA
The DNA here is from genome assembly GCA_039796615.1 of Candidatus Parcubacteria bacterium. Taxonomy (GTDB): domain Bacteria; phylum Patescibacteriota; class Patescibacteriia; order 2-12-FULL-60-25; family 2-12-FULL-60-25; genus 2-12-FULL-60-25. Next base: position 10,489 of record JBDKJL010000005.1, read on the forward strand.
TCCTCCTCTTTACCAAAGAGGGCCGCCTCGCCGCCCAATTCACCTCCCCCGCCTTCGCAGGCCCAACGGATCTCCTTGCGGATGAAGCATCAAAAAAGCTGTACGCCGTGGATGGAAATAAGCTGCTCGAAATTCCGCTGCCATAGCACAAAGCTCTTACGGACAAAAAACAACCCCCGCATAACTGCAGGGGTTGTTTTTTTGATGGGGAGAATTACTTCAGGGTCACTTTGGCCCCGGCTTCTTCCAACTTCTTCTTCATTTCTTCGGCAGCGGCTTTCGGCACCCCTTCCTTAATGATCTTCGGGGCGGCGTCTACCATGTCCTTGGCTTCTTTCAAGCCGAGGCCGGTGACTTCACGAACCGCTTTAATGGCACCGATCTTGTTGGCACCGGCTTCCGTAAGTTCTACGTTGAATTCGCTCTTTTCTTCCACAGCGGCGGCGCCAGCACCAGCTCCGGCCATCATCACCGGCGCGGCGGCAGACACACCAAACTTCTCTTCAAGCACCTTTACGAGTTCAGACAGATCCAGGACGGAGAGCTTTTCCACCTGTTCCACGAGGGCCTTGAACTTCTCCGGCACCTCAAACGTTTTTTCGTCGGACATATGTGTAAATGAATTGTGTATGAATTAAGCAGCAGGCTGTTCTGGCGCAGGAGCTTCGGCGGGCGTTTCGGCCGGCGCAGGAGCCGCTTCTGCAGGAGCAGCGTCTTCCGTCTTGGGTTCTTCTTTTTGTTCGCGGATGGCGTTCAGCGCACGTACGAGAGCGGCCGGGAGGCCGTTCAACGTGCCCACGAGCATGCCGAGCAAGTCGTGCTTGCCAGGGAGCTTGGACAAAGCGTCCACCTTTTCCTTGGGGACAAATGCGCCCTCAAAGATTCCGCCAACGAGGGTGAGCGACGTGCCCTTGGAGGCATCTCCAAGAATTTTGGCGCTCGCCACTTCGTCGTCCGCCGAGAACGCAGCGCCGAGCATGCCGGGCATGGTTTTGGCGTCGAGATCGTAGCCGGCGTCTTTTGCGGCACGCGTGAGCAACGTCTTTTTGGCGACGATGTATTCCACGCCTGCTTCGCGCGCTTTTCCGCGCAACGCGTCCACTTGCGGCACGGTGAGCCCTTTGTAGTCGGCAAAGGTAACGGCCTTGGCGCCTTTAAACGCCTTGGTGAGCCGCTCCATTACCACGGACTTTTGTTCGCGTGTCTTTGGCATAGGTTGTGAATGAGAATTAAAACACCCGCAGAGGGGTCGTCCTGCGGGCGTTATGGATCCAACACGGAATGCGTTAGATCATACGTCGCGCCTCGGTAGGGTCCCCCTTTTGAGGATTTGATCCCGCCTCTCGCGAGAGGCGGGACCCTACGGTCTCAGGACACGTCTTTAGGTGTTGGCAAGAGGATGCCACAATGGATGAAATGAGTCAATCCAGCTACTGATTTCTAAAGTCGCTTCTCTTTATTCAGCAATTTTTAATAAAAGCGCCCCCGGTAACTTATTACCGGGGGGAAGGTTACACTTTTTTTGGGGGATAGCCGAGGACGAGACCAGCTCCGAAGAGCTCGTTCCCGTCTTTAAAGACAGCGCCACCGACGAACGATTGCTCGTCCACGTAGTACTCCACTTCCGATTGCCCTCCCTGTGCGGAGCGCACCGAAAAGCGCTTGTAAACGTAGAAGCCACCGCCATCGGGAGCGGCATCCCAGTCCCAGATCACTACTTCATACCCACTCTCCAGCGTTTCGACCATGGGTCACCTCCTGCGCTTAACGCAAGAGATGATCCCTGACCATTCAGTCTTCTTTCTCTATACGTTTCTAAAGACGCGAATTTTATATATCATGAAAAAGAAATCATGTCAAGAATATATAACATTTATTCGTCCCACACCAATTCCATCACTCCCCCATACGGTGTGCCATTCCAGTGACCTTGAAGTTGACGCATACGCTCTTGAATAGCGGTGATGAAATCGACCGTAAGCCATTCGGGGAGAGCCGATTCTGTGGCAACGGCGACCTGTTGTAATGAGGCGATAATGTCGTGCGCGGCGTGGCCTTTAACGGCGGCGGAGAGTGCGCCAACCACGCGTTCGATCATCGCCATCTCCGCCTGCCCATCGATGATCCCCACACCCGTACGGTCGTTCATATCCGCGAGTGTTTTTCCGCGTGCCAAATGACCCCAAAAACCGCCCGTAAGTTTTGCTTCACGCTCGGTGGCGTAATGGAGTAGATCATGCTGCAAGTAGCTGCGCGTTTCGCACTCAACCTGCTCACGATCACCATTTGGCCGGACGATTTCCAGGATATGGCGGTCGTTGGAAATTTTATGAAAAAGGATGCGCATAAGAAAATCATATCCGTATCATCCAAAAAAAGACAGCCTCGTGCACCAAGTGGTGTACGAGGCTCCTCTTGTTGTAATTAGACGCTTCCGTTCGTTATCCCGTAGAAGGTGCAGATGTAGAAGCTGGTGCCGCTGGAGTTGGAGATGCCGATACAGCGGGTGTACCGAGCACAGCATCTGGGATGCATTGGAGCGCGCTCTCTTCATAAAGCACCATATAACACGTCACTCTGCGCTCCTCATCTCGAAATGTCGCGGCGTGCAGATAAAAAATACCGCCACGTTTTCTCGGCACGGTAACACGCTCTAAGCCCACAAATGTCAAAGAAGGCTCCCCCAGGATCGGTTCCTTAAAGATCAGCTCCTTCTTCTCTACCCTTTCCGGCTCCGCGTTGCATCCTACTGCCGCTACGATGCATCCTACAGCAATACACACAATAATCTGAATTCTCATTATGAACTCCTTCGAGAGAGTTAACACGCCCTACGCGCATTAACGAGCTCATATGTACCGTCCAATTTCAAATATGTCAAAGACACCTATTTAGGGCTTGTCATCCCGTCATTTACAATTGTTTTATGCTACACTGCTCTCTGTAGCCCCTTACTCATGCTTTGATTCATATGGCAAAAGGCAATAACGCCCAGCAGAAGAATAAGAAAAAGCCAAAGAAATCTTCGAAGAAGTAAGAAAAAATCCTCTGAAAAGAGGATTTTTTCATCGGCGGCCTATTGACGTTTTGTAAAATATTCCCTACAGTCGCGCAGGCTCACATCGAAAATACCCACAAGGAGAAGAGCCATGACCATAATCACAACGCCCCTTTCAAGCATAGAAGAATTCAGACGATTCACCGATGGGATCGAAATGCGACCAGGCTACAAACGGCCTGAAGCATTCGCCTTTGGGATCGCGCGATTTTCGAGACACCGAGCGGCTACACTGATGGACGTGTTCTACCCTCAACCGAATAAGGAAGAGCACCATGGTACGTGCGCCGTGCTCGCCGCCGCGGCAGACTACCTCAACGGAAACCATTCGATCGTTCTCGGCTCAAGGGAGTCTCGATCCATCTTAAATGCGTTCGCTCCGTTCCAGCGTGAACCGGGTCACGTGAATATCAATGCACTTCACGCCCTCCCGAAGCAGCTATTCTCTACTGGCGTAGAGGGGAGCTCTTGCCGTCTCGTTGCGACGTTTATCGAGGATCTATCGAAGCCACCAGAAACGGTCGCAGACGTATACTTGCGTCTTCACCTCCTCTCACATCGAAAAGTGAAACCGAATACGGTGAACCTGGAGGGGATCTTTACGATCCTCCCCAATATCGCTTGGACCTCCCATGGCCCGATGCTGCCAGAAGAAGCATCGGAAAAACGTATCGGGAGCTGGGGTGACGATGATTCCTTCTTTGTCCGGAGTTTAGATAAAATTCCGTACATGCTCGACTACGTCACACCCACCAATGTCCGTGTCGAAGCCGCACACTGTGCACGCCTTGGCGCATACCTGGGGTCAGGAGCCATAATAATGCCCTCAGGATTCGTCAACTACAATGCAGGAACCGACGAAAACTGCGTGATCGAAGGACGCGTATCCCAGGGCGTTCATGTCGGTGACAATTCCGACCTCGGTGGAGGAGCCTCTTCCATGGGAACGTTGTCTGGCGGTGGAAAGGAGCGTATCCACATCGGGAATCACTGCCTCATCGGCGCAAACGCTGGTACGGGTATTTCCCTCGGCAACGGCTGTACGGTGGAATCCGGACTCTATGTCACCGCCGCAATGAAGTTGTGGGATTGCCGCAACGGAGAACGAAGGGAAGTCAAGGCGCGAGACGTCTCTGGACAAGACGCGATGCTCTTCATTCGCAACGGGCTTACGGGTGCCGTAGAGATCCACGTCAATAAAAAGCCCAACAAACCAAACCCCGTTCTTCACAAGAACAACTAGCCCCCTCACCTCAGACCCCATGGGACGACACGCACTCTGCGTCGTTCCGTGGGGTCGTGTCGTATTTACCGGGTTGGGCTTGCGGCGGTGGGGGTTGAGTGTTACCGTCGGCACATATGACATTTCCTATTAAACACAGCGGCTTACGGATTGTGCTCGGTATTGTGTGTTTTGTGATCCTGTTCGTGATCGTAAATCCGCTCGTGATTATCGCGGCTGGAGAGCGCGGCGTAGTGCTCACCTGGGGTGCGGTAAATGACACACCGCTTGAAAGTGGCATCCATTGGCGCATGCCGATTGCGCAAACGGTGCGGAAGATTGATGTGCGCATTCAAAAAGATGAAGTGCAAGCATCGGCTGCGAGTAAAGACCTTCAAACCGTAAAAGCCACCGTGGCACTAAACTACCACTTAGATCCGGCACTCGTGGCGTTTCTCTATAAAGAAGTAGGGATTGGTTATGCCGAAAAAGTGATCTCTCCGGCGATCCAAGAGGCGGTAAAAGCTGCCACCGCGCAATACACCGCAGAAGAATTGATCACCAAACGGGAAACGGTGAAAGAAACGATTCGCGCATCACTCGCAGAACGCCTCAAGGGGCACCACATTCTTGTAGATGACTTTTCCGTGATTAATTTTGATTTCTCTGAATCGTTCAACGAATCCATCGAAGCAAAGGTGACAGCTGAACAAAATGCGCTTGCTGCAAAGAATAAATTGGAACAGGTGAAGTTCGAAGCGGAGCAGCGCGTAACGCAAGCTAAGGCCGAAGCGGAAGCTATTAAGATTCAGGCCGAAGCGATCACACAGCAGGGCGGGCAATCGTATGTGGACTTGCAAGCCATCGAAAAGTGGAACGGCGTATTGCCCTCACAGATGATCCCCAACGCCACGTTGCCATTCATCAACCTCACGCGCTAAGACATTACGAAGCCCCAATCACCGTGCCCTTGAATGATTTTTTGTCTAAATAATTCGCCACATTTTTGAGATTCTTCCCCATCACGGCCACGGTCATTCCCCATTTTTCGGCAAAGCGGGAGGCCACGGGGTCGAAGGGCGCGTTGGCCCCGGGAGACCATTTGGTGCCCACGAGCTTACGGAAATCGCGCCAGGAAACGGTTTTGAGCGGCTTGGCATCTTCGTGAAGATATGGATCTTTGTCGTACACACGGTCGATGTTGGAGAGGTTGATCACAAGCCGTGAGCCGTATGCGTGCGCCAACTGTACGGCCACCGCATCGGTGGAGCGGCCGGGTTTCCATCCGGCGGCTAGGAGCACGTGGTGATTCCACGGAATCGTGCGTGTGGGATTTTTTACCACCACATGCTGCGCCACATCGCGAAACATATTGCGGAATAACTGCGCGTTTAATCGCGACGAATGGATCCCCAACCAATCCATATCTTCATCCGTTGGCTTGAGAACCGCATCCGCGGCCTGCTGATATTCGCGGGCGGTGCGGCCACCACCCGTTACCATGATAAACCGACGTCCTTTTTTGATCTGGCTCAAAATGAATCGGCGAAAATCTTTTAGAAAGGCCACGTCGATACCCGACGCCGGGACAATGAGTGATCCGCCAACGGAGAGAACGATAATATTGTGTGTGGATTTCGTGGGCATAAAAAAATGACCCCGCCCTTTGCGAGGGGCGGGGTCATTTATCGGTACCCGCGACAACATTCCCAGCCCAGGCGATGAGCCAATAGGCAAACGCGCCCAAAAAGGCGGCCATCACCCCCTCCACCACAAAGCCATCCACAATCGTGGAGACAAACCAGAATAAGATCGCATTAATCACAAGCGTGAATAATCCGAGCGTGAGCACCGTAACAGGCAGCGTAAGGATCACAAGAATCGGCCGGATGAACAGGTTCACCAGCCCAATCACCAGTGCGGCCATGAGCGCGTTCCAGGGATTCTCTACCGTTACGCCCGGCACGATAAAGGCCACCAGGAAGAGGGCGGTGGCAGAGATGATCCAGCGGAAGAGAAGATGCATAATTTAACATTTAACTCGCTTCATATTTTTTCTTTATTTCTTTTACCTTATTCTCCGCTTCTGTAAGGCGTTTTTTCAACGCATCCGCAATTTCCATGGCGCGCTCAAACTTTTCGAGGCCTTTATCCACATCCGCCTCGCCCTGTTCAAACCACGCGGCTGTTTCTTCCAGCTCCTGAAAACTTTTAGCAATATCGAGCGTTTTTGCGTCTTTTTTAGGAGCCATACGTTAAAGCATTTTGGGCTGAAGCACCTGTGAACCAACGCGTGTAACGGTAACGCCTGCGTCGCCGTCTTGCAATGAGAGGGTGGCATTCTGGCCTGTTTTAAGGCGAGCGGTAGAGGTAATAGCGTGGCCGGAGGTGTCGCGAAGAATGGCGTATCCGCGCTTGAGCACGGCCGATGGGTCGAGCGATGCCAGAAGCCGTGCGCGCGACTGCACCTGTTCGCGCAATGCGCGAAGCCAGGTGTCTACGGATGCATCGAGGGCGGTGCACCGCGCCTCCACAAGAGCCATCCGACCAGAGAGCCACACCGCGGGCGCTTGCAAGGCGCGCTGAATCAATCGATGACCCCGCTCCAGCGCTTGCACCACAGCGTTCTCGATGTTGCCCTGGAGCGACGCTAGTTCATACAGCACATCTTCACGATCGGGCACGAGCCGGCGTGCACAATCCGTGGGCGTAGATCCGCGCACGTCGGCGGCCTCTTCGGCCAGCGTGATGTCGCGTTCATGGCCGATCGCCACCATCGTTGGAATGCGCGATGCGTGGATGGCGCGCACCAATGCTTCGTCGTTAAAGCTCATGAGCTCTTCAAATCCGCCGCCGCCGCGTGTGATCACAATCACATCGTAATTTCCTTGTTCCGCCTGCTTGAGAGCGTTCATCACATCGTGCGCCGCGCCCTCGCCCTGCACCTTTACATGATACGAATCAATCTCCATCCCGCCCCAACGTTCATTTAAAATGCGCAACACATCGCCATAGGCGGCACTTTCGCGGCTGGCAATGAGCGCAATCGTTTGCGGGAAACGGGGAAGTGCTCGTTTGCGTGACGGATCAAATAATCCTTCTTTTTCCAATTTGAGCCGTAACGCGGCGAGCGCTTTTTTAAGGGCTCCTTCGCCCACCAGTTCAATCCGTTCGGCAGAGAGGGAAAATTTTCCGTACTTTGGATAAATCCGACCAACCCCATGCACACGCACCTTCATCCCATCTTCCACCGGCACATTGAGCTTCCACACGGGCATGAACACGTTCACCATCCCCTGCGCATCTTTTAAATCAAAACTCACCCACTGCCCCTGCGAAATGCGATATCCGGAAATCTCCCCCTCCACCGCAAACGGCTCGCGCTCCGCAAGAGCCTTGAGGAGTTCATTGACAAGCGACAGGAAGTCGGAAACCGTGAGAATCCGCATACAACATCATCGAACCATGCGGATCTACGTTAGCACATTCATCAAAACACCGAACAGGGCTACCCACATCACATTCGTGAGGAGCAAATCCACCGGGAACCAGGCATCTTCTTTCATCCCAAAGAGTCCGTGGCCTTGGAGCGGCATCACAACGCCGCCCATCACCACGGTGAGAATAATGGCGTACATGAGCAACGGCCCAGCGGCATAGCCCATCACCATGCCAAACCCCACGGCCACCGCATAGGCCGCGCCAAAAAAAGCCGAGAGCACAAAATGAAGAAGCACGCCGATCAGATGTGCCTCACGGCCGGAACAGTCGTGCCCTAAAATGCACACGGTGTCGAGATCGCGCACAAACCGACCTGCGCCGAATTTGGGAGCGAGATGGTTGAGCGCAAATAAAATGGCACCGGCAGCGATGCCAGCCAACGCGGCGATAAGAGGAAGGGTGAGAATCATGGTTGAAGCAACGGATCGGCGT
>JBDKJL010000006.1:0-27625 GCA_039796615.1 Candidatus Parcubacteria bacterium
GCTGCGGAACTCCGCCTCGCTTCGCTCGTCGTCAAACAGTCCTCACGCCCCAAAAAGGAATGTTCCCTTCTGAAGCATTTGTACGATATGAGCGCGTCACGCCTCGCCTCCCCACTCTTTCGCCGGAGCATGACGACCTTCACGATTCAAATGCACCGCCTCTAATCCTTGCGACACTTTGCCGTCGGAGTCGTTGATAGCGAGCTGACCACAGGCCGCATCAATATCTTCACCAAACGTGCGGCGATGCGTAACGGGGATGCGCCGTTCTTTTAAACGCTGGATAAACGCCATGCGACCATCCTTGGGCGTGGATTCAAAAGAATCCGTGTCGTGATACTTAATCACATTCACATGATACAAGCGCGGATTTTCTTCGAGGATGTCGGCAACGGCGTCGGCTTCTTCCAGGCTGTCGTTGACCCCTTTTAACATGAGGTATTCAAAAAAGACTTTGCGATTGGTTTTTTCGGTGTAGGTGCGCACGGCACGCATGAGCTTGGTGACGTCATATGCCTTATTCACCGGCATGATTTTGGAACGCGTGCTATCGATGCCGGAGTGGAGGGAGATGGCGAGGTTTACCTGCTCGGGCTCGTCGGCTAATCGTAAAATGCCGGGGACAACCCCACAGGTGGAAATGCTGATATGACGTGCGCCCAGGTTAAAACCATCTTGCGCGTTTAAGAGACGCACGGAGCGCATCACTTCGTTGTAGTTGTTCATGGGTTCGCCCATCCCCATGTACACCACGTTTGTGATTCGACGACCACCCTTGGCCTTGAGCCAGCGCGCATAAAAAATCACCTGCTCCACCATCTCGTTAACGGTGAGGTTACGCTTAAGGCCCATGGTTCCCGTGGCACAAAAGGTGCAGCCCATGGGGCAGCCAACCTGGCAGGAAATGCACACGGTGTTGCGATCGTCGTGCGAACCCGCCGTGGCCGTAGGATCGTTGCGCATGAGCACGGTTTCGATTTTAAGCCCATCCGCACAGGCGAAGAGGGTTTTGATGGTATCGCCGGATTTGTTCTCTTGAGTGACCCCTGCCGTGAGCGCATCCCACGGAACAACCTTCGCCGCCTCTTCCCGCAAGGCTTTGGGCCAGGGCGTGACCTTTTCCCAGGAATCCTCGAGCTCCACGTAAAACGCCCGCGCCGCCTGTTCGTAGCGATAAGCGGGCTGTTTGCGCTCTTCTAAGAACGCTTTGAGGGCGGGAAGTTCCATGAAGGGGAGAGATTAGCGGAAAATGGGAGAATTAGCAAGGATGAGGGGGGGGGTTAAGTGCATAGGGAGAACTTCCGTCACGCTCGCGATGTTCTCGCGAGAAACGTCCTCCATCCCGCTCGGAGCGGGATTCCGGACGTGCTTCGCAGCGGGGCAGCTTGGGCTACGAACGGCGCTCACGTTCCGAAAATTCTCCCTATGCACTTAACCCGGCTCTTGAACAACCGCTGAGGTTGAAGAAGGGGCGATAACCGCTGGTGTTATCGCGCCATGGATGTAGGCGCGGGTTTGGAAGTCAAGATAGCCGGAGGCGGTGGTGCGGCCGAGGGGGGTGAGGATGTCGGCGGCGTGAGATTGCTGGAAGCGCGCGAGAGCCGCTTTGGTGAGCGTGCCGAAAGTCTCTGTTTCTTTTCCTGGAGATCCAGGGCCAGTGGAGGCGATGGGGGCACCGTGGGTGTTGAGGTATACCTGGAGCGCTTTTACATCGGCGCCGCGATCATCGAGTCCGCGATTGCGAGGAAATGTGGCGGCATCTCCTTGCCACTGAATGTGATCCCACGCCCATTTTGCGAGGGTGGCCGTGGCTTTTACGGCACCGTCGCGTGTAGGAGAACCGAGAACGATGATGGCGAGTTCGCCACCGGGATTGCCCGCGGCGGTTTGAGCCGCGAGAAGTTTTGGCGATGGTTTTACCTTTACCGCCAGATTATATTTTGATTCTTCCAGATAGCCTGTTTTTCCGGCCGTTACCCAAATGTCCGGCTCGATAAATAAGAGACCGTTGGTATTTTTAATGTTCTTTGTAGAGCGAACGGGCGCGGCAATGGTGAATTTGTAGTTAAACGTGACCATCGCTTTTTGAATTTCTGCCTGTTGTGACGCGCGATCTAAAAGGATCGCCATGTCGATGGCTGTGGTGGTATTTGATGCGTGCATGCCTGATGCATCGCGAAAGGTGGAACTGGCCATCCCGAGGGCGAGCGCATCCGCGTTCATCTTGGTGATAAACGGCTCACGACCAATACCCGACTGACGCGCAAGCGCCTCGGCGGCGTTATTCGCCGAACCCACCACCGCGGAATACAGCAAATCGCGGAGCGTCATGCGACTCCCGGAAGCCACGGCCAATCGCCCTCCCCCCACTTCATCGGCCGAGGTAATGGTTCCAGCCGCTGCCCAGGTGCGCGGCGTTGCGGTATACGAAACGGCTGTCATGAGCTTGGTGAGGCTTGCGGGCGTCCAAACACGGTTGGGTTGCGATTGATAGAGCGTTTTTCCAGACGCCACATCGATCACTAAGAGCGATGCGAACGTGCTCGGATCGAGCGCCGGATCCACCGCACCCGGTTTTAACGAGGGCACCGGTGCGGCATGTGCCACAAGCGGCACACACGCGAGGATACAGGCAAAAAGAAGGCGACGAATCATACGGTAAGAAGAATAATCAACGCGGCCAGAGCCAATCGATACCAGGCAAAAACAGCAAGGGAATGATTCGCTACGTATGTGCGCAACAGGCGAATGGCCAAGCTCCCTGTAAACGCCGCGGCGACAAACCCGGTGATCAACATCCCCGCGTGATCCATCGCTGATCCGCTCTGCACCAACTGAAGCAGGCCATAGGCAAACGCCGCCGCAATGGTGGGGATGCTCACGAGGAATGACACATCGACCGCTGTTTTCCGATCCATCCCAGAGAGCAACCCGCCTGTCATCGTGATCCCCGATCGAGAAGTTCCAGGGATGAGCGCAATCGCCTGCATGCACCCCACAATGAGCGCTTGTGCCCATGTAACCTGCTGTGGATTGCGCACGGGTGCCGGGCGCGACGCACGCCAATGGTCGACAGCCCACAGCACGATCCCCCACACGGCCAAACTGATGGCCACCGGGAGCGGCCCACGAAACACCGATTCAAAGAGATCGCCGAATAATGCTCCCACCGCCAACCCGGGAATCGCCGCCACGAGAATCCGCAAAAAAAACTGCCGGGATGCCGCATCACGTTTCTGGATCGCCTTGCGAACCCCCCGCCGCAAATCTCCCCAAAAAGCGCCCACCACGGCCACAAGGGTTCCGCCATGCACGATCGTGTCGAACGCCAATCCTTGATCATCCCACCCAAACAACACGGGGATGAGTACCAGGTGACCGCTGGAGCTCACCGGAAAAAATTCCGTGAGCCCCTGCACGATGCCGAGAACCAATGCGTGAAAGAGTTCCATAAGAAGCCATCGTGATTACGCTGCCAGCAACCGCTCCCGAAGCCAGTCGGCAATCGCGGGCATGAGCGCCGGGTTTTGTTCCAGCATCTGCGTGCCATGACCCGCACGCATCAGTGTTTGAAACGGTTTTTCTTCCACCTCAAGCCACTCCTGCAATTTGGCCACGGCCTGCACACTTGCGTCGTCGTCCCCACGAGAAGCGGCCATCCACACCGCTTGATGCGGCAACAAACGCGCCGCCGCATCCTGAATGGTAACACCGTGATAATTCTCCCCCGGGCTTAACAGCGCCGCGCCATGAATCTGCGGCTCCTCTGCCAAAAATTGCAACGCAAGGTTCGCCCCAATCGATGCCCCGGCGAGCCCGATGCGCTGCGGCTCTACCCCGCGCTTGCGCAACCAATCCCAGGCTGCGCGCACATCTTCCAAACTGTTTTCGTTTTCATCGTCCGTAAACCGTTCATACGCAAGCGGGCTCCCATCACGTGCCACGATGCTCTCGCCATGCCCGCGCAAATCAATCGCGATCGATGCGAGCCCCCGCTCTGCGAGCACTGTTTGAAACACGGCCCAGCTTTTCCGATTTGCGGAAAACGCATGCACAAGAATAATGGCACCAAGCGTGCTGGGCGCGGTAACCCAATCACCCACAATCTGAATGTGGTCGCTACTCGGAAAGGTGACGCGTTGCGGCATACATTATGATTCGGCATCAAATCGCACCCGTTGACCCGGACGGAACACCGTACTCGGACGGCTTTCTTTTCCAGCCGTTCCCGATGAAGACCCTGATGGAGAAAGGTCTAAACGATCTTCCGCATCACGGAACACCTCTTCCAACGACACGCGCGGCGGACGCGCTGATCCTGCCGGGCGCGACGCTGATGCCGGCCGTTCAGAAGAAGGGCGGCTCTGCGGAGGCCTATTTCGTGGACGAGAATCTTGTGAATGGCCTCCTTCACGAGCACGACCTCCGCTGTTTGCGGGACGCGGCGAGGCAACGGGTGTTGATGATGAACGCGATGGCGGAGGCACCGCGCGTGCCGAAGATGGCCGCGCATCACGCACCTCTCCCTTTGGCGGAACAACCGCTTCTTTGCGCGTTTCAACCGGCGCGCCCTTTGCGGCGGCAACCGAAAGCACAAGGTCAGACGACTCTTCATCGTCGTCTTCCTCCGCATCCGCGAGCCGATCAAGCTGCTTGGTGTCGGTAAGCACCAGGCGCGGCCGATTTTGCTCTGCCTTAGGGCGTTCAATGGGCTTTGCCACCGTAGTTTCGGTGGTAGACATTCCTGGCGCATCCGCCCGCACCGCCGCCTTTACGATGGTTTGTTTTGTTTTTCGTTCTTCACGCATGAGCGGCATGCATTCCGCGCAATACATCGGCCGCGTGGGATCGAGCTGGATGGGCATCTCCCATGTTTTTCCGCACCGCGTACAGGTGTGCTTGAACTTGGGCTTGTCTTTTTTTCCGGGTGCTGGCGGTTTTGAAATCGCCGCCAAGCGCTCCGGAGAAATCCGTAAATATTCTACGGTGTCATCTGCCGCGCCATCCCCCTCAAGCGCGCGCCTGCCGGCATCCGCGTGCTCCGGTGTTCCCGGCACAAGGCTCGCCGGGATTCCTCCGAGCGCCTCACGCGCCTCCTGCTCTTCTTCCGTTTGAATCTTCGGATATACCACCGCCCCCGTTTCGCCGCCGGCGCCTGCGGGCGCATTCCCAAGCAACGGCGTTTCGGCCACCGGACCCGCCTCCATCCCGCTCCAGCGCAACACTTTTTCTTCGATATCGGCGCGAGGCTCCGCGTATCGCTCGCGACTCACCGCGATCACCTTTTCTGTAGAGCCGGTACGCTGCGCGATCGGCGCGAGGGTATTTGCCGAAAAAGGCGCGGTGGAAACGCCATCCACCATGAGTTTTAGATACACCTGGAATTTGGTGAGGTTCGTGAGATCTTCCGGCGTAAACGTGGGCATGAATTCCGTTTCCAAGAAGGTGGCATCCTGTGCGCCCACGCGGAACAAAATGATCGTTCCCACGTTGCCGAACACCCCATCGCGAACCTCCTCGGCCAATTGTTCGATGTATTGATGCGCCACCGTAAGATTTAACCGGTACTTACGCGCTTCGGACAAAATATTCGCAAACGATTCATTAGCAAAGTTTTGAAATTCGTCCACAAACAGATAAAAATCCCGTCGATCCGCCTCGAGCGGAATATCCACGCGCTCCATGGCGGCCAGCTGAATCTTGGTGACAATCATGCCTCCCAAAAGACGCATGTTGTCTTCACCGATTTTCCCCTTTGACAGGTTGACGATAAAAATCTTTCCCTCATCCATGATTTTGCGCGGATCGATGGTAGATTTTACCTGCGCCACAATATTTCGAACGATGGACGCCGAAAGGAATTGCCCCACCTTGTTTTGCACCGGAGCGATAGCCTCGGTGGCGTACTTTTCGGACCACGAGGAAAACTCAGCAACCCAGAATGTTTTCACGATCGGATCGCGAATCTTTGCGATCACGCGTGTGCGATATTCTTTGTCCACCAACAACCGATTGATCCCGAGAAGCGTGGCCCCCGGATAATCGAGCAGCGCCAACACGCAGTTCAATAAAATGTATTCCATGCGCGCGCTCCACACGTCTGGCCAGATTTTTTTAAACACCCCCATGAGGCCGGAGGCCACAAGGTGTTTTTGATCTTCACTCACCGTTTCGAGAATATTGAACCCTACCGGGAACGACGTGTCGGCCGGATTAAAGTACACCACGTCGTTAATCCGTTTTGCCGGGATGTAATCGAGAATTTTTTCTGCCGTATCCCCGTGCGGATCGATATACGCCACACCGTGCCCCGCTGAAATATCACTTAACACCATGTTTTCCAGCAACGTGGTTTTTCCCATGCCCGTTTTTCCCAAAATGTAGATATGACGACGCCGATCATCGGTGCGGATGCCGAACCGTCGCTGCTGATTGCGAAAATTAGTGGCGCCGAAGAGCGTCACCTCGTTATCATGATCGTGATCGTACGGAATGGGCATGAAAAGAAGCGATTATCCCATCGGAAGGTTAATGGGCGGCTCTGTTTTCTTACTCTCCGTTTTCTTCACCTGCGGCGCCTTCACAAACAGCGAAACCGGCAAGTGCCACAATGACGCAAGCTCTTCGGAGCTGAGATAAAAGTTGTGCAATCCGGCCCAATTTGAACGCCGCGCATACGCGTGAACCAGGTGATTTTTTCGCACGTTGTTGCGCGCCTCGGCAAACAACACAATCGTGGAGCTCACCCCCACATGTTTGGATTCGGGTTTAATCGCCCCGCCATCGTTGGTGTTGAACTGCTTGATGGCACCCACAATGGAATAGGCCACCCGTGGTTTGCTAAACACCTCCTTTTTGGCGATATACACACACCGGATTTTTGTGCGGAAAATAATCTTGGACATTTTGCGTTCCATTCCTTCCACCAGTTTCCGTTCCCCCGGTGTGAGGTTCCACATCCGCGAATTCAACGCATTTTCATTCTTTTTATGCTCTTCGGCATGGCCTCCCCCCATCACCGCATCGGCCGCCGCGTTCATCGCGTTCAACGGCGCATCGAGTGCCTTGTCCACAAATGATTTGTGCACCTTTTCCTCCTGCCCTGTGATTTTTTTGATTTCTGAGAGTGCCTTTGGAACGTATTCTTTTTGATCAATGGCCGTAATGATGATTTGATACCACAACTGCTCCCCCGGCCCCAAGCGCCCCATCATTTCCAAAAAAACGGCGAGGGGATCTTTAAATTCCCCGGTGAGTTGATGTTCAAAATCCACGTACGTTTTAATTGGATAAACATCGCTGCGCGCGTTGGTAAATTCAAACGCAAAACAGTCGTGAATCCCATCGGGGAAATGATGCGGAGCGTGGTGCGTATAATCCTCTACCTCGGTGATTTCTGCCTCCGGATATTGCGCGTAAACGGACGCTTCCACCAAATCGCGAAGCTTGCGCGTGGTGTGGATGAGATACTGAATATGCCCCTCGATGGAAACGATCTCGCACGAAATGGAATCCTGCATCTTTCCTTCGATCCATTTTTCCAAAAACGATGGGTCGGAGTGAGAGCCTGCTAGATGCGCGAACATATTTTCGACCGCCTTAACCGTTTGCTCCGTATTTTTTGGCACGTCGATGGCAAGCAACACGAATTTTCGCTTCGCAATATACTTACTCTGCCGAGTGTCTAACCAAACAGCGCGCCCGCCCCATAAAAGCGCCCAAATGAGCACGGCCCATCCCCCATGCAAAAACAGCCACCACATGGCGACAAGCGGGTTATCCCCGAATTGCACGAGCTGCTGGAGGAGGAGGGCTCCCCAGGTTTCTGGCGATAACAAAAGATCCTCCATGCGGAGGATCATACCATCTCTGCCTGACCGGTGGTAGCAGGCAAAAAACGGTTATTTGCGGCGGCGGAATCGATCCCACGTTACAAGCATGGGAGCGGCCACGAAAATCGATGAGTACGTTCCGGCGAGGATCCCAACGATGAGTGCCAGGGCAAATTCCTTGATGCTGTCGCCGCCGAACAGATAGATGGCCACGAGGGTAAACAGGGTGGTGAGAGAGGTGTAAAGCGAGCGGGCGTAGGTTTGCTTGAGCGAGGTGTGCACGATCTCATCAAACGATCCGCCCATCCGCTGCAAGTTTTCGCGCACCCGATCGAACACAATGATCGTGTCGTTAATCGAGTACCCCATGATCGTAAGAATGGCCGCGATAAACGGAGTACCGATCTCCACCTGGCCAAAATGCCCCAAGATGGCGAATAATCCGAGCGGGATAATCACATCGTGCAGCGCCGTGCCAATCGTAATGATTCCATACTTCCAGCTTGCAATCGGCGCGGAAACTTTTCGGAACATGTAGGCCACGTATGCCAAAATCCCCACGAACACCACGAGCAGCGCTTTCCACGACTTTGCGCGGAGCTCTGCGCCGATCGACGGGCCGATGGCGTCGTATCGTAACTCTTGCACGGTTCCAAATGCGGTAGAGAGGCGATCGAGCACCGCCGTGTGCTCTTCTTCTGTAAGCGTTTTCATCCGAAGGTTCATGTCTTGCTCCCCTACGGGCTGCCCCACTACCGCTCCCAACGACATCTCCGAAAGCACATTGCCAACATCCAACGAAGACGGACGCTCTTCAAACCGCAACGCCATCAATGAGCCCCCGGTAAAGTCGATCCCCTGGCGCAGCCCGAACATCCCGATGGCCACGATGGATCCAATCACGAGCGCACCGGAGATGGCGTACCAAAGCACGCGAAGTTTCATGATATTCATAGAGGGGTTACGCCTTTGGCATCAAGAACAATCGCGGGAACCGCGCCACGAGCGCCGGATGTGCCACCACGCGCAACAGCGCATGGGTTACCACCGTGGCAGAGAATAAGGACACGAACACCCCGAGCGCGAGCGTGAGCGCAAAACCTTTAATCACGGATGAGCTAAACCAGTACAGCACCGCACAGGAAATCAACGTAGTGGCATTGCCATCGCGGATGGAAAGCCAGGCGCGCTTGAACGCTTCCTCGATCGCCACCGACATCGGCTTCTTGGCGCGTAATTCTTCCTTGAATCGCTCAAAAATCAACACGTTCGCGTCCACGGCCATCCCGATGGAGAGAATAAGCCCCGCAATGCCGGAGAGCGTGAGTGTTACCGGAATGAGTTTAAAGAGCGCAATCAATAACGCGGTGTAGAACGCCAGCGCTACGACGGCCACTAGTCCAGGGATGCGATACAGGAGCAGCATGAACAGCGCCACGAATGCGAACCCAAACAGCGCCACGTTGAGCGATGCGGCAATCGATTCGCTCCCTAATGTCGGGCCCACGGTTTGTTGCGAAATAATCTCGATCGGCACGGGCAATGCCCCCGCTTGCAGCCGTTGGGCCAACAGCTTGGCCTCCTCCACCGTAAAGCCGCCGCTGATCACGGCCTGCCCTCCCAAAATTTCCTGATTCACCACCGGAACGGAGATCGGTTGATCGTCCAAGAAAATGCCGATGGGCTTGCCAATGTTCTTTTTGGTAAGCTCTGCAAACAAATCCGCCCCCTCGCCGTCGAAGTCCAGTGTTACCATCGGCTCGCTGGTTTGAGGGTCAAAGTTCAACTGTGCCCGCGCGAGCTGCTTGCCCGTAAGCGCCGTGCGCTTCCACGGGCTCGTGTCCACGATGTCTGCAGACTGCGCTTTGCGATAGGCCACAAGCCGCACGCGGACGTCTGGCAAGGGACGCTCCCCGGTTTTTTTGATCAGGTGATAGCCAAACGATGTTTCAACGACACCAGAGACAGCCCCCATCTCAAGCTTCGCCGTGGCATCGGCAAATGATTCCACCATTTCTCCGGGACGGAACCACCCAAGATCTCCGGCCGTCTGATCGGCTCCTGGCTCGTCGGAAGAGGTGCGTGCGATATCATCAAAATTCTCTGCGGTGGTGCGCGACGCGATTTCGGTGATGCGTGCAAGAGCCTCTTCTTTGGTAGAGGTGCTCATCGATTGTTCCGCGCCTGCCCATTGCACCGCGATATGCGACGCGCGGCGTTCAACCCCGGCGTCTTTCCGCTCCAACACGTCCGCCACCACCCAACGCGCGCCGTCGTCGATCACGGCGGAGTGTAACCCGACGGGGGCATCACGCAGCGCGCTGTACACGCCAGCATACGCCTGCTGCGCCAACAGGAATCCGGCGTCACCGCCATTCCCTTGAGATGTGGCGTCGTTACTTTCGGCCGTCGCCACCTCGGAAAGAGATTTTCCGGCCTTCACCGCGGTGAGCGCCGCATCGGCCTTGGCACGAATCTCGGCGTTCATGGCATCGAGCTGCGCTTGCTCTTCAACGGTGAGCGCGCGACCAGCCTCGGTGTTCTCTTCACGAAAATCTAAAATGGGCGTTTCGCCGATCATCCGAATCGCTTCGTTCACATCGCGGATCCCCGCAAGCTCTACCGCAAGACGCCACTGGTTCCCAGCCTGTGCAGTTTGCACGATCGGCTCAGACACCCCAAGAGCATTTACCCGGCGTTCAATCACATCACGAACCCCCTCCATGGCGGCCTGTTGCTCGGCGGCAAGAACGTGCGAAAGATCTGCCGCGTATTCCAACCGCGTACCCCCCTGAAGATCAAGCCCGAGCGACCACGGGAACGACACGTGCGGAACCTCGGTGCGCGCCACCCCATTAAACCGATCCACCAACCAGTTGGTTCCCTGCGGCCAGGTGATCCCACCGAGCACCAAAAACAGCGCAAAAAGCCACCCAACCCTCCGGAGACTCGCTTTTCGTGACAAGGGTGCCTTCGCGGTTTTTTTCATAAAGCGGGAGGAGTGTAACGCGGGAATCTGGAATCTGGCAAGTAATCAAATCCCCTTTCCATGACAGTCAACATAGTTGATTCCAGACCCGCAAAAACAGACGCGTGTAACGCGATCGTGTGCTGTGAGCCAGGAACTGGACTGAACCTTGCCTTCGCGGCCGATATTAAAAACCGTTTCGATCTGCAATTCGCGGCACAACACGGCTTCGGGAATGTTGTCGCTAAACCGATCACCCCCATTTGCAAACACGTGCGGGCGAATCTCACGCAGTGCATCACACACGCTCATGTCATCGCATCCTTCTGGGTGCGATGTGAGCACCACGGCCGTAACGCCCTTAATCCCTTCGATGATCTCCTTTCGTTGTGCCTCTGGCATAAACACCGTGCCTTTTTTCTTGCGAAGCCAGTTGTCGTTGTTCACGATCACGATCAATTCATCGCCCAACGCGGCCGCTTCGCGGATGAGGCGTACATGGCCGATATGGATGGGATCGAACCCCCCCGAAACGGCAATCACTTTTTTCGGTGTCATAATGGCGTGTGATGATATGTTATGGATGTTCCTCTGGCGATTTTGTGACGGCAAACGGAATATCTTCCCAATCCCGCACCGTACGGATTTTTTTGTTGCTCTCCCACACGGCCGAAAGAAGATCCGTATCCACCCCAAGTTCGCGCGCCCGGCCGCGCAGGGCAATGAGATCTTTGGGGAAACACTTGCCGCCAAACCCACGCGGCGCGTGGATGTCGAGATGCGAATCGTAGATACGATGATCCGCCACCACAATGGATTTCACATCCGCGTACTGGATGCCGAGCGCATCGCATACGGCGGCCATTTCGTTGGCAAACATTACTTTTTGCGCCAGGTACATGTTGGCCATGTATTTGGCCATTTCTGCCGTGGTGGGATCGGTATGGAACATCTGCACGTTTGGGAACTGCGTACGCAACACGGCCGCCACGCGCGCCGCCACCGCTTCGTCCGTGGTGCCAACGACACTGCGATCGGGATTGAGCGCGTCTTGCAAATAGCTCGACTCGCGCAAAAATTCCGGACTAAAACAAAAAGCGGTGTTCGGGTGGCGCTCCTGCAACCGCTGCGTGGTGCCCGGAGTCACCGTGGATTTGATCACCACGATTTTATCCGTGCCATCTGTATACCGCGCCACCTCGCCAACCATTTCCTCGATAATGGAAAGATCAATCCCGCTCTCATCCGCCTTCATGGGCGTGGGCAGGCAGATGAAAATAAATTCACTCGCCGTTACAACATCTTCCAATGAATCGGATGTTTTGAACTTGTCATAAAAAAGCGTTCGATACTTCTCCTGCATCGCGGGTGTTGAAAACCCATGCGCCACCGCCTGGCCCACGATGCCGTAGCCGATGATCGCAATATTGGTGAGAGGAGGAGTCATATTAGCCGTTGTTCTGGCGGACGCGTTCTTCAAGCACATCCATTTCTTTCATAAAAACCTGTTCAAGGTCAAGGCCGAGCTGATCGGCCAGCACGATCGTGGACCAAAGAATATCTGCGATCTCATGTTGTATCTTGGCATCATGGTCGCCCTTATCACGATATCCCTCTTTTGCCTGGATCAACTTCATGAGATCCCCCACATCTCCCACCAACCCCTCGGCATACTCCCGTGCGCCCCACGCTTTTCCCCGCGCCGCGTTATGGGCATTATATTGCTTTTGAATCTCGATCGCGCGGCGAGAAAGGGTGCTAAATTCCATAGAGAGGATGAAGGGTTGCATGCTACAAGGCTCGCAAGAAAGGGACAAGCGCGGTTCGTATGTGTAGCTATCTTGACGCCACTATAAAAAATTGACAACTCGTTGTTGGGGGGCTTATTCTGAAAAAAGGAGAAATACATTGCGAAGAAAAAAATTACTCAAAAGAATCCTGCGCGGCTACCCTTTAAAAAAGAAAAGATACAAAATTCTCAAACAAATCATGCTAACCTTCCTGACGCTTCAGGACCAAGTAGATCTGTTCATTGAGCCTAAAGATGACGCAACCCTTGAGTTCGATGGTGGAACAATTTGGATGATTAAAGATGGAAAACGACATGAGTCCATCCAAATCCCCTTTGCGATCGAACACTACCTTAACATAGGGGCAATAGAAGAAATCCTCTAAAAAGGCTCTCCGTATCAATCGACCCCACATGGCCTACTTCCTGTGAGGTCGATTTGCATTTAGAGCGTAAGATCGCGATCCGTCACTTTGAACGGATTGAAAAAAATATAACATATACGTTATATTTTAACTCTATGAAATCGTACGCTCAGCTGAAAAGGTCTTTACTCAAAGATCAAAAAACAAAAAAGGCCTACGAGGCTCTGGAATCAGAATTTACGTTGATCCACGCCCTGATCAGAAAGCGAGTTGCTTGGTCGTGCTAATTGATGAAGGTACTGCTGCACACCTTCAAGAATGCCTGATATAAAAAAGTTCTCCGCGCTTCCCTCTGTAAGCTCAAGCCATGCATATCCCTCATGTTCATGGCTAATGGGAACGCTCGCATTCGTCGCCGTGCATGTTGCGGGAAAAAAGATGTAGATGACCGGAAAACCATCCTTGGATAAATGCCGTCCGACGCCGCACGGAATAGATGAAATATCTACGGACAGATCGCCGATCTCCTCTTGCAACTCTCGCTGCAAAATTTCCATGAACGAAACCCTGAATTCTTTTTTGCTAATTCTCCCGCCCGGAAGATCATGATAGCCCTCAAATGCGCCACCTTTTTTCCCCTTCAAACACAACACCTTCCCATCTGGCCGACGGATGATCGCCTTCAGAGAGACTTGATAAAACTCGTGCTCCATACTCATTGAAACTACGCGCCCCATCTAACGATCATCATCTGGCTATCTTCTAAGGCCTCATTTTCATGCGAAGCTCCTTCATAAATCAAATAATCTCCGGGCTTAGAAAGAATCACTTCTTTACCATCCCCTAAAAATCTCGTGAGCCATTTTCCTGAAATAAGAATAATCATTGTCCTGACCCTACTATCCAAATTAGTTCCGGCTTTCTTCTGTAGTCCTTTAGGATGCGTCGCCCATTTTACTTCGCACGCTGAAGAATGCATCAATGAATCTTCTGGAATAAACGTACCGATAATCCATCCTTTCCGTTCAGGATTTTTCCCATTCAGGATTTCAAGATTTCCGGTTTCTATTCGCATATCATTGCCCGTGGCATTTTTTATACTTCTTCCCACTCCCGCACGGGCACGCGTCGTTACGACCGACTTTTGCGCCAGAGGTGTCGGCGGTGGGTGTGCTGGAAGCGGTGGTTTTGGCCGGGCCGGATTCGGTGAGGGCGCGCTGCATGGGAGAGGCGGGGGCAGAGGGGCGGCGATCGATTTGAACGCGAAGAATAAGGTGCGCCACGGTGCGGCTGATGCCGGCCATGAGATCGTTGAACAGGCGGAACGCTTCGCGCTTGTATTCCACAAGCGGATCGCGCTGGCCGTAGCCCTGCAAACTGATGCCTTGGCGGAGGTAATCTACTTGCTCAAGATGGTTAATCCACGCATCGTCGATGGCGCGCAAAAAGACGGCTTTTTCCACATCCGCCATGATTACCGCGTCGCCCACGCGTTCTTCTACGGCGGTGTAGGCCGTGCGCACGGCTGTCATCACCGTTTCGATGAGGCGCGTGCGGCGCGCGGCCACATCAAATTTTTCGGCCTGTTCTTCTTGCGAGGCTGTGGTGGAGTCTTCACGCTTCTCCTCCGCCACCAAACGCCGAGCAACATCTGCTGCCGCATCCGGTGGCAAGAGCGCGGCAATGCCGGTGCGCAACGCCTGCAAATCCCATGTGGACGGATCTTCTGTTTCCTCGGATGTGTGCAGCAATACCAGATGCTCCACCTCGGCTTCGATCGCTTCGAGCACACGGCTCTTAAGTGGGCGCTCCCCCTCTTGCGTGGGCATGGCCGCCAGTTCTAACAGATCACGGCGCTTGCGATACACGGCGATGCGATGCTTATTGAGCACGTCATCGTATTCCAACAAATGCTTACGTGTATCGAAATGATGCCCTTCCACCCGATGCTGCGCGCTCTCGATGGATTTAGACAGCATCTTATGCTCGATCGCCATGTCATCCGGCACACGGAGCGTATCCATCATCTTCTTCATGCGATCGGTGCCAAAAATCCGCATGAGATCATCTTCGGTGGAAATGAAAAACTGGGTTGAGCCCGGATCCCCCTGGCGTCCGGAACGGCCACGAAGCTGGTTATCGATGCGGCGGCTTTCGTGACGCTCCGTGCCGAGCACATGCAGCCCGCCTGCCGCACGAACCTCTTCGGCTTCGGCGGGGTTGGGCGGATTGCCCCCCAAAATGATGTCCACGCCACGACCGGCCATGTTGGTGGCAATCGTCACCGCGCCTTTGCGCCCGGCCTGCGCGATAATCGCGCCTTCACGTTCGTGGTTTTTGGCATTCAACACCTCGTGCGCCACGCCGGCTTCAGAAAGGAAAGAGGAAAGAAGCTCGTTCTTTTCGATAGAGACCGTTCCCACAAGCACCGGCTGGCCTTTTGCCGACCGTTCTTTAATCTCCTGCGTGATGGCGCGGAATTTGCCCAATTCGGTTTTGTACACCTTGTCCGGCAAGTCCACACGATAATTCCCCTTGTGCGTGGGGATGGAAAGCACTTCCAGTTTATAAATTTTGTGGAACTCTTCGGCCTCGGTGGCAGCCGTGCCAGTCATCCCCGCCAATTTTTCGTAGAGCCGGAAATAGTTCTGAAACGTAATCGTGGCGAGCGTGATAGACTCGCGCTGAATCGACACATGCTCCTTGGCCTCGATGGCCTGGTGCAACCCCTCGGAATAGCGACGACCCACCATCAACCGTCCGGTAAACTCATCCACAATCACCACGTTGCCATCTTTCACCACATAGTCGCGATCTTTTTTGAACAGGGCGTGGGCACGGAGCGCTTGCTCAAGATGGTGCGCTAAGCGCATCCCTTCGGTGGTGTACAAATTTTCCACGCCAAGCAATTTCTCCACGCGCGAAATCCCGTCTTGCGTGAGTGTAACGGCACGATGTTTTTCGTCGACCGTATAATCTGCCGTAATCGCAAGCTGCGGCACCACATTTGCCAATCGATAGTAGAGCTCCGACGGCTCTGCCGAAGGGCCGCTGATGATGAGCGGCGTGCGCGCTTCGTCCACCAAAATGGAGTCCACCTCGTCGATGATGGCGAAATGCAACGGCCGCTGCACCATGGCATCCACACTTCCCACCATGTTATCGCGTAAATAATCAAACCCAAACTCGTTGTTGGTGCCGTATGTGATATCCGCCGCATACGCCTCTTTACGGGAACAGGGACGCAAGTAATCCATGTCCACGCGGAATCCCCCGGTAGCATCCCGCGCGTCATCATGTTCTGGCTCGCGCTTAAACGCGGGGTCGTATATAAATCCGCTCTCATGTTGAATACACCCCACGGATAATCCTAACGCGGCGTACACCTGCCCCATCCACACCGCGTCACGGCGCGCGAGGTAATCGTTTACCGTTACCAGGTGAACCCCTTTGCCGGTAAGGGCGTTCAACACCACGGGCGCCACGGCGGTGAGTGTCTTCCCCTCCCCGGTGCGCATCTCTGCGATCATCCCTTTATGGATCGCAATCCCCCCCATGAGCTGCACGGGGTACTGCCGCTGCTTGATAGCTCGGGTGCTGGCCTCGCGTGCTAAGGCAAAGGCCTCGGGCAGCACATCGTTGGTGCTCGCTCCTTCAATCAACCGCGCTTTAAGCTTTTGCGCCTCTTCCTTGAGCCCTTCATCCGACAATGCTTTAACGGCCTCCCCGCGCGCCTCAATTTGCGCCACGATTGGCTGTAATTTCTTGATTTCTTTGGCATTTGGGTCGCCAAATAGCTTGTTCAGGAAGGACATATTTCGTAGCGGGATGGTAGCGGGGAATGGGGTTTAAGGCAACTTGAAGACACTTGATCGCGTAAGATACGCGATCAAGTAAAAACCCATACGCAACATTACTCACGATCAATCCCCCCCACGTCGTTGCTCCGACACCTGGCGATCTTTCCACTCCGCCAGCATCTCCTTGAGGTGATCTTTGACCTTATCGATGGCCTTGTAGAGATCCGCCTCCTCTTTCTTCACAAAAAAATCTTTTCCGGCAAGGAAGAGATGCGCCTCACAAAAGAAAATTTCCCCATGGTGATGATGGCCGGATGATTTCCCCAGGTCGATATCCAGTTTTACGATGTCTGCGAATGGTTCGAGTGAACGAAATTTTTCCTCCGTAAACGCCCGGAGTGCGTCGGTGAGATCCAGCCCCTTTGATTCGATGGTGAGTTGCATACCCCCACATCATAGCACGCTAGTCTTGCTGGAGGGGCTTGGAATCAATCAGATCCATGCGGAACTCAAATCCGTGCTTGCGGAATCCAAACCGTTCATAAAAGGCGTGGGCGCTCTCGTTGCTCGTGCGGCTATTGCCGATGAGCTTATAACATCCCTGTTTTTTTGCTTCTTCGATCACATCCCGGATAAACCGTGTGCCGATCCCCTTGCCGCGAAATGCTTTTTCAATATAGACATTTTCTAAAAATCCATACGGCTCTGGATGCCGGTCGTTCTTGAGCACGTAAAGATACGCCCAACCGATCACAAGATCGCCCTCCTGAATGGAGAACTTGATGGCCACAAGGCCGGTGCGAATCTCTTCACGATGAAATTCCATACATTAGAGATGTTTCCAAATAAGCGCCGCCACCTTTTTAGCGTCGTGGCGCACCAGACTACGTTGAAGCACGTCCCCCTTTGCCTTGCGGAAGGCGACATCTGAGAGCACCGATCCAGCAATCACCCGTGCACCCATCCGCACGATCTCCTGCACATCCGGATTCACAAACAGCGCCTTTTCATTTTTATATAATCCCAATAACCGTGTGCTCGGCCGCTTGGTGTTGATCACCGCCAGCTCCACTTTGCGCACGCCAAGATACTGGTTCACTACACGGACAAAATCTGATGCCTGGAACCCATCTGTTTGCCCGTATTTTGTCATGATGTTGGTAACCAGTACAACCCGGGCACGCGAGGCGTCGATCGCTCGCGTAACCCCTTTTGCTAAGAGGCTCGGGAGAGCGCTCGTATAGAGATCTCCGGGACCCAAAATGATGACGTTTGCCGAGCGAAGAGCTTTTAACGCACGCGGATTGGCCGGAGCGGAGGGCGTGAGCCGTAACGAAATAATGCGCCGTGTACCGCGTCGCGGAGGTTCATCGATCTGATGCTCTCCGGTGACGGTTTTTCCCCCCTCATATGTGGCAGAAAGAACGGTGGGGAATCGTGTAACGGGGATCACCTCTCCTCGAATCTGCAATAATTCCGATGCGCAACGGATGGCCGCCTCCACGCTTCCGTGCTGCTGTTCGAGCGCCGCCAACAGGAGATTACCCACCGGATGCCCCTTAAATGGCCCGCTCTCGAATCGATATTGAAACAGCGCTTGCAGCGCCGGGCTGGCATCCGAAAGCCCCGCCAAACACTGACGCACGTCTCCCGGCGGGAACACGCTGAGCGTTCGACGGAGAACGCCACTGGACCCGCCATCGTCGGCGCTCGAAACAATCACGGACGGAGCAACGGGATACCCCTTAAATCCCGCGAGAAGAATCCCCGTGCCCGTGCCGCCACCAATCATCACGATCTTTTTCATAGCGCGTTATTCCACCGTAACACTCTTGGCCAAATTGCGCGGCCGATCCACATCACGATTGAGCGCCACGGCCGTGTGATACGCCAGGAGCTGAAGCGGAAGCGTGTTCAACAACGGCTCTAATAATTCCATGGTTTTTGGCACAAAAATCACCTCGTCGGCGACCTCTCGAATCTCTTCGTCCCCCTCTGTGGCAATGGCGAGGATGCGTGCACCGCGCGCCTTGGCCTCCTGCACGTTACTTTTCATTTTATCGTACAACGCATTCTTCGTAAGCAGCGCGATAATCGGCACCTCGGTGCTCACCAGCGCGAGCGGGCCGTGTTTCATCTCTCCCCCGGCAAACCCCTCGCAATGGATATACGAAATTTCTTTGAGCTTGAGCGCGCCCTCAAGTGCCACCGGGTAATTCACCCCACGCCCCAAAAATAAAATATTGTGATAGCGGCTATATTCTTTTGCAATCGCCTTGATGGCATCGCTCTGCTGCAACACCATCTGCATATTCGCCGGAATGTTGAGCAACGCCTGGAGCATCCGCTGCCCAGTGGCCACCGTGGTGTGCTTGAGTCGGCCAAACTGCAACGCATACAGCATGAGCACCGCCACCATATTGGTGTAGGCTTTGGTGGATGCCACGGCGAGCTCTGGCCCAGCATGGATGTAGGTACCCGCTCCTGTTTCGCGCGCAATGGTAGAACCCACCACGTTGATGATGCCGCGCACAAACGCCCCTTTTCGCTTTGCCTCCCGAACGGCCATGAGCGTATCCACCGTTTCACCGGATTGGGAAACGGCGAAAATGAGCGTGTGCTCATCCACCACCGGGTCGCGATAACGGAACTCACTGGAAGAATCGACTTCTGTAGGAATTTGCGCCAATCGTTCAAACGCATACTTTGCTACCATCCCGGCGTATTTGGCCGTGCCCTCGGCGATGATGATGATGCGTGTAATACTGCGAATCTGCTCATCCGTCATGGCAAGCCCGCCAAGATGCGCCGTGCCCTCCTCCAATCCCACGCGGCCGCGAATCGCGTCTTCAAACACGGTGGGTTGGTCGAAAATTTCTTTGAGCATGAAATGTTCGAACCCATTTTTCTGCGCCTTTTCCTGATCCCATTCAATATGCGTAACGCCCTTTGTCACCACCTCGTCTTTGAGATTAAAAATCGTTAATCCATCGCGACGAATCACGGCGACTTCCCCATCATCTAAAAACGTCACCTGTTTGGTGTACGGCAGCATCGGTGTTACGTCACTCGCGATGTAATACGCCTGCTCACCGATGCCGATCACGAGCGGGCTGCCCATGCGCGCGGCCACAAGCATCTCTGGATGATCCGTGTGCATGGCGAGAATACCGTATGTTCCGCGCACACCCGTAAGCGCTTTTTTTACCGCCTGCGCCAAATCGCCTTCGTCGTGCATGGCGATCCATTTTGCCAACACCTCGGTGTCTGTTTCCGAGGTGAGCGGCTCGTTGATTTTTTGCGCCAGCTCGCGATAATTTTCGATGATGCCGTTGTGAACAAGAAGAATCTTGCCACCCTTTGCCATATGCGGATGGGCGTTGAGCTCCGTTACCCCGCCATGAGTGGCCCAGCGCGTATGCGCAATCCCCATGGTGCCCGGCACCGGCTGCCCATCGATCTTTTTTACCAGGTTGTCCACCTTCCCCACCTCACGAATACGAATCGCCTGGCTCTGATCAAGCACCGCAATCCCCGCGCTGTCGTACCCGCGGTATTCCAGATCGCGTAACCCCTGTAAAAGCGTGGGAAGCGCCTGTTTATTGCCGATATAGCCAACAATGCCACACATAGGATGGGAGCATAGCGCACCATCAGAACCCCAACAACTGGACTTCTTCTTGAAGTTCAATCCCGAACCGCTTGTGGACAACTTCCTGCACATTCCGCATGAGGGCAAGCACATCCCGAGCCGTTGCGCCGGATGTTTGAATCAGAAAATTTCCATGCTTATCGCTCACGCGAACGTTACCAACAGACATCCCCATGAGCCCGGCTTTTTCCACCAACCACCCGGCCGAGATGCGCTTTGCCGTTAACATCGCCTCTGGCACGTCAACGAGGCTCTGGAGATGCGCCACCGCCGAGAGATCATCAAATTCGAAATTCTTAAATGCGCATCCGGCGCTGGCAGAATCCAATGGCTGTTTTTCTTTTCGGATTTCGATCACCTCTTGAATCCGTTTTTTTGCCGCGGCCGCATCGCCCGCCGTCAATCGCAACGTGCAACCGAATAACAAATGTCGTTCATATTTAAACCGCGATCCGCGATATTCAAAACGGCAATCGGCGTTTGTGTAGGTGGCGCGCATGCCATCCGAAAGACGATACGCGTCGACCGATTCCACCACGTCTTTTATCTCCCCTCCGTAACACCCGGCGTTGCCGTATAGTGCCCCGCCGATCGTGCCCGGCACCCCAATCGCCCACTCAAATCCGGTGAGCCCGGCATCGGCGGCCTTGCGCGCCGTGAGCGCGGTAATTGCGCCGCTCCCCACGTTCACGCGTTCACCATCAATCGAAAGGTTGCGCAACGCAGACTGAATCACCAATCCTTCATATCCCTCATCCGCGACGAGGATGTTGGATCCACCACCAAAAATCGCCCAGGGCACGCCCGCCGCCTCTGCCGCCTGCACCGCCTGGATAATCGCCTCTGCCGTTCCCAACGTCACATACAGCCGCGCCGGCCCCCCAATGCGAAAATTCGTGTGCTTAGCCATTGGCTCATGCTGAAGCACGCCAGGGATGGCGGATGTGAGAGCGGTAACTTGAGAGGGAGTAAGGGGGGTCATAATAGAGTGCCTAGACTTATTGACACATCCTATCGCTTGGATGTATGATTTTTTTGGAATCGCCCCCAGACTGAACGGTGACGTTTATCGTCGCTTTCCCCTTACAGGGATAGGTCTGGGGGATTCTTTTTGGGCCATTTTTGAACAGAAATTTCCCGATGGGCGATAATCCTTCTTAGGAGCGCCCCATTTTTCTCACCCGTCGCTGCCCGGTTGATCACACTCGCGACATAGTCTACCAGCTGCAACAGATTATTGCTTTTCGAATCCTGCATTTTTACTTTTTTAATCAACGAGCCGGATATGTTGCTCTTTCGTTTTAATTGCGCAGAGAGTCGCCGACGAAAGTCCCATCCGCCGCTTCGGTCGATGACAACGATCGCGTCACGCAATGTTTCTTTTGCACTCTCGAGAACCAATCCACAGACATAATGATAAAAAGCCTCTTTTTCCTTAAACGCCTCACGCCATATCCCGGCAGCATCCTTTTGGATAACGACACCGTAATAGAAAAAAGGCTGCGGAGCAACCGCACGTAAAAACGTTTCACGAATACGATCTGAATTCCGACGAAAATGGAACTCTGCTTTTTCGCTCCACCCCAGCTCACGACGTAATGCCGTAATGCGTTGATCGCACGCGTGGGCATCTGCTTCATTCTCAAAAACAACAAGCCCAACCGTAAAGGAACGACTCGCTCCTGCCTCTATTCGTAAACCCGGATCTCCCGACTCATCAATAAAAACCAACATAATACGTCAGGAAAGAACCTCGACCAATCGTCGTGCTACTTTATCAATCGTTCCGGCGCCCATCACGAGGATGAGATCATTCGACCGTGCGATTTTACGAAGTTGTCGTTCAGTGTCGGCAATGTCGGGTGCGTAGGAACGCGGGTGATTCGACGGCGGGAGCGTTTCGAGCAATTTTATACTTGATACGTCTGCGTATTCCACCTCTTCGCGACCGGGGACGTCGTAGATTTCGACGAGGATGAGAGCATCTGCGGAGGCGAGAACGGGAACGAAGTCGTTAAAGAGCTGCTTCGTGCGTGCCCGTTGGTGTGGTTGATAACACAAAACGATCCGCCGATCGGGAAATGCCTCGCGTGCCGCTTTCAATGTTTCGCGAACTTCCGTGGGATGATGGCCGTAGTCAGAAACCACTGGCGCGCCATTGAAGGTACCGACGCGCTCGAAGCGACGCCACACACCGGGAAAATCTGTGAGGGTTTTGGTAATAACGTCGGGACGGACGTCTTTTTTATATGCCAGAACAGCGGCACGAGCAAGCGCGGCATTTTGGCGATTGTGCGCGCCGGGAATTTGCAATGCGATGTTCAGTTCTTCCCCGCCGCGCACCACCGTACCGCCTGAGACAACGGATGCTTCGGCTTTACGAAATAACTCTGCGTACAACTCTGGCGTAAGAAAAATATCCGGATGATCCCATTCCATGTTCGTGATCGCGAGCACGGTAGGGCGATACGACAACACATGCGACTTATATTCATCCCCTTCCACCACGAGCAAATCGTCGCGACCAATGCGCAAGTTACCGTATTCCCAGCCGGGAACACGCGTGCCCACGACGACCGTGGGATTTTCTCCAGCCGCTTCCAGAATTTTTCCCACCATGGCCGTGGTGGTGCTCTTGCCGTGGGTGCCGGTGATCACGATTTGTGTGGCATCGGCGAACAGTTGGCCGAGAAAGCAATGAGAGTCAAACAACGGAAGACTGCGTTTCACAGCCTCGACGCGTTCTGGATTCTCTTCGGGCACGGCGTCGCTGTACACTACCGCATCGGCCGTTGCCGGAAGGTTTTCGGCGGCATGACCAATCGTCACCGCAATTCCTTCGGCACGCAAACGCGCGACCTCCTCGCCCTCCACCGCATCACTGCCGGATATCGCAACACCACGCGCCTTTAAGAGACGCGCCACAGCGGACACGTGGATTCCGCCGATGCCGATGAGGTGAACCTGCGTAAACGGCTTCATGGCGGCTACGCTACCTTATTTTTGCTCCATTGTCACCTCCATCCCGACCACGAGCTCCCACGCCTCCGCCGCCCCGGCGTTTACCTCTAGAACCATATCGGCAGCAGCCGGAGAACGAACAATCGCCGGAATCCCCTTGGTTTCTGATGGCGGCGGCACGCTTGGATGGATACTGATGATGCGTCCTTCACGAATAAAAAGGATGTCGAGTGGAAACTGCATCCCCCGCATCCAAAACGAACGCGACTCTGCCACGGGGAATACAAACAACATCCCGTCCGTGGCAGGGAGCGTGGTGCGATACGAAAGCCCACGCGCATGCTCCTCATTTGCACGCGCCACTTCTACCGGAATGCGCACGCGCTCATCCACCAACAGCACCCGGCGCTCCTGCAACGGCGGCTGCGCCGTTTTCTCTCCCAAAGACGGTAGAGCGCTTGCGGGCAAAAAACGAAGTGTTAATGCCGCCCCAACGATAAGGGCGAGGAGAATGATCACAAGATGGAGCGCTTTCATAAACGAGTTTATTATTTATACGTCGAAAAACGATCCTTCTCCACGACCGCGACCTCTGCCACGCGCCCACGCAAGATACGACGCCGTACACACAAGCGCCGCGAGAAAAATAAACAGGAAGATTTTTCCGCGCGTTTGTAGCGTGAGCGCCAAAAGCCCGGCCGCGGCTCCCACCCCCCAAATAAGCCGCGCCACCGTTCGCGGACGAAGACCGAGCGCCAACAATTGAAAATGCAGATGCTCCGTATCTCCGCGAAACGGCGAGCGCCCGGCCATGAGCCGACGAATCACCACGATCGCCACATCCACGAGCGGAATCGCAAGCGCCGTGGCCGCCGTGGCCACTTTGGCACCCGAAAGAATCGCGAGCACACCCAAACTAAATCCGGCGATGGTGCTCCCCGCCTCTCCCAAAAAAATATTCCCTTCGCGGTTGTGCGGTAAAAATCCCAGATACGCCCCGGCCACCAGCAATGCCAACATGGCAATCATCGGTTGGAAGTACGCTTCTGACCCGGCCAAAAGCGCGATCAACACCGCACCTACCACCGTGAGCCCGGCCACCAATCCATCGAGGCCATCCAATAATTTCATGGCGAACGTTACTGTGAGTAACCACAAAATGCTTAGCGGTACTCCAATCCATCCCAACTCAATCGGTGCGCCACCGCCCGGATTTGTAATGCGCTCGATCCCACTCCCCGTGAGCACGACAATGACCCCGGCCGCCAGCGGAAATAAAAACTGCGCCCACGGCGGCAGATTCCATCGATCGTCCAACAACCCGCCAATCATCAGGATCACAATCCCTAACGCGAATCCGGTAAGTTGCCATGCGGGCACCCCCACATCATCCAACACCAGCGACACGAACACGATCGAGAGCAACACCACAAGCCCCGTGGCCAACCCGCCCCACAACGCCGTACTTTTTTTATGAACCTTCCGCCCCCCCGTGGGCTGATCCACCGCGCCAAAATGCAACGCCAACGCCCGCACCGCCGGCGTGAGCGCCCACGATAACGCCACCGCCGCTAACACGCTCAAAGACAACATGCGGAGATGATATCACCTGGGGAGGGGTGGTCAAAAGAGAGTCATTTAAACTCCGCGCGGATGCGCTTAGGAAAAAGAAGGACGAACGCAAAAAGAAGACACGCGGTAAGCACAGACGTCGTGAATAGGAAAAAATGCATTTCTCCTAAAGTTAATAACGCAACGACTGACAGAATGCCGAATAACGTCAAGAAACCAGAAAAAAATAATGCAAACCAATAAGCCGCCTTCATGCGTTTAAATACGCCATAGGCAATCAATAAAGAACCGAGTGCCCGCATGATCCATCGCATAATATTCACCTCCCCCGCGACCAAACCGGTGTAGTACAGCAGCGCAATCATGAAAACAAAGACGCCATTCGCCGCGATGAATAATGCTGCAATAGTTATTTTTTTACCTTCGAATTTTTTTAATACACCGCCGCCTTCATCGTCTAATCGTATTCCTATATGTTGCATATCGGTTATATTGGACACAGAGGCCGAAGACTATTCACCGCCATGTCTAACTTAAGGGGTCCATGCCAGGTGGGCCTGCGGTAAGGCCGCCGACAATCAGACAAAACGGCGGATAGATGGTGTGATGTCACCTTTCCTAAACCCTATTGGGCATGGAAGAAAACCCTACGCGTAATCCGCAGGCCATCATGTGAATCAATCTTCATTTTCACTCGGCACCCACTAGCGAGAATTATATAATCTTACTTAAACTCAGTCGGCACATTCTCCAGTTGTTTTTTAGGGTCCCAACCTTCTGGCTGTCGCCCAAATGGATCCTCTTCGGCCCACCACTTCATACCGCCGTCTATCCAATACTGACGCCAAAATTTCATTATTTTTTTGTGATTTTCGTCAGCAAATTTCCAGCCAGAATAAGCTAGTTCGTCGGGAATGACATCACCCGCACCTTCGTCATCACAGCCATAGTGAATACCGCAAGAAGGGCAGATTACTTCAGGGTTTGGGACTAGATGCTCAGGATCGTAAGGATAGTCCTGCAGCGTGCATCCGCAGACATAGCAAACTTTCTTGACTCTTTTCTGTTCGGTCATATGTGTATATTAACTTATTTTTGAGCTTTTGTTTTCTTTTGATTGTTCCAGTAATTCTGCGCCTTTGCAGGATCGCCGCCTTTCGGCTTATACCACCTTTCCTAAACCTCTTGCGAGGCATGGAAGAAAGTCCTACGCATATTCCGCGGGCCTATTCCTAGGCTACGGTTTCTTAATTATAAATTTTTCGGTCCGAACGAGATATTCTGGAGCTCGAAAATGAAACCAAGGTCCATCATATTTTTCTTCTTCCCCCTCTCGGAATGGGTTTTCTAATTCTATAGTCTTAGTCTTGAACTCCTCATCAATTTGATCAAGTTCTTTTAAGAAGGTCTCTTTTTCTTCTGGATTCACGAAGTCTTGAATATCCGCAATGGCTTTACGCACTGTTAAATCATTCCAATACTCGTCTATATCACCTTCGGAATCAACCCTGGAGACAAAGTATGTCCACCATTTTAGAAGATCCTCCACAGACGCAGTGGATGTACTTCCTGAATAATTCTTCAATAAACAATTCTTAATCTCTTCATTCGTGGTGTATGCCATACTATTTCGTAAAATAATTCTTAAGATTAATTGATCTGCCAGGATTTAGATTGGAATTGTTAAAGTAATTAATCCCTCCATCTGGCTTAAACATAGTCCGTGGCGTGACTGCATTAGTAGCCTTGTTTACCTCAAAGGAGGAAAAGGTGTTAGTACTCTGATCGTAAGTTCTAAGAGTATCGAATTTATTCCCTGTTTCCAATTTGGCCGAAAAATTTCGATTAATTGCGTTGGTAATGAATTCTCTTGTTTTTTCAATATATTCCCCCGTAGTCCTAAGACCAAATTGCGCGGCATGTCCAATTCCCTCAGAGCCAGCTCTTTGGGCATGATAAATAGCGTTCTCTGAACGAATGCCTTGTCTCCCGATAGACCACAAACCATCGAATGTAGGTACGTATTTTGCGGCTCGCCCGGCTGAGCTAGAACCCCCAGCTACAGTAGCAAAGGCACCAAACGCCGCCCACCCATATCTCCCTTCGTTCGCATCACTTGCGATTTGCGATGCACCCAATTGTCCAACCGGCGTCATCGTTGCTTCATAAGCGAGCATGCTCGCCTGTGGCGCATAGAGAAGCGCCGCTGCACCCAATGCAATCAGTGCCGGAGGGAACTTCCCATCCGGATCGCTGATCCTAATAGGGTTATTGAATGCATACGAATAACTATTCAGTACTTGTGGGTTGGAGAGTAGGCGTTGATCGAATTGTTTCGTCCCCACACTTAAATACGCTGGATCCTGACTCACAAATCTCCCCATCTTCCCATTCAAATATCTCGCATTCAGGTAGCTTAACCCCGTATCCACATCATACTCCTGCCCAATGAACTTCCGTTGTTCAGAGAAGGTCGTTGTTTTTCGATCTAAGCGAATATCACCGAAAGGATAATAATCCATCAGCTCGATGATCGTGCCCGTGGCATTCGTCACCACACTTGAACCTGAGAGGTGATCCGTGAGGGCATACTGTACTTGCGCTGTGGCACCAGTACCTGTGATCGTGGCGATGACTTCGTCACCTAAGAAGAGATGCTTCGTCGCAGCGGTAGCAATGTTGTAGA
>JBDKJL010000007.1:0-44776 GCA_039796615.1 Candidatus Parcubacteria bacterium
CTCACCGGTTCGCCCGGCGCAAGACGCACTTTAATCTTTTCACGGATCGGCAATGTACCAAGTTGGTACGTATATACCGCGTCGGCCGGTGTGCCGAACGTTTTCACCGTTCCGGAAACCGGCTCGATGAGCGTGGTCATGTAGAACGTGCCCCACACGATGTCTTTATCCGGACGCGCCACCGGCTGGCCCGTGGCGGGCTTGAGCAGGTTGTTCGTGGAGAGCATCAGGTTGCGCGCCTCTTGCCGCGCCTCTTCGGTGAGTGGCACGTGCACGGCCATTTGGTCTCCATCGAAGTCGGCGTTAAAGGCCGGACATACCATCGGATGGATCTGAATGGCACGGCCTTCGATGAGCCGGGGAACGAACCCCTGAATCCCCAGGCGGTGCAGCGTGGGAGCGCGGTTCAACAGTACCACGGCATCCGACGCGATCTTTTCCAAAATATCCCACACCTCCGAATGGTCTGCCTCGATGTATCGGTTTGCCGAACGGATGTTGTGTACCAGCTCTCGCTTGATGAGTTCCGAAATGATAAACGGACGGAACAGCTCGAGCGCCATGGTTTTTGGAATCCCACATTCGTGCATTTGGAGCGTGGGCCCCACCACAATCACGGAACGACCAGAGTAGTCGATGCGCTTTCCGAGCAGGTTTTGCCGGAATCGGCCCTGCTTTCCCTTCAGCCCGTCGGCCAAGCTCTTGAGCTGGCGCTTTTTGCCGGTGGCGGCAATCACCGTTTTGGAGTGACGCGCGCTGTTATCGATCAGCGAGTCCACCGCTTCCTGCAACATCCGCTTTTCGTTACGCGTAATCACTTCCGGAGCGTTCAATTCCATGAGCCGCTTCAACCGGTTGTTGCGGTTGATTACGCGGCGATACAAATCGTTCAGGTCGCTCGTGGCAAAACGGCCTCCATCGAGCGCCACCATCGGGCGCAAGTCTGGCGGGATCACCGGTAACGCTTTGAGCACCATCCAATCCGGCTTAATATCCTGCGCCTGAAACGCCTTGAGGAGTTTTAAGCGGCGAATAATCCGATCGCGTTTGGCATCGCTGGCGTCTGTGAGCTCCGAGGTAAGCAAGTCTACCGTGGCGGTAACGTCCATGGCGCGCAACAATTCATCCACGGCCTCGGCGCCAATTTTGGCCTCAAACACGTGGCCGTACTTAAGCGACAGTTCATGGTATTCGTTCTCCCCCACGATCTTGAGCGGCTTGAGATCTTTCAGTTCCTTTTCCGCAATCTGGAACTCTTCATCGAGCTCTTCGCTGGCAGCCTCCTGTGCACGGTGCGCTTCTTCGAGCGCCTTTTCGACCACGGCTTTGGTGGCGTCTTTGTGCGCCTCCTGCACGCGCGCCACCTCACGAGCGGCGTCGCCGTCGAGCGCCTTGCGCTTGGATTTGTATTCCTGGCGCAACTGCTCGATGGTGTTTTTGCGCAGCTCTTCGTTCACATCCGTAATAATAAACGCGGCAAAATAAATCACCTTTTCGAGCGCCTGCACGGACATGTCGAGGCCGGTGCCGATCTTGCTCGGCACCCCGCGCAAAAACCAGATGTGGCTCACCGGAGCGGCCAACTCGATATGCCCCATGCGCTCACGGCGCACGAGCGAGTGCGTTACCTGCACCCCACATTTGTCACACACGATCCCCTTATAGCGAATCTTTTTGTACTTGCCGCAGTAACACTCCCAATCTTTGGAGGGGCCAAAAATCTCTTCCGCGAACAACCCGGATTTTTCCGGCTTTTGCGTGCGGTAGTTAATGGTTTCCGGTTTTGTGACCTCGCCATAGGACCACCCGCGGATGATATCCGGAGAGGCCAGGCGCAAGCGGATGGCGTCGAAGTCCGTTGTCTTGATGTTTTCCGTTTGGAAGAAAGACATAGAGGGAGAGGTTAGGCGGATTCCGTGCCCCAATCCGAGGCATCAGGGTTCGGCGCGTTTACAAGCGGAGGGCGTGGACGGAAACTTTCCGGGCGAGCAGAGGATTCTTCGATCCGACGGCCGCCCTTGAGTAATTCCACATCCAAGCACAATCCTTTTAATTCACGCACGAGCACGTTGAATGATTCCGGCACGTTTACCTTGCGAATCGGTTCACCCTTAATGATCGCTTCGTACGCCTTGGAACGCCCCGGCACGTCGTCGGACTTAATGGTGAGAATTTCCTGCAACGTGTGCGCGGCGCCATAGGCTTCGAGCGCCCACACTTCCATTTCTCCAAACCGCTGCCCACCGCTCTGCGCCTTGCCGCCCAATGGCTGCTGGGTAATCAGCGAGTACGGGCCGATGGAGCGCTGGTGAATCTTGTCTTCCACCATGTGGTTCAGCTTAAGCATGTAGATGTATCCAACGGTTGGCGCGTGATCGTACGCCTCACCCGTGCGGCCATCGAACATCCCCACTTTTCCATCTTCTGGGAAGCCGGCTTTTTTGAGTTCTTCGCGAATGGTTTTTTCGGGAACCCCATCGAACACCGGGGAGGCCACCGTGTAGCCCAACGCGTTTGCCGCAAGCCCCAGGTGCGTTTCCAAAATCTGCCCTAGGTTCATACGGCTCACCACCCCGAGCGGAGAAAGGATGATGTCGACCGGGGTGCCATCTGCCAAAAACGGCATGTCTTCCACCGGAACGATCTTGGAGATCACCCCCTTGTTTCCGTGGCGGCCGGCCAGCTTATCGCCCACCTGAATCTTGCGCAAATCCGCAACCGCCACAACGTATTGGCGGATCACTCCCGGCTGCAACTTGTCGCCCGCTTCGCGGGAGAACACCGTTACATCCACCACGCGGCCATGCTCCCCGTGCTGCAAATACAACGACGAGTCGCGCACGTCGCGCGCCTTTTCGCCGAAAATGGCACGGAGCAATTTTTCTTCGGCCGACAGATCTGTTTCGCCCTTGGGCGTGATCTTCCCTACCAAAATGTCTCCGCCTTTTACCTCGGCGCCGATGTGCACGATCCCTTGGTCGTCCAAATTCTTCAGCTTTTCTTCGCTCACATTCGGGATGTCGGCCGTTACCACCTCCGGCCCCAGCTTGGTATCGCGCACGTCGATCACATGGTGCTCAATGTGGATGGAGGTAAACCGATCTGTGTGCACCAACCGTTCCGACAAAATAATAGCGTCTTCGTAGTTATACCCGTCCCAGGAAAGGAAGGCACAGAGCAGGTTTTGCCCAAGAGCCAATTCGCCCCGTTGGCACGATGCGCCGTCTACCAGCACCTCGCCGGCATACACTTTTTGCCCCTTCGACACCGTGGGGCGTTGGTTCAAACAGGTGGAGTGGTTGGAGCGTTGGAATTTTACCAAATCATACCGACGCGTTTCTCCCTTTTCCGTTTGGATCTCCACATGCCCACCGTCCACGGATACCACCACCCCATCGTCGGGCGATAAAATGGCGTGGCCAGAATCAACCGCGGCGCGGCGCTCCACCCCTGTGCCCACAATCGGCGCATCCGGGCGAATACACGGCACGGCCTGACGTTGCATGTTGGTGCCCATGAGCGCGCGCTGCCCGTCGTCGTGTTCCACGAACGGAATCAGCGACGTACCGATGGACAATACGTGTTTGCTCGAAACGTCGAGATAGTCCACATCGGCCACGTCCACCACCGTTGGTTCGCCATTCTTACGGGCGCTCGCACGTTCCTGCAAAAAGCGACCCGTTTTAGAATCGATCGGCGTTGTGGCAGGCGCCGTAGTGCCCCGCTCTTCCATAAACGCGTTTAAGAACACCAGTTCGCTCGTCACGTGCGGCACCACCGGGAGCCGATCCATGTGCACTTTGTCTTGCAGCGTTTTGGCTAACTCTTTGGTGATTTTTTCACCCTTCTTCCCCACGGTTTTGCCATCGCCCGAAGTAATGTCCACGCGCAGTTCCTCCCCCACGCCCTCTTTGCCATCGTTTGCCACCCACGAAATTACGCGGCGATACGGCGTTTCAATAAATCCAAAATCGTTGATGCGCGCGTAGCACGCCAAGTGACCCACGAGCCCGATGTTTGGCCCTTCCGGCGAGGCAATGGGGCAGATGCGTCCGTAGTGGGTGCGGTGCACGTCGCGCACGTCGAACCCGGCGCGCTCACGCGTAAGCCCACCCGGACCCATCGCCGACAGGCGGCGCTTGTGTTCGAGCTCTGCCAACGGGTTTGTTTGATCCATGAACTGCGAAAGCTGCGAGCTCATGAAGAATTCGCGCACCGCGCCGATCACCGGCCGGGCGTTGATGAGCTTGGCCGGCGTGATGCTCGTTACATCAATCGTAGACATGCGATCTTTCACAATGCGCTCCATGCGCGCCAACCCAATGCGGAACCGGCTCTGCACCAATTCGCCAATGGCACGCACGCGGCGGTTCCCCAAGTGATCCACGTCATCCGGTTCTTCCTGGCTAATGTTCAACCGAATCACCTCCCGCAAAATATGAATCAGATCCTCTTTGGAGAGAATGCGCTTTTCTTCCTGCTTCACCGTTTCACGATCTGCCGGGAGCCCAAAGCGTTGATTAAATTTAAAGCGACCCACGGCACCCAAATCGTACCGCTCAAACTTAAAGAACATGGCGTGGATGAGCGATCGGGCGTTGTCGCTCGTGGCCAAATCCCCCGGGCGAATGCGCTTGTACACCTCGATCGTTCCTTCTTCCTCGTTGGAGGCCACATCTTTTGCGATGGTGGACTCGATGTAGTGGTTCAACGGATGCGTATCGACATCGGTAAAGTGCGACTGGATTTCCTCGTCTGTCGCCATCCCGAATGCGCGAAGCAACGACGTGGCCGCCACCTTGCGCTTGCGATCGATTTTTACCCAGATCACGTTGTTGGCGTCTGTTTCAAATTCCAACCAGGCTCCGCGGTTCGGGATGAGTTTGGCGCCATAGTATCGGCGGCCACGCGCCACCTCGGCGGTGAAGAACGCCCCGGCCGAACGCACCAACTGGCTCACCACCACGCGCTCAATCCCATTGATCACGAACGTACCGCGATCGGTCATCACGGGGAGCTCGCCCAAATACACCTCCTGCTCCTTCATGTCGCCCGTGCGCTTGTTCACCAAACGGGTGGTAACGCGCAACGGCGCCTCGTAGTTTACGTGCTTGGCTTTGGAGGTTTGTTCGTCGAACTTTGCTTCATCAAAGGAATAGTCGGTAAACGACAATTCCAAATCACGCCCAATAAAATCTTTGATGGGCGAGATTTCGTTTAACAACTCACGGATCCCTTCTTCCAAAAACCACCGATAGCTCTTTTTTTGCACCTCGATGAGGTCGGGGAGAGCCATGGCGTCGCGCGACGCCGTAAAATATCGCCGTTCGGATTCGGTTGGAACCGTGCGGCGGAGCACCTGCGTGGACATGGGCGCGTGTTTGGCCCTGCATGTGCCATTGTGATCGTGGGCGAACATCGCTCCGCGAAAACAAACGAGCAATACAGGGGGTGTTCAACGGAGCTCTCATGCGATCGCCACCCGTACAGGACACAAGACCGATCAGGCGGAGATGTGCGGGGAAGCGACGCGATGAGCCGCGAAAACCATTTTGTGGATGAAAGACCACACAGAGCCCGGAGCACGTTCAAAAAGGATGGGATGCGAAGCGCTGGAGCCTTGAAAAAGCGCAGGCGTACCAGAGTACGATGAGCATTTTTCAAGGCGAAGCGCGAGCAGACCGCCTTTTTGAACGTGCTCCCTAAAGATGCAAATACCTCCCAATACGAGGAAAAACCTGGGAGGTATGGGCGTCTTACAGGGCGAAGCGTGGCATGCGGACGAAAAAGGCTTCCATTGGGAGGTGGAGCACATCCACTGAACCCTTTGCAAGCAGCATTGTTGCGCGCGGATTATAGCGGGGCAGACGCCCTTTGGTCAAGAGGAGCCTTCCCCACGTCCTCTATGCCTAAGTATCTTGACATTTTGGCTTTACTCTGCTATGATCCTTGGTCGAATCCTTGCGTTTCGACTAAAACCTCAAAAAAGACTGAATAAAGGGCTTTTTCAAGCCGCTATTCTTTATAATCGCGCTTATTCCTTCGCCCAAACCGGAGTGGAGGGAGGCTATGGTCAGAAAAATGTCCCTTTTATAGGGTCTCTTTTCCGACTGAACAACGGGATACACTTATGCGTCTCCGGCCAAAAGCCGGACCCAACGCACGAACTATGTCCTACCCAGCCTGTTCGCCGTACGCTTTTGCCGACCGGTGAGCATCCCCTCCATCCCCGTTTGGACGATGCGAATTCGCGTATCGTTCCGGACATTCGACAATCCTGACGCGATCACCCCACCCCCTGCCCGATGTTCGGCGTAGGGTGAAAGGCACGGATGATCACGTCGCAAGAAAAAGAAGGGCGCAAGCCATGCACACTGTAAAATTCCGAGTTCCACTCATCAGCAATCCAGCGTTCTACAATCAGGATCAACCTGTCGGAAACCCCCAAGTCAATTTGCTCTTCACAAATGAGGCCGTTGGAATGGACATTCTCCATGGAGACTTTGGCGTGCCGAATGCCCAACCGCATCCCATGCTGCGCACGAAGGTGGAGATTCAATTTGGGGAATCTTCGGAGCGATTTCGAGCGTTCCAGGATGTCCTCGTAGATCGAAACCCTGACGTTCTAGCGGCAAAAGAACGGGCCGACGAAAAAGCCAAGAACTTGCGAGTCTCCCTAGCAGCGATGGAGGCTTATTACACGGCCATCCCGTCGATCGCGGTTCTTCAAAAAATCGTCTGGCAAACAGAAGAGATCGTGCGTAAACTCGATAGGGAACTAAAGCCGGGGACTGGAAAAGATCTCATCCTTAAGCCTCATCAAGAAACGCTCAGTGCGGCTCAGAAAGATCTGCGAATGGAGATCGAGCGCAATACGTCGGCTCAAGAGACCCAGATCCTCTTGGATTTAAGAGAAGAGTGTAGCAAAGCAAACAGACGGTACAGAAGCGCCGTAGATAGAGCGGCTTCACGAAAAAAAAGCAACGTCTCGGAGCAATTCGAGGAATACAACCTAAAAAAACGTCTAGGCATTCCTCACCTTCACGATGAATTCTGGAGGGCTCTACGGAGCGGCGTACGTTTCGTCGAGATATCCACGAAACCGTGGGATCTGAAGCTAAATCATCGAGGGAACGTCGTCGACCCCGAAGATAAGAAAGAAAAAAATAAGAAAAGAAAAGAGAAAGAGATGCGGAGAGTCGAAATCCCGTACGACCTCATCATGGAGGCATTGCGAACCGATCGACGGAATCTCATCTCTTGGCGTGGGAGAGTCTGCGCCTGTGTTCCTACAGAGGTTGGTAAGAAGATCTCTCCGAACCCCTATGATGGGGTTGGCGGCATCCTGCTTGGGCAACTCTTCTCCGAGATAGATCACAATCGGTACCTGACCTACATCCCCTGGTATACATTATTCCAGATACTGGCTACCATGGACGATTTTCGAAGCGGAATGATGCCGAAGTTCCTGCGGAACCATCCTCACGGGAGCCACGATCAGATTCCCGCTGAATGGTTCGAGCGATCCTCACTGTCGGAACGACAGGGAACCTCGTCAGCAACGGCTACGGTACCCGCTGCGTCACAAACGGCATCTGCCTCTCCGAATTAGCCGCTCCTTTCACCCAAAACCCAGGGAACATCCACGCGTGAGCGCTGATGTTTCCGCCTAACTCGCCCGCGGTTTTATCTGTTGTCTGCCTAAGAGACACTGATGAAGCCGCGGGTTTTGTATTGGCCGGACGGATTGACGAGATGGCTCACATGGCGTATGTTGGTGATCCCCTTTTCTGGATGAATGGAGGTGTGTGTGAACATTACAATTATTCTTTTTGGTGTCTTATTTGTTTCAGTGATCATCGGTGGCGTCACGCGGGTGCATCAAGCTCGTTGGCGCCCACGCCGTTATCTCGGTAGGCGCGTGCATATAGATATCGCACGCCTCGTACGTCGTGATTCTCGCTAACGGAAGTGCTCCTTCCTCCTCAATGATTCCCGTCGCTGCGTCACCTATCCT
This sequence comes from Candidatus Parcubacteria bacterium, assembly GCA_039796615.1. GTDB lineage: Bacteria > Patescibacteriota > Patescibacteriia > 2-12-FULL-60-25 > 2-12-FULL-60-25 > 2-12-FULL-60-25. The sequence continues at coordinate 8,018 of JBDKJL010000007.1, forward strand.
GGCAGACGCAGCCTCTCTTGAACGCCTGTCGCGTGTGGCGATGGACGTTGAAGAGAAACCGTCGGAAAAATCATTGACGCAACCATCGTGATCCCGTATCCTAAAAAATGATTCGTGTGGGGTGGACTGCGGCGTATCGCATGTTTCCGGGGATATCCTATTCAACGGCCTCTCCTGCGATCTGCGGGAGATCTCTCTCCTCCCGTCGTGTGAGATGTCCTCTTCTTTAAACTGTCGATCCGCTGCAGCCTTCGTCGCATGAGCCGAACGCCCTGTTTGGCGCATAACTTCGTTAAAATCTGCGCGCCGCGCTCCGCGTACACGGTGTACGCATCGCTTGGTGCTCGATTTTGCCTCGTTCTGCATCCAAACAAGGACGTTCTCACGTTGTTCACGTCCGAATTTCTATATCCTTACGCAATAGCATAACGACAAAAACATCTGGAAAAAATCCAGATGTTTTTATGATGAAAAAAGATAAAAATTATGGCGCGAGGAGTGTCGATGATGTCGTCGTTGTAGATTCTTGTGTTGGGGGTTTAGAGAGAGGGGTGGGGGTGTAGAGGACGCTGCGGTTGATGAGGGTTTCGCTGCCGCGGCGGCGGCGAGCCACGATGGTGATGAGGGTGGTGCCGCGACGCACGTCGAGGGAGAGGGAGAAGGCGCCGGTGGGATCTACCACGGCGTCGCGTCCGTTCACCGTCACGTGCGCCTCGGGCATAGTGCGCCCTTGCACAAAAACGCGGGCATCCACCACCTGCAATCCTTCGACAGGTTGCGTCACTTCAAGTGGCGGGGGAATGCGCACCAGATGCGCCTGCCACAACACGTATCCCCCAACAAGAAGCGCTAACATCACGAGCCCGCTAAACGCGAGCAGTTGCGGCCCAACAAAAAAATCCCATTGCCGCACGCGGCGTGTGCGCGGGAGCACATCGTGCACATCGCGTTCGGCATGCAACGCCTGAATGCGTTGGCGATAGCGCGCCACAAAGTACGATTCATGCCCTCCCAAATACCGCACATAGGCAAGCAAGTGCCGCTCCGAAAACGTGAGATCGCCAAGCGCCTGCACGCGATCTTCTTCTAGGGCGTGCAACACGGCATCGTGAAGCTTGGTGTCGTGTGATGCCTGCGCAATGGTGATCCCCTGCGACTCACGCAAATCACGAAGGTCTGCGCCAAACAGGCCCTCTCCCCTCCCCACGCGTTTATGCAAAAAAGACATGTGTAGAAACAGGCTTGATGTTTAGAAAGAATTTTAGAAGCCCTTCCTTCTGTTTGTCACGCTCGCGATGTTCTCGCGAGAAACGTCCTTGCATCCCCGCTCGGAGCGGGATGCCGGACACGCTTCGCAACGGGGCAGCTTGGGCTTCGAACGGCGCTCACGTTCCAAACAGAAGGAAGGGCTTCTAAAATTCTTTCTAAACATCATCCTCTTCCTGTTGTTGCTGCAGCCGAGCGATTTCATGTTGGCGCATTTCTTCGTCGGGATCAATGGCGGGGCGAGGGGCTGCAGGGATCTGGTCGTTATGAGAGGGTTGCGCACGGGATTGGAGGATTTCGCGCGGCTTGGCGCCATCGCCAGGGCCGATGAATCCCTCTTGTTCCAAGAGATCGAGGAGGCGCGCGGCGCGGGCGTAGCCCACCTTTAGACGGCGCTGGAGAAGTGAGGCGCTCGCTTTGCCCGCGCGGAGAATTTCTTCTTTGGCTTCGGGAATCAGGGCATCGGATTCTTCGTCGTCGATCGCAGACCCGCCACCGAAGACGGTGCCGGAAGCAGATGCGCGCTGGGTAACCGTTTCGTCGTAGTCGGCTGGGCCGTATTTTGTTTTGAGGAAATCCACCACGCGATGGACTTCTTCGTCGCTGATGAGCGCCCCCTGCACACGCTTGGCGCTTGGCATGTCGGATGTTTGCATGAGCATGTCACCGCGGCCTAACAGTTTTTCGGCACCCATCTGATCTAAAATGGTGCGCGAGTCGGTAGCAGAGGCAACGGCAAACGCAATCCGCGCTGGCACGTTGGCCTTAATGATCCCGGTGATCACGTCCACCGATGGACGCTGCGTGGCGAGCACCAGGTGAATCCCCACGGCACGGGCCATTTGGGCAATACGCACGATTGGCCCTTCCACCTCATGCTGCGCCTGCACCATGAGGTCGGCGAGCTCGTCCACCACAAACACGAGATAGGGCAATTTATCCTCGGCGCGTTCGTTATAGGAACCGATATCGCGCGAACCGAATTTGGAGAGAATATCGAATCGGCGATCCATTTCGCGAATCGTCCACTTAAGCGCATTTACCGTGCCTTCCACGTTGGTGACAACGGGCGAGAGCAGGTGCGGAATGCCGTTATAGGCCGTGAACTCCACGCGCTTTGGGTCCACCAAAATAAGTTTGAGATCATCTGGACTGTATCCGTAGAGCAAGCTCATGAGCAGAATGTTCAAACACACCGACTTTCCGGAACCGGTGGCACCAGCCACAAGCAGGTGCGGCATTTTGGCGAGGGAGGTGGCAAGCGGCGCACCTGTGACATCCTTTCCGAGCACAAAGGGCAGCGGATTTTTTGCGTCGCGCAGCGCTTTGGATTCGAGCATTTCGCGCAACCCCACGGTAGCAACACTCTGGTTTGGAACCTCGATCCCCACGAGGGGTTTGCCGGGAATCGGCGCTTCGATACGGATGGGGTGCGCGGCAAGGGCAAGCGCCAAATCGTTGTGGAGCGAGGTGATGCGCGTAAGTTTAATCCCCTCCGCAGGTTTTAGGGTGAATTGGGTCACCGTAGGACCCACGGACACTTCGCCCATCTCCACCGGCACGCCAAACTGCGCGAGCGTTTTTTGAATAATCTCCTGATTCCGCCCGATGTCTCCAGACGTGGGGCGTTGATCACGACGAATCAACAGATCGAGCGGAATCTCAATCTTGGCACGACGCTTCCGTTTTTTAGGAGCCGCAAGTGCTGCGTCCGTAACGGGGGGAATTTCTGTGGCATCATCTTCCTCCTCCTCTTCTGCTTCTTCCTCGCTATCCACCGGTGCAGCCTCTTCTTCCTCCTCTCCCTCGTCCTCCTCATCCTCCTCTACAACCGGAGCGGTGGCCACCGAAGATCCCTCCCCGGTGCGTGACGCCATGAACCCATTCCACGCCGCGCGGAACGGCACCAGGAGCAGTTTTCCGGCCTGGAGTAGCCCTTTGCCAACGGCCGTGAGCACGCGCAAAATCGTTTCGAGGGACGTGTTGAACATGAGAAGAAGCGAGGCAACAAACAGCCCAACAAGCAAACTCACGGCACCTACAAATCCCATCAGCGACACGGCCGGCTCGGCCACAAGCTCCCCCAGCTTGCCTCCCGCCGTGCGGAGCAACTCCGTATCGGCTAATGCAAGCGTACCCGGGGGGAATGTTACCGCGTGCGCCACACCATCGAGCGACACAAAAAACAAAATAAATCCGATGAGATGCGATACCTTTAGGGCAAGTCGCTCTTCGTCCATCAGGTGATATCCCCACACATACAGCGCAAAAGGCACAAACAGCTTTACCCATCCAAACACTTGCGACACCCATCCATCCACCATCACCCCTAACCGGCCAGCCAACCCAAAAATCGCGAGCAAAATGATCGTGGCCACGAGGAAGAGGAATACAATAAACACCCCCTTACGTGTTTCCGGGCGGAGGGAGAAGTCCCAGCGAAAGGATCGGCGACGACGTGGCATAATAACGGAAGATATCGTAGCGTATTTACACCCGCCGGAGTAGAGTATTCTTTATAAGGCTCCTGCGTCACCCCCTATGCCCACCCTTTTTACCAAAATCATCAATGGAGAGATCCCTTGCCACAAGATTTGGGAAGATGAACAGCATTTTGCGTTTCTAGACATCCATCCTGCTCAACCGGGGATGACCCTTGTGGTGCCAAAGCAGGAAGTAGAACACCCATTCGACATGGATGATGCGGCCTTTTCGGCGTTGCTCCTGGCCGCCAAGCACTTGGTGCCCGCGATCCAAAAAGCCACCGGAGCCCTGCGCGTGGGGTTGGTAATCGAGGGATTGGAAGTTCCGCACGCACACATCAAGCTGATCCCTATTAACGCTCCACACGATCTTTCGGCTCAAGGGACACAAGCCACGGGCGAAGCCCTCCAGGCCATGGCAGAAAAAATTCGCGCACACCTTTAACGCGCATCTTCGCGCGATCGCTCGGACACCGTGGTGAGAAGCACGAGGAGCCAAAACGCGATCGCTAAATCGTTTTTAAAATACGGCACATCCACTAATCCGTGAATCAGGATGGCGAGCACAACGGGAATCACGATCTCTTGCCGCTCGGCCATGCGAATCCAAAAAAGGATGATCGCGATAAATGCCCCCAGGCCAAGCACACCCGTTTCAGACCACAGATTTAAAACAATGTTGTGTGGATACTGAAAAATCTCCATCCACGTGGCCGTGTGATAGGGCACGATCGCGGCGGGATAGGCTGCGAGGCCTGCACCAAACACCGGATGATCCTGAAGGAGCGTAACCGTTTCCTTCCAAATCACGGTGCGAACTTTTCCGGACCATTCCTGAAACAGGAGCATGTCACGAATGCGATGATGTGTGGCATAAAACGGCCCACCCGAACCACTCAATAAAAAGATCGCCACCCCCATCACTCCGGCAGCCAACGCGTACCGCCGTGTTTGGGGGCGCATCAGCAACGCCACCCCTGCCGCTGCGGCGATCGCCACAAGCCCTCCATCACTTGCCGCGAGCGTGGTGCCAATGAGCGCCATCACAAAAACCACCCCCGCGAACACGCGTTCCCGTTTCCATCGAGACTCTCCTTCTTGCAGGGTGGGTTTAGCGATGAGCCGTGCAACGGCAAACGCGGCGATCGGTGCCAAGAACAACCCCAACGCATTCGGAAATGGAAATGGACCCGTGGCGCGCCGGCCAGGCCAGGCTCCCCACGGGTGCGGGATCCCCCACCCGGTGGCGTATTGCACCATCGCCCACACGGCGAGCGCACACGCAACAATCCCAAAGGATCGAAATAATCGAATGCGATGATCCACGGTGCGCACCACATGGCACCCCACTACAAACACCAAAAGCGGCTCCACAAAATAGGCACGGAATAATCCTAGTGCGGGCAGCACCTCAAACCCCTGTGCCCACGCGGTGATCACGCCCCCTGCCCCCGCACACAGCCAAAGAGCCATCACGACCCTCCAAGATCGCACCGCCTCCCACGCCTCCTGCATCCCTTTTTTCCGGGATGCAACGACCCATCCCACCACAAGCCCAACCACGGCAAGCTCAAGCGCCGTGGTAGGAAACGGCCCAACGGCACTCCGGATCATGTACGTTGGCAGCAGCACGGGCAACCAGGTAAATGCCCGCGCTGGATGACGCCAAACAAACCATGTCCATAAAACCGTAAGGATTAAAAGAAGAGGCAACATAGGGGACATCACGGAAAGAATAAGGAAGGAATAAGGCAGAGGGTGTGTTCTTTGGAACGTGAGCGCCGTTCGAAGCCCAAGCTGCCTCGTTGCGAAGCGTGTCCGGCATCCCGCTCCGAGCGGGGATGCAAGGACGTTTCTCGCGAGAACATCGCGAGCGTGACAAAGGACATACCCTCTGCCTTATTCCTTCCTTATTCTTTCCGCACCGGTAATAACATGCGTAACATCTCGGGCGTTACGGCCTTCATGATCATGAGGAAGCCAACGTACACAACCGCTCCGGCGATCACGGCGAGGATCCATGATATGGGCACAAGCATCCAAGTGACCATCAACATCAAGAGCGATGCAGCGAGAGCTTTTCTAGCAATCATCCACGAAAGCGCTCGTTCTGTGCGGCGGGATACCACCACCATGTTACCGATGAGGATCACGATCTCCGACGCCACCGTAAGCCAAGCGGCGGCCCAAATCCCATATGGGGGGATGAGCATGATATAGGCAATGAGCGTGGCGATCGCCGTCCAAATATACCACGGGAGCATGTCTCGTTGCGCATCGAGCGCCACCACGGCGTGTGACAATACGGTGGCCAAAAAAATCGCGCCCGTGGCGATAATAAGCACACGCAGCACGTCACCAGACGGGGCGAATTCTGGCCCGGCAACAAGGGTGATGGCGTGCACGGCAATGGCCTGAGTGCCGAGCACCATGGGGAATACGCACAGCGCCATGGCGTCGAACGATCGTTGGATCAGGGCGGTGAATCGCGCATGTGCGCCGTCTTTCCAAAGTTTGGCGATGATCGGCAGGAGCACCCCCGCGTACATAAAGGGCAGGCTGATCAAAATTTCGAGCACCCGATAGGCCGCGCCATAAATCCCCACCTCTGACTGTGATCGAACCCAGCTCAACACGAGCGTATCAGCCTTAAAATAAATCAGCCCAAACAGAATTGAAAGGCCGATGGGCCAGGATCGCCGCAACGCCGTTTTCCAAAGCGCCACATCGATATTCCACCGAAAATCCGACAGCCGAAGCGCGAGCAAAAAGTTCACCACAAAGTTTACAAACCCTCCGAGCGACACGATCAGCACCACCGGAATGAGCCCCCACCCTTGCGCCACCGCCAACACCACTCCACCTAAGAGCACGGCTCTGCCCACCAATTCGCCAATCGCCACCACGTGCATGGTGAGATGCCGTTGATGAACCCCGATCACCACCTGGTTCAACAGGGTAAAAAAGAACGATCCCCAAATGGCGAACAGCGCAATCTTGAGTTCATGATCGTACGCCGGAACCAGCAACCCAATAAAGGGCGCGGCAGAAATCACCACCCCGGCCATAATCACCCGCAGCGTAAACAGCGCCGACACAATCCGTCGTTCCTCTTTTTCATTCCCCATCTGCTCCCCCAACATCTGCACCAGCATCACGTTGAGCCCCAAATCCATGAACAACGCAAACACCTGGATAAACGCATTGGCCGTGGAATATTTTCCAAACCCCTCCTGCCCCAACAGCCGCGTAAGCAGCCCCACCACCACAACCCCCATCACGATCGACAACGCCTTCCCCGCCGCCTGCACGGCCGTATTCGAGGCCAGCGACCGAGCCACGGAGGCGTCTACTTCTGTGTGGGCATCAGACATCGTGGGTTATTGGATGCGTTCTTAATAAATCTTCCCTTCTTTATTAATCTCTCCCGTATAATTTGTGTGCATGATTTCCCGAATTTTTTCGTACGGGAAATGCTTGAGCGCCCACATGAGCTTGGTGGTAACGCACTCCAAGCTCATATCATACGCCTGAATCGCTCCGGCATCGAGCGCCTGCTTACCAACGTCGTATAAATGCATCGATGTCGCCCCTTCCAAACATTGCGTTGAAACCACCACCGGAATCTGCTTCTTCAGAGCGGTTTGCAGCACCGGAAGATAATCGTATGCGATATTCCCCGGGCCATACCCAAGAAGAATGAGGCCTCGGATACCGCTCTCCAAAAGCGTCGTGAGCGTTGCAACAGGCAGGCCTGGAGTGAGCTCCATCACGGCCACATTCGGCTCAAATCCTCCCTGAATATTGAGTGGGCGATCGTGACGCGGCTTCCGCTCATCGCTCAAACGCATGTCGATGCGGATTTCTCCGAACACGTCCCAGTTGATCGTTTCAAACGCATCCAGCTTCGACTCCGATACCTTGGAGGCGCGCGCGCCCAAAATAATTTCTTCATCAAACACCAACACCACGCCGGAAAAATCCAGCATCGCCACACTCACGGCATTTACAAAATTGCGCCGTCCGTCTGTTTCAATTTTTGCCCCGGGGATTTGGGCACCCGTCAACACCACCGGCTTTCCGAGATCCTGCAAAGAAAAAGACAGAGCGCTCGACGTGTAGGCCATGGTATCCGTGCCGTGAGTAATCACAAACCCATCATATTGATCGTATTTTTCTGCAATAATCGCTGTCATCCGATCCCAATGCTCCGGCTTCATGTTGGTACTGTCGATATTGTCGACATACTCCACGTCTAACTGCACAACTTCATGGAGTCGTGGCTCTAAATGGAGCAGGGATTGAATTGCCTGTTCTTGTGGAGTAACAACAAGAGCCCCCTCGTGTGAGGCCTCCATAATGATGGTTCCTCCACAAAAGAGGATCAAGATTTTTTTGCGCATATTGTGGGTTGGGTTTATTGGGCAGCGAAGTGTTTAAGCTCGGAAATATCAATGCTAATCAGGGTGAAATCTCCACCGATGATGGAGTCGATGTCCTGAGTAAGGTTATACATCCCGTATAAAATATAGGTCGCAATAAATACAGACATCAATCCGGTAAATCCGGGCATAAAGAGCGTGATGAGCCCCAAATATAAGATGGTTGACTGCTGCAAAAGCACGTCGTATGGCTTTGGTGTAAGCCGCACCTTCTTGCTCAAACACAGCGCCGCATCGCGACAAATATCCCCGCATGCCACAGATAAATCCGACGGTGTCTCTTCAACGGTTTTTACCACGGCGTACAGATCATGATTTGCCACAACGATCCGTGCGTTATCCGCCTTTGGATTCTCCAACAATGCTAAAAATTGCTTCGCCCATGCCCGGCAAGCCGTGTCGCCCACTCCAGGGATAAGACGGTTGAGAATCAACGCAAGAGACTGCAAACTCCCGTACAATCGTACCGTCGCCTCCTCCACTTGGGTAAATTTATCGTAACTGCTGGCGATTTTTTGCGATAAAATAATCCCAAGCGCAAAACCAATGATGGCAAATAATTCACCTAAATCCGGATTCACGAACCACCAACCATAGTGTTCCAACACAATAATCCCTATTTTCAACGCCACAAACGCGCTGATCACTGGCGTAATGGATTGGAGAATTGTTTGCTGATAACTGAAAACTTTTTTAAAAAAGGCGTTGTATTTGAATAGCTTAAAGACGCGCAAAAATCGGGTGAATCGCAGAAGCCGAACGATCCGCAACACGCGCAACTCTGTGGTGTCGATAAAGACGTGTAAAAATAACTCCAGATAATTCGGGAACACGGAGAAAAAATCCACCATGTTCATCGGCTTGATAAAAAAGGAACCTTTTTTGGGGGCGGTCAAAAGACGCACCAAATATTCCACGGTAAAAACCGCAAGAATAATGTGATTAGTTGTTTCTAATAACGTAAAATATCGACGGTGCAAATCAGGATATCCAAAATCGATGACAGCGACTCCGACAGATAAGATAATGAGAAAAAAAATAATCGCTTGAACGGTCTTGGCCGCCAGGCTCTCCGGCTGCTCAAAAAAGTTGTAGATCCGATTTTTTCGCGACATCTGACGCGCCTGTTTTTCCATATATCTGATTCTTTTTAGCATTAAACGCCTTTTTTAGCAAAAAACCGGCGTGCATGTAGGAGTGACTCCATGCGACACCGGTTTTAAGACTTACGACTCTCCCGAGAGAGCTAGCCGAGGGCGTTGCCAAGACACGTTGCCTGATACTCCTCAACCGCAGCGGCCTTCATGATCTCATTAACCGCTTTAAGGGAACGGATAACGTCGACTCCCGACGGATCCGCCATCAAATGAGCTCGGATGATCTTATCGGCCGTGACATGCTCACCCTGGACTTTGAGCATGGCGAGAACCCCTTTCAAAGCGTATCCCCGGCTCGTCCCCACCTTAATGAGGAAGGAATTTTGCCGAGCCTCCCGAGATAGGTACCCCACCATGTAGTAGGATACGTAGATGGAGATGAGAGCGGCGATACTCGCCACTCCTGAAAATCCGCCGGTTCCTACCGGAACCTCTGGGAAGAAAAACATCCCCAGAACCCCGCCGAACACTGTCCCAAACACAAGGGACGGGGCGAACGTCAATATCCATAGCTCAAACCACTCGGAGCGATCCATCCCCGCTGCGGGTAGGCGTAGCGTGGCGAAGATCGCCATCGCCGCTACGGCCATGGCCAAACGGATGTCGTGCACCTTTTGATGCCAAAAGAGATCCGCCGCCACGAACACCGCCCCGACCAGAATCATGAACAAATGCCCCCGAAGGGCGTTGGGACCAAAACTATTTTTTACAAAGTGCATCCTGAACTCCTTCGTTGTTAACACGCGGAGCGCCCGCGACGTTTAAAATTTTATTTTTCGCTCATTGGAAACAAGACACTTTCCGAAATGAGCGATGGAGTATATTAAGCTTATCTGTTTAATTTGTCAAGTCTATAATACAAATCCTGACGGAACAACGTTTTTTTGATATCCTCAATGAACAATGACTCATCATCGTTCATCGTGGTTTTCCGGTTTTCTTAGGGGGGCAACGGCCTTTGCCTTGGTTCTGGGCATGCTGCCGGCTCAACCTGCTCTGGCAACCGCCGGGTATGAGGCTACCGTGAATAAAAAGGAGGTCTCGCTCACTATGAGCGAAGGGGGATGGCGCACGGTGATTTTGACGTATACCAATACGGGGAGCAAAACGTGGAAGCGTGATGCGGCGAACGGATACGTGTCGCTGTATTTGCTTGATAAAAAATCTACGCCGGTTGCGGGCCCGGAATGGCGCACGAGTGAATCGCCCGCAAAAATCGCAGATGCCAGCGTTGCGCCGGGCAAGCAAACCACCGTTTCATTTCGTGTGTATGGCAACAAGCAAGGGACATATAAAGAAACGTTCCGATTAGCGAGTGAGAACACCGCGTGGATGAAAGGGTCTGAAACGGTGGTAACCATCAACGTAACAGCGCCCATCGGGTCTTCCACGCCAACGACCGTGCCGACGCCTGCCGCAAGTAGCCCTGCTCCCTCCCCCGTGCCTGCTGCCCCCGCAGCCGCCACGTCGGGGAATAGCGCCATCTTATTGTTACGTTCTGCCCGTGATCTCACGCTCGCAGGGAGCGAACGTAAACAGATCACGCTCGGTTTTAAAAACACGGGAACAGCGGCCTGGAATTCCCGATCGCTGAAGCTCGCCGACATGTTCCCGGCCGTCACAGATGCGAACACTTCTATTAAAGACGACTCTTGGCGAAGTGTGGCGGAACCCGTGCGCGAAGATTCTGTCACCAACCCAGGGGAGATCGGTTTTTTGAGTTTTTGGATTAAAGCTCCGGCAAAACGCGGCACCTATCGTGCCAGCTTTCAGTTAGAAACGGATGGAAAGGCCGTGGAGGGCGGGCTCGTAGAACTCCCGGTAACGGTGACTTCCGACGGCGTATTTATCACCGACCCACCGATTGTGGCGCCCGATCAGGCAACCGTGGATCCCAACATCATCCAACAATCCCCCGTGTATAAACCAGAAGAGCCTATTATCCGTGTAGGAATTTTTGCCACGGTGGATGATCAGATGGTGATCTCCGCTCCGGCCGCATTCCGCGTGCAACAGGATGATGGCACGGTGGTGTGTGAATTCACCGCCGGCGAATCCGTTACCGTGCGATACGACCGTGTGAACGGGGTGTATCGTGCGATTGGCCCGCGCTGCGCCACCCAATCCGCCGCGTACTACCAGGTGCAACGTACCGATGATCCACTCGCCCCTCTTACCATGATGGATTTTAGCCGCCCGGTGAGCTGGCTCCCTGGCGCAAACGACAATACGTTCCGATCCATCTTAGAACTCCGTCGCAGTGAAAAAACGGACGATGTGTGGGTGATTAATGAACTGCCCATCGAGATGTATTTACGCGGCCTGGCCGAAACAAGCGATGTAAGCCCTATTGAATACCAAAAAGCGCTGCTCACCGGTGCCCGCACCTACGCCATGTATCACTGGACGCGTGCCACCAAACACGCCGACGAACATTTTCATGTGGATGCAAAGTACGACCAAGTATATCGCGGCTATGGCGCCGAGGCGCGCAGCCCTAAAATCGTTCAGGGCGTTACAGAAACACGCGGGCAGGTGGTGACGTTTAATCAAGAGCTCGCCATCACGCCCTATTTCTCTCGCTCTGATGGCCGCACACGCAACTGGAATGAGGTGTGGGGTGGCAAAGGATATCCATGGCTCGTGTCTGTGCCCGTGCCGCACGATATTGGTAAAACACTGTGGGGTCATGGCGTGGGATTGAGCGCCTCTGGGGCTCTCTACATGGCATCTCGAGACGGCGCGCTCTATCGCGACATCCTCAAGCACTTCTACCAAGGAACAGACGTGATGTATTTCTATTGAGAGCTGGCTGTGTGCTATCTCTCGCTGCTGCTATGGCCTCTCCAACCCGTGGGATGAAAGCGATCGCCCGCATCCAGGCAGATCGCCTGGCCGCGAAACCGGCCGCAAAAAGCCTCGCGCATCAAGGTGTTACCGCGCGACCGATGGATCGCGGCCTTTCTCGCATCACGGAACAGAAACGCATGAGCTTGCGCCAGCGCGGCACGAGCGTGGCGCGTTTGGGGCAAACAACCCCGGAAGAAGACCCGCTTTTTACGAGTGACGGCGCACTAGCAGCAGACACGATCGCCGCAGGCGCCACAGAGCGCCGCGCGCTCACCGATGCAAACGCCGGAAAACAAGCGGCCAAGCGCGGCACGAGTGTGAATCGTCTTTATACACCTGAAAAAGATCTTCGTTTGCGTGAGGTTCCCCCATCAACAACTTCTTCGGAGGCAATAGATTTGCCGATTTAAATTTGAGAATCAAACAGGCTTTCACTTCTGTCACGCTCGCGATGTTCTCGCGAGAAACGTCCTTGCATCCCCGCTCGGAGCGGGATGCCGGACGCGCTTCGCAACGAGACAACTTGGGCTTCGAACGGCGCTCACGTTCCAGAAGTGAAAGCCTGTTTGATTCTCAAATTTACTCTCCTACCACCGGAATCTTTGTACGCCGATCGTGAGCAAGCGCCAGTAGTCGCTTGGCAAGCCGCGTGGGGTGGGGGATTTCTTCAAAGGTAAATCGTTCTCGCTCCCCGGCTGTTTGCACGTAAACGGTGCCGTAATCAAAAAAGGTTCGCATGAATCCTTTTACCTCGCTCGTTACATCTTGCACGCGGTCGAGGGTGAGCTCGGAGGTGGTACGGCCAAACAACCCGTGTTGCTGGATGTCGATGAGCCGATGCGTGGTGATCACCCAAATGTCTAAAAAATAATCCATGAACGCCTGGAACAGGAACAGCCAGGCGTAGAGGAAAAACAGGCTCGCGGCGAGCACAAAAAGCACCACATATTCCTGCACGGCAAAAAAGGCCGGGTGGAATGCTTGCAAAATAAACCAGGTGGCGAATGGCAATGCGAGCACGATGATAAACCCTAGGATGATCGGGGCGATCACAAACCAATGCGGCCGCAACAACGCTAACTGCTCCTCAGTGGAATCGTGCGGCTGAAAAAATGGATGAGAAGACATATCGATTACAGGGGGATTTCAACCGTTCCGGGGAGCCATCCGCCAATCCCTGAAGGCAAAAGGGCTACGGATGTCGACCAGTCCACCTGCGACACAAACAACACGCTCGCCACAACAACGGTAGACACCACCACGAGAAAGAAAAACGTCACCAGGTAGGTAGACGACGCCGGGAGGCCATGGCGCAGCACCTGCGACAAGGTGAGAAGGGTGATCACGCCAAAAACTCCAAGGAGCACCACCCAGATGATCAAAAAGGCAAAAAGAGGGATCATGGTTCAATGCGCGTTTGCCCCGGAGGAATCGGCAAGTTGAGGTGCTGATAGGCGGCGTCGGTGGCCACACGCCCCCGAGGGGTGCGTGCCAAGAACCCCTCCTGGAGCAGGAATGGCTCGAGCACCTCTTCGAGTGTTTCTATTTCTTCACTCGTAGATGCCGCGAGCGTGGTGAGCCCCACGGGGCCGCCGCCAAATTTCTCGATGAGGGCTTGTAACACCCGGCGGTCGCTTTCGTCTAACCCGCGCGGGTCGATTTGCAGCGCGGTGAGCGCCGCATCAACCGTTTCCGGTGTCAGTGTACCATCCCCGCGCACCTGGGCGTAGTCGCGCACACGCTTGAGCAGCCGGTTGGCGATGCGCGGCGTGCTGCGGCTGCGGCTGGCAATGCGCCGCGCCGACTCGTCGGTAACGTTAATCTCTAACAATCCAGCGCTCCGGCTCACAATACTCGTCATTTCTTCTGGCCCATAAAAATCCAACCGATACACGCTTCCAAATCGGTCGCGAAGCGGCGCCGAAAGCAACGAAAGTTTTGTGGTGGCTCCCACAAGGGTGAACCGCTTTAAATCCAGCCGCAGCGTGCGCGCCGTGGGTCCTTTGCCAATCACAATGTCGAGCGCGTAATCCTCCATGGCGGGGTACAGCACCTCTTCGATCGACTTGTTCATCCGATGAATTTCATCGATAAAGAGCACGTCGCCTTCTTCCAGGTTGGTGAGGATGGCGGCCAAGTCGCCAACACGCTCCAACGCCGGGCCGCTGGTGACCTTTACGTTGGCGTCCATCTCCCGCGCAATCACATGCGCCAACGTGGTTTTTCCCAGCCCCGGCGGGCCATACAACAACACGTGCTCGCATGGCTCATTACGCTTGCGCGCCGCCTCTAAAAAAACCGAAAGATTTTCCTTGATCTTCGGCTGCCCGATAAACTCCGCCAATGTTTTTGGCCGCAACGATAATTCCACTCGCACCTCCTCCGGCTGCACATCGGGCGCCACCACACGAAAATCAGATTCCATATTTAATGTTCAGGTTGAATAATGTGGAATTTTCGTATATCGCTTTCCACAAGGATACGCTGTCCGTCCGTTCTACTCATGAGCGCTTGAGTCGGACGGGTGTCATTACCCCCTCCTGAAGAATCTTGAATGGAAAAACCGATGTATTCCACACGCTTCTTAAGACGGAACCGAATCCAATCCACCATGGGTATGAGGTCTGTATCGGAACTGATAAGAATTGCCGCATCATACTTCCCATCCAATGCAGCCGCTACGAGATCTGTGGCAATTTTAACATCGATCCCTTTCTCACGAAATCGCTGATAGACAACTTCAGATATTCCATGACTCATAAAACGCTCATGATCGCTGACACGCTCATCGATGGGTATTCGCTCTGTGCGCTCGCGTAATTTACTTGTTTTAATTTCCCAGGCCGTCTTTTTTAAGATATTGAACAACGTCGTCTGCCGAGCCATCATCTTCTTACGATGCTCATCCCCCTCTTTTTCTCGTACCGTCCCAATGTAATATCGTTTTCCTTTTTCAGAAATAGCCCTTCCATCTGCAAGAAACGCCGCAAAAGCTTCAAAATCAAAATCTAACTCCCGAATACCCAATGGCTTAAGAGCGAGGTGGTGAAAATTCCCTCCATCAATAAATAACTGAACAGACATATAAACATCTCATAATCTCAACGTACCATAAACGAAAAAGGCCTGCACACTCCCCCGAAGGGCAGGCACAGGTGACTTTGGATAAAAGAATACTCGAAAATACGACCTATGTCAATGACATCTTTTGGTCTTAATAAAGACCTTTTTAATCACCTATCCACAAATTATTTTTTTTCTGCTATGTTGCGCCCCATGGGCAGGTGGCGGAATGGTATACGCAGGGGACTTAAAATCCCCGACCGCAAGGTATGAGGGTTCGACTCCCTCCCTGCCCACCAACACAAAACCGAGGCTCCCAATGTCTCGGTTTTGTTGTATGCTATATTTGAACACACTATCGTATGAAAAAACTGCTCATCGGCACGCATTCCAAAGGAAAATTCCCAGAAATCGTCCATGCGCTGCAAGGGATGCCGTTTGAATATCTGAATTTAGATGATGCCCCGGGGCTGCCTCCGGGATTTGAGGTGGAGGAACCCGGAATGACCTTTGAGGGCAACGCCATTATCAAAGCCATGACTCTCGGCAAACGAACCGGGATCCTCACACTCGCCGAAGATGCCGGGTTGCAGGTGGACGCATTGGACGGCCGCCCCGGTGTGTATACGGCGCGGTATGCCCCAGGATCAGACGAAGATCGGTGGCGTAAGCTACTTGGAGAGCTCGAGGCAACCCCTGATGAAAAACGTACCGCCCGTTTTCGTGCCGTGGTGGCGATCTACGATCCTACAACGGATAAAATCCGAACGTGCGAAGGCGTCTACGAGGGTCGTATTCTCCGTGCTCCGCAGGGCAGCGGCGGATTTGGTTATGACCCCGTCTTCTATCACGAGCCTTTAGGCAAAACGAGCGCACAAATGACGCTGGAAGAAAAAACGTCCGTGAGCCATCGTGGTAAAGCGTTGCAGATTGCGAAGGAAATATTGATGAAGGATTTTGTGTGATATGAATCATCTCCTCTCCTTTCTCCAGTCGCACAAACTCCTCGCCCTCGCCACGACGGATGCGTCGGGGGCGTGGATCGCGAACGTATATGCAACCGCAGATGAAAAAGGGACGATGTACTTTGTGAGCTCGGAAAATACTCGGCACAGCCAAATGATTTTAAAGAATCCGAGTGTCGCCTTTTCCATGGCATGGTTTGACCCAATGAATCATAAAAATCGCAAAGGCGTACAGGGAACAGGCATATGTCGCCCAGCACAAACGGATGAAGAAATTACAAAAGGCATCGCGCTCCACAATGCGCATTTTCCTGAATTTAAAGACCGAATAACGGTTGTATGGATCAAGCATAATGAACGCCGATCAAAGGTGTGGTTACTTACGCCTGATTTCGTGAAATATTGGGATGATGAGGTGTATGGGGAAGACGAGAATAAAGAATTTATATTTAATCGCTCCACATCGTAACAACATCCAAAGGATTGAGAATACCTTACTTGACATTTTAATCTGAGCGTGTCATCATGACCGCCGTCAGATTTTTTCGACTTGATCGTACACTTCAAACAACATACGGAGGTCGGTTCAATGGAAACCCTCATTTTGGCTTTCGAGAACATCCTCTTGGTGCTCGGTGGGAATAAGCGTCACTTTGTCTGGTCTGTATGGAGACGTTTCCGGCTTAAGATGCTCTGCGAAACCGTCGGCGTCATCTTAGTCGTAATTGCTCTCGACGCCGCTCTATCGCAGATACCTGGCCTTAAAAACGGATGGATGAGCATCTTGTCTGGTAAAAATGGCAACATCATACTCAGCCCTATTAGGGAGGGGTCTCACTCCACCTCGGTTCTGGTTCGACTACTCGTTCCTCTTTTCTTCGTCGTCTTTACCTTCATCATCCCGTTTCTGGCGAGATTCGAGGAAGATCTTTTCCGCAGAGGATATCGCCGGTGGGGGTCTATCGCTAAGCAGTCGATATGGTTTGGCCTTATCCACTCCACCAGTGGCGTCCCGCCCGCAGCCTGCATCGCGTTGATTATTGCGGGGCTATTCTACGGAATAAAGTATAAGCGCGCCTTCGAAAAAAACCTAGGCCTAATGGATCTTCAGGGAGCCGAGGACGAGGCGATCATGGTTAGCACAACGTATCACACAATGTATAATACGGTGTTAGGTATCCTCCTCTTTTCCATAGCTCTTTCGGCCGTATAGCGACAACTTCTAAGACGGACGTGGTGCAACAGGCGCCCGTCCGTTTTCGTTTTCCATATACCGCCGTACCGTCTCAACGATTGCCTGCGTGGTGGGGTCAATTTCCAGATTTACGTGATCACCAACCGTTTTGCGGCCAAAGGTGGTGAGGGCGAGGGTTTCTGGAATCAGGTGAACCGTAAAGGTGTCCGCCCCTACATCAACAACCGTGAGGCTACACCCATCGAGCGCGATAAATCCTTTGGGGAGGATAAACGGGATCCAGGCCGGATCAACACGCAACGTAAGAATACGATTATTCGGCGGCGTATCGATGCGGATGATTTCTGCCATGCCGGTGATATGACCGGAAACACGATGGCCGCCGATTTCATCGGAGGCACGGATGGAGCGTTCGGTATTTACCGCATCACCCACGCGTAAACTCCCCAGCGTTGTTTTTTGGAGTGTTTCCTGCATCATATCAAAACACACATCCCCATCCTTGATATCTGTGGCCGTAAGGCACACGCCAGCAATGGACACGCTCGCTCCGCGGTTCAATCCCTCGGCATACGAACCGAGAGCAACACGAATCATCGAGAGCCCTTCACGATGATCGATGGACACCACGGGAGAGGTTTGTTTAACGATGCCAGAAAACATATGATTACGTGTAGCCAAAAAAAGATCGTGCCGCTTCGATATCTTTTTTAATCTGTTCAATTAACGCCTCGGTGGTACTGAATGCCACAAGGTCGCGTAGCTTGGCGTGGAGTGTTATGGAGAGCGTTTTGCCGTAGAGCTCTTCTTGCACGGTGCCGAGCAGGTGTACCTCTAAGCTAGGGCATCCATTTTCGAGCGGCCACATGCCGATCACGGCAAGCGCCGGCATTGGCTCTCCGCCAAGATCCACGGTACAGGTCCACACACCCGATTCCGGAGGGGTGGAAGACATATATTCGATATTGGCGGTTGGATATCCCAACCCCCGTGCCAACCCCCGACCAGCGATCACAATGCCCTTAAGCGGCTGCATACGCCCCATCCTGGCATATTCCGCCCCCCTCGACAAGCAAAAACAGACGTGTGTGCAAGGTTCTTGTTCCCCGATATACTATCCAAAGATTTTCCTTTCTTCTATATGCGCGTCCTCATTATCGAAGATCACCCCGATATGGCAGAAGCACTCCGGCACAGCCTGGAGTCTGAGCGATTTGCCGTTGACGTGGCTAACGACGGGGAGCAGGGGTTGTTCATGGCACGAACCACCCCCTACGATCTCATCCTTTTAGACTACGTGCTTCCCAAACGGAATGGACGGGAGGTGTGCCTCAGCTTGCGTTCCGAAGGCAAAACCATGCCGATTTTATTCATGTCCGTAAAAACAGAAATCCCGGATAAGGTGGACGTGCTCGATGTGGGGGCGGATGATTATCTCGTAAAGCCGTTCTCCCACCAGGAACTGTTGGCGCGGGTGCGTGCCCTGTTGCGTCGACCAAAACCGCTCCAAGAAGAGGCTTTTACCTGTCGCGATATCACCCTGGATGCCCGCCGATACCAGGTAACGCGCGATCAAAACCCGGTTCATCTTACCCGCAAAGAGTTCATGATTCTGGAGTGCCTGCTCCGCAATCAGGGTAGCGTGGTAACGCGTACCGCTCTTATGGAACAGGTGTGGGATTCGGAAATGGATCCCTTTTCCAATACCCTCGACACGCATATTCTGAACCTCCGGAAAAAAATTGAATCGCCCGATAAAGATCGTTTGATCAAAACCGTTCCGAACCTGGGCTATACCATCCAACCCATGGCCGAAGAATCTTGAACTATTCTTGAATAGAAAAAAGGTATCATATCCGTATGCCGAGTCGACGGCATTTCATTCACCCCTTTTCATAGACTGCCCTCATATGAGTACGCTCATCAAGACCATGCTGTCTGACGTCGCGTCTCGCGACGCAGAAGCTGTCCGGGAGGCTTCTGCTTCCTTCTCGGTTGCAGGAATCCCCTGGCAAGGCGTCGCCTAACAATTGCACAGGTTTGTTTGCCCAAACATATGGACTCCGCTCTTCAACGATCGCGTAAAGATGGGGGTCCATTTGTTATACCGAGCCCTTATCGCCCCACGGGCGGCCGAGGAAGATACCCGCCGCCGCGAATGGATTTTAAATACCCTGCTCACCATCTCCATCTTATTAAGTGGCGGGCTCACGATTTCGGCCGTCTTCCAATGGCTCACCATGCCCACTTATCAGGGAGCCCCCATTTGGGCGATCGGGGGCGTGTGCGCCACATTCGTTGCCCTACTCATCGCCTCTCGTCGTGGAGCCATGCGCCCGGCCTCGTTTATTCTTCTTGGAATGTACGCCCTCCCCGTGGGCTACACCGCCTATCGATGGGGCACGGATCTCCCCTACGTGCTCATCGCCTACGCCCTCGTGATTACCATGGCGAGCGTGCTCATTAGCACGCGCACCTCCCTCGTGGTGACGGCGCTTATTGGGCTCTACGTGATGGGGTTATCGTTTTTACAAACCCGGGGGATCGTGCAGCCCCTTCGATATTGGTATGAGCTTCCCTTTAGCCTGGCGGATGCCGGGGTTGGGGTGGCGCTCATGGTGGCCGTGGCGCTCGTGGCATGGATCTCGAACCGCGAGATCGACCGCTCGCTCACGCGCGCCCGCACCTCGGAACGGGATTTGTTGCGCGAACGCGATCTGCTCGAGGAGCGCGTGGAGGAACGCACGCGCGAGGTAAAACGCCTACAGATGGAGCAGCTCTCGCAGCAATATCGATTTATTGAATTCGGTCGGTTGTCCTCTGGATTTTTCCACGATCTCATTACCCCGCTCAATGTGGTGTCACTCCATTTGGAGCGCTTAAAAAATACCCCCGGAGGATGCGTGGAAGAGGCCACCGCTCATGTGGAGCACGCACTTGGAACGGCAAAACACGTCGAAACGTTCTTGCAAGACATCCGGCGTCACCTTCGCCATCAGGAGCTCAAGGAATCCTTTTCATTCTCCGAAGAAATTCAGCGCGCCGTACGGATGCTCACGCATAAAGCAAAAAAGGCCGGAGTGGATTTTATCCTGGACGTTCCGGAAATCCCGCCGATCCACACCAACCCTACAAAATGCAATCAGCTCCTGGTAAATATCCTTTCAAATGCGATCGACGCATACGCGGATATTTCGCAAACCACCGGATGCCCACGAGCGATCCATTTAATGTTAAGCGAAGAGCACGGCGAAATTACGCTTGTGGCGCGCGATTGGGGATGCGGCGTTGCGGCAGAACATCGCCCACGGATGTTTGAAGCGTTCTTCACCACCAAGGGGCCGGAAAAAGGAACGGGCATTGGGCTCACCATCGTGAAAGACATTGTGGAGAACACCCTCGGCGGGCAAGTGACCGTAGAACATCCGCATGATGGGGGTGTGCAGTTTGTCATCCGATTCCCTCGCCCGCTCCCCCCGTGCGATCGCTCATGACGCCCCTCGCATCTACCCAGGCTCGCTTGGCGGCCGCACTCCTCGACATGCACCTGCCGGATGGATTGTGCCCGTCGTTTATCTCCACACATGCTGAAGGAAGTGAAAACGCACGCCCCTGTGCCTCCATCTTCCCCACCGCGCTCACGCTGTCGGCTCTAGCACATGCTGGAGCCCCCGAAATCCATCAACAATTCTCAAACGTTTGTATCCCAACGCTCCGAGCGCAGGCCGGCCCACACGGATCATGGAACTACTGGAAGCGCGGATCACTCGATGCGGCGATGACGCCCTATCCAGACGATCTGGATACCACCTGTTGCGTGCTCACCGCACTTTCAGAAGGCCATGCCCTCAGCCAAGACGGGAAAACCCTTGCGCGAGCCGTAACCCTCCTCATGGCAAACGAAACCATGCCCGGTGGCCCCTATCGCACCTGGCTCGTACCCCCAACGGCCGACGCCGCCTGGCAGGATGTTGACCCGGCCGTAAATGCCAACATCGGACGATTTTTACACACACAGGATGTAACCCTCGACGGGCTCGTGGCCTATGCGGGCACCTGCCTGACACACGGCACTCCTCGCTCTCCGTATTACCCATCAGACATTCCAACGCTCTATTTTCTTTCTTCTTGGTACCGTGGGCCGGCGATGGAGGCCGGACGCAATCGCCTCACCGCCCTCCAAAAATCAGATGGAAGCTGGGGCACGCCCGTAGAAACCGCGATGGCCGTAACCGCCCTGATCCGATGGGGTATCACGAGTCTGGAAGTAACCCGCGGCGTGGACATACTCCTTGCGACGCCTCCCGAGCAAATCCTTAAACCCTTTGCGCTTTGTGTGAATATACGCCGGCCTGATTGCACAGAATATCTCGGATCTCCCGCGGCCTCTGCAGCGCTTTGCTTGGAAGCCCTCGCGATGATCGGGGATGCTTCCGTGTCTGTGTCCACCGCCACAGTGGCAGAAACATCCCAACCCCCCACGCTCAGCGATACGCGACACGCCGCAGTGATCCACCAGGTGGAGGCACGTATCACTGAGCTTCCCGTATCGCTCCAGCCCGTGCTCACCGACACCCTCACCCGCGTGGCTCATGCACCCACCGGTCGCCAAGTAACTCTTTTACCATTCCTCATCGCCGAAGCCTTTCCACGCGATGCTCGCGCAAGCCTTACGGACACCACGCTCTCGCATCTCGCCACAGCGGCGCTGTGGGGATGGATGGGGTACACGCTTGGCGATGATCTGATCGATCACGAGACAGATGCCCGCGCACTCCCCGCCATAAACACCTGCATCCGCATCCTCACCGACCTTTTTTTACATGCGCTCCCGCCAAACGAAGCGTTTCGTCTCCTCTTTCACCGCGTGATGGACGGCATGGAGGAAGCGAACGCCTGGGAACTTGCGCATTGGCGACTATCACCCTGCCCGGATGGATTTTTTGTGCCACACCCCCTCTCCGAACGAAGCGACATCCTCGCTGCGCGCTCGTTTGGCCACGCGCTCCCCGCCATCACTCTGCTGTGCCATCTCGGGCACGACGCAAACAGCCCCAGCATGAAACATCTGTGGGATTTTTTTACACACGCCCTCATCGCCCGCCAACTCGACGACGATATGCACGACTGGGAAGAAGATCTCCACAACGGCCAGGTGAGCCGCGTTGGGGCAGATCTCCTCAACGCCTGGATGATCCATGAAAAAACGGACGTTCTCCGCATCGATCGCCTTCCGGCCATCCGCACCTTTTTTTGGGAAACGCGTGCGCAAAATATTTGTGCCTTGATCCTTTCCCATGCCGACCAGGCCGAAAAAGCTCTCCGTGCCATTCCCGCATTCGAACATCCCACACCTCTCCTCGGCCTCCTCGCCACCCCGCGCGCCTCCGCCACACGTGCGCTCCAGGAGCAGGAGCGGATGTCCGCTTTTTTAGCGACGTATATCCAAGAGCGTGACTCTTGAGAGGATAGAATGCGGGATCTGCCAATCATTCTTGACAAATAACAGGCTCCGTGCTATGATAGGGGCTCGCAAACATCTTCTTGAGAAACGTCGTCGAATTTCAATAGAGACTACACACTTTGCGATTCATTACTTACACACACAACCTATGAACGGCGTTATCAAGAAAGTCACCGAAAAAGGTTTTGGCTTCATCACCCCGGAGGGTGGCGAGAAGGATGTCTTCTTCCACATGAACTCCCTGGTGGACGTGGATTTCAACTCGCTCCGCGAAGGCGACGCAGTCACCTTCGATGTCGAGGAATCCCCCAAGGGCCCGAACGCGGTGAACGTGAAACTCGCACCGGCCGCCTAATGGCGACTCGTGCCTGATCACAAAAACACCCCCTGCATATGCAGGGGGTGTTTTTTATTCACGACGAAACGGTACACGTTAACATCATCGGCAAATGATCCGACACCGGAACATCCGGCACCTCAAAATGATGCACCGTGATGCCCTGGCTCACAAACGCGTAGTCCGCAAATCGCTGATGACCTCCGGGATGCGCGGCATACTGCGGATGCAGCTCCTTATTGAGCGTTCCACGCGTATCCTGAATATCATAAAGACGAATAAGGTTCCGTAACCCGGTTCGTTCAATCATGCGAATACTCTCCGTGTCTGGAAACAGGTTAAAATCCCCCATCACAATTTTTTCTCCCGAGCGCCCGGCCAAAAAAGCTAACAATTTCTCCGACTGCGCCAACCGCACAGGGGTGTCGAGCTTATGGCCCGGATGAGAAATGCCATGCACCGTGCAAATGGTGAGTGGCGTTCCACCGATATCCAACCCCACGTACACCGCGTTAAACCCTAATGTCTCAAAATTGCCTGAAACATAGGTGTTATAGCCATTCGACAAAAAGAAATCCCCGCTCTCTCGAATCGGGAGTGTCTTTCTCACAAACACGGCGAGGCCGATCTGTGTTTTTCCATGGACGTTTGGTGCAACATCCAAATCGTCCTGCATCGGCGCAAACCGCATCTCAAAATCCGGAAGAGACTGAATCATCTCCTGCAACAGATTCATGCGCATCAATCGGCGCTCCAACAGATGTTCCTGTGTGTGCGGGATGTCTGGATGGAGCGCCGTGTTCACCTCCTGAAAACAAAACACATCCGTTTGTGGAGCCTGTTGCGCGATAAACGCCATGAGAGGCTCAAATGCCACTCCGGTATAGGTGTTCAGTGAAATAATCCTCATATTCAACGGAGGATACCAGATCGTGAAAAAATCGCTACTCCCCGCCCGTTTCCTTGCCGGTAAAGGGGTAGAGATATACCCAGGCCTTTATACCGCTCTGAAGGGTTACCCGATGACGGCGATACACCTCTTCATACTTGTCCGCACGCGCCAACTCTACGGGCGTGATCATAAGAAGCAGCCCTGAAACCTCACACCCTCGGCATGGCCGAAGCACTGGATATTTCTCCCCATACAACCAAATCCAACTACGCCGATATCCACGTAACGTGTCCTGCGCTCCATCCATCACCCGCCCAAATGCGGCTTTACGGTATTTCCGCAAACGTAACGTGCCAAAAACGAAAAGTGGTTGGCGCATACACGTTCGTCACCCTACCGCCACGACTTCACGGTGTCCCACGCGATCTTAAAACTGGCGCCGAGCGTGATCAACATCACGGCACAGGGCAGAATCCATCCTACAAACGGAATCAGGCCAACGAGGAACGAAACAATTGATCCGAGTAGAATTGTTTTCCAGGAAACCTCATATGCCTTGCCCTTCATCATCCAGCGGAACAGCACGCTCCCAAGCACAACCGGAGCGGTGAGAAGTGCCGTAATCCATAGGGCGATGAACCCAAAGAGGCTGATGGCGCCCAGAGGGATGCCGATCACCGTGCAAAGCAGAACGATCGATGCAAGCGGAGCAAGCAATGCCACAAGAGCGCCGCGTCCGAGCTCCTTAAGCGGCTGCGCCACCACGGCTTGCACCAATTTTTTGGCATATCCTCGGAATCCGAGGCCGATCACAAACGCTCCACACAACAACATCAGGAACTTCGCGGCCAAGAAGAGCGAAAAGAAGGCCAAAAGCCCTGATCGTGCCGCCTCGCGAACATCTGCGCCCTGCTCAAAATGCGTCTCTCCACGTACCACGGCTCCTTCTTCCATCGTTACCACCTGAGACGCCGTGTAGTTCAGCGTTCCCTGAATATCTGCCTGGCTCCCCAACGTGAGTTGATCGGCATGAACCTGAACATTTCCGGCGATCGGGGCGTTAATTACCACCTGCCCACCGCCGATACGCACATCTCCGGCCACCGGCGCATCGAGATGAATCACCCCGCCGCCCGCCACCACATCTCCGGCAATCCCCGCGCCACCAAGGTTAAGCTGCCCGCCGGCAATCAGCACATCCCCACCAACGGCGCCCTGAAGAATCACGGTGCCGCCGCCCACGCGCACATCGTCACCAACATCACTCAAAAGCATCACGGTGCCACCGCTCCCCGTAACATCTGCCGATACTGATCCGCGCACAATCACATTTCCCCCTGCCGTGATCAAATCGCCATTCACCTGCCCGGCCACCGTAACGTTCCCTCCGGCAATGTATAAATCTTCCGCCAACACCTCATTCGCAGAAAGCGACGGCTGATCCCCACTCCGAAACTCCGCCGCCGACACAAACGCCGGAGCGCAGAGCAACACGCTAGCAACCATCAAAGACAAAAAACGAGAGTGGGCATGAGTCATATGCGTGTATGATACACCGAATTGGAGGTAACCGTCATGTTATTTGTTTTTCCACGCCTTACACATTACGCTACAGCCCTATGGAGATGTCTCCCACCATCGGCCCAGCGCTCAACGAACTCATCGCGTTTATTGCCGAACGTTTTCGATTTGAGGCTCCTGCATACCCGTCGCTTGCAGGTAAAACAGCAGAAGAATGCCTCGTGTTTGGCATTCAACACAACGCACTGCACGTTGCCAAAACAGCCGGAAAAATTGCGTCGGTCATGGAATCTGTGGACCATGGCGGATCGCTAGACGCGGAAGAACTCCGTAAGCACGTCTCCCGCTCGCTCATTAACACGCTGCGTCTCGCCGAACTTGTAGGACTCACGGGAGAGGAGATGGTGCGTGCGGTGGAGGAAAAATATCGACCAAAAACGGATCTGATTTGAGAAACGCGTTGGAAGCAGCGTCATTTCATCTGCGTCAAACAGAACCGCGCGATGATTCATCCCGTTATCCAAATAGTCTCCCCCAAAATCCTTCTTTCTTTTCAGGAGGCTCGCCTGCGTTTTCATGCTGTTTTTGTGCGAGAAAGAACTGCTTAATACGTTCCATTTCTTTTTCAACGAGAGGGCCATCGTATTCACCCGAGTGCATGTGCCCAGATCCATAGCTCGCCTGTTTTTGATCCAAATGGAGCGAGATTTCAACGGCGGTATCCCGGTCTTTGAGGTATACGTGGAATTTTGGAAAAATATTTGGCGTGAATCGCCGGGCGTAGCTCACCTGATTGCTTCGACGATCGTGATGCTCGCTATATCCCGCCCGGCGGATGAGGACAACGGGGGTGAGCGTGAGGTCGGATTTTGGGAGGAGGATGTTCATAGGAAGGGTTAATGCGATACATCATGAAGAAGAATCAGCTGCCTCAAATATTTTCCCAAGATGCTCAATAATCTGTCCGTTGGATAATTCACGCAGCACTGAAACGGGGAAGGACATTTTTGAATGACGCAGTCCGCCACCCACGATCATACGCGGTTTATTCATAAAAGAGGCATCAACAAGGATCGTCCATGTTGGTGGCAATCCAATGGGAGTAATACTCCCGTATTCCATATGCGTTTCAGCGAGAACGCGATCTAATGGCGCAAGTGAAACGCGGCGTGCGTTCAGTGCTTTCCGTACCACGCCATTCAAATCAGCGCGTAAGCCAACAGGAACCAAGCAGGCGGCCGTTTGTATGAATTCACCGCGGATCGCATCCACGATAATGCAATTCGCCCCTTCCGTTGGGTCAACGCCGTAGTGCTCACACAACTCCTTCCCGCCCGCGAATGCTGGATCGATTTCAGCAACGAGGAATTCCGTCGCCAGTGTTGATCCGTTCCAGTCAGACACGGCCTGATACACCGATGAGCTCACCAGATTTTGGTGCTGCAGAATGGGCTCAAAACAAAGCTGATCCATGGAGTCGTTGAATCTTATGAAGACTTGGTTTGTACACATTCAATCCTGTTACCGTCTGGATCTAGAAAAGAAAAATTTTTACCCCAATCCTCCGTTAAAAGTTCTGTGAAAATTTTCACACCGCGCTCTTTGCAAAAGACATAGGTCGCCTCAACATCCGGTACTTCAATAATAATCGTTTGATGTCCGGGCACCTCACGCTCATGTTCTGATCTTTTAATACCAAGCAAAGCGTCTCCGATGTTAAAGGCGACGAATCGTTCATCCCCAAACGCCTTTTCCCACTGCATCATGCCCTGATAAAAATCAGAAATCCGCGCGATGTCATTGGTATAAAAGATCCCGTAAGCGAGTTTCATAGGATTACTGGGAATTATTTTCTCTCAAACCCGCTTCAAAGCTTCTTTCAAGAACGCTAGCTCTCGGACGTTGATAAACTTGCCCTCATAGTTCTCGGGGCTTTTTTCTGATTCCAATAATTTAATTGCCTCCTCCAAGGGCATCCATACAATTTCGCATCCATCCGCTAATTCATCAGCGGTAAAATCGGGGCTTTTTTGCTCTCCGTCCATGTCGGCAATAAAACAATAGCAAATTTGACGTTTGGCGAATTTCGCCCGGTATTCCTCGCTTTCGCCGAGTTCTCGGATGTTTGTGATTTCACACCCCACCTCTTCGCGCACTTCGCGCCGTAGAGCCTGTTCGATTGTCTCCCCTTCCTCGATGCCTCCCCCAGGCAGTTTATGGAATTTCTTTTTAACCACATGAAGAATCGCAATGTTCTTTTTTTGGTCAAAAATAATGGCGCGTGCGGATCTTGGTTCGCCCCATACGGCTGGATCTGGCGTATCCATTCCGAGGCTCTTGTCGGTGATGGTGATAATCATGCTCATATCTTTACGCGTACGTTAGCGCAATAAGATCATCCCGTGAAGATCGACGTGTTATACTTTCAATCACTATGAAAGGTTTTCTCCAATTTGTCCGGGAACAGGGCGTGGTGGGGTTGGCTGTCGGATTTATCCTGGGCGGGGCGATTTCTAAACTCGTATCCGCGCTTGTGAGTGATTTGGTGAATCCATTGTTGGGCATTGCGCTCGGTTCCACGCAAGGATTAAAGGCGGCGTCCTGGACTGTCGGCGGGTCGACGATTTTATACGGGAATTTTCTAACCGTTTTGATTGATTTCGTGGTGATCGCGCTCGTGGTGTATGTGGGGGTGAGAATCCTTGGGCTGGATCGATTGGATAAGAAAAAAGAGAAGTAAGAATTACATAACAATAATAATATATTGACAAACGATAAATAATAAATTACGCTGGAGGGGTATATCAAACATCACCCCCTCTTCTTTATGACATTCAAGCGAATATCCACGAATTTCCTACGGGCGGTTATTGTTTTTATTGGGCTGGGGGCGCTCGCCTTTTGCATTTTTGCGCTGCCAAGTGCGTGGAGGGGCGGTTCAGCCGAGTTTCCAATGGCAACGAACGCGATCCTCTTAATCGCCATCGCTCTGTATCTATCCGTCGTGCCGTTTTTTATCGCGCTGTGGCAATCGATGAATCTTTTAAGCTATATCGATCAAAACACCGCATTCTCGGAATTGTCCGTAACAGCGCTGCGCAACATCAAATACTGCGCGATTGCCATAACGGTGTTGGGGTTGGCCTGCGTGCCCCTGTTATTTCCGATCGCGGATGCAGACGACGCTCCGGGGCTTGTGTTGATCGGGGGCATCCTTGCCTGCTCCCCGCTCGTGATCGCGGTGTTCGCGGCGGTGCTCCAAACATTGCTGCAAAATGCGATCGATCTTAAGGCAGAAAACGATTTAACTGTGTAAGCGCTATGCCAATGATCATCAACATCGACGTGATGCTGGCGAAGCGGAAAATGAGCGTTACCGAGCTCACAGAACGCGTAGGTATTACCATGGCCAACATCTCCATTTTGAAAAATGGAAAGGCCAAAGCCATCCGGTTCTCAACGCTCGAGGCGATCTGTAAGGCCCTCAAGTGCCAGCCGGGGGATATTTTGGAGTATAAGGGGTAACTATCGCGGCAAAGATAAAACGACTCTTAATAAACGGGTCGTTTTTTAAACCAATTTTTGTGCGAGTGACGTAAGTTTGTTTTTATCCTCAATGCTCAAGAATTGTTTTGGAATCTTTTTCATGCCTAGGTGCGCACCCATAAATGCCCCCGTAAGGGCGGCGATGCCGTCGGTATTGCCACCTTTGGCATACTGCAATTGCTCTTCCCAAGAAAACGTTTGGAGTCGCTCTTTTTCCTCTGGCGTATCATCTCGATACGAATTCGCGGCCGCAAGAATCGCTTTTTCAAAATCTGTTTGGAATTTGAGGAAGCAAAATATCGCAAGGGGGAGCGTTTGATAAATCGGTGACCCACTCCCAAACTCCTTTCTCGCACGCTCGACGCCTTGTGTTTTGCTTATTTCCATCGCTTGCCGTATTTTTCTTATTAAGAGCACTGTTTTTACGTTCTCTCCAACAACACCCAATGCCCCATTTACCGCCTTTTCCGGTAAAAGACCGTGCATCAAATTCCCGATAATGAGAGCGGTGATCGCGGCTCCTGTTTTTGAAATTTCGGAATTGTGCGTGAACATCGCCGAAATTTCAGCATTCTTTTTTAATACCTCAACGCCGTCTTTAACAAATGGACGATAAAAAAGGCCGAGGGGAACCACACGATACGTCGCGGAACAGGATTCGGTCGCTGTAGAGCCTGATTCAAAATAGCGCTTACCTTCTATGAGATTTTTAACGGCGGTAATCGCCGTCGGTCCCGCCCATCGTTCGGCATCGGGATTCCGCAAGATACCTTTTCCCCAAGAGACGAGATCGTCTTGATACGTTTCTGGTACAAACCCTCGATTTTTTATGAGATGTCGGGCAGAAAGTATTAACAGTTTTGTATTGTCGGTATACTGGCCTTTTTTCAGGTGATGAAAAAACGGGTGCTTCTTATTGTCAGTAAATTTCGTGATTTCTCCGTCAATAAATTTCGGCACATCTCCCGCATCTATTCCGGCAACCGGGAAACCAAGCGCATCGCCGATGGCAAAGCCAACGAGTGTTCCGGCTGCTCGGTTCTGTAAGGAAATGCGGAAATTTTTTATCGCCGTTAGTTCTAGATCTAAGACCACCTCACTTGTTTTAGAAAAATACTTCTTTTTGAAAAATTCCTGGAGCCACGGATACGTTGAATAACTATAAAAATCCGCTTTGACATTGCCGAAATGCCGCATTGCGGCCGAACAAAAAATGGAGAAGGTGAATTGAAAACCGATATCAACGAAAAGAATCTTATCGGACGAAGCATGTGTACGGACGTAATCAAAAAGCTTCTTTGCCCTATCGGCAAAATGCGGATCGCGTTCGATAAGTTGCTGAAATGCAGAAAAATATTTCTCCTCAAATGCGGGGAGATTTTCAGCATCGATAAGAGCATCGTAAACAAGTTTTATGAGGGTAAAATAATCCTCCTCTGTTCGGCAAAGAAACATTCGGTTCACTAACAGACCGAAACCCCTGCCGCTTTTTCGTTGGTACGTCTCGAGCATGTCGTAGGTATCTTTCAATAAGAAAACGCATTCAGCATCCATTTTAAAAAGGGCTGATACAAAAGCTCCCGACTCGTCTTTATGAACGACACGGCGAGGCCTCTTTAACGCCTGAATACCGATGCGCCGCAAAAATTCTTTTTTGAAGATCGATGAATTTTTATAGCAAAAATCTGCAATGCCCTTATGCGCCCTCCATCGCGCTTCTTCATCGAGCTCACGTGCTAAAAAGGCATGGATATAGGCCGTCATCCCATCCAATGTTGGGCTATACGCTGCACGAATCGGTTTTGTTGAAGCCATGTGTTTGTCTCATCATTACCGAAATTTCCCTGTTTGCCAAGTATATGATTTCGCAGGAAAAATCTCCTAAAGATCGACCAAAAATATACCCATCTAGTTGACTAGAACTCTTGACAATCCTACAAAGAAATGTTACGTTTTCCCTGGTTAATTTTGGGAGCAATTTCGTTCCTTGTCATTGGAGAAAGAAACCATGATCGTATTGATTTGGATACTCAACTTTGTCATTTCATGGATCAACGCATGGGGATGCGGTAAGTCGTGGGCGGAAACGACGAACACTCGCGGTTTCGCACACTTCATGAACTGGATGGCCGCCATCATGAGCGCGTGTGGCTTCACCTGGTGCTACCTCATTCTCTTGGCATCGATCGGGACAGCTGTCCCCCTCGAAAGCGAAGACGGAGGGCAAACCGCCTATCTCGTAACTCCAGAAATCTTGGAGATGTCGATCAAGCTGGGGTACAGCATCATCATCCTGCCCATTCTTGGCTCCGGATTTGCCATCACGCTCGCCTCATGGGCACGGTTCTACCGGAATCGTTCCATCGGGAATGGTGCCGTGGCCGGGTACAACACTCTCGCCATGGCCTATGACACGATGAACGCCGTACACCTTCTGCCAGAATTTGTGGAGAGCCTCACGGGGTTCTTCAAAGGTGCCGGCAAGGGAAGCGACGATAAAAAAAGTGGGGCAATCCTCATCGTGGTTCTACTGGTAGTACTCGCGATGATCGGCGGCATCCTCACCACCCGCGCCATCATTCTCTCTACCGCACGGAGAGTGGCGGGGGACATGCGGTGGCGCTTTGCACAAGCAGAAGAACCAGAGGGAGTGGGGACATCCCCTTACCGCCTGGGGTACAGACGCGACTAATCACGCGCCCTACACCGAGAAAGCACACCCCGTGCCTTCCGGTTCCGGGGCGCGCTTTCTTTTGTCCGATTTGGTGCCAATCAAGTATCTCGCTTAATTCACCGTATTCGTTGGAGATCCATCCAAAAAGTGCTCGATATTCTCAAAAAAGATTCTCTGCTTGGCGATTCTCGCCTCGTTCGTGATGTATGCCATTGGTGGATAAATGATGCAATTCTTGAATTGCGACAACTTTGTCATGATTTCTTCAGGGGTCTCGTCGGAGTGGTCGAAGATGAAGGTGATATCTCCAACGGCGAGCCGTTCTGCGAGCGCATCCACATCGACGCATTCCATCGGTACCGTATTGAGAACAACCGCTCCACTTTTTAGGCTCTGTATTCGATGCTTGTTAAGAAACATTTCCGTCTCCGGCGTTTGAGCCACATTTAACGAGATAAAATCCGCTTCGGCGATGAGCATGTCTACGTCTTGATATGTAAACGGAACGTCTTTTTTCTGTCTGGACCAATATCGAACATCGGCGCCAAATCCGTTTGCGATTTCCGCAACGCGCTTACCGATGCTCCCCAGCCCGATCACGGCAAAAATACTTCCTCGAATCTCTCTGGCCGTAAGACCCTCTTCTGAATAATTGCCGGTGCGACCACGCTCTTTACCCTCTTCGAGCCGCCGGATGCTCTCAAGAATCACTGCCATGGAGAATTCTGCGACAGCCTCGGTGCTATATCCCGCAAGGTTTGAAACGGGAATGCCTTTCTTCTTCGCGTACTCCGTATCAACTTTTCCGTGAGCCGTCGCAAGAATGCCGATGTATTTTAGATTCGTGGCGATATCAATCATCTCTTTAGTAACCGGAATGCCGAACGCAACGAGGAGACAATCCGTATCCGCGAGCTGCGTATGTATCTCAGGGCTGTCTTTCGGAAGCTCCACCCGCTGCCCCCCCAATTCATCAATACTCTCCCAATATTTTGCATCGAGACTCGACGCGCCAATCCCAATCGTGAGAATCTTTTTGAATTTCATACAGGAAAATATATAGCATTGAAATATTATTTTCGCAAAATCTTTTCCATCACCCTTCCCTTTGCCAACTCATCGATGAGCTTATCCAGATATCGAATTTCCCGCATCGTGGGCTCTTTAATGTCTTCCACGCGAACGCCGCAAACGATGCCGTTGATGAGGGATCGCGCAGGGTTCAATTTCGGCGCTTTCGCGATAAATGTTTCGATATCCACGCGCTTTTTTAGTTGAGCTTCGAGTTGTTTTTGGCTGTATCCCATGAGCCAACGGATGATCTCATCGACGTCGGCTTTTGTGCGCCCTTTTTTCTCTGCCTTGGCGACATAAAAAGGATAAACGCTGGCGAAACTCATGGTGTAGATGCGGTGCTTTTTCGTTTGTTCCATGAGTTTATGCTAACACGGCTTTGGATAGCGTAAAAGCGACCGCATACGCTGGGTTCCCCGCCCAGGATTGACCATGTATCCATTTTTGGCTAAGGTCGCCCACAGTCGATACCCTTCGACAAGGCAAGCGTGCTGCCTCAAAGCACGATATTGAACCTTCAGAAAAGGATCTACACATGAATCTGATCATCCCACAGCCAGGAGAAGATTTGATGGAGTTAGGGAAGCGCTGTGACGCCGTGTACCTGTGCCCGAAAGTCGGATCTGAACGGAAGGGACCGCTGGTGGTCTATGCAGGAAAAGACGGCCGGGGACGAAATTGGGTCGGAGATCTGTACTTCAACTTCGCACAGATCGAATGTCATCTAGAAGTCGTTAGAGCATATGCTAACGCAGCGTATCAGAAGCTCCGTGATCAAGATCTACTCCATAGGTTCGATACGGTTCTCGGCCTCCCGGATGGCGGCCGAACGTTCGGCCAAATGCTCGCGCTCGTGGCCGGCAAACGGTTCGTATATGCGAACAAAGAGCCGATACCAACGGAAGCGGGCATGAAGCAGGAATATAAATGGAACTTGTCGCGGTTTAGCTTCAAACCGAAAGAGCGCGTCGTTGTCGCAGAGGATGTCTTCAACAATTTCCAGAATACCGACAGCACCCTGAAAGAGATTGCTACCACCGGAGCAAACGTCGTGTTCCTCGTGGGCGCGCTCAATCGTTCACTGATTCACGATACGGCCTACAAGGGGCTCCCTGTCGTTGCTGCCATTCGTAGACCGTTTCCGGAATACGAGCAGGACGACCCCGAGGTTGCTGCAGACGTTGCCGCCGGAAACATCGAGTGGGAGGTGAAGAAGAACTGGGCGCGTCTTTACGCGGCGATGCAACAGCAGCTCTAGAGATCCAACGAAAGTCATCTGTCCGCGCCAAGAGAAGCCGCGTCTGCGTTTTTCTCAGGCGCGGTTTTTCTTTTTAAAAACCAATCACGGTATGAACGATGTTATTGGATTTACAATCTGTCCTTGCGACTTTTTGGGCATCGCGACACAAAACACCGTACTAATAAAAATGATAAATAACGATGACCAAACCACCCACATCGGTTTATCAACGATGTTCGCATAAATAAACATCGGGATACCGAGAAAAAAAGCTGCGAGCACTCCCCAAAACACCCCCCTCTCGCTTAGCCCGTCCCAATAAAGACTCAGCACCGTTGGAACGACAATACAGGCCGCAATGGTATTAAAAACCCACCAAAGTTGCTGTAACCCAACGTGAGGGATATAGAGCACGGCAAGCGCGAGGAGAAGGCCCGCACACGCCGTGCCGATCATTGATTTTCTTGCCGAGGATACGGCCTCATCGTCGTCCTTCGGCGGCTTTATATCCGTCACCCACAATGAACTGGCCGCACACAAACCAGCATCTAAGGCTGAACACAGGATGGAAAGAAAAGCGATGGCGAACAAGAACACGGCCCAAGAGGGAAGAAGATGAGCAATCGTTTGAACACCGATCATTGATACATCCACTCCCGCGGGAAGCGTAATCCCTTGAGCGGGGTTGGCGGCGATAAAACCCAGCAATGACAGGCTGATGGGTACAACGCCAAAGATCAGCGATGCAAAGATAAACGCTTTTTTTAACTCTGCCTTTTTTATCGCAAAAGCTCTCTGCCAATTTGATTGGTCGGAAATAGACCCCGCGATCAGGCCAATGGAGGTAACGATCCCAAAAGAGAACGCCACGGCTGGATCAAGAATGCTCTTAATCCCCTCGACTCCCCCCAAGCCTCCTAAAAGCGCCTGGTTGCCACCGGCCGCTTTAATCGCAAATGGGAGGATAACAATTCCAACGGCGAAAATTGTGATGAGCTGTATCAGATCCGTAATCAGAGAGCCCTCTAGCCCAGAAATGATCGTATACGACAGGACGATGATCGTGAGCGCGATCATAACGGTTGGCAAGGAAATGCCCGTCAGAAGGGCAACGAGGCTTCCTCCCGCGAAGAGCTGCACCGTCACCGCCATGAGCTGATAGAAAAAGAACGGGAACAGATAGACTCGATGGACGCGTTCACTCTGGAGTTTGTATCTTATAAATTGTGGCAGTGTGTATCCTTCGGGGAGCATGTCTCGGATCTTTGGAGCCAACAGAGCGAAGATCGTGAGCGACAAGATATTCGGAACGGTAAACCAAAAAATGCCAGCCAACCCTTTTTGATAGGCAAGCTGTACGGAAACAAAGAGCGCGGGCGCCCAAATCCAGGAGGCGGCGATACTCAACCCTCCCCATAACCATCCAACCTCACGATGCGCCACAAGGAACCCGTCTTTTGTGCGCCATTGACCCCATCTTCCAAAAAGATACGTGATGATAAACGTGCCTATACCAAAGATGATAAGGAGAAGGGTGGCTGAAAATGCAGAGATGAGATGCATAGAATCTTGACGAGCTGCTCAAGATCCTATAATTTATTTAATGAGTGGCAAATACCACCACTTTAAAGAATATGTACCGAGAGGTTCTTGAAGAATTGGGATTATCTCCAAATGAAGCCAAGATGTATGAGGGATTGCTTGAAATAGGATCCGCTTCCGTTCCCGAGTTAGCGATTAAAATTAGCGTGCATAAACGGAATGTGTACGACATTATCCCGAAATTGCTTCGGAAGGGGTTGATCTATCAAATCGTTGATGCCAAAGAAAATCGATACGCTCCCCTCGAACCAAACAAGCTCTCGGATTTGATATGGGAGAAGGAAGCCAAGCTCAACAGCATCCTCCCTGCCTTAAACCAGCAATTCAAAAAGGTCTCCACGGAGGAGGAAGTCTATATCTACAGAGGCGTGGAGGGATTCAAGAATTATCTACGCAATATTCTTGCAGTGGGCGAAGATGTGTATTTTATTGGCGCCAAAGGTGGATGGTTCGATACGGATTTGCAAACCTACATCAAGAAATTTTTGAAGCAGGCTCAAGAGAAAAAGATTAAATATCACCATATTTTTGACGCTGAGGTAAAAAGGTTCGCGCCTGATCTATTAAAAACGCTGGGGAAGCCTTATCGATTCTTACCCGCAACCTATTCTACAACCGGAGCGGTTGATATTTTTGGAGATCATATCGTGACATTCTCTGGACTCACCCTGAAAAATATTACCGATGATGTCACATTGATCGTGATCGTGAATAAAGAATTAGCGGATTGTTATCGTACGTGGTTTAAATTTATGTGGGATCATAGTGATGGATAAGAGGCTCCTGTAAAGCATCTGCTTCGCTACGGCCACGAGCCACTCGTGTTCAGTACCGGATGGTTTTTTCATATCCTATATAATCTCATATAGTTACAATATAGGATTAAGGGCATTACCCTGAGAACATCGTTTGACCTGGAGAGAAAACGTGCTATTCTTTCGTTTGGATATGGTCAC
This sequence comes from Candidatus Parcubacteria bacterium, assembly GCA_039796615.1. Classification (GTDB taxonomy): domain Bacteria; phylum Patescibacteriota; class Patescibacteriia; order 2-12-FULL-60-25; family 2-12-FULL-60-25; genus 2-12-FULL-60-25. The sequence goes on from JBDKJL010000007.1 coordinate 44,745, forward strand.
GACAACGCAAGCGAAAATCAATGAACCTATTT
>JBDKJL010000008.1:0-36025 GCA_039796615.1 Candidatus Parcubacteria bacterium
TTCCCTACACGACGCTCTTCCGATCTAATGGCGACGGGTGTAGTTCGCAGTGTTTATATGAAGGATCGTCGGTGGCGTACGATGTGCCGAGTTTTTGTTCAAACGGCGTGCTGGAAATCGGGGAGCAGTGTGAATCGCCAGGCCCACGGTTTACCGGAGATGCGTTGCAGGCCGTGCGTGGTGGTGATGGACTCGTAGACGTGCGCCAGGTGGCAGAAATCGCCGGGCGTGGCGAAACGGACGAACGTGGCCGCATGTCCACGGAAATCCAGGCAACCATTCCGGACCAGGCACGCATGGCGCAGGCCGTGTATGGGTTGCAATGCGGGTTCTCCGATGAATCATTCTGCGCGGGTGAGGATGGGCTCGCAGCATCCGGGCTCACGTCTTCTGGTTGTTGCGATGCTCGCCCGGTGCTTGAGCAGGTGTCTCCGGTGAACCGAGCGGGGGATACGCTCATGAACCGCCCGTGGGCAGAGGATCCGTTCCCGCAGGGGGTGTGCCGCAACGCGCTGATCACCGGAACGTTTAATGTGGAAATGGATCCGGGGTCGCTCTCTGGCAATTTTGTGGTGGCAAAGCGCGTGGAGGGAGAATCCTGTCCGGCAGGTCTTCAAGACGTGACGGCCGCGCGGATGGATCCGCAGGGGTTCCGTGGATTTGCCGTGCGCACCTGGCGACGCATTGTGGCGTTTTTCCGCCCGGCACCCGCGCATGCGGAGCGCTGGTGCGCTGGAACCGTGCCCGGAACACTGTCCGTGCAAACGGTTGAAGGCAAAACAGAATTTTCGTACACCCTTGCGTCTGCGCTCGAGCCGCGCACGGAATATCGCGTGCGATTCCAGGGTGACACGTCGCCAGGAGGATTAGAGGACAATGCCGACCTGGCAAACCGCGTGGGGGTGCGATCCAACACCGGGGTGGTGGCCGTTGCGGATACCGGAGATGAAGGTGGGCTCACCTGGCACTTCACCACCGGGGATGTGCTGTGCCAGGTAAATGAGGTACGTGTGCGCGATCTCACCACGGAGCACCCGAATGTGTTCGTGTCTTCCGAAGAACGGCATCCGTTTGTGGCGCAGGCGCGCTCGCTCGTAGGGGGGCGGCCACTCGCCGTTTCGCCGATTGAAGGGGTGTATGCCTGGGCGTGGGAACCGTGGGCATTTTCAAATGCCGCGCTCATGCAGATCGATCCGGAGGGCACGGTCGAGGCGGACTCTTCCGCTGTGAGCAGCCGCGAAGCCATTTCTAAAACGGTGAGTGGGAGTGGATATCTGTCGGCGCGCGTACGAATCACCGCCGATACCATTAGCGCATCGTCTACGCAGGGAGATGTGGTGCAGGGATCAGAGCTTCTCACCATCAACGTGTGCGAAAACCCGTGGCCCTCGCGTGCCGAAACACCGTTCCGTGATACCGAGGGGTCGCCATCGCTTGTGGGCACGCCGTTCCAGGATGGGCCGTCATTCTACCAGTTTGCCGCAAACTATTGCCGTGATGCGGGCGTGCCAGGGCCGAACGAAGATTTGCCCGGGCTTGTGATTAACGCCGTGCCACCGAATGCGGTGGATGCCGCACAGGGAGTGCTCCGCCAGTATCTGTTTACCTTCCGCGAGCAGGGGTTGCGCGATGACGCGATCGGGATTCGCATTGCCAATAACCCCCTCCACCTATCGCCGCTCGATTGGTATCACGCCAAGGGGTTTAGCGGGAATCCGCAGCCGCTCACCGTGGATGGGTACCAGGCCATCCGCGATGGGCGCACGGTGTATGTGTCGGCCGTGAACACCGAGGGGCCGGATGCCGCAGATCCGAACGGTGCCTCCCGCGATCTATATTCCAACATCTACCTGATTTCGTATAACGAGGGAGCTGAGGCGATCACCCGGCAGCTTTACGACGCACTCCTTTCCTCTCTTACGTTTAATATTAATTTGGAGGCTGAAACGGCGAATGCCTGCCAGAGCGCTTCGGGGTCGCTCGACACGGGGGAGGGAGGCGTTCCGGTTTCCTGTTCTGCCGATTGGGAGTGTGCCCGGTTCGGTGACGATCATCGGTGCGCAAATTTTAAGGGAAAGATTCAGCGCGACCTTGTGCGTCTTTCGGATGTGCAGGATATGGCCAAGGCGCTCGGAACGGCAAAGGCTGTGTCCGGAGCGTATCCCACGCTGCCCACTGGGAGTTATCTGCCGGGGATGAGCACCTCGCGGTGGCCGTCGTGGAATGAGGCGTTCCGCACGGCGCTGGCGGCGAATCGCGCAACCCCGGTGGATCCAGTAAACCGGTTTATGACCTGTGGCCGATGCAGCAACGGGGGGAACGCATGCGTGGCCGATAGCGACTGTGCGGCCGGTGGGGTGTGTGCCACGGAAGAGGGATTTGATCCGGCCACCTGTTGGCAGGCGTCTTCTGAACAATTTTTGTGTCCATCAGGTGGAAGCCATATCTATCGGTATCGCGCCGTGCAGGCTGGCCAAGGGTTTGAGTTGGCGACGGCGTTTGAGGTGCCGCCATCAGATCCGTTGGATCTGTCCGTCCGTTGGTGGAAGCCCGTGCCGATTCAAGAGATTCGCCAGTGCGTACTTGCCGGTACGGAAGGGCGTTTGTGTTCATCGGATGCCGACTGTCGCATTTGCCCTGCCGGAGATTGTACCGGGGTGCCGGTGATCCCGATGCAATGCCAGGTTGTTGGTGGCCAGTTCCGCTACACGGATGTGTGCCGTGATGAAACATATGGCGCGACTGGTTCGTGTGGTGATGGTGTGGTAAACGGCAACGAGGTGTGCGAAACATCCGGCCCCACCGCCACAAAGCAAGGTCTCTGTTTGGCCGCGAATGGCGAAACAGGCGAAAAGCAGCAGCGTTGCAACGCGTGTGCGGGGTATGTAGACGACGAGCGCCAACCGGGCTGTTTTGATCGCTCTGCCTGTGGCAACGGCCGCGTAGATGAAGACGAAGCGTGCGACGACGGCGCGCAAAACGGTGCCTATGGTCGCTGCAACGCATTTTGCACCGGATACGATGGGTATTGTGGCGACGGACAGATCTCTCCGGGCGAGGTATGCGATCGTGGCGATCGGAACCTGAATTATTGCGCGACAGGATCGTGCAACTTTGAAAATGCCTGCAACCTGTCATGTACGGGCAAGCCAGCCTATTGTGGTAACGGCCGGGTAGATGCCGGTGAGCAATGCGATGGAGCAATCACCACCAACAAGGCGGTTTGCACGGAGGGTTCCCGGCAATGGGAGGTTTGCAGCACAGACGCCGATTGTGGCACGGGCGGCAAATGCGGCGGATTGGCGACCTTCGCGGCGTGCGCCCCGGGAGAAGTGCGCACACGGCCGTGTACCACTGCCTGTACGAACCTGGCTTGGTCTGTATGTCAGCGCGAAGGATCGTGTGGCGATAGCCGTGTAAACGGTGGGGAAGCGTGTGACGACGGCAATACGATTAACGAAGATGGGTGTACGAATACCTGTCGAGCCAATGCCTGTGGCGATGGATATTTGCTCAAGGGCGTAGAAGAATGCGATATGGGCGATCCGGCTCGGCAGGGACGCAACGGACAGGCGTGCACCACGGCCGAATACGGATCCACCTGCACCAGTTGTTCATTGAGCTGTAAGTTCCAGCTCACACAAGGCGGGTATTGCGGCGACGGCAAGCGGGCGGTTGGTTCTGGCGAACAGTGCGACAAAAACGACTTTGGACAGGGTGGGGCACTGGATTGCCAGGCGCTTGGGTTTGATTATTTGGCACCAGGATTGAACCGCATTCAATGCACGCCAACGTGTGAACTCACCGGGTGTGCCCGATGTGGTGCGCAACCAGGCGAAGGCTCTATTCGCGCGGTGGTATTTGACACCCTGTTCCAGCAACCAGTACCAGGAGCGGCCGTCACGTTGTTGTACCGCGGCCTCTCTACCAATCGGGTGGAGGTAACAGATGAAAATGGGGCGTTCCAATTCACGGAGCTCGATGATCACGGCGGCTGTGATCAATACGAAATCGTTGTGGAAGCCTACGGCGACAATACGCTCACGCCCACATTTAATGAGTCAGAACGCGGAGGGTATGCCCCGGTACGTGTGGGGCCGTTCCAGCCCGAGGATGCGGCGCTTCTTGCGTCCGTTGAGAATGCAAATCAGGGTGTGGCCGTTACAGGTTCCGACGGCAAAGATCTCGCGCAAATTAACATGGTGCCAAAGCTCCGCGCCGATGAATACATCGTACAGTTGTGGTGGGAGCCAAAGGGAGGATACGGAAAGGTGTTGAAAGATTTTAAGACGAGTTTAGCCGCAGATCCTACGGGTGGGACGTATTACGCCGGCTTTGAAGATGAGCTCCATGATCTGGTGATTCGTGTTCCAACACCGTTTTCTCCGGGAGATACACCCGGGTCTTGTTCATTGCCAAAAACACCGGAACCATATCAGGGCAACGGTCGGAATGCCTCAATCATGGCGGAAGCAGGTGTTATCACCTCTGACCCAGAGGCACAAACGGGGATGACGGGCGTTGATCGTGCCGATTCTAATTTTGGCATGCTGTCGTGTACCAATAAAGTTCGTGCAACAGCGAGTCATACCTGCTCGGGGGCGGATGTGCCGGATAATCTTCGAGGGAAGTTGGCGTGTTTCCCGTCGTCAAATGGGCAAGATACGAGTTGTCGCAATCGATATGGGTTTGCAGACACGGCCTGTGATGGCCCCCCGGAGGAGTCGCGTGTTGGAGATGCTCGCGTTCTTTCTGGTGGAACGGGCGCGTACCTCTTCTGCTACCATCCAGAGTGGCAGGGCGTAAATGATGAACGGGCAACAGAACCTCAATGCACCAATTTGATCTTGCCGCCGCAGAGTGCGTTTATTCGTGCGAATAGCGGACAATACGATATCCTCGTATCAAAATATCGATTGTTTAAGAATGCCTCTCACTCCTTCGGACGGAGCGTGGGAACGCGATATACAAATAATTACGCCATTCGTGAGTGGCTTTGGAAACGCCATGCGGAGATTCGGATCTACGGTCAAAATGGACTTGCAGAAACGATCGCCTTCCGCGAAGCGGATGAGGCCGCTACCGGTGCGGCGCGGACGGATGGATGGGCCGGGGCGGATGCTGATGCGATGTGTTTATCGGAAGCCACGGTTGCTGACATTGGAACAGACGTGACACGGATGCGGGCAAGTATCGAGTGGTTGGATACCGTGACCTATAGCCCTGTTTGGACTCCGGTATCCATCAACGCTTCCGTGCGCAGTATCGTTCCATGGAACCCCTCTGCACCCGGATATGCTGGAGCCGACTACCGATATTTTGCTGATCTTCTCCATCGCACCTCACGTGGGATGGCTTCATCCGATCTGCCCGGTTGTTTTGAGGAAACGTTCAAGCCAACTGGGTATTGGACTCGCGGAGGACAAATTGATGTGGTGGAACGATAATCGCCTATGCCACCAAAATTTCTTCTTCGCGTTATTCTCCCGGCTCTTGCAGTGATTGCCGTGGGCGTTGGAGGTTGGGCATGGTTTCGTATATCGAAAAACGCGGCAACGACACCGGGGGCTCCAGATTTTTCCGCAGCGTCGGCGGGGGGAATCACCGTCACTCCTGCACCGATCGCCCCCTCCCCGAATACGGCAGATGCCATACGCGCCTTTGCGTCTGCAGATGTGGCCTTGATTCCTCCCACGAATGCCGTGAACCCAAATGCCCCCACCGTGAGTTTTGACGAAGAGGGTAACCGTTTTGAAACACCAAGCGATGCTACCGAAACGGATACCGCGCCTCCGATTCCTTCCACGGTTCCCATTCCCGATAGGCCTCCAGCAACCTCTCCCGTTATCCCGCGTGCCGATGGGGGAGAAGATCCAGATGAAGACGGCCTCACGAACGATCAAGAGGCCGCGCAGCGCACAGATGCGCTCCTGGCAGATACAGACGGCGATGGATTATTAGATGGGGAAGAGGTGCGCACCTATCGCAGCGACCCTTTGAATCCCGATACCGACGGAGATTCGTACCAAGACGGGGTAGAGGTGGGGGGCGGGTATAACCCAAACGGCGCAGGTACGCTATAATAGGAACGATTCATTCGGCTCATCTATCTCTATGTTTGAAAACACCCCTCCCAACCTTCCGTTAGACCCTCATGATGCCGGTGCAGGCCCTGTGCCGAGCGCCCCGCTCCCCGATCCGTCGGCTCCTCGTGCCGCTGCCGCCGTGCCAAAGCCCGCTCCAGCCGCTTCTCCCACGCACGATGGGCACGATCAGGAGCCCGAAGATTTGTTTGGCGATTTGGAGCACGGATCCGGCGCCGCGCATGGCGATGATGCCGCGCATATGCCCGATCCCTTTGCCGAAGAACCATCTCCGGCCGGGCGTGGGTTGCGCATTGCCCTGTATGCGCTCGTTGGGATTGTGATCGTTCTTGCGCTTGTGATCGGCGGGTTGTTCCTTTACGCCCGGTTTACCGAATCAGGCACCCCGGCCGCTACGCCGTCCACGCAAACACCCACGCCCTCTCCCACAACACCACCCGTAACGATCGTTGACGAAGAGCCGGAGCCGGAAGAAGGCGCAACGCCCGAAGAAGAAACGCCTCCGGCCGTGGAGCCCACGCCCCCTCCGCCAGATCTACCCGCACCCACGCCGGTGGCACCGCCGGGTTCTGTTGACCTCGACACCGATGGCGACGGCCTTACCGATGGCGAAGAAGCCCAGCGTGGTACAGACCCGCGCATTGCCGATTCTGATGGCGATGGGTTGGGAGATGGCGAAGAGTCCGGAGTGTATGCCACAAACCCCACCATGGCCGATACTGACGCCGATGGCCTTGTGGATGGTGATGAAGTCCGCGTATGGAAAACAAATCCCACCATGAAAGATACGGATGGCGACACCTACGCCGATGGAGATGAAATCCGTAACGGATTCAGCCCCACCGGCCCCGGAACACTTCAATGAACGAACCCGTAACACCGCCAGGCGAAACGCCACAGGCTCCCATGCATCCCATGCCCCCCGCCGGGAAGGATGTTTCGGTTTCTGCAAAAACAGCTCCTGAAGAAACGGGGGAGCCAACGATCTACACCATCCCCGATCAATTTTACGGTACCGCGTTGCAAGCACGCATTAAAAATCCGGTCACGGCTGCTGCACCTGAAGTAACGAAAAAATCACCCGTGTGGCTGTGGCCTGCCGTTGGGGGCGTTGCCTTGCTTTTTTTGGTTGCTGGAGGGTTTGTATACATGAATTGGGATCTGCTCTTTGGCCCACCGCCTGCGCCGCCGGTGCAAGAACCACCGCCACCGCCCCCTCCGCCACCTGCTCCCGAGGCACCGGTAACGCTCGTAGCCACGTCAACGGCGCCCACGGTTGTTACGTTGTCGTGGCGAGATATTTCGGCAAACGAATCTGGATTCCGTGTGGAACGGCATGCATCGGGTACGGTGGCTTTTTCGCCGCTCACCAGCCTGCCGCCCAACGCGTCGGCCTTTGTTGATGTGGCGGTGCAACCACAGACGGCATACACCTATCGTGTGATCGCGGTGAATGCGTCTGGAGATTCCGCCCCATCCAATGAAGCCTCCGCACAAACCCCGGCCGTGCCACCTCCGCCGCCCGAACCCGCCAAGCTGCCACCCGCCGGATTAGATAGCGACTCCGACGGCCTCACGGATGTGGAAGAACCTCTCTATGGTTCGCCGGTGCGCGATCCAGACGCCGACAAAGATTCATTCTTGGATGGCAATGAAGTATTCCATCTCTACACCCCTTCTGGCCGCGCCCCTGGCAGGCTCCTCGATTCCGGGCTCGTTAAAGCGATCGAAAGCCCAATGGGATGGCGGCTGTATGTGCCCACCCGTTGGCAATCCACTCTCGCCACCGATGGTCGTGGCGCAACGATCCTTACCGGCCACGGGGAAACCTTTACCGTGCGTGTCGAAGATAACGCCACGGGGGTGTCGCTCTTAGAGTGGTATCTTGCCAAGCATCCGGGCACGCTGTCTTCGCAGGTAACATCTGTCGTTACAAAGAGCGGGTACGAGGGGCTTGAGGGAACGGATTTGCTCACCACGTATTTCCTGTGGGGTTCATTCGTGTTGAGCATCCAATACGATCTGGCCGAGCAGCCGTTTGTAAACTTCCGCACAACGTATGAGATGGTGAAAAATTCCCTTTGGCTTTCTCCAACACCAGAGCCGCTCACGCCTGCGGTTACAGCGCCGGCCGTAAATACGCCCGGGCTTACGCCTGTATCGCCAACCTCTACAGAGGGCGCGGCCAGTTCTTCCGCGGCGCTCTCCACCCGCCAGGCCATCCAAACGCTTACCTCATGATTACCTATCGGTTCACCGGGGCTGCCCCGCGCACGCTGCCACCCGCGTTGTTGAAACGGGTGGCGCGTGCGATGCATGGGGTGCGCGGTATTCCGCGCGCATCAGCGGTGATCGGCGTGCGGGCGGTAACGCCGCGCCAAATGCAAACACTTAATCGCACATTCCGTGGCAAAGATCGCCCCACGGATGTGTTGTCGTTTTCTGAAAAAGACGGCGCCACATTTCCGTTATCAACGCCCCGGGGAGAGGAGCGGGAATTGGGCGATCTCGTGCTCTGCCCATCATATGCCACCAAGGAAGCGCGTCGTCGTGCCATTGCGCCGCAAGAAGAGATGGTGCGCCTGCTTGTGCACGGCACGCTGCATTTGGCAGGGATGGACCATCGCACCGAGGCAGAGGAGATGAAGATGTTCGGGATTCAGGAACGCGTGGTGTCGTCGGTACTTCCGGCCATGTAAGCGCTATGCCAAAAATGCTCCGCGGGATTATTCGAAGTTTTTCGGCGGCGAGCCGTGGGGTGGGGTTGGCATTTCGCGAAGAACGCACCTTCCGCGTGATGGTGGCCGCAGCACTGCTCGTGGTGGCGCTCGTTGCCACGCTCCCTCTACAAACCGGGGAGCGGCTCCTTCTGCTGCTGTTAACCGGGTCGATTCTCGTGCTAGAGTTGATCAACTCCATGGTGGAGCGCCTGGCAGATCTGCTCAAACCCCGGCTCTCCGTATACGTGGGGGATGTTAAAGATCTCATGGCCGGGGCGGTGCTCCTTGCATCCGTTGTTGCAGCCGTGATTGCCGCAATGGTGCTTTTGCCACGTCTAGCCTCCTTTCTCTCTTCCCCCCATCCGCTCCCATGAAACAGGATTTTATCGTTGGTCTCGACATCGGTTCCTCTCGCATTCGGTTTGCGGTGGGGCAGGTGAGTCATGCAAATGAGCATGGCCCGGTGTTAACGCTTGTGGGAGCCGTGGAGCATCATTCCCAGGGGATTTCAAAAGGGGCGGTGGCCGCGCTCGAAGATACCGTTGCCAGCCTGTCTTCGGCGCTTGAACTTGTTGAGCGCCAGATGGGGCTCCCCATCGAAGAGGCGGTGGTGGGGATCGGCGGGCCGCATTTTTCTATTATTGCCGCAAATGGTGTGGTGGGCGTTTCTCGCACCGACGGAGAGATCCGTTCTGAAGATGTCGATCGGGTGCTCGAAGCCACCAAAGGAGCGGCCAACCCGGCGAACCATGAAATTTTACACGTCATTTCGCATGGCTTTGTGGTGGATGGGCAAACGGGGATTAAAGATCCGCTCGGCATGCACGGGATCCGTCTTGAGGCATCCACGCATTTAGTGTTGGGTCTTGCCGGGCATGTGCGTAATCTCACCAAGGCCGTATTTCGTGCCGGGCTCGATATTTCGTCATTGGTGTTTGGCCCGTTAGCCTCTGCCGAAGTGGTGACAAATGCGCGCGAGCGGGAGTTGGGGGTGTGCGTGGTGAATATCGGGTCGGCCACCACGTCGGTGTTGGTGTTTGAAGAGGGGAGTTTGTTGCACGCGGCGGTGCTCCCGGTGGGGTCGGATCACATCACATCCGACATTGCGATCGGGCTTCGAACATCGCTGGAAGTGGCTGAGGCCATCAAGATTCACTATGGCAATGCGGCTCCCGACGATGTTGATAAACGTGACGAAGTGCATCTTTCCTCCTTTGGTGGGGTTGATGGGGAGGATGCGATATCCGCGCGATATGTGGCCGAGATCGTTGAAGCGCGTGTGGAAGAGCTCCTCGAAAAAGTAGAGGCCGAACTCCAGCGTGCCGATCGCAGTGGTCTCCTTCCGGCGGGCGTGGTGATGACGGGTGGAGGAGCAAAAATTCGCGGCATCGTTGATGTGGCAAAGCGTGTGTTACGACTCCCGGCATCCATCGGCGCCGCCACACACCTCTCCACACCAATGCCCGAGCTTGTGCATGATCCGGCCTTCTCCACGGCCGTTGGGTTGGCACAATGGGGATACGAAGAACTTCGCCGTGGCGAAGCTCCGGGTGGCGGCGTGATGCGTGGCTTAGGCGGCAACAGCAAAAAACTTTTTTCTTCTGGCCAGGTGGCCGCTGGAAAAGCGAGCGAGGCGATTAAGAAAATTTTCAAGTCATTTATTCCATAGAGCGGGAAGTGTCGCCTTGAGAAACAAAAAGAAGAGCTCTGGTATAGGGCTTTTGAGCCGCTGCGGAACTCGTCCGCTTCGCGGACTCAAACAGTCCTCACGGCTCAAAAGCCCTATACCAGAGCTCTTCTTTTTGTTTCTCAAGGCGACACTTCCCTGGCTTGACGTTTTCTTGACGCCCCCCTTCCCGGTACGTATTCTCGATAGGTAGATATTGTTCATCTTGAACCCATTTATGGTTCATTATGAACATCTTATATACCCATTATCCTGGTGCTGTGCATCACGCGTGCCCATCCAGCCCCTCCTCCCTATGGCAGAGATTAAGCCCAATATCGAAACGTTCGCCAACATCAAGGTGGTGGGTGTTGGTGGTTCTGGCGGTTCGGCATTGAACCGCATGGTGATGGCCAAAATCCGCGGTGTGGATTTTATCGCCATGAACACCGATGTGCAGGCGCTCCATCAGTCGCTTGCCACCACCAAGATTCATATTGGCAAAGAGGCCACGCGCGGCCTCGGTGCCGGGATGGATCCCGAAGTAGGGTTGCACGCAGCCGAGGAGAGCATGGACGAAATCCGCGCCGCGCTCGAAGGAGCCGACATGGTGTTTGTTACCTGTGGGTTGGGTGGCGGCACGGGCACGGGCGCGGGTCCAAAAGTGGCAGAGATCGCCCGCGAAGTGGGTGCCCTCACCGTGGCCGTGGTTACCCGCCCGTTCGCGTTTGAAGGGATGGCGCGCAAGGCCATCGCCGATGCCGGATACGACCGGATGGCGAACGCGGTGGATACCATCATCACCATCCCCAACGATCGGATTCTTCAGATCACCGACCGCAAAACATCGTTGCTCGATGCGTTCGAAATCGCCGACGATGTGTTACGCCAAGGGGTGCAGGGGATCTCCGAACTCATCACCGTTCCCGGCCTCATCAACGTGGACTTTGCCGACGTGCGCGCCATCATGGCAAACCGTGGGAGCGCCCTTATGGGCATCGGTCGTGGCCATGGCGAAAACCGCGCGGCCGACGCCGCCAAGGCCGCCATCGCTTCGCCCCTCCTGGAAGTATCAATCGACGGGGCGCAGGGGATTTTGTTCACCATCACGGGTGGTTCCAATCTGGGCATGTATGAGGTGTCCGAAGCCGCCAAAGTCATCACCCACTCTGCCGATCCAACCGCCAAGGTGATCTTTGGTGCCAACATCGATGAATCAATGAAAGACGAAGTCAAAGTCACCGTGGTGGCGACCGGGTTCGATGCGCGCCCGATCCCGCCCAAACCGCGGATGGTTTCTGCCACTGGCATTTACGCTCCACCCGCGCGCGGCGGCGCTCCGGCAGAATCCATGCGTGGCGCGGCAGATACGTCGCTCGAACGGATGCCCTTTGGCCGCGCGCCGGCTCGCGAGCCTTCACCGATGCAAGACATTAAACGTCCCATGGGTTCCTCCTTCCGCGATGCCGAACCCGCTCCGGCTCCTCAGCAGCCACACGTTCAACCACCGCAATACGCGCCCACGCTCACCGCGCGCCCTGCGCCGGTTCCTCCTCCGGCCGTGGCCGTTGCCTCTAAGGAAGAAGAAGACTTGGAAATCCCCGCGTTTATCCGTAAGAAGATGATGTAGTACACTGCGTTCATGCACTGTCCTGTTTGCAGCCACACCGACACCCGCGTTGTCGATTCCCGGCTTGGTTCGGAGGGGGATGCTATCCGCCGCCGCCGGGAATGCGATAAATGCGGGTTTCGTTTTTCCACGCTCGAAGAGGTGGAGTTGTTGGATTTGGTGGTGGTAAAGCGCGACGGCGTCCGCGAGGCCTATAGCCGCGAAAAAATGGAGCGTGGCCTCCGCAAATCCCTCGAAAAGCGCCCCATCACCGACAGCCGATTCCGCTCATTGCTCCACGGCATCGAACGCGATATCCAGCGCAAAAACGCCAACGAGCTCACCAGCGAAGAGGTCGGAGAGGTCGTGATGGAGCAACTCAAACGATTCGACACCGTGGCCTACATCCGTTTCGCCTCCGTCTACCACCGCTTCGAAGACGCCGCCACCTTCCAACAGGAACTCGAGCGTCTCCTCCGTTCCGCGCGTACGAAGAAAAAAAGAAAAAAAGCATGAGCGCGGGTGATTAGAATTTTTGCCGAAGCAAGGGTATAACGTTTCAGACCGTTCGCAATAATGCCAAGCGCTCAAAGCGCTTGTAGTAAGAGCGTCACACCGCTAGGGTCCCGCCCAGCGTAGCGCCACCGTGGCGCGTAGCGTGGGCGGGTTTGCGGTGTGACCCCCACCGCGCCAGCATCTGCGAACGGTCTGAAACGTTATACCCTTGCTTCGGCAAAAATTCTAATCCTCCGATCAAACCCTTCGTCATTTCCTTCCGCGTCTGCTATTCTTTTCCCGTATGCCCACGCCTCTCAAGCGCACAAAAATCGTTTGCACCATTGGCCCGGCAACCGATACGGTGGAGAAGATGGTGCAACTCGGCACGGCCGGCATGGACGTGGCTCGCATGAACTTTTCCCACGGCACGCACGAGGCGCACACCCGTAACCTTAAGCGCTTGCGTCAGGCCGGGCTACGGCTTGGCCGCCCGTTCGGCATTCTTCAGGATCTTCAAGGCCCAAAGATTCGAGTGGGGAAGCTAGGGGATGGCGTGTTGCTTAAACCCGGAAAAGAGGTGGTGTTTTCCACGGCTCCGCACCCGGCCGAAGAGGAGATTCCGGTAACGCTACCCAATCTCCATAAAGATATTAAGCGGGGAGATGTGTTGTTATTGGATGATGGCCTGCTCGAATGTCGTGTGGTACGCGTGCAGGATCGCCGTATTCGGGCAGAGGTGGTGCATGGAGGGATGCTACTTTCCAATAAGGGGTTAAATCTGCCAGGCACAAAACTTTCTATTCCTGCGTTGTCCGACAAAGATCGCGCCGATGCGTTGTGGGGGGTAAAGGCCGGGGTGGATTTTATGGCGCTTTCCTTTGTGCGTTCGGCCGCAGATGTGCGCGATTTACGGCGGATTCTCGATAAAACGCCAGCAGGTCGCCGGATTCAGGTGATCGGAAAGATCGAAAAACAGGAGGCGCTCGATCGGTTCGACGAGATTTTGGCCGTTCTCGACGGGGTGATGGTGGCGCGTGGCGATTTAGGGATCGAAACAGACGCCACCAATGTGCCGGTGGTGCAAAAGCAGCTCATCGCGCGCTGCCGCGAAGCGGGTGTACCCGTGATCGTGGCCACCCAAATGCTCGACTCCATGCAGCGCAACCCTCGCCCCACGCGTGCGGAGGTGTCCGACATCGCCACGGCTGTTACGGATCGTGCCGATGCGGTGATGCTTTCGGGCGAAACGGCGAGTGGCAAGTACCCGGTGGAATCCGTGCGGGTGATGGCCGACACCATCCGTGCCACCGAAGCCTCGGCATTCGATAACCTGGCACAGGCCGTGGTAGAGGGCGCACGCGGCGTGCCGGAGTTATTGGGAGCGGCGGTGCGATTAGTGAGTGATGCCTTGAGCCATGCGCCCGTAGTGATTCTAACGTCCTCCGGCCGCACGGCACGGGAAGTGGCCTCTTTTCGTCCAGAGGCGCCCCTTCACGCGATCACGGCTGATCCGATGGTGGCGCGTCAGTGTCGGTTGCTATGGGGCGTGACACCCTGGCATGTGTCGTTACCAAAAGCGCTGCAGGCGCGCACGGAAAAAGCGATGGCGTTCCTTCGCCGGCAAAAAGCGCTCAAGCCGGGGATGCGCGCGATCGTGGTTTCGGGTGCCGGCAAACCGGGCACGGCCAACAAGATGGAAATTGTGCGTGTTTAAAAAAATCATCTCTCTCATATGTCCACTCCTCTCCACGAACAACATTGTGTGCCTTGCGAAGGCGGCGCACTACCGATCGAACGCGACGCCGCGCTCACGCTGGCCGCCGAAGCGAATCAATGGGTGTTGGCAGATGATGCAAAAAGTATCTCCCGTGAGTTTCAGTTTGCCGACTTTAAAGAATCCTTGGCGTTTATCAATAAGGTGGGAGCGCTTGCCGAAGCCGAAAATCATCACCCAGATATTCACTGCTGGTGGAGCAAGGTAAAGTTGGAACTCTCTACCCACGCGATCGGCGGGCTTTCCAACAACGATTTTATCTTGGCCTCAAAAATCAACCGGCTGTAGCGGCGTAGCGGCGCTCTTGCGCACAGTATCGACCGTCATCATCAAGCGTGTAGCAGCAAGCCTCACCAGTTTGCAGCTCTACGTCGGCGATCGCCTCATCCGGAATATCCTCGATGTGCTTCATGAGCGCGCGCAATGAGTTGTTGTGCGCCACAATCATCACATTTTTTCCGGCACGAAGCGTGGGAAGAATTTCTTCTTGATAATACGGCACCACGCGGGCGTGTACATCTTTGAGCGTTTCACCTTCGGGCACGGGGTGATCCCATCCGCGTCGGATGTTGTTAAAGGTTTCCTCGCCCACCTCTTCTTTTACCTGCCATTTATTTTTTCCGGTGTGGATGCCGTAGTGCCGCTCATTCAGTGCCGCATGCGTTTTTACGGGCAACGTATCCGTCCATCCCAGCGTGCTCCGCAACGCGTCAAATGTTTGTTTCGCTCGCGTGAGTGTAGACACATGCACCTCATGCACATCCAAATCCCGCAACGCTTCGGCCACGGCACGCGCCTCTTGCACCCCTTCCTCTGCCAGAGCCACGTCCGTCCATCCCGTCCAAAGGCCGAGAGCGTTCCATTCTGATTTCCCATGACGCACGAGGATAAGATGAGGCATATCGGGATGCACTATAGCGAAAAGGGCAAAAGAAGAAAACCCTTGCTAAATTCGTCAAAATACGTTAAGAACAGGGTGGGTCTTTCAACAAGAAAGGAGAAATGACCGTGCAAAAAATTGCGATTCAAAAAACGCTCGGTGTCCCCGCAGCGTGTGTGATGGCGGGAGATTATAACCTTTGGGTTGGGGTTAGCGACAGCCCGTTGTTCCATGAGCCCGGCGTGTTAGAAGATTTAGTGGAATGGGCGTTGGCGCACACGTGTCAGGAGTTGCTCGTTTGGATTCCTGCCGATCTGTACGCCATCAACCACGTCCATATCGATGGCAAGAGTCGTCAAGCAGCGATGAAGAGCGCACGCCAGGTAGAGGAATCGTTCCGTGCGCGTGTAGCGAGACTACTCGAATCGTCTCGGTTTACGGCAGAACAACGAGCATGTGTGCACGTGGCGGATGGTTCAGACATGCTCACTTCCACGTACAATCGTCGCCAGATGATTTTTCATCGAAGTTTTTCGGACGGGGGCGTATTCCGCGAGCGCGTGCTAGGCGTTGCGGAGGCGTATCTCCGTGCACGACACCGCTCCGTTACCCCGCAACTCACAGAGGCCGTTTCGGCATACCAACTGGGCGAGCTCCCCATGTTCATGGGGCCGGTGCAGATGGTGGGATCCGATACCACGTATGCGGTAGAGGTCTATCCCGGAAGTGGCCTCTTCGACCAACTTGTTCGGGATATTGTTGAGGGAGCCGTTTTCCCCGCGGTCACCGAGCAACTGAAAATCCCCGTTACCCCGTTCGGCGTTGTGGAGGTTCGAAGGGGATAGAGAGAAAGCGAAATCAACGTAAGTTCTCGTGAGCACCCCCACCAAAGAGCATTCTGCGCTTCGGTTGTGGGGTGCTTTTTGGTTTCTTGATGTTACCACACCATCCCGCATAGTTTTGTACACTCATATTGACAAATCCAGAAAAATCCTGTAGGTTCTGTTTGGTTTTTTTACCGTAAATTTCAAAGCTAAAGAGCAAGGAGAAAAAAGAGATGACGGACACATTTTTGTTTGGAAGGGATCTTGAGCGATACACGAAGATCGTACGGACACTTGCGGCGGAAGTGCGGAATCAGCAACGTCGCGCCACGACACTGCCCCCCCTTCGTGATACGGCTACGTGGGAGATACTTCGACAGGCGCAGAGATGGATTGCGTGTCGTCAACCGCCGCATCACGGCTGGCAAGGCAACCGTGTGCGTCGCACGGCGCTTCAATTGGGTTACGGACGCTCGGTGACAGATGGCTCGTATTCAAGTCTAGCGGATTCCATCATGGCGTATGAAACATCGACCCATGAGGTTGTGGTATTGCCGAAGCAGGTCGCCAAGCTTACGGTGCCTATGGCTGCCTCCGTCCTTTTGCATGAGTCGACACATCTTGTGTATCGCGAAATTCTGTGTGAGCGTACGGGATTCACGCTCGATGAGACATTTGTGCTCTGCAACCGAAATGAGGCTGAGCAGTACCGGACGAGTTTCACGACAGAAGCTCTTGCATTTTGGAATCAGACATCCTGGTTACTCGCTTCTTCACAAGAGGATCTGTTGAATCATGAACAACGGGAAATGTTGCGCTATGCGGCGCAGATGATAACGCGATCAAGCACAGGGACGACGAACTTCGCTGAGGCGCTTCATCGCTATACGATTTCATCCATCGAGGACTCTCAGCCCTCGAGTGTTGATCTCCCACTTGTTTACCTAGACGGCCATCGGGCAGGTTCCCCGGTTGTCGTGAGCGATCTCGCCCCTAATATTCTCGAGCCACTGCTCGCAGCGAATCTCGATAACGGTTACTAAAAGGAGAACGTACATGTACACAAAAAAACAAAAAGACGAACTTCGGCGATGGCAGAGTCGGCAAGTTGCTCGGAGAGATCCCTCGCCCCCGGGTTTAATGAACCTCCCGGCGCTTATGGCACTGGCGAAAGAGGGGAAGGCGGGCGTAAAAATGCTTACGCGATATGGGATTAATGATGTCGTGATTTTCGTTCACGACAAAACATCTTCCATTCCTTCGTACGGCGGCAGCATCGATGAGGTCGCGGAGGCCGTTGAACTTTCTGGAGAGGTATTGAACGATATCTTTTGCTACTACCGGTGGCATCAGATTCCGCGGTTCAACGCCACGAAGACGGGGTATCGAAAGGGTAAAGATGGCGTCTATCCTTACAAGCAAGAAGCAACCATCAAGCGGCTTGCGATGCAGCTCGTCACGGATCTTTTGTGTGTTCAAGTTGAGTGGGAGCGTGACGGCGCCACGGAACGCGAAAGATTGGGGACGTTTACCCCACGTAAGCGGCGTCCCGACATGATGCGCGTGATGCGCCTCACAAAGTTGGGAAAGGCGGCCTACAAGCGTCATAAAAAGGCGCAAGAGGCGCGTTCTTAAGAAGAAAAATAAGCCTCACGCACCCCAGGAAAACGCGTACCCCGCGGCTCTTCCAAGGGGTGCGTGTTTTCTTTTATTGCTTGTGGCCAGATGCCCTGCCATAATCCCATGTATATGCTCCAACCTCCCAATTTTTTGAATGATGATGGCACGGCCTCCATGGCCACGTTGCTTCTTTCGTCGCATCACGCGTTTCGGCGTGATATTGCTCGGTTCCAAAAGGCCGTTGAACAGATAAAAGCGGGGGATCGATCGAGAGGAGACGCGGTGTGTGAGGAATGGAAATCCTATCGTGCCTCATTGCACGGGCATCATCAGATTGAAGACAATACGATGTTCCCGGATATCAAACAAAAACATCCAGAGCTCGCGGCGGCGATCGACACGTTGCATGCGCAGCATGAGCATATTGACCCGCTATTGGATCGGGGAGATGTGGCGTTTGCCACGCTCGCGAACCCAGGGCAGGCGGCCGATGTTCTGAAAGAGCTCAAGGCGCTATTAGACGAACACCTCACATTTGAAGAAGCGCAAATCACGCCGACATTGCGCGAGGCAAAAACCTTCCCACCTCTTCCAAACGATGACGCGGCCGATATGTACGCGCAAGGATTTTCCTGGAGCATGCACGGAATTGCTCCGGCGGTGCAAGAAAAAATGCACGTGATGCTCCCGCCCGCCCTTGTTGCAAAACTCCCGGCGGCGCAAGAGGCATTCACCGAACGGTGCAGGCGCGTGTGGGGAACGTTTACCGTCGGTGCTGCGACAACGCCAATTCCGGAAGGGTATTGATTACAGTGGTATCCCCCAGTGAGACTTCAGCGCATTCAAACAATTCCCGTGAATGTCGTATCCGGCGAGTTCTTCTTTGGTGATCCAGCGCATCTCGCACACTTCGCGCGCGTCGGGTTGGAACACGGTCTCTTCCGGGCAATCAACGCGATACGTAATCAACACATGCGCAGAACCATCACGCCCTTGGAAATATTGTTCAAGATAAAAAACGGAACCCAGCGTGAGTGTCACGCCCAGCTCTTCACGAATTTCGCGGAGAAGCGCGCCTTCCACCGTTTCGTTTTGATGCAGTCGTCCGCCGGGGATTTCCCATTTCGGATCGTCTGGCGAGCGGGTGATAAGCACCTTATTATCGCTCACGAGCACTGCTTTAATCGCGACTTTACCAACAAAATGGGGATCCATACGCAGGCAAGGATAGCCCGCCTCCGACGCCGCGTAAAGGTGACGGATCGTTATTTCCTAGTACCACTCTGCTACGCCGCCATGATGTGAGCAGGTTCCTCGTCGACTCTCACTAAAACTATACGTTCCATCTTCGCAGCGCGCAGACGCTCCTTCAGACTCTTCGGGGATTGTTTCTTCATCTGTCGTGGCGACATCTTTTTGCTGAACGATCGCGGCTTCCGTAACAGGAGAAGGCGGTGCGGGCGCGATGATTTCCGCAACGGCGTCTGTAACGTCCGCAATCTCTTCTACGATAGATGGCGTCTCGACCTCTTTTTGCGTCCGCGTTTCTTCTGCAGCGATAGGAGCCTCATTGAACGATTCTGTTTCTGCCACCGTTGCTTGAGCGGTAAAACTGGCCAACACAAAGGAAACGGCGATGAGCCATCCGAATCCTTTTGCGAGCTGTTTTCGCGAAAAATTTCGTTGCAGCAGTTTAGAGAACGGGGCAGGGGAGATAAGGCCAATACAGAGGCCGATCGTGCTCAAAACAAAGATCAAAAGGAAGAAATTAAACATATTGATTGGTGTCGACGGTAGCAGATACCGGATGAAGAAAAGGTAAAGACAGGAGAAATCCCAGATTTCTAAATGGCGTATATACTTGACAAATTTGGTAGATATGCTTAAAATAGATCTCCTGCAATATCGCAGGCCGATCAGCAGTGAAGGAGTAGCACATTATGAAAAATAAACCGTTCCGAGACACGCGTGTTGCGGAGCTTCTCAGCGCGTGGGCTTCAACCGGCCTTCTCATTATCGAAGATGTGCCGGAAGAAGACGATCCGCTTGGCATCCTTGAAGCTTGCGCAGATGCTTCGGTGCAGAATGAGCAGAAGCGACGCAGCGCCGAAGGGCTCCACAGATTCTCTCCGCACGAGGTAGAGTTGTGGCGGGGGGAAATGCTCAAGATGCTACGCGATCCCGCAGAAATGCGGAATGAGGTCATCGGCGACCTCCGTGACGAGATCATCAAGGAGCTGATACAGCTCCAGGCATTTGAGGAGACGGCATCCTTGATACGGCGAGCCCTGAGCTCTTTGAGACAGCAAATTGCCGAAGTAGCGATGATCGCGCTTTGCGATGCGAAGCTCATTGAGCACGCGATTCTTTTTGCGGAGCAGCTGAATATGAGCGCGCTCGAGCGAGCACATGTTCTTGTTGTATGCCTGGAGGCTGGAGCGCAACAGGTGCTTGCATATGTCCGGAATATCCTGGAGGCGCATCACCCGCAGCCGTCGGATGGATGGATTTTTGCGCATGCCTGCAATGGTCTATTCGCTTATACGCAAGATCCGGAGGATTTGGTTCTTGCGCGTGGCGCGTGCGCTGCCGTGCAGAGCCCCGGGGATCGGTCGAGAATGATGAGATGTCTCGCCGATGATTCCAGGGAACTGCTGGACTATGCTAACGCGATTACGGCGATTGAGGAGTTGCGTATCGCTCATCTGCGTAGCCAGGAGTATCGAAGGCTCCTGGTACAGATGACCAACGCGCTTCTTCTTCCAACGGGTAAACGAGCCCTTCCGTTGAAAGTGGTGATGGACGTACGAGACCTTATTCCTCACCAAGGGTGGAAGCGGCAGGTCGACGATCTGTTTAAGCGCATGAGCGGATAGCGACCCCTGCATCTCCACCTCCTTACGCGCCCCGTCTGGGAAACCGCCCCTTGGTTGGTTCTCCGGTCTCGGGGCGTGTTTTCTTTTTATATAGGCAATAGATATACGATGAGAGTACAATAAAAAGAGATCGAATAAACGGTGCGAAATCATTCTATGATGAAAAAACGTCTTTCTCCTGCCACGGTGCATCGCATCCCGGCGGATGTCCGAAAAGCAGTCATGTCTTCTCCGGCAGCAGTGGCGGCATGGGGAGATATCACGCCCCTCGCGCGTAATGAGTGGGTCTGTTGGATCACGTCGGCCAAGAAAGTGGAAACAAGAAAACACCGACTCAAACGGGCGATCGAAGAATTTGCAGAAGGAAAACGCCGACCCTGTTGTTGGGCCGGGTGTATGCATCGCTAGCGCGCGCCTACACCCACGAGCCCGGGAGATTTTGCGGCGCTCTTGATGATCTTTGCGAGCGTTTTAAGATTCAGGTCTTCTATTTTTTTGAATCGGATACAGCTTTTGCCCACGCTCACCTTTCCGAGTTCTTTCTTATTTTTTTCGGCGATGTATTCCCCATGATCAACCGCACAGATGTACAGGCTGATGTAATTTTTTTGGCTCGCGAGTGCAATCACCGGCCAGTCGAGCAGCTCTTTTTTGGCATTCCGGTACGAAAACCGACCATAGCCCGGCATGTTGTAGATAAAATTGCTTTTAAGCGATGGCGCGGTTTTTTGAATAAACGTATGCAAAAATGTCAGCGCCTCCCGTCGTTCCTTTGGAAGCGCGGCGAAGTATTCTTTTACGGATGTCGCTTTAACGGCTTTAAACATATTCATAGTAGGAAGAAGTATGTCATAGGCATTGACAACGGAAAAGCGATCCACGCGGGTCTTTTTTGTGTTAAAAAATAACAATAAATACATATTGACAAACGATAAACCCTGAATTAAGATAGAAATAACGAAATCTATAAGAACCTCTATGAAAAAAAATTCCACGATCGTTCTTCAGGCGGTTATTGTGCTCATCGGCATCACGGTTCTTGCCCTGATGCTTTGGGAGCCGCACCTTGAGGGGAGGAATGTAAATGCCACCCCCTTTGAGATTTACTTCACCGATCCGTTTTTGGCGTATGCCTACACCGCGTCTGTGGCGTTTTTTGTGGCGCTCTACCAAGCATTCAAGGTGGTGGGATACGTACGACAAGGAACGATCTTCGGGGAGGCGACAGTAAAGGCGTTACGCACAATAAAATATTGCGGAATGATTCTTGTTGCGACAATCATGGGCGCACAGGCCTACATCGCTATCATCGTGCGCGGCACAGACGACATCGCAGGCGGTATTGCCGTGAGTCTCTTTTTGATGATTATCGCTGCCATGATCGCCATCGCCGCAGGGAGGTTTGAACGAATGTTGAAATATGTGGTAGGGACAAAATCATCGCCCAAAGGATCAGAATCATTACCCACCATCCGTACCGCGCAGGGACATCAACAGAAATGATTTGGTTGTTATGCGCTGCAATGAAGAACCTACATGCCTTATCTACACGCGATTAATCTCAAGAACGAACTGCCCTGTTGGAATCTGAGGATATCTAATAGGTTGTGGTCTGCGGATTGTGTAGATGAACGGGCAAATAAAAATGGTGAACATCCTTCGTTTAGAGATGCCTCCCTAGAGACGCTGAGGCAGAAAAAAATTCCGACGGGATTTTTACAGCCCAGAGCGATGAGCGCATTGGCGGATCCGAGAAAATGGGATATGGAGATGGCGTTTGAAGAAGCACGGAGAACATATGCGCCAGAGGCACCATCTCGACTATCCTGCCTTTATGTCTGTGAAGATTCCGATGTTGGGAGGGCGGCGCTTCAGAGCATGTTTGGTGATCGTGTCTCTATTTTTAATGTAGAAATCGTCTTAAAACGAAGATGGATGAGAGCAGACCTACGATGGGTAGATGCGTATTATGAGAACCCAAGGAGAAAAGAGGTGCTAAAGCAGTATTGGAACTCTGAGCCTTTTTCTGAGGAGGGCGGTTCGTGGGAATGTTTATTGGATGGAATAATTATTTTTACGAATGAGCAGCAGCTCCAATATATCAGGCAGCACGGCGCTCGTTTCAGCACGGTGGCGTAAAGAGCGGGAAGACCTCACTAATCGCAGTTCGGAATGTTGAGAATATCGCAACGATAAACGTCAACGCCGAGTCCGTATCCGGCAAAGAGTGAGAAGGCGATAAGCACCACCCCAACAATCGCATTTACGATATACAGGCGCTTGTCTTTTAAAAGCGGGAGGAGTGCCACAACGCCACCCGCGCCCACGAGCGCGATGAGTGTGAGCACGAGGACTTGCTCGTAGCCCGTGGTTTGTCCCATTGGGCGAAGGAGGGAGAGGAAAAGCTGCGCCTGCATCGCCACGAGCGCATTCGCGATCAAAAAAGGTAGGGAAAACGCAATACCGAGCAATAAATAACGTTTGCTGATCCACATATAGAAGAAGTATATAGCGGACTCCGTAAAATCCCAAAATCATCAGGAAAGGGGATTGACAAGAACCCCAAAAACACCTATCCTTTCGAGTCCTCGCCATTGTTATTTTTTCGATCCGGATTGAGGATCATTTGCCCTTTTGCCCCTTAGACAGGAGAAGAAGAAATGGAAAATCCATCAGTACCTTTAGGCTATCGTGCGTTCGCCCGTCAGTTTTGGCAGCTCATCGCGCCGTTTCATCCACAAGCAAAACATCTGATTTGGTGGATTGTGGCGGTGCAGGTGGGCGCGCTGTTTGAGCCGTTCATCATTAAATTTGTCATCGACGACATTGTGACGCACGGCTCTTCGGCACAAACCCGCTTGCCGTGGCTGTCTGCGATCGCCCTCGCGACGTTTGCATTGTTGAGCGTGGTGGTGATTGAAAAGAATAGGCGCATCCGAAAGCTGTGGCAGGCTATCGACTGCCGCTTGCCTCTCATGTGCGGCGAAAAATTGTTGCGCCTCCCGCTCGTGTATCATCAAACGGAACACTCGGAGACGCTTGTGAGTAAGATCGTTAAAGGAACGGGTCGTGTCACAGACATTGTGGCTGTGATGTCGTTCGAGATCGTGCCGCTTATCATCCAAACCGTCGTTACGTCTGTGATCGTTACGATCTTCGAGTGGCGTGTGGCGTGTGTGATCATTCCGATCACGATGCTCTTTGCGATGCTCACCGTTCGGCTCAAGCGAAAATTGGCTCCGCTCCGCGAGCGGCGGTATGCGCTGGACGATGCGGCAGATACGGAGCTGGGACAGGCTATTACAAATGTAATGACCGTACAGGCGTTCGCGCAGGAAGAGCGGCAGCTCGATCGTGTTGCTGCCAAACGCAAGGAGGTGTTGGAGCTAGCGGATCGCGAATACCATCAGGCCGAGCGCACGGAACACTTCCGAAATGGGCTCATTAGCCTCGGTCGCATTCTCACCATCGCCGTATGTGCCGGTTCGGTATACAGCGGCCGCATGACGGTAGGGACGCTTGCATTTGTGGTAGCGCTTGCAGAGCGCGTCTTCATTAACTGCTACCGCATCAACACGATTTTTGACCGCGTTTCAGAGGCCATGGAGCCGGTCAAAAAAATGACGGAGATCATGGACGAACCGATCCAGATTGCGGATCCGGAGCACCCTGTCGTTGTTCCTACACGCTTCAAGGGAAAGATCGCATTCGAACGATTGACCTATCGGTATCGGCTACGACATCCGAACGGCAATCCCCAGCGTGCCGCGCTGGAAGGAGTATCTCATGTGATCCCGGCAGGCAGCATGGAGGGAGTCCCGGGCCCTTCCGGTGGCGGAAAGTCTACACTCGCTAGGATGCTCCTTCGATTCGATGATCCAGAAGCAGGCAGGGTAACGATCGACGGCATTGATCTCCGCGACATGCCGCTTCGTGATTTTCGTCAGCAGATCGGGTATGTCCCACAGGAGGTGGAGATCTTCGATTGTACGATCGCAGAGAACATCGCCTTTGGGCGACCCAACGCAACCCGTGAAGAAATTATTCGTGCCGCAGAGATCGCACACGCACACGAATTTATCCTCTTGCTGGAGCGTGGGTACGATACGGTGGTTGGCAACCGGGGTCTCCGGCTATCCGGTGGCCAGCGGCAACGCGTTGGGATCGCTCGGGCGGTGCTGCTCGACCCGCCGATCCTCATATTCGATGAGGCCACATCGCATGTGGATACAATCAGTGAACAGAAAATCCAACGTGCCATCGATGGCCTCCGTCGTGATCGTACCGTTCTCATTATCGCTCATCGCCTGTCGACCATCCAAAACGCCGATCGCATCGCCGTGTTGGAAAGAGGTCGTATCCAGGAGGTTGGAACTCATCAGGAATTGGTGCAAAGGGGAAGTGGCACCTATGGACGGCTTGCACAGCTCCAGAGCCAGGCTGATGCTGTCGCGTAAAGACGGAAAAATCTCTTATCACAACCCGCAAAAGCAATCCGCAGTGGTTCGCTTCTGCGGGTTGTTTTTGTTTTTTCGCTTGCTGGAAACTCTAAAATAAAAAATTTTGGGCAATGGGTGGGCAACGCGAGGAGATTGTACCACCTCAGCGGTGGTGGTTGAGAGTTTTCTTGAGGGTTGTTGGTGAGGGGGATTTAAGGCACGTGGATACCGGGTACGGAATATAGGAAAGTTATAAGTGGCGGGGTTGGTTCCGGAGAGCGTTTGTTTCTATACGGGCTAAGGTAACCCCCAAGAAAAGAATGATCGCTATTTAGTAGCGGCTTACTGCCCAAATTATCCTGCCGTGTCTCAATATAAAATGGGACTTACATTCAATTTTTCGATTCACTGATGGATACAAACTAGGAAGACCGTTTCGGACGCTATACCGCCATCTTGGATGCTCGTCTGGAAGCAGATTCATTTCGAGACGGGTACCGCAACCGCAGGGGCATATTAGTGCAGCTTCCCAAGGGATGCCGTCTTCAGTCAGTACATATAGCACGTCTCCCTTAAGGACTTCGGGCAGTTGACTTTCAGCGATAAAAAATCCGTATCTAAGACTCTCATCAATTTTTAACGGATGAAAATCGGGCTCAGATACAAAGAAGCTTTTGAGCTCTCTCCAAATTTTCTTAATATATTTCATATGCCTATTTCCATTAGTCCTAGTAGAGGTTTTCGATCACCGTGTCCTACCCACTGATTCATGATCGTGCACGACTCCACTTCTTGATCGTATGTGAATCGAGGATCGCCCAAGCTGAACTCGATTGAAGCGATGTCGCTATTGGGGACTTTACGATACGGATGCAGGCGAGCGAGAAAATCATTTACCGCAATTGATGCGGCCAGCATGTTGACGCTTATAACCGCCGGTCGTCTTACCTGTAAACCCTTAATATATTTATCTTCAATCTGCTGCTTTGCGGCAACGGGATCATTTTTATGTAAGCCCTCCGTGCGAACATCTTCCATTGTAAAATGATCCCGCGTCAGTAAGCTTGAGCAGCCAGGTACCAAATAATGAATGGTTCCAAGGATATCTTTGATCGCTCCACGACCGTTCCCCTCCTGTTCCGCATCAAGCAGTATTCCTAGATCGAAGTATGGAAGTAGGTAATGACTTGCGGCTAGATTCATAATAAATCTACCATGTGCCGTATCTACGCAGCCAAACAGAACATCACACTGTGCTATCGCACGCACGGCCTCTGATGTTTGAACAGCAGCGACGATTGGCGTGACTTTCGTATTGAGTCCTTTCCTTTTTATATCTCTCGCCGCACTTAGGACTTTTGCGGCATTATTCTTCGCGTCTTTCGCGGTTGCAAACAGAATACGATTGAGATTTCGCTCCTCAATTTTATCGTCATCAATCAAAACTAGGTGCCCAACTCCAAGTCGGGCTAGTTGTTCGATCACGATACTGCCTGTTCCCGATGCACCCACGACCGCAACGCGCAATCTGCGCATACGTTTCGTTGTACCTTCTCCGAATGCTTGATCATGAGATTGACCGAATTCATGTCCGCTTGAATCTCCATCATCTTTCCACCAAAATTGTAATGATGAGCCGACCACATTCACACCATCAAATTCTTTGAGAGATTGGCCCTTCCATAAGTAGCGAGCAAAAATTTTTCCATCAGGAAGCATGATCGCGCTTCCATGCGGAATATCTGCCTCAACCCATGATCGAATGGTTGGAAGGAGCTGTCGGTCACTCTCATTGTCAACCTCCGAAAAACGAGGAAACCCTTGAGGATGACTATGAATTTTAATTACACTCGCCCCCTCAACCTCCGCTCTTTCTAAGAGCGGGAGAATATCGTCCGTACTCCATGAAACTTGGTCTCGATGCCGTTCACACTGATCGTATGGAAGGGGTACGACATCCTTTACAAGAAGCCGATGTCGAGCCGCCCCTCGCGCATGTCCGCAAATAACAAAAGCAATAGCTTCTAATCCGTCTCCAGGAAACAGGTGCTTGTAAAGTGTCTGATGTTGCTCTTCCGTGAGCGTTAATTGAAGCCTCATTTGGTGAGTTCGTTGCGCAACGCTTCTTCCATGAGATAAACATGGGTTTCCAAGGAATCTTCCCCAGGCTTCCACTGATTATCGGGTCCACGATGCCTAGACCACCTCTGGAATTCTTTTTGATCAAGCTGCTGGAGTGCATCTGATGCCGCAATTTGTTTACCATCTTTGCGCTGAACCTTCGGATAGAGGTACATCATGTCGAGCTGCGCCACAGGATACCCACTTTCGATGCGGATAGCCAATGTTACGCTGGGCTCTGTGTATCCCTCTGGCAAAGGAAAGTCATGCATCAAGACCCAGATGGATCCATCTTGCACAACTTCCCATTGCCGTCCAAGTCCTTCCAGAAAAAGACGATCTTGCTCCGGGAGCTCTACAGCGCGTCTACTCATATTCGTGTCCTTCAGTTTGACCCTTTCGGATCGCCCGGAATTTTTCCACACCCGGTTTACGCAGATCGACTTTTTCATCGAGTTCGATGCGACGCGGTGTACCGCCCTTAATCTTCTCGCGAAGCGTATACTGATCCGGCGGAGTCAAACCAGCGCGCTCAAGAACTTCACGGCCAAGGATTATTGGCTTATCCCAAGTGCAGATGACTTCGTTTACCTTAAAACGATAAGAGCGTGCGTGCGGAGGAGTCTTGCCTTCGAGCGCGTACTTTTCAATGTCGATCTCCTCGTTGAGGATCGCTTCATCGGGAGCCTGTTTTTCGTCCTTCATAATTTTCATTCTTTAGTGGAGTGAGAGCCTGCAGAGTTCAGGATAGCAAGCGTGCTAATTATTGCAAGCGCTGGGTTGTGGATAACTCTTAGCGCGCTTGTTTTCTCAAGCAATTTGATGTACTGTCTGTGTGTACTATGACTACACCTGCTTCAAAGCCTCTTGGCAAACACCTCGCCGCAATCCGCGATGATCGAGGATTCTCTTTACGTGAGGTGCAGATACGTTCAAAGAATTTTGTATCGAATGCATATCTCTCTCAAATAGAGACGGGCAAAATTCGTCAGCCATCCCCGAATACCCTACACGCGCTCGCGGACGTTTACAGTACGAGCTATGAACAGCTTATGCGTATGGCGGGCTACATAAGCGCAGTAAATAATAAGGAGAAGGAAGTTAAAAAGATATCAACGCTCGCTTCCCTTAATTTAACTGAAGCCGAGGAAATGGATTTAGTGGAATACCTAAAATTTAGACGCTCGCAGAAATAATTTTCAGATGTCAGGCTCTGTTTTTGTTGAGTTAAGAATTTTGATCTCAAATTTAGGTCAGTAGGGCTTAGCTTCACAAAAAATAGAATGGAAGATAGGATACTTTATATGGCGAAAAAGAAACGGATTGTGTCCGCTGAAGGGGCGGTTTCAGGGCTCATTTCTAAGCTAGAGCAAGTGCGCTCTTCGAAGGTTATCGTTTATGTAACAGGTGATAAACAGCCGCCAGAACGTTTTTCCACCGTAATCGCCCCAGACATCCTCCCTTTTTTTCGGAAAATTCTTGAGGCAGGAGGTAGGAAGAATAAAATTACCCTCGCAATCAGTAGTAATGGAGGTCTCATTGAGACTCCTTGGCCCTTAGTCAATTTAATTCGTGAGTATTGCAAGAATTTTGAGGTCATAGTACTTGAACGAGCATTGAGTGCTGGAACGATGATTTCTCTCGGAGCTGATCGGATCGTAATGTTCCCATATTCTTATCTCAGTCCAATTGATCCAGCTCGGAACATCATGAATGCTGATCCAATGAGGGTTGAACGGATAGAGATTGAAGATATCATTGGATACATCGACTTCGTGAAAGAAAAAGTGGGTCTGACGGAACAGAATGCTCTTGCGGAAGGATTTAAGGAGCTAACCAAGGAGGCTAAGCCGTCACTCCTTGGCTCTATTAATCGGACTCATTCACTTATTCGTCGTCTTGGTAGATTGCTACTTGAAGTTCATGCAATAAAGGTGCCCGAAAAACAGGTTAAAGAAATAGTTGAAAATCTTACTCAGAAACTTTATTCGCACGGCCACTTTATTAATCGAAGAGAAGCTAGGGAAATGATTGGCTTCGACAAGCTAATTGAATACGGAAACCTCGCTACAAAAAAGGCAAGCGAAAATATCATGAACTTCTGCGGTGATCTAATGGAACTTAATCAACCATTCGATCCAGAAGAAAAACTTGCTGGTGATTCTCAGAAAGTTTTTTCACTTCATAGGGCCTGTGTTCTCTCGAATGGCGTGAGCTTCACGTTCACCTCTGATTATCAGCTCCTTGGTATTCCTGACCCAAGTGGGGTTAAACAATATACCCTTAATGAAATCAAAAGTGTTTGGAAAAAATATGAGTAATCAACTCTTAACGACCAGCAATTCTATTCCGGTCTTCACATATGCAAGCACCTCGGGCATTAAGAACCCTCAGCCTGAGAATTTTAGGTTTGTAAAATCTGGAAAATTACTCAAGATCGAGACTGCAATAACTGAGAGGGAGCGCGTTGAAGTGCCTAAAGACGAAGAACAGAGTTTTTATAAGAGTCTAAGAGGCGGGAAGCCCATCGGTGTTTAGTCGTATGTATGTGCCTCCGGGCAACATTAGCGTAGATCTTCTCTTTCAGGGGGATGTATTCCCTTCATATCCTTTTTTGTCTGATGATACTAGCCGCTCAATAATACTGATTTCTCAAACATGTGATGCGCAGCGTAGGGAGAATATTTTAGTCGCACCAATTTTTACTTTTTCAGAGATGGAAGGCAGAGGAGTGAAGCCAGATACGCTTAAAGATGTTAGGCTTAGAAGAATTAATTATTGGTTTTATTTGCCGCCCCTAGATGGGGTTCTGGAAGAATCGTTGGTTGATTTACAGCAAATAAAATTTTCTTCTCGTATTGATATTGATAATCGAAAATCCACGAAAATTATAACTTTGAATGATTGGGGACGTCATCATTTAGCCTGGTCAATTTCAAATTTCTTTGGACGTCCGACACTTGATCCAATAGCTTGCTGAAAGTTTATTTACACTACATCTTTTTTGTATCTTACTCTCTAGCTTTTAACGCAACGGATATGCTCATATCTGTTGCGTTAAAAGCTAGAGAGTAAGACCTAAACCAGGACAATTTGCGGCAAGTCATTGACCTCCTCGAACCCCAAACAAAAGATTTTTGGGCAACAGGTGGGCACCGCGAGGAGATTCAGGGCATGAAACCGTTCAATCTCGCCACCCTTCTACAGATGGATTCTCCGCTGTAGAAAAACAAAATCGCCGCCTTGAGAGGCGACGAATTTGCTGGCGGGTGCGAAGGGATTCGAACCCTCGATCTTCTCCGTGACAGGGAGACGTGTTAACCGGGCTACACCACGCACCCGTGGATTGGCCTATGCTGTTGTGCGGCAGAAGGTATCATGGGATGGGGGAGTTGGCAAGGCGTCTAATATCCGTAGATTCCCTCATCTGGCAGGTGATAGGCGGATCCTTCCGATGGGAGGGTTGTTGCATCTCCTCCCTGCCTTTGTTATCGTTTTTATTGATATGACATCACAACAGGCCATGGTAATGCTTAAAGCGCTGTTTCAGGGGAGCCCGGATGCCTCGTTTCGGGTGCGTTTGTGGGACGGCACGGAAGAAACGGTGGGGAGCGACCCGCGCTGCACGCTGGTGTTCCGCGATGCTGGGACATTCGCTAGCTTGATGCGTTCCAAGGATATCTATCAGTTTTGTGTGGCGTTTGTGGAGGATCGATTTGATATTGAGGGGGATATCTTTGCCGCGTTGCGATTGCGAAATCTGTTGTCGTCTGTAGATGTGGGATTAAAAGCGATGCTGAAGATGATGTGGACGCTGGGATTCACCCGCTCGCGTCACACCAAGGATGCGGATCAGAAAAACGTGCAGGCGCACTATGATGTGAGCAATGATTTTTACAAACTGTTTTTAGACACGCGCGTGATGGCTTATTCCTGCGCCTATTATCACACGCCTACCGAAAGCTTGGAGGATGCGCAAACACACAAAGTAGATCTCATCTGCCGCAAGCTCCGGTTGCAACCGGGCGAGAGGTTGTTAGATATCGGGTGCGGGTGGGGTGGGTTGCTGATTCATGCCGCCACGCACTATGGCGTTATCGGCCATGGAGTAACATTGAGTAAGAATCAATACGATTTGGCGATACAGCGCGTGGCCGAGGCTGGGCTTTCGGATAAAATCACCATCGAGCTGCGCGACTATCGCGATCTTGCAGATGCGTCGTTCGACAAGATCGCGAGTGTGGGGATGTATGAGCATGTAGGGATCGGCAAATATCCGGAATATTTCGGCGCCATGCACAGGCTGCTCAAAGAGGGCGGATTGTTTTTGAATCACGGGATCACTCGCAAAAAGCATATGCCGTTTAACGGTGAGCCGCGATTTATCTTTACGTATATTTTCCCCAACGCGGAGATTGATAATATCAGTCACACGCAGGCCGTGATGGAAGATATGGGTTTTGAATTGTTGCACATGGAGTGCTTGCGTCCACACTATCAAAAAACGCTCACCGAATGGGCAACACGTTTGATGGCGAACGAATCACGCGCCTTGTCGCTTGTTTCCAAGCCGGTATACCGCGCCTGGAAACTGTACCTCGCCGGGCTCCCCGGAGCGTTTGAAGATGGGAGTATTTCGGTGTGCCAGGTACTCGCCTCTAAAAAAGCCAGCGGCCTGGCAAACGTGCCGTTGACGTTGAAAGAGGTGTATAGAGCGTGATTTTGTTATTTGTCATTTCCCCTCTATACTTCCTCTTCATGGACTTCTTCATTGAATTTTTCTCCAAACTTCACGATTTAGATGAACTCATCCGTTGGGGAGGCTACGCGGTTCTTGCCCTCATCGTGTTTGCCGAAACCGGGTTGCTGATCGGATTTTTCTTGCCAGGGGATTCGCTTCTTGTGACGGCGGGGCTTTTTGCCGCCACGGGAGATTTGAGCATCGGCGTGCTTTTTTTGTTACTCGCCACCATGGCGATTGTGGGAGACGCCGTGGGATACTGGATCGGGCGCGCCAGCGGCCATCGAATTTTTTCTCGTGAAAAATCGTTGCTGTTTGCCAAAAACCATCTGCTTGCGGCCAAGGCGTTTTACGAAAAGCACGGGGGCAAAACAATTATCCTTGCGCGATTTATGCCCATCGTGCGCACCTTCGCTCCGGTGGTGGCGGGCGTGGGGCAAATGCCGTATGGCCGATTTACAGCGTACAACATCGTTGGCGGCATCGCCTGGGTGGGGAGCATGCTCGGCATCGGTTATTTTTTGGGTCGCAGTATTCCCGACATTGAATCAAAAATTCATTATGTGATTGCGATCGTGATTTTTATTTCGATCTTGCCCGGCGTGATCGAAGTGTTGCGTCACTACACGCGTGCGAAAAAATCTGTATAAAAAAACACCTGGGAGGGGAGACAAACGCTAGATTGCGCTTGGTCCCTCCCAGGGTTTTGTCGGGCGTACCAGGAGGCTCTTTAGCTTCCTGGTTTCTTGTTTTCCACCGTTGCCGCGGTGGGGACTGGACACACGCTTGGTTTGCACTTACAGAGCGTCACCCACCCGCCCTGCGTACTTGAGCCGCCACCCTCCTCACACGTGTAACACGTGAGGGGGATCGCCAGTGTCGACTCGTGGAAGCGGGTGCAGCTCGGCTCGAGTGGCCGGAGCCAGGAGGGCTCTACCGTCGAGCTCGGTGGCACGAGGGCGTTGGTAGCAACGCCACCGCCCCCTTTATTCTGGTAGAACCAGAAGGCGATTGCCCCGAGGAGTGCGACGACGGCAACCAGTCCAA
Source organism: Candidatus Parcubacteria bacterium (assembly GCA_039796615.1). Classification (GTDB taxonomy): domain Bacteria; phylum Patescibacteriota; class Patescibacteriia; order 2-12-FULL-60-25; family 2-12-FULL-60-25; genus 2-12-FULL-60-25. The sequence goes on from JBDKJL010000008.1 coordinate 32,920, forward strand.
ACCACCCTGCGACCCGTCGTGGATTGACATCCATCGGGGGCTCAAACCCGTTCGCCCAATCTTGTCCTGTTGGTTGCGGCGTTGCGGCAGCAGCAGGTGCTGCGGTCGCAACGGCAGGAGCGGGATCAGCGGCCGCTGGCGTTGCCGTAGCGGGTTCGGCTGTGGCGGGCATCGCCACGGTCGGCTCTACGGGCGTCGCCGCCGTTGCTACGACGGCGGGTGCAGCGGCGGCAACCGCTGCAACTGTCGCGGGATCCACCGCAGGCATCGGCTCCGTCGCTGCCGCGGCCGGCATTGCTGCGGCGGGAATCGACGGAGGCGGCGGCAATGGGGCGAGTGGCTTTGTTCCTGGCGGTGGAACGGATGGCGGCGCCGTCCGAAGCGCCGCAGTCTGCGCCGCCACGGCGACATTACGTTCTGCTCGAGCGGTTGCCGCTTCTGCCAGTGCGGCGTTCACCTTCGCCTCCGCAGCGATTCGTTGTTCATTGGCTCGCTGGAGCTCTTGTCGCAGTTGCTCGTTGACCGTTGCTGCGGCGACTTGAACTCCTGGCGCAGCGGTTGCCGGTGTCGCTGCAGCTGGCATCTCCTCCACCGAGCCGTCAAGGGAGCTTTCTCCCTCGTCCGCTTCTGCCGTGGTGGGAGAGGTGGGAAAACCTCCAAGGCCACCGGTTTGGGCGGTAAAGCCCTCGCCGGAACCCTCTTCGCCGCCTTCCTCAGCTGCGTGCTCGGCGTCGTCGCTCGTCGCCTCGATGACGGAGGGGCTTGCGCCCTCTCCGGTTCCGTCTCCGCTCATGCCCTCTACTGGATTTTGTGTACTCATGGCTAACTCCGCTTTCACCCGTCTTTCTTGAGACGGGGTTTGGGTTTGAAAATGTTCGGGATCTGTGATTCATCGCAATCCACTGCCGAAGCAGCAAAAAGGATGACCGCGAATCGTACAGGAAAAGAGACGGTTTGTCAAGATTGTATGACATTTGGGGAAGAAGAGTCCCAATTTTGTTGTTTTTTTCTTGAGTACAGCCGTTTTTTGGGCTATGATACCCACCTGTTGTTATGCCGCGTCCAAAGCCTGTCGTTTTGATGATTTTAGATGGATTTGGCGTGGCGCCATCGATCGACGGCAACGCCACGCGCGAGGCAAAAATGCCGGTGATGCGTCGGTTGGTAGAGTCGTACCCGGCCATGACGCTTCAGGCGAGCGGCATGGCGGTGGGGTTAAGCTGGGGTGAGATGGGCAACTCCGAAGTAGGGCATCTCACCATCGGTGCCGGGCGTGTGTTCTATCAGTCGCTTCCTCGCGTAAACGTGGCGATTGAGCAGGGAGATTTTTATAAGAACCCGGCGTTTCTTAAAGCCGTGGCGCATGTGGCGCGCGATCCCGAGCCCGGTAGCCGTGCATCACGCAAACGCACGCTGCATTTAATGGGATTGGTGTCGCCTGGTGGGGTGCATGCGCAGCAGGAACATTTATATGCGTTGTTGGAATTGTGCCGCCGCGAAAAAGTGTCGCAGGTGGCCGTGCATGTGTTTTTAGATGGGCGCGACACGCGATACGACAGTGGCCGCGAATGGGTGGCTGCGCTCGAAGCAAAAATGCGCGAGCTCAAGGTGGGAGCGATCGCCAGTGTGTGTGGCCGCGCGTGGGCCATGGATCGCGACAACCGATGGGAGCGTACGCAAAAGGCGTACGAAGCCATTGCCCTTGGCCAGGCAGAGGCATCGTTTCCGTCGGCAGACGAAGCGATCGCCGTGTCGTATGCCAACGGTGTGTTCGATGAAGAATTTGTTCCGGCGGTGATCACGCGTCGTGGTGCGCCGGCTGCTACCGTGCAGCCGGGTGACGCCTGCCTATTTTTTAATTTTCGTCCGGATCGCGCACGCCAGCTTACGCGCGCGTTTGTGCTGCCCACGTTTGAAAAATTTCCGCGCCCACCTGTGAACGATCTGCTCATGGTTACCCTCATGGAATATGAAAAGGATTTGCCCGTTACCGTAGCCTACCCGCCGCAAACGGTAGACACCTGCCTGGCGCGCGTGATTTCCGACGCGGGCCTGACACAGCTTCATATCGCCGAAACGGAAAAATATGCGCACGTGAGTTTCTTTTTAAACGGCATGCGCGAAAAAGAATTCCCGGGCGAAGAGCGCATCATTATCCCCAGCCCGCGTGTGAGCAGTTATGATCAGGCGCCGGAAATGAGCGCCATCCCCATCGCCGAACGGGTGGTAAAAGCGATTGCCGAAAGCGCGTACGATGCGATCGTGGTGAATATCGCGAATCCAGACATGGTGGCACACACCGGTAACGAGGCGGCCACGGTGGCGGCGTGCGAAACCACCGATAAGGCGATCGGAATGATCACGGATGCGATTCTTGCCGTGGGGGGATTTGCGCTCATCACGGCCGACCACGGCAATGCCGAAGAGGTAAAAAATCTCACCACGGGCGATATTGATAAAGAGCATTCCACCAACCCGGTGCCGCTCCTTATTGTGGGCAAAGCCATGGAGGGGATGAAAGCCCCCGTTGGCGACGTGATCGGTGGTGACCTTTCTATGACACAACCGGTGGGGATGTTGAGCGATGTGGCTCCAACGATGTTAAAATTGATGGAGTTAGAGATCCCCAAAGACATGACCGGCCGGCCGCTTGTATAAAAAAAGTGGACGGGTCACCGAGTGGACCCGTCCGCGTGTCGCAGCGTACTGCATCACGCTTTTGGAGAAACATTCTTCGTGACGATCTCGGTTCGTCACTGTTGCTCGCGGCTTTTCTTAGTCGGTGGAGAAGCTCGCGTCGGCCTTGAGGGTGGAAGTGAACTTGGTGATGTGCCCGGTGCGGGCGCCGATGAGGTGGTTGCCGTCGACACTATAACGCGGTGCCCGAGCCTTCAGGGGGGACGCGATAATGTTCGGCGGTGGGACGAGGTACGCGGTTTTCGGTTTCATTTTCTCTCTCAATGTCTCGGAATGCAGAGATGCCTCATTTTGAGACACTCCATCCGAGGACGGAGCAAAGACTAGCAAAGCGACAAAGAGTGTGTCAAGAGGATCTTTTTTCAGGATCAAGACAAGGAGAACTCATGGAGTATAATTCGTTTTATGA
>JBDKJL010000009.1:0-9595 GCA_039796615.1 Candidatus Parcubacteria bacterium
CTGGCCACCAAATCCATACCCCACGGCAAGCACGAGGCCCGTCATGAGCGCGAGCAAAAAGGTTGTTTTCAGGGCATTTGTCATAGAAAGATATGGGAAAGATAGACAGGCGATCCCTCTCCATTTACCATCTTTTCATTGTTTCTGCAATCCCGTATGCCTATCCCTCCTCCCGCTCATGCCACGCGCGTGTATAAAAATGCCCGCCATGAGGTTTGGGAGTGGGATCAGGAATTATATGACGGGTCGCACAAAACATTCTCGTGCATGGTGCGGCAAGACACAGCGGCCGTAATCCCATTCCTGGATGCGAACACCGTTCTCCTGTTATGGGAAGCCCAACCAGATCGCATAAAACCATTTTGGGATGTGCCGGGTGGATGCATCGAATCTGATGAACAAGACCCTTCCCATGCCGTACAACGAGAACTGTTAGAGGAAACGGGATATCGAGCCCAGGCCGTCCAACATTTCCGTACAACGCGGTTTGAAGGTCTCTCGCGCTTTGAAGAGTTTGTCTTCCTCGCAAAAGGACTCACCGATGGTGGTGGGCCACAACGTGAACCCGGAGAAAAAATCGAGCTCCGCCCCACCGCGTGGGATGACGCGGTGAAGCTCGCTCTTCGTGGCGAATTGCGTCGGCAAGAAGTGATGCTCGCCATCCTCGCCATGGAATTTGATCCCGAAGCGCGTGCCATCAAGCAAACATTCCTCCAATCATGAAACGTCACGCCCCCCTTTTCGGTGCCGTGCTCCTCGGCGCTGTTGCCACCGCCATCGGCATGGGGATTTTTTTACAGCTCGCGAATAACGATCGATCCCGGCTTTCCCGCGAAATCAATCATGCCCGCGAAGCCGCCGCTCAAGCCTTGGCCGAAAAAGAACGGATCGCTTCCGAAGCCAACGATAAAGTAGAGGCGGCAAATGCGGAGGTGGAAAAAGCACAACGCGTTTTAGAGCTCTTAGAAGAAGAACAGCAACTCCTCACTCACGCAACGCGCCTCCCCAAACCCACCGCCCGCGAGCTCCGCGGTTGGACACCCGTGGTATCTCTTCCGCTCGCCGCGAGCCTCATGATCCCGCCGAACACCGCCATTGCCGTTAACGACGCCTTCGGCCTTCGCGCCGTTACCGCAAACGGCCACCGCTCAGCGAGCGGCACCACCTGGCTCTCCCTTACGCCCTATAGCCCCGAACAAGAATCCTCGTTCCCCTCTCAAACAGAAGAGACCTCGCGCCTCTATGTGGTCGACGACCATTTACTCATCGGCGGCATCCACACCATGATCGATGGCAGCACGCGCGCTTTTTTTCGCATTCAACAATCCGCATCGAGCACACACCTCCTGGAACTGCGCGACATCGGCATCCCCGGCAACGCCGATGGGTTTGAGCGTATGCTCGGAACGCTAGAGTTCGGTTCATAGCATAGCGTTTCGGATTTCACATCAGGTAAGGGCTCTTCGCGATGTGAGGACTGTTTGAGTCCCGCGAAGCGGACGAGTTCCGCAGCATCGCGAAGAGCCCTTACCTGATGTGAAATCCGAAACGCTATGCGAACGCCTCTCATCTCCAACATCCTCCGCTGGTACGCCAACAACAAACGCCGTCTCCCCTGGCGTAACACGCGCAACCCATACCGCATTTTTATTTCGGAGATCATGCTGCAGCAAACGCAGGTTGATCGCGTAAAAGTTTTCTATCGCACCTGGCTTAAACAATTTCCCACCTGGGAATCCCTCGCGGCCGCACAAACGGATGTTCTTTTACACGCATGGGCCGGGCTTGGATATAACCGGCGCGCGCTCATGGTGCGCCAAGCCGCGCAACAGGTTCTTGCCACGGGCGTGCCAACAACCATCGATGAATGGCGCGCGCTCAAAGGCGTCGGCCCCTACACCGCGGCCGCCATCTATGCGATTACCGCACAAAAACGCGCCATCGTGATCGATACTAATGTGCGACGCGTAGCCGGGCGGCTCTTCCTCGGCATCCCCTACCCCACGCCCGCACAGGATTCACGAATCGCACGAGCGCTTGATCGTGCAATGCCAAAAAATGATTCCGTGTGGGAGCTTCCACAGGCCTTTATGGATTTTGGCACGGCGCAATGCACCTCCACCAATCCGCAATGCGCGCGCTGTCCATTTCAATCCTCCTGTCGCGCGGCAAAAAAATTTCTCCGTGGCACGGCCGGGAAAAAACCACGAACCGCTTCCCATGAACATCGTCATCCCGGAAAGCCGTTTCCCGATCGGATCTACCGCGGGCGTGTTCTTGCCGCGATTCGTTCTGGAACATCATACACGTCCCGCACCATCGGCCGCGCCGTCGATCCCTCGTTCCACCCTGCCACCGATGCCGACTGGATGGCACGCATTTTGCATCGGCTTACTCGTGAAGGATTTATCTGCATCACGCGTGGACGATTGGCGCTTCCGCACACCGTTTCAAAAAAAGTTATCCACAATAAGAACGGGGCGTAAAAATTTTTATTGCGCGGAGCATCGGCGCAGTTGATCATAAAAAAGATTCGTTCGTGCACAATCGCAAACGGTTTGAGAAAAAAAGAGATGTTTTTTTATCAAAAAAACCGCGAACCTACGCTCTTTTTTTATTTTCATACACATTTAGCGATAAAAAAGATTTTTTCTTTCAAAAAAAATACGATCGCGCGTTTTCATAACACGCGGCTGTTTCTTTTTTAAAAAAGAAATCATAAAAAAACATTGACGCACAAAAAACGTGATATAATATCCGTGTGATCGTTGCAGCGAGCCCGTGAAATTTTTCGCGGTCGCAGCGACTCATCGATCCTGCGATAAAAACAGGACGAACCACTCATAGAAGGAGGTGCCACTATGCCAGCCAAAAAGAAAGCCAAGAAGGCCGTAAAGAAGACGACGAAGCGCAAGGCCGTCAAGAAGACCACAAAGAAGAAGGCCACCAAGAAGAAGAAAGCGTAAGCATTCTTCCGAAAAAAATTCTCCCCCTTTGCTCACGCATCGGGGGAGGATTTTTTATACCAGCATTCCCTGTTTCACGATCGGCACTCGCGGACGAATAACCCCATACTCTCCGTCGTACCCCGGGCGAAGATCCACCTCTCCCCGACGCGTCGCAAAAATTGCCTCCACGATTTCCGGTGGGGCAACACGCGATAGTTCCGATGCCGCGTCATCCAACAATACGCCAAATTCCGTACGACCATCTGCCACCAATCGGTTAACCATGGCTGCCACTTTTTTGGATTGTGACCCCACCCCTATCACAGAACCAACCAACTCCGCGAGCGGCACGATGGAACGATGCGGCACAGATGGCGGACCCGATAAAGCGGGCGTCTTCTCCAACATCGGACGATCGGCCAAGTCTGCCACGCGATGTAACACGCCTACGGTGAGTGGCTTGCCACACACCGGGCATGCGCCCTTCTTTTTCTTTGTCTCCTCCGGCAAGCACCAAAACGAACACGCGCGATGCCCATCCACATGATATTTTCCCTCTTCCGGAAAAAATTCAATCGTTTCAATAAATTTTGTGGCATCCCGTTCCGTAAAAATACGAAACAATTCATCGTACGATGGTTCCGACATCTCAAACACATTTGCCTCACGTCCAAGCTTATCGGGCGAGTGCGCGTCCGAATTTGAAACAAGAAACACCTGATCCAATGCCGACAGCCGTCGATTCATCGTGGGATCAGACGATAGCCCCGTTTCAATCGCATAGATAAACGGCGTCATCTCCCCAAAGCATTCCTCTAAGGCATCAAACCCCGATTGCGAACCAAATACGGCGAACCATGGGGTCCACGCATGCGCCGGGATAAACAAACTTCGTGGAGAGGCATCCTGCGCCAATTTTAATAACTCTTCAGAGTCCACTCCCACAATGGGTCGCCCATCTGCCTTTAAATTACATCCCCGCTGGGTCAACGATGCGATAAATCGATCAACAGAGGCTAAATCCGGCATCAACACTAAATGATGCACCCGCCGCGTTTTTCCTCCGCGCTTATAAATACACGAAATTTCTGTAGACAATAAAAATCGCACCGGGCTTATATCCCCCTTGAGCCGGAATGTCCCGCTCCCCGCGTCCTCCAGCATCTGCCCAATATGCGCGCGCCACGCCGGATGCGTAAAATCCGACGTCCCCACAAACCGAATCCCCTTTCGCTCACATGCCGCCGCAATATTCGGCAATGTCAGCTGCTTCGAGCACGCCCTCGAATACTGCGAATGCAGGTGAAAATCCGTAATAACACGCATAATTCCCTCAAAGCATAGCTCAAATGAGCCAAAAAATAAAAGAGACGCATGGGACCATTAAAAATCCATACGTCTCTCCTGGAGCATCACGCTCCGTAGATGCCCGCGCGTTGCGGGATATGCTTCTCTTTATTTTATTGTTGATGTTCGCGGCGCGTTCCTCGTGGGCTCGTGCCGGTACATTCAGAATACGCCATATCTTCACTCTCGGCAATTGATAACAAAATATCCCTCAACAAAGATATTGTTGAGGGATATTCTCCTGTTTCTATCCTGTGGAAAACTTATTCCTGACCGATCACGATTAACACTGATGCTTCACCTGCCGGCTCTCCAGACGGGAGCGTAGACACTTCTGCATCCGGTAAAATTTCTAGAAGCTTCGCGATCGTATTCGGCACCGTACCTCCAGACAGATCTATAATCACCGTGCCTCCAGATGGCCTGCGGACCGCCGCATCGCCAATGCGAGCAACCGTTAACCCCGCGCCCCGTACCGTTTGCTGCATGCGCGAAGCCGCTCCGGCCGCTCCACTTCCATTGCGAATTTCCACGGTTGCTTCGGGCTCTGGTGCCGGTGGTGTCGGCGGAATTGGGGCTAAAATAGTGATAATTTTATCGGCGGTTGGTGAATATACCACCCATTGATCCTTCCATTGCAGCACTTTATCGCCCTGAGAGATCGATACCGTAATGCCCTGGTTGGCTCGGAATGCCTCTGGATCCTCCACGGTGAAGATCTCTGGGGTTTCGTTCGCATCTACCAAGATCAGCTGGGAGACGCGCTCAACAAGCGCTTCAGGAGTGTTTTCTACGACGTCTGGAGCCTCCTCCTGGGTGTTTGTGGGTTGATCCTGTGGAACAGGTGCCTGCGGAGCGCCCACCGTCCATAAATAAATGGCCGAAAGGAGCATGGCGATAAGGAGCGCCAAAATAACGGATGGGCGTGAGAGAAAGGACGCGCTCGACGTCTTTCGCATCGGCGCGGGTTCCATCATCGGAATCCGCGGAGATGACGCCTTAGAAGCAGATGGTTTTCGAGGCATGGTTCTTCGTGAGAGAATGATGGGATCAGTATAGCATAAATGAAACTCCGGTCACTTGATGGTGACCGGAGTTTGTTTCGCCGAGCGTGTCGACAAAGGATTTTATTTTTGTTTGGTCTCACACTTCGTGGAGAAGAACGAGACGGTTTGTGTTTCCGGGAAGGCCGACGGTGGTGGGTGGGATCTTGGAAGGTACGAGGTTTGTCGGCCTGTTACCCTGCACCCATTGTACCAATAAGGTATACATCATTGGCAAAGCGCCTGTAATCATTGGGCGAAGTCGTTGGTATAAGCTGTGGACAACCTTTGTGTTCAATGAACACGGTTCTAAATACGCCCGATAAGCGCCCGGAGTTTTTTCGCAAAATTTCTCTTTGGCCAAGGCTCTAGGCCACGGGATAAATCGCTTGAGCGGCGACGTCCCATCGGAATGAATTTTGGCTCTCCTTTACACCCACTCCAAGCGAGGATAGAGCGACCTCATGAAGAGCCAAACGGCCGTCTCAAAAATCCCCTCCATGACATAAAAGAATTGTTTTAAAAAATACCTCGCCTCTTACTCCCACCCAGAGTCCCCATCGACCCTCTCCGAAGATGCACAACCGCCGTCTCCATCCCTCACCCAAATTGGATATGAAACGGGAATGGGAATCGAGACCTCATTATCTCAAAAACAGACCCTCTCTCTGGCAACCCCTATCGACCCACTTCCATCCCCCATCCTCAAGAGCCTTCATTGAGTGACCTGCGCCTAACTAACCACCCGATGGACGCTATCCCCCATGCCATACCGCCCCTCCCCATAAGCCATCGGCGCATCCCGTGTATCCGTATTTCTTTTGTCATCCTGCGTAGCGGGATCCCTTTCTAAAGATAGCCCTTAACAGATAGATCCCTATAGACTCCCATCCTGATGGTCAACCATTAGAAAGAGATCCCGCTACGCAGGATGACAAAAGAAAGAGAGGCTCTATTTCTCAAAACAACGATTTCTCTAAAACACGCATCCCAGGAATCAGCATCGTTATTAATACAAAGTACATCGCCTCTGCATCAAATCCCTCCCTCAGCCTCTCATAAAAGCAACAAGAGGCGCCGTCTGAATCACAAAAATATTCCCATCTTATCCACAGCTCTACAATCTCTCTATAAAGAGAAAAAGAGTATCAAAGAGCCAAACTTGACACGAGCTTTTTTGAAAAAAGAAAAAGATGTGGCATTCATCCACATCTCATTTTAAGCCATTTTTTACACGAGCTATTCCCCAAACATCACCGCCGCAAACGCCGCATCATTCCCCCAAAACGTATATAAAATCCCAAGCGTGAATGCCATAAAAACCGCCGCCATAACCCAGTGCCCTGTATGCACCGCCCAAAAGCGACCCATCTCAAAGAGCGCCTGCTTCTGTGCCTTTGTTAAACGCTTCATACCCCTCATTATAGCAAAAAAAGAGCATCACTGCCCCGGTGCCGAGATATCCTCTTGGATAGAGGATATTGAGTTGATCGATTCAAATCGATCATGTAGCTTTAAATTTAATATGGATCCTACAAAAAAACTTCTTATCGGAGCCCTAAGTGGCCTCATACTCACCTTCTGCTCTCTCGCTATTCCAAAGGTGGCCATTTCGAGCACCGATCTGAAAGAAATCCACTTTGGACGACCTTTTTGGTTTGTTCAACAAAATATTACCGCCATAGATCGGCCGCTTCCTCGCCAAGTCTATATTCAATCCCCATGGGAAAATCCAACGGATTTACGATTAATTGGATTCTTTGGCTCATGGATTCTTTTATCCCTTATCATAGTCTGCAGTTTAGAGATAATTTTAAAGATCAAAATAGATAAATCTTTATAAGAAAGCCTCGTGATCCAAATCCAATGGAGCTAACCCTTATAAAAGCATTGCGCGCAGTCCCTACGTCTTGTGGAACTGCGCGCATTCTTGAGCCGCTTCGAGTTACAGGAGATATCCCATACTCAACGAAGTGATGAGAGCGTTGTCTCGATTCATCGTCGCCGGAGAAGTGAGGGTGAACCCAGAGAGATCGAGGATCAACTCCCGTGTGAGTTTCGTGTAGAACGACACACGGAGTGATCCGACGGCTCCAAGTTCACGATCTGCTCCTGCGCCGAACCCCATCCGCCATCCCCAATAGTACTGCCGATACGCAACACCAACTGTTGCGATACCGAAGGACGTTCCACCGGCCGCGCCCATGTATACGCCGAATGCGAGGGGGTCTTCGAACCGATAGATAACTTCTCCGAAGCCGTCTGCCTCGGCTGCATTCCAACTTTCGCGCAGCACGCCTGCACCTCCCAGACGGAACTCCCAAGGGTGGGGTTCTCTGGCCTGCTCGTACTCCGCAACCCAGGATTTATTTTCCTGGAACTGACTGTCGGCGAAGTCCTGATGCACATCTACCTCCTGAGCCGAAGCTGGAGTAGTCATACCGATGAGGAGGCCAGATATGAACAAGCTTATCAAAAAGAACTGAGAAAAATTCATGCTTTAACTCCCGGTGAGTGTTATCGTCTCAAGGATGGCGACCTCCGCCATACTCGCAGATGATCAGTATCATAATGTTTTAAGACCGTCAAGTCTATTCGTCAAATAAAAAAAGAACATCACTGTCCTGGCGCCGGGCTACTCTCCCAGGACCGGGTTGGGTCCAAGTACCATCGCTGCTGACGAGCTTAACGGCCGTGTTCGGGATGGGAACGGGTGTGGCCTCGTCGCTTCGGGCACCAAGACAGTGACGTCCTTATATGGACGGACAATGTGTGCAGTGTATCAGAGTGTCATATGTACAGAGCATCGCTTTGCAAAGCGACGATGCAGTACACACGTTATTTTCTTTTATTGGCGGCCTCCAGATTTTTCTAGATGGCCGAGGCATGGGACGATTAGTACCACTCCGCTCAACCCCTCACAGGGCTTACACGTATGGCCTATCAACCTCCTGGTCTCGGAGGGTCCTCATTTGAATCCTTATCTTGGGGACGGCTTCACGCTTAGATGCTTTCAGCGTTTATCCGCGCCGAACGTAGCTACCCTGCGATGCCCTTGGTAGAACAGCAGGTGCACTAGAGGTTCGTTGTTCCCGGTCCTCTCGTACTGAGGAACAGCCCCCTCAAGATTCCACGCGCACAGTAGACAGGAGACCGAACTGTCTCACGACGTTCTGAACCCAGCTCGCGTACCGCTTTAATAGGCGAACAGCCTAACCCTTGGGACCTTCTACAGCCCCAGGATGCGATGAGCCGACATCGAGGTGCCAAACCTGGCCGTCGCTGTGGACGCTTGGGCCAGATCAGCCTGTTATCCCCGGAGTAGCTTTTATCCGTTGAGCTTCCGCCGTCCGATTTCGTACGGTCGGATCACTAAGTCCTGCTTTCGCATCTGCTCGACTTGTGGGTCTTGCAGTTAAGCCGGCTTATCCCATTGCAGGATCGATGCGATTTCCATCCGCACCTAGCCGACCTTTGTGAACGCCTCCGTTACCTTTTAGGAGGCGACCGCCCCAGTCAAACTACCCACCAGATACTGTCTCGCGCTCCGGTTTCACGGAGAGCGATCAAGACTGCCGACAACGTAAGGGTGGTATCTCACTGGCGCCCGAAGGCTCCCACCTATGCTGAACATACGAAGCCGGAAGCCAATACCAAGTTGTAGTAAAGCTTCACGGGGTCTTTTCGTCTGACTGCGCGTACAGGGCATCTTCACCCCACTTGCAATTTCGCCGAGTCCCACGTTGAGACAGTCGCAAACTCGTTATGCCATTCGTGCGGGTCGGAACTCACCCGACAAGGAATTTCGCTACCTTAGGACGATTATAGTTATCGCCGGCGTTCATCAGCGCTTCGGCTCAAGGCTACCGGACCGAAGTCCATGACCTCTCCCCTTAACGTTCTGACACTGGCCAGGCATCACCCTCTATACGTCACCTTACGGTTTTGCAGAGAGCTGTGTTTTTGGTAAACAGTCGCATGAAGTCTTTAGCTGCGGCCTCGCTTGCGCGAGGCAGGCCTTATCCCGAAGTTACGGCCGCTATATTGCAGAGTTCCTGAGCAATGTTTCTCTCGTTCGCCTTGGTCTACTCGACCCACCCACCAGAGTCGGTTTGCGGTACGGTTTGATAACACCACGCGTTTCCATACTTTTCTTGGCACAGAATTGGAATGAATTGACCTCTACCGAAGCTTTGGTCTCTCCCTTTCGGGACGTGTAGCCATACAACGCTCAAACGCTTTCCCATGCGCATACAG
>JBDKJL010000010.1:0-33203 GCA_039796615.1 Candidatus Parcubacteria bacterium
AAAACGGCGAGCTCATAATAATCGTGTCTACATTTAAAAGATCCTGCTCCTTGGCGCGACGCACCGATGCACGGACATCATCCTCCCCTTTTTCTGTGAGCGTATACGCATCACTCTTCCCATCCTCCAAATGGCTCAAAATAATCCCCGCCACATTCGCGAGGCTTTGTCCGTGACGAAGGATGAAATAGCGATTGTTCATACGGCCTGATGATAAATCTTCCAAGAAGTCTCCAACGACTGAAGGTTCATGGATTGTACGAACATCTGTTCTCGGTGGTGACACAACCGCTTGAGCGGACCCGTCACGGGCAAAACGATTTGGGAATGACCAATAAGCGTATCACGTGATCCATCAGCATAATGCTGCACGCCTGCAGCATTAGCATACACGAGCGCTGCGTTTGCTTCGAGCGAACGGGTTACGCACATGGCATCCATCTGCAGCTCTTCCGAATACGGATTCAGGTAAGCAAGTGGCGCGTTGATCTCACGATACCAATAACTTGGGCAATAAATCATTTGTACGCCCTGTTGTTTTAATCGTTGAAAAATTTCAGGAAACAACATGTCCCAACAAATCACCATGGCTGCTTTTCCATACGCTGTCTCAAATACGGGTGCATCTGTACCAGGGGAAAGAAATGTGTATTCAGAGGGGTACAGATGATTTTTTCGATACATGCCAAGCACCTCTCCGGCTGCGTTAATGTAATAACTGGTATTAAAATTGCCTTCCGGTGTGCCCTCCATACACGAGCCCGTGACGATATCAATATGATATTTTTGTGCGAGCGCGATAAACCGATCGCGCGCATCGTGCGTGACATCAAGTTTTGTGAGGTCCCCAAAGATAGATCCGGTGACACAATCTTCCGGAAAAACAATAACCTGCGCATGCTTTCGTACCGCTCTTTGAATAAACGCCTCCATCCGCCGGAAATTCATTTCCGGGTTAGCGTGTGTGATGCGAAATTGCACAACCGCAATGGAGAAAGACATAGGATATTTTCAGGAGAATAACCTTCAACCTAAACCAAAAGAATATACACCCCCGTAAACATGATAACAGCACCGATTGTCTTTTTCAGCAGGCGGGGAATAGTGATATTTTCTTTAATGATTTTCGGAACAAGAAGCGTAAGAAGAACGCCGAGGGCAATGGTATAAAATGATTGCGTTTGTGTCACGGTTGTGACAAGGCCGGCCGAAGGGACAAGGGCGAGAGCCTGTTTCACGCTCATGTGCCCAAAAAAATCCAAAAGGCCGTTGCAGGATACCCAGAAATATTTTTTCATGGATGCCTGTTTGATGCGACCGATCAGCCGCCGTCGCATGGAGGGGATGATAAAAAAGGTTGGAGCCGCCAAGGCGGAGCCCAGGCTATCAAGGAGAAGGTAATCCCAATAGGACATTTTTGTGAGCCCATAATCCACGATCAAATACATTACCGACCAGATAAAAATGGCAACAAGGATCATCCCGAGCCCTTTGATGAAAATATTTTTTGTTTTTTCGAGTGAAATCATGGTCGCACCGATCAAGACAACACAGAGCCCGAGGAGTTCATTGGGCGAGAGCGTTTGTCCTAAAAAAACAAACGCCAATATCACGGTGACCACGGGGATAAGATTGAACAAAATAACGAGAGAAGACGTATCACCCTGCCCCAGCGCTTTCGCATAAAACCCATATGAGTACACCAGAATCATGCCCGTAATGATCGGAAGAAACGCATACAGATTCAGCGCCGGCATCCCGACAAACGGAAGGAGAACGAAAAATAAAAACCAACTCGCAATCGATGAGAAAAATAAAAAATCGACAATCCCCTTTGTGTATTTTTCGAGGACATATTTATCCACAAAATTCGACGCCGTCCAAAAGAATGGCGCGATGAGTGCAAAGAGGATCCAATTCATAAGCGATCAGCAGGTCTCATCACGTAATCACAATCCGATATTTTAATAATCTCCTATCTGTCTCAGGAATTTATCATCAACTGAATCTTTGCCACGCCCTCTTGCAAGGATGATTCGTATAGCGCCTCAATATCGCCCACCGCTTTTGGATCTTTGCCCAATGCATCCGCCGTTGTTACGACATGTCGCGCGATATCTATAGGGATAGAAAAAGCCTGCAAGAGCTGGAGATAGCCATCTAAAGAGGGACGCTGACGATACAGCGTGTGGAGCGCCTGATAGTAATTCTCCAACGGTTCCTGGTTTTCCTGGTGCGGAGGCACTTTAGGAGGAGTAAGCTCTTGCAACAAACGGACGTCTTGCCCCAATACGGCGTAACTATGCTGATCTTCAATGATTTTTGCTGCTGTCGAGTACGCCCAAGACTCGTTAAAGCCGACGATGGGCTGATTTGCGAATGAAGAGTGCTCCGCGTATTTCGTGCCGACAAGCCGATCGTAAAGAATGTGCGTTGACCATCCTTTCTCAAAATCAGACGTTTCGGATAAAAAAGACATCGCGCCGTGCGTCGCTCTACGCGGTACCTGTGTAACATACCGCGAATCCGGGTACACGCATCCCGCATAATAATCCGCCCGGTTGGTGATACAGAGGATATCCGCCATGTCTTTAGCGAAACGGAGATGTGTTGCTTCAAGAGCCATAGATTATTCAGTCTAACATGTGCGGTGGTTCATAAAATCCTCTTCTGTCAACAACACCGCCTCGAAAGATTTGACGAAGCGCTGCGGCCATTCCGCAGCAACTAACGCCTCGAACTGAGAGAAGATACGCCTCGTATCCTCCGGTTCGGGGCGTATCTTCTTTTTTGGTGTTGGCGATTGGGACCCCTACGAGGACGACGACCGATCAGTCGGTCGCCGCATATCCCGCAACGCCTCTGTGAGCTGCAGTTTGTTGGCGGCGGCCTCTGCGCCATCAGGCGAGTGATCCGCTTCGCGCAACACGTGAGTGACGCCGTTCCGATGGCGTTCGAGGCGCTGCAATATGGTGTAGGTGCCACGAAAATAATCTCGGAGCAGATCATCTTGGGCGTCTTCGTAAGAAACGCCCTCAGCCTGAGCGATAATTTGAAGCAGGGCATCAACGACAATCACCCACGGGCGATAAAAAACAAACCGCTTGAGCGATTTTCGCCCCGCGTCTTCAAACGGTAGATCCGTTGTGGCGACCTGATTCCGCAAGAAGCGAGCGCAGAGTTCCGTCGTCCCTTCATTTAAGCCATTGAAAAACGGGATGCGTGGCTTCTCCTTACGGTTGGGCGAAAATGTGAAGCCGATCTTCCGGTGTCGCATAGATACCTGCCGAGGATCTGCCGCTCCTTGGTTCAGCTGGATTTGGGCGTGCGACGCAGCATGTGACAATTCGTGCGTCAGGAGCCGGGTGAACACGACCGGATCGTCGTTACGTGGGATATAGGCGTGGCCGAAGAGCGACTTCCCTTCGGCATGCGGACTAATTTCTTTCGCAAATTCTTGAGGCGTCAAAACGTGGATATGATCATCGGGGACATCTGTCTTCGGTAACCCCAGACGAGCGGTGAGTTCACGGATGGCTTCACGAGAGGCTGTAATGGACGCCGCCTCAAACGGGGTGCGCTCTAACTCCTTGGCCGACTCCATTCGTCGCAAAGCCGGCTTCTCAACGAAAGCCTTTTCCAGCTTGTCGCGCTCCTCCTCCCCTGCCGCAGACGTAATGCGGAACTCCATGTTCCATGGTTTTGGCATATTTCGGGAAGGCATACAAAGCCCCTCGTGAGAGGGGTTTTATAATGAAATACTCTCAGATATGGCGGCTGTCATAGGCCCAATGAAGGAGCGCTTGGCGCTGCTTTGGGTGGCAGGACTCATCTCCTTTTCGACAATGCTTCTTGATCTGCGCAATGTGGCGAACCATGGCCTTCCAGCGCTTGATCTGACGCTCATCCTCACCTGGAATGCGGCGCCCGAGATAATATCGGCAGTACCACTGAAACCAGCCATGTGGATCATCCTTGTAGATCCACCCCTTCACGCGCCACACGGAAAGTGGCTGACTCGCATTGATCCCAAAATAATTGAACTCGTCCTTCTTTTTTCCATCCGGCGACAGCTTGACCCCTTTGAACCATGATCGAGGAAGATCATTCGGGAGCAGCCCATCCACGCCGTCAAAGTAAGCGCCCCCGAACACACCGAGTTTCAGCATCTCTTGCGGCGTCAGTTCCGGCCTGAACTCAACGTCGAACCGCTTTCCAATCGGCTGTGTGCAGACGTACCTGTAGTTCTTTTGGAAATGGTCCGATTGCGTGAGTGTTCTTGGCATATCAATTCAACCAAACGATCGAGCCATTCAAATAGACGGCGAACGAAACCCACAGGATGTACGGGATAAGAAGATACGCGGCCAGACGAGACACCTTATAAAAATGGATGATCGTACAAAGAATGGCGAGCCAGAGGATAAAAATCTCAATCAATGCCGCAAGCGGATTGTGCAGACCAAAAAAGAGGATGGACCACATGGCATTTAAGAACAATTGAGCGCCAAAAACGACGAGGGCGAATTTTACGTCCTTCCGTTTCCATCCCTTTTGATAAATCAAAAACGCTGAGATGCCCATGAGGGCATATAGCGTTGTCCAAACCGGACCAAAAATCCAACTCGGCGGATTCAATACGGGTTTCTGCAACGTGCCATACCAATCCGGGATGACGCGAAACGTAAACAACGATCCCATCACCCCGACAAATTCACATACGCCGATGGCGATAACCAGCTGACCGAATTTTTTGAAGGACATGGAGATAGCATATAGTAAAAGCGGGTAGTTGGGATAGACGCCTCCTTAAAGTGCCCTGAAAGGGCTTTGAGGAATACTGCGTGCTCACGGAGCAACGCTAATATAAAAAACCGCCCCTTTCAGGACGGCTTTTATCTGGCGGAGAGGGAGGGATTCGAACCCTCGCGGGCTTTTTACACCCCTAGGAGATTAGCAATCTCCCCCCTTCAGCCTCTTGGGTACCTCTCCAGGGATTGGCTGTATGGGGCGCGAAAAGGGTAACAGTGTTTAAGCGAACGGGCAAGGTTCAAACGCCATCTACCCGATTTGCCACTTACGAAAAAAATCCGTACCGTTCCCCTCGGTTTCTCACATCCACTCTTTAGGAGGTGTTCATTGAACCGATACAAACGATCATTCGCTCTTCTCATCGCTACCTGGTTTGGGACAGGGCTCATCCCGCCCATCGTTCTCAAAGGCATGGCCGGCACATACGGCAGCTTCTTTAGCATCCCGCTCTGTGTTGCGGCGGTACTCTGTACGCGCGCTGCGGAGCACGCCGCGATATTTCCTGGCCAGAAATGGACAATGACCGCCTGCATCTTGGCGGTGTTTCTCCTTGGGATCTGGGCTATCCCTATCGCCGAACAGGCGCTCGGGCCGCGACGTGATTGGCATGGGCGTATAAAAAACCAGGATCAAAACCAAATCGTCATCGACGAAACATTCGGTATGCTCATCAGCTGCTGGCCGCTCCAGTGGAGTGACAGCGAGCCTGCCTGGTGGCAATTTGGGCTCGCCTTTGTGCTCTTTCGCATCTTCGACGTTATCAAAGTACCGCCAACAGGCTACTTTGACCGGCAAAAATCTGCCGCCGGTGTGATGTTAGACGATGCCATCGCGGGCATTTACGCAGGAGGAACCCTCGTATTCATCACCATTCTCCTCTCATAAACGATAAGCCCCAGGACGCAAACCGCGCGCGTCCTGGGGTTCCTGATTTCATGAGACGAACGCACGATTTATGCATCAAAAAAATTCCTGCCTGTTTTGAATGCTTCGAGGCCGCTGTATTCCGCTTTAAAAAGAGGTTCGGGGAGATGATCGATATCGTACCAATCCCAACCGTCACACTTATGCGGTTCAAGCACCTGCGGTTCGCCGCTCTTCCAATCCGCCGCAAACAGAATGTCAACGTAATGTTTTGGAGCGTATTCTTTAAAATTGAGCAGTCGCAAAAATCTCACATGCTCGATTTCCATTCCTGTTTCTTCCCGCGTCTCCCTTCGAGCGCATTCCTCGAACCCCTCCATGTACTCCAAATGCCCTCCCGGCCAGGCGTATTCACCCTCTCCGTGAGCGCTTTTCCTTTTTCCAAGGAGAACCTTTCCCTCTTTAAAGATCATGACGCCGACGCCTACTCTTGGCTGTTGTGGTTGATCCATAGTTCAAATTCCCTTAAGGCAAGGCTTTATCTATCCGAACTCAATAAACAGCGGTGAGTGATCCGAAACCTCATCAGGTAAAACGTTAAAATCAATTACATTCACCCCCTCGTTCACAAGAATGTAATCCGCAAAACGATTTTCTTTTTCGTAATACGATGTCCGCGTAGACGTAACACCGTATTCTTTTACAAGATTCCGAAGCGGAATCTGCTCAATCAATTTTAAACTTTCTGTGTCGGGCAGGAGGTTAAAGTCTCCGCACAAAATCTTTTTTCCTGTAAAGCCTTTAATGTATTCCGCCAGTTTGCGAGATTGCTCGAGTCGTGGCTCAGAATCCCCTTTTCCACCCCCATTCCAAAGACCATGAAAATTAAAAATATGAAGATCGCCATCCTGTTGTTTTATCGAAACAGACTGAACATTTCGCGCATGATGCCCAACGATTTCTTCTGGAATGAATCCCTTATGGTGATGAACAAAATGCTCATCCTCGGCCGCGACAGCGATGTTCTTTTTTACAAACATCGCAAGGCCATACGTTTCAAGATACTGTGGCCGAAAATATCCTTGATGATTTGGTAACGCCTTCTCCATGTCATCATAAAGCGTGAGATCCGGATCCATCCCACCCTGCTCCATATGCGTATGCGTGGCGCGATGATACACCTCTTGGAAGCAAAAAAGATCCGTCGTCGCTTCGTGGCGGGCAAGAAAATCAAGCAGTTCCTTCGTAACCCGACCGCCCCAGGTGTTCAGTGTGATGAGTCGCATACTACGAAACGTTAATCTGCATGAATCGCCGCGGCTGGCAATTCGTCCAATTCTTTAAACGGGATACCCTCTACGCCGTCACAAAGCGCTTTTGTGAGACGATGAATTCCATCAATGACGTGTCCTTTGTAGACTAACACGGGAGTTGCATAGCTTACGCGTCGAAGTTTTGCAACATGCTCTGACCATGTTGGATGACCAGCTAAAACCTGCTGCCAATTCCGACCATTTTCATGAAAGGCTGAGATCAGATCACTTGGGCCGATAGATGCTCCTTCGGTATCTTTCCAATATTTCCCTTCGATGATGGGCTCCAAACTCCGAGAGTCAGCGAGATCAAAGGTCTTATCAGGCAACGATTGAGCAATCGCTTCGAGCTTCCTGACGTCATAGTTGAGACCACCAAAATGAGTCAGGTGCGGTTTTGGCGCATCTAATCGATCTTGCATCGGTCGTCGTGGAGTCTCAATCATGAGAGAGTAGCGTAACATAAAAGCGATCACATGGGTCACTTTTACGTGGCGGTGAAATGATACCCTTTGCGCGAACCCCCTTCGAGGGAACCTGACCGCCTCGCAGAGCCTCGGCGGAAATTCTTATGCACAATCTTCAACAAACTTTTCGAGGATTTGTTGGAACAGAGCGAGACTCTCCAAATCAACCCATTCGGCCGGCCCGTGCGCTCCACCACCCTCCGGCCTCGTTACGATGACCGGAATGTTTTTATATGCGAAAAATCGCGCATCGCAAGTGGAAGGATATACGCTCGTCTTTACCGGAACGGAAGTTGCTTCTTCTACAATCTTGAGGAATTTTTGTGTGAGCAGGTGTGCGAGATTCGCATAGTAAGGTTCGGTGCTTCTGCTTATCGTTGCTGATGCGCCCGGAAACTGCTCGACCGTTTTCTTGAGGTCGTCAAAATCAAAGTCGCCGACGAAACGAATATTAAAACGTGTCGTTACGTGGTTCGGTATGAC
Source organism: Candidatus Parcubacteria bacterium (assembly GCA_039796615.1). GTDB lineage: Bacteria > Patescibacteriota > Patescibacteriia > 2-12-FULL-60-25 > 2-12-FULL-60-25 > 2-12-FULL-60-25. The sequence continues at coordinate 7,940 of JBDKJL010000010.1, forward strand.
ATTTGAGGCGGTGTTGTTCGTGCCTATTGAAATCGGAGAAAGGGTGGTTTCGTCTGTTACAGACTCTTGCATACCCGGATATTTCTTTTCGAGCGCCGTTAGTATTTTAGCCATGAGCTGTATCGCATTCTTTCCTTCCCACGGTCGAGAGACATGACCCGCTTTTGTTCCAATCGTTATTTCGAGCCACGCCACTCCCTTGCCGCCCTCAGCGAGCTCGAAAGCATTTCCTCCGTCTGGAACGATAGCGATTTCTGGTTTGAGTGGATGCTCTGCAAGAATACGGCCGACACCCTCTTTGCCGCCGATTTCCTCGTCGCTGGTTATAAGCACGCCAACGCTCGGAATGCGCCCGTCCGGCCTAGGCTTTTTGACCGCATTTTGAAAAACCAACAACGCCGCGACTAACGGTCCTTTCATGTCGAAAGCGCCGCGTCCATACAAGCGACCATTCTCAGTTTTCGGAGTGAATTGAGATTCTTCGGCCGGCACAACATCGATGTGTCCGACAAAGAGTATCTTCGGGTTCGGTATTCCGTTCGGCGTCAAAAGAAGGCTTGGTGCTGTCTCATGCGGAAACGGCGTTATTGCGACGCCATCGCCGAATTCTTTTTTTATCCAGTTGATACAGGATTTTATTTCTCCCGTCTCTTCTTTTAGGGTCTTGAACCTTAGGAGGTCGAGAGTAAATTTTTCAAGTTGTTTTGTCGTTTCAATCATATTTTTTCTTTTAGTGCGTCCATCCACTCATCTTTGGTAGGGTTGCGCTTGAGGTTTTTCCCAAGTTTTGAGGAGATTTCGGCCATAGGATTAGAACCACTGGAATGAGGGAAAGAAAATTTTAATACTTCTCTGTCCAATCAAGAATGGTTTTGTAGTTTTTATCCAAAACGGAATATATTTTTTCAATGACTTGTTTATGTAACTTTTTACTACCACTTCCCGCAGGATCCTTTACTCCCTTATTATCTGAAGTTAATTCGGAAATAATATGGATTTTATTTTTTTGTTTTTTAAATTGTTTTAACAAAGCATTTTTATTTTTTGAATAAACCTTTTCATCCATCGCAATAATCACCGATGCTTCTTCTGCGATATTCAGTGTGATTTTTTGAAAACGGTGATCATTAATATCAATCTTACGTTTTTCTAAGATTGGTTTTGCGGCTTTCCATTCTTTTGTATATGCAGAGAGATGTTTATGCTTTGGTAAAGTCGTTCCTTTTGTGCCTTGCAACCCGTAAGAATCAACGGAAAATTTTGAGCCAATTCTTTTTTCTTTGAGAATCATTCTTAAACATTGAGCCGCCACAACAGAGCGTTCGATGTTGCCATTGCATATGAATATAATATGTTTCTTCATAACGTTACTTTACTATAAAAAAATGAGGGTGGAAACTGACGTCAGCTTCCACCCTCGTGTTAATCAATAACAATGATCTGTCTCGTACCGCAGTCTAGAACAGCGGAATGAGCCGCCGCCAACTTTTGGTACACACTTTCGCCGCAACCGATGCATGCAGGCATCTGAAGTTCGATGGACCGAATGCACATGTGCGACGCAGGACCCCCGACTTTGGTAATGATTCCTACCGCACCGGAGTGAAATAGAAAATCATAGCCGGGGTCTGCATTCGGCAGCAGAACGAGAGCGCCCCTGACATCGGCCTTCACCCCCAATCGCTCGAGAACGCATACGCGTGCCTTTAGGGTTGCGTTCGTGATGTACGATGGCATCGCTTCGCTGAACGTGACGACCCCAAGATTCGTGAGACCTGGAATGATCACATCCGGCAGTAAAACAGGAGGCTCATGTTCGGCTCGGCTCATGTTCAAGGATGTTGAATCGCTTAAGCACGCCCACATCTCTTTCCAACTCACTCGAGACGCATCGCATTCGGAGATTCCTCTTTGTGCGAGTTGGTATTTGAGTTTTGTCGAGAAGAGATGCAACGACCGACTGAACAGGAACTTCATGCGCTCACGGGCTTCCATGAACGTCACAATGTGCTTGAACTCAGTCACGCCCTCGAACGTATGGGCTTTTCTTTGCGACGGAGTCACTTCCGCCCGTTCCATTTGAGCAAACAGATACGTGTTCGGGTCATCCGCGTATGATTCGCCAAAAACACTGAACTGTCCCGGGCGCAGGTGTCCATACCGCTCGACGACTTCCTCTCTGGGGATCGTGCCGTTTCTACACGCGACCAAATCGGACTGGAGTCGTTCGTTCATCGAACGAATATATCCACTCATCAGAACGTTGAGATCCTCCCGTGGGTACAACTCCTCGAACCTGCTCTTCCAGTAGAAAGCAAGGCGTGCGACACGGGCAAACATTTCCGTGCCATGCGCAACATGCTCGAGGATCGCACTTAACGAAGTGTCACCCATAGATGCGGTGCATTGCTCGTAGTTGATAGCGAACGTGTCAACGTTTTTCGCCTGTGCTGTGGACACTCGCGAGAAAACGGTATCAATGCACAGAAACGCTTCTCGGACGACTGACTTTTCGCCATCGTTAAGCTGCGCTTCTTGCATCACTCCTTCGAGCTTTTCACCACAACCCATTGCGAACACGTCGAACTCCACACGACTCTGGAGTGCAGGGTTGTTTACGAGCACGTTCCGATAAACCCGAACCATTCGCTCGTAAATCTCGTCAGAGATTCCATGCGGGCGAAAGCTGAACGCCGCCGCTCGCATGGATACGTAGGGCTTGCCCTCTACGACTCGAAGCACTCCGATATCGAGTGGATCGTATCCCATGTCTCGCCGCACCCGTTCGACGATTTGATCGGCGAACAAATACTTGAAGATCGAGATATCGAGTGGTGTCGGTGCTGTCCCGAGTAGCTCAACAGGATTGATGTCGATCATGTCGCCGAGAACATCTCCGTGAAAGCGGGATGTGACAGACGCATTAACCAACTTAATTCGCTTGAGCAATTGTGTCTCTCGTGCTTTATCCATCACCGCTTGAGCAGTAGTGATCGGTCGGCATTGGAGGATGTAGAGCGTGCCGTTTTTGAAAGCGAACTCTACATCTAAGCTCGTTGACTGGAAGCGTTGTTCGATGGCTCTCATGGCAACGACGAGTTGCCTTAACCATTTTTCGTTCAAGCTTCGCGTGTTCATTCCGCGAGCGATTCGAATGAGCGTACCGTTTGAAGCACCGCCCACGATTTTCTCTCCTAGTCCGTCTGAAACCGAAATGACATAATAGCCATCTGGTTCGTTAAGACTATGCGAGAAAACGACACCACTCGTATCTGCCTCGACCATTTCTTGGACGATAACCGATATGCCCGTATCGCTAAGCTCGATACTCTGATGAGCGGCATAGTGGGAAACAACGTCTCCTTTTTCCGCTCCGGAAGTACGAACGTCTTCGATCGCAACTCGTAGGTCGCACAGATTTGCAGGAACACTGAGTTTCGTCGCGTACATTCCAGCGAACGATGCACCAACAGAGTCTTCTTGTACCGCACTACTACGAACGGCGACGGTGCTCCCGTGTCTCTTTTTCAAGAAACCACGAATGATTTTTGTCTGCTCATCCTCGGACATACCGGGATGTAGCACCACGAACCGGGGGACGTTAATCCCACGAATCGCCGACAGAATACCGAGATTTTCGGCTTTACCGTTTTGCATGATGACCTCCTATTTTGATTGTGAAAGAACAAAATCGGCGCTTGTGCGCCGATTTCTGGATTCCTTTTTAGTTTTAAAAAATAAAGAGAAATCAAAAGATAGACGCAAAAGGGAATTTTGCGCCCCACCAAGATTTCACTGAAATATTCAATTTAAGATTATTTTTCATACATGATTCAATGCATAAATACTCTTTGTATTCGTGTACTAGTACATAGTAGCATATATAAAATATAATGCAAGTGGCATCTGTGCGTAACTTTTTAACGACCTATTTGCCCATTTTCTTTAACATCAAATGGAAACCACCATTTTTATGACGAAGGGCATGAGAACCTCGAGTTACCGTGCTTATGCCTAGACCCAAATCCTCTGCAATGGATCTATGGGTTTCTCCTTTTTTAAGTTTTTTAACTATTTGCCATCTTAAAGCTAGAGCCTCAAATTCAGTCGGCGTTAGAATGTCTGTTAAAAATTCAGTCATCAACTTTTTATCACCGAAAATTTTAACAAACGTTTCCACCAACTCTTTTTTGTATTCTAAAATTTTATTACCTATATGCTTCATGTTCTCTATAATAGAATTATTTTAATCTTATTGCAATAAAATTTTCTTTCCCTCATTTTTGGATTCTGGATTCGACGGGGGGAGTATATCAGTATCGCGCCTGCGGCGCGACCCAATTTCTGCTCTAAAATCCGATTTCGTTTTCTGGCGGAGAGGGTGGGATTCGAACCCACGAGCCCTTTCGGACTGACGGTTTTCAAGACCGTTGCCATAGACCACTCGGCCACCTCTCCGTGGGGGCAGGGTAACGGAAAAAGCCTGGGCGGGCAAGCGGGATTGACTCATGGTATACTTGGCTAGATATGCCCACCCTTGAGTACGAGCGAGACTTGGCGGAGCTCCAAGATAGCTTTGTGTGGGAAGCTCCTGCCCACGAATTTTTTGAGCGTGGGCCGCGGTGGTATATGGCGATGGGGGTGGTGGCGCTGGCGCTGATCGGCTATGCCGTGTGGACAAACAATTTCCTGTTCGCCTTCCTTATCCTTCTTGTGGCCGTGATTTTGTTGGTGGTGGGGCATCGGCAACCCTCAACGGCGCTGGCGCAGGTGGGGCATCATGGCGTGGTGTGGAACGGCACCCTGATGCCCTTTGATCAGATTCATCATTTTGCCATCGTGTACAAACCGCCGTACATTAAAGTGCTGTATATCCAACCCGCCAGCACCTTTCGCCCCCGCTGGCGGATTGAGTTAGCGGACCAAGATCCGGTGGCGCTTCGTAACCACCTCAAGCAATACGCGCCGGAAGACTTAGGCTTGCAAGATGAGCATGCCTCTGATACACTCGCCCGGTTGCTAAAGTTGTGACGGGCGGCTCATTGGGCGCATCACTTCGTTGCATATTGCGATCCTCCCTCGTCGTACACGGTGTACGCCTCGGTGCGGTTCTCATATGCGCCTCGTGCTGCATCCCAATTCGCCACCCTTAGGCATCGACATACTGACATGCGGCCGTAGCTCAGCTGGATAGAGCGCTTCCCTGCGGAGGAAGAGGCCGGACGTTCGAATCGTCCCGGTCGCACCAATAAAAACCCCTTGCAAATGCAGGGGGTTTTTATGTGTCCCCGCCTGCCGCACAAACAAAAAACGCGGGGGTGGAGTTCCTCCGCGTTTCGAATCTCTGCCGGACATTAGGCAGAGATTAACCCTGTCCGATATCATATCGCCCCGGATGGTACCGCGCAGCCAAGAGGCCGCGCATCACCTCGTCTAGCTTCGCTTGATCTTCACCCGGTGCCACACACAACGCCATGCGGTTTACCCACGACACGTCACGATCGAAGGCCACATCTGATTCCGTTTTTACAGCCTCAAACATCCGTCGCACCCCTTCTGCAAGAGCGTGCTCGAGCCTAAGCGCCGTGCCTAAAATGAGCAGTGGCATGTGCCACTCACTCACGGGGAGCTGGCGGATGGCGTAGATCGCTGTCGTGGTAAGGGTCGGCATCACGGTGGCGTAGCCCGCCGTGTAGAGCACCGTTCCGAGCAACTGCGGCCACGCAGGATTTCCCGATACCTCTTTATCCAACAACTGGCCGAGCAGCTTTGCGCGATCCGCATTGGCCCTATGCTCAAAATCACAATCAAGAGCCTGCATCAACACAAGGCAAGCGATATCATGATCCACAAGGCGCGCGACCACCGATAACGCTTTTTCTTCCGTCATCCACTCCTTATCCATCACGAGAGCTTTCGCCAAACGTGACATGGCATGGCTTAATACGGCATCCTCCAAACCGACGTTCGGATCGTTGAGAGTTCTCACATCCTGCTCCACCACTTCATCGATATGCCGCTTCGCGATCGTGAAGGCTCTTCGACGGTGCTCAACAATAATAGAATTTTTTGCCAATGTGCACTCCTTTCTGCTGACGAAACATACCGCATCTGACATAATATGTCAAGTTGCTTATATATGTCTTCCTGGGTGGTTTATCTCCTGCAATGCGCGGATCAGAGCCTGTATACGGGTATTTCTACGGATGTCGCGGCGCGAGTTCTTCGGCATAACGCCAAAAAAGGCGCGGCGTATACGCGGTCGCGGACGCCTGTGCATGTGGTGTGGCAGGAGCCTGCTGCATCCGAATCCATCGCGCGCAAACGCGAAGCGGAAATCAAAAAATGGCCGAGGGAGAAAAAATTAACCCTGATCAGTTCCCGGCCGATGTGATATCTGCTCCCATGGTGTAGCTTCCAAAAAAGGCATCGGAGATATCATGAACATTCTTTTTCCAGTTGGCGCCGTAAAGCGCCGCCGCGATCTCTGGAGAGCGCACCCAGCGAAGAACGCCGCCCGCCTCGATGGCGTACACATTCGGGAGCGATTCAATTTTTACCAGATAGCTCCCGGGGCGATACGTCACAAGGCCACCTAACGGTGCGGCCGCCAGGGCTGTGTCGTCGATGGTTTGAACGTCGTTAAAATCTGCGTACCAGGAAAAATACACGCGCTCATGCGGGAACACGTAGCGCTTGCCGTCGGCACCACAATAATACACGGCGGTGGTAGACGGAGATTTTATGAGAGATCCCGACACACATGGCACGGATGTTGTGGCCGCAGCAATCTTGCGATCGGTATTGATATCTCCACTCACGGCCGCAGCCGCCACCGCGTCGTAGCTCCCTGGCCCTGCCAGTGCCGCACGTAAACTGGCGTTGGGGCTAATCGCCACGCCATCCGGACGCCGAATCTCAAAATGCAGATGTGGCGCGGTGGATTCTGCATTGCCGCTATCGCCCATCCAGCCGATGAGTTGCCCCTTGGTTACGTTCACCCCACGAGCGATCCCGGGTGCATAGGCATTCACCTCTCCGCCCGCGCCATCGTCGGTGCCCGGCATGTCGTTATTGATATGAAGGTAGTGATATGTCCACCCCTCGCTATCACGCAGCGTTACGGCATACCCCCACGTTTCTTCCGGGCTATTGATCGAGCGCACCGTTCCATCAACGGCGGCGTAGAGCGGCATCATTTTTCTTCCCATCAAATCGTTCCCCTCGTGCAAACGGCCGCCGCTTCGCCCATCACCAAAATCTTCGGTAAAGGTGACGGTGGTTTCTGTGGGAAAGGTGATCGTGCGAATTTTTATCGCTTCCCAGGCAGCAATTTCTTCTGGTGTGGGTTCTGGATCGTCCCATCCGCCTTCCCAATCATCGCGATCCCACCCATCGCCAAATCCGTCGTTGGTAGACGATCCGCTCCGATGCGATGCCTGCACAGGCACCCCCGTTATCAGGAGCAGCGCAAGAGCTGTTATCACAAAAAAGCCTCGGATGAATGCTTTTTTCATAGGCTCTTACGATAGCACGATACGACCGGTTCGCCCAACAATCACGTGATCGCTATCGCACCTCTGCGCCAAATTCTTTTTTCACCGCGCTCGTGATGCGCGCAATGAGCGCGTCTACCTCTTCGCTTGTAAGCGTTTTGTTTGGTGCCGAAAACGTAAGGTGCATGGCCACGGACTTTTTCTGTTCGGGGAGGCCTTTGCCTGCGTAGGTGTCGAACCATTCCACCGAGGCCACACATGCGTCGACACGACGAATCGCCAGGGAGAGCGCGGCGTATTCCGTGCGATCAGGAACCACAAGCGCCAGATCGCGCTTGGATTCCGGGAACGGTGACGGCACGGTGTATTGGCGTGCGTGCACGGCGTGGGTAAAGAGGCCTGTGCCGTCTGAAGACGTGAGGGGGCAATCCACCATGGCCACACGCCCATCAATGCCCATGTTCCCTAAAATATTTGGTGCCACCTCGCCAACCGTTGCGAGCAACGCACCGTCTTTGAACGCTTGAACAGATCGACCGGCGTGCCAAAAACCTCCTTTTTCTGTGAGGCGTTTCCAAAAAACATCCGTGATGCCATGCGTGGCGAGAACGTGCTCCACAAATCCCTTAGCGTTCGCAAACGCGTTATCACCTAAAAACGCACAACCCATTTCGAGATGTTCATCCGGCAAATCGTTCCACACCCCACTCGTGCTCGGCGGGTAATACACGTTTGCGATTTCAAACAGCCGTTGCTCGCGGGCGCGTTCTTGGTTTTCGGCGACAACCTGTAACAGCGACGGGAGCAACGACGTTCGCATGAAGGCGAATTCTTCCGTAAGCGGATTTTGCACATGCAAACACCCCGACGAATCATACCCGGCCTTGCGATATAGATCGTCCGACACAAATGAATAGGTGTACGTTTCTGTAAGCCCGGCGCCTGCCGCGATCGTTTTGAGCGTATCTTCCATGCGGATACTCGGATCCACCTGGAGCAATGACGTGCCGCCCGGCACCACCGGCGGGATATTGGCGTACCCGTAGATCCGCGCGATTTCTTCCACCAGGTCCTGACCGGATTCGATATCTTGATCGCGCCACCACGGCACCGTTGCGTGGATCGTTCCACCAACGAGCTTCACCGTGAACCCAAGATCGCGCAGAGAGCGAATCTGCGTGGCCTTGGGGATGGAAACGCCGATGCGCTCGTCCACTTCTTTGGTGGAAATACGATACGTGGCCGGTTTGGACACCGCCGCCCGTTCATCTACCACCGAACCCACCACCGTTCCGCCGCAGATATCCAACGCTAGCTCCACCGCGCGCGCAATGGCATCGGGCAATGCGTGGGGAGACAACCCTTTTTCAAATCGCGTTTGCGAATCAGAATACAGATTTAACCGCCGTGCCGTGCGGCGGACGGAAACCGCATCGAACGTGGCCGCTTCAAAAATAATGTCCGTTGTATCGTAATACGCACCGCTCCGCTCGCCCCCCATCACGCCAGCAATGGCCACCGGGCCTTCGGCGTCGGCGATCACCAATGTTTTTTCATCTAAATGATGCTCATTCCCATCGAATGTTTTGAGTGTTTCTCCTTTTTTTGCCAGGCGCACAGATATCTCTAGTCCCTTTTTTCCCTGGGCAAGCCGCGCCACATCAAACACATGCATGGGCTGTGCTAATTCCAGCATCACGTAGTTCGTGATATCCACGAGGGCGGAGATCGAATTGAGCCCGGCCTGCATCAACCGCTTTTTAAGCCACCACGGAGACGGGCCATTTTTTACGCCCGTAAGCCGCACGGCCATGTAGCGCGGGCATAATTTTTTTTCGGAAACATGGATCGTCGGCGCGCCCTTCTTTGAGCCTTTCGCCTTGAGAGTGGCGGGCTTCCACAAAAATTTCTTTCCAAGGATCGCGCTTGCTTCGCGGGCAAACCCCACCACCCCCATTGCATCCACCCGATTTGTGGTGACCTCACTATCCAGCACCGCATCGCCCGCCAATCCCAACGCGTCGGCCAGCGGCGTGCCCGCCTTTAATTTCATTTCTGGAATAGCCACACCCAAATCCAAGATCTCGCGCTCCGCATGGGGGAACGCCTCGGCCAGCCCGATCTCATTTGCCGCGCAGATCATCCCCTCACTCGCCACCCCGCGAATGGTAGCGGGCTCGAGCGTAATCAAATCCCCCTCTCCATGCCACCGCACGCGGGCGCCCACAAGCGCAACGGCCACCCACTGATCTTCTGCAAGATTCAACCCGCCGCACACAATCGTCAGCGCCTTTTTCTCCCCCACATCCACCGATGCCAAGCGCAGCTTATCCGCATCCGGATGCTTTTCCACGGAGGTAACATGGCCAACCACCACCTGTTGCAAATCCACCCCTTGCGGATAGATTTTTTCCACGCCCGGGCCGGATAACGAAACGCGTTTTGCAAACTCCTCCACGGAGACGCCTTTGAGGTCTACGTAATGCTTAAGCCAGTCGTAAGAGGTGAGGGTGTTCATACCTTAAAATTGCTCCAAAAATCGCACGTCGTTTTTATACATGGTGCGCACGTCGTCGAGCTTTGTGCCCTCTTTCATCATATAGGTGCGCTCCACGCCCCAGCCAAACGCAAACCCGGAATATTTTTTTGGATCAATCCCAGCCATCTTTAACACATTCGGGTGAATGGAGCCGCCGCCGCCAAGTTCGAGCCATCCGCGCTTGCAGGTGCGGCATTTTTGATCATCCGCGAGCATCCCCGTGCCGCCGCACATCCCACACGAAACATCGATCTCCACCGAGGGCTCGGTAAATCGAAAATGAAACGGCCGCAGGCGCACCGTACGTTCTTTTCCAAAAAACGCTTTCACAAAATAATCAAACACGCCATGCATGTGCGCAAACGAAATGCCTTTATCAACGCACACCCCATCAAATTGATGGAACATAGGCACGTGCGTGATATCGCTCTGGCGACGATACGTTTTTGCAATGTTCATGGCACGAATCGCCTCCCCGGCCTTCAACCGATCGGCACATTCTTCCAAAATCCGCGCCGTGCCATTGGTGGCGTGCGGTGTAAGAATCATCCTCCCCTTTTTTCCGGCAGGGGCCTCCATAAAAAAGGTTTCCCATTCATCGCGTGCCGGATGCTCCGGCGGCATATTGAGCGCCTCAAAGGCGTAGTGATCCCAATCCACCTCTGGATAGCGCACACGCGTAAACCCGATGCGTTCAAAAATGGCACCGATCTCGCGAATCGCGTGGGTGGTGATGTGCAGATGCCCTTGCGGCGGGCGCATCCCCGGCTCTGTAACATCGATCCATTCGTTCTCGGCAACAGCCCCAGCGGCGGCTGATAAGAGTGACGCGCGCGCTTCGGCAATCAATCGCTCCCCCTCCACCTTTACCACGTTCGCCGCGGCACCAACGGTGCGCCGCTCGTCGCTAGACAGTGATCCGAGTTGGCGAAGAATATTCGTGAGCTCTCCTTTGCGCCCCAAAAAACGAAGCTCCGCTGCCTCAAGTTCCGCAAGCGATGATGCGGCTTTGATCGCCTTTTCCAGGCTCTCTTGCAGCCCCGTTAATGTATCCGAAAGCATAACGGGGGTATCTTACCGCAAGGGGGAGAAATGACAAATAACAACAGCCACGTTTCAAAAGCGCGCGATGCGCCATTGAAATGTGGCTGTTGTTATTTGTAATCTAATCTTTAGGAATGCACCCGTGGTACCGGCTTTCCCTTTGGCGGTTTAAAATCAAACCCATCAAAACGATGATCATCCCGTGGGGAGCTCGTAGGCGGGCGGCGGCGAGGCTTGTTCCAGCTGGATGGGAGCACACCGCGTGTTGCGGCGCTCATGGCCGGAGCGGTAGATGGGCGGCTTGCGGAGAGTGATACGGGGCCGCCGGTGCGCGGACGCGTGCCGTAGCTCGATCCGCGATGCGCCGTTTGTGGGCGACGTCCATCGCCACGCCGTTCGTTGTGATACCCGCCGCGGTCGCGACGTTCAGAGCCGATCGCGCCGAGCATGCGTGGGGCGGGCAATACACCTGCCTCCAATCGCGGAATCTCTTTGCGAATAAGCCGCTCAATCACCTGCACGTCGCGGCGCTCTTCTGGCGTAGCAAATGAGATGGCGCGCCCTTCGTGTCCGGCACGGCCGGTGCGGCCAATGCGGTGCACGTAGTCGTCGGCCTGATCCGGCAGGTCATAGTTGATAACCAACTCGATCCCTTTTACGTCGATGCCACGCGCGGCGATGTCAGTAGCCACAAGCACGCGATACTTGCCACTCTTAAATCCATCGAGCGCGGCGCGGCGTTGCGCGAGCGATCGGTTGGAGTGGATTTCTGCCGCCGAATGGCCCATATGGTTCACGGAGTGCGTAATTTTTTTAGCCCCATGCTTGGTGCGCGAAAAAACCAAAATGGTTCCTTTATATTCGGTGAGCAGTTTTTCGAGCAGCCGAAGTTTGTCGTTCTTTTGCACCACAAACAATTCCTGAGTTACCTGATCGGCGGCCGTACCCGCACGGGCGATTTCCACGCGCACAGGCAACTGCATGTACTTTTTGGCGATGTCCGTAATCTGCGGTGGCATGGTGGCCGAGAACAGCAACGTTTGCCGTTCGCCAGCAGGCGGCACCGAGGCCAGAATCTTTTTGATCTGCGGCTCAAAGCCCATGTCGAGCATGCGATCGGCTTCGTCGAGCACCAACACGCGAATGTCTTTTAAGGAAATGGTGCGTTGCTCCAGGTGATCGATAAGGCGGCCAGGCGTTACAATAATAATATGTGGCTTACGCGCGAGCGCCGAAAGCTGCGGCTTCATGCTTTGCCCGCCGATCAACACGGCGGTACGCAATCCGATATGCTTGCCGATTTTTTGGAGCTCTTCATCTACCTGCAACGCGAGTTCGCGCGTAGGGAGCACCACAAGACCCCGGCCCTTTACCTGCGCCAGGCGCTGAATCATCGGGATCCCGAACGCCAGGGTTTTCCCGGTGCCGGTTTGGGCAATGCCCATCAAATCCTTCCCCTCAAGCGCGGCCGGAATGGCCTGTGCCTGAATGGGGGTGGGGGTGGTTAACTTTTGTCGTTCAACAGCTTCGAGCAACTTGGGCGCAATGCCAAGCCCGTAAAATGTTCCGATATTCTGAGGTTGTGCAGTCATGGAATGAGTTGACCCGGCATCCTTTTCTCATCGCATGACATCCCCGTATGGCAAAATGCTGGAGGGAACACCGCAAAGGCTCGAGTCTTTATGATTAGAATGAAGCGATATCCTACCAAACATCCCAAAAAATGTCAACTTATTTCGTCATTCTCCCCTAAAATCCGCCTATTATTGACAAATTTACTTGTTACTGTAAGATCCTGGCACTGGTTTTTCACTGGAGGTTAGAAGAATGTACTATCAAAGAATCATAGAAGACTCAAAATCCTTAAGTCCCGCAATCATCTCGCGACTCCCGATGGCTCTGCAGTTGGCAGGCCATGCGGGGCACCTGATTAAAAAAATGCGTCGCGCGCCTTTGTTGGAAATATCCAAGGGCGGGACAGATTTCTCAACGGCTGCCGATACGGCCGCAGAGGAATTGATCATCGGGGGCATCAGAACAAGATTCCCAGAAGACGCGATCCTCGCAGAGGAGTCTACGAAAGCATCGTGGATCGCATCCGAATACCAAGGCAAAAAGAATGCTTGGGTTATCGATCCCGTAGACGGTACCACGGTGTATAATCGTGGACTCGAAAACTACGCCGTTTCTATCGGGCACATGTCGCTTGGGGAGCCCCAGTTCGGTGTGGTTTCATTGCCCGCGATATCGTTCGACGACGGGAACCTTTTCTTCGGCACACATTGGCTTCCCGCCGCTCAGTGCGATCCTGTACGGGGCACGTTCGTCGAAATAAGCGTATCCCTACCTCGACCTTACCACCAATGCGTGTTTGGTACGTCATTCGGCTACTCACCGGAAAACAAAAGCCGAACGCTGATGTACTTAGCGCGCCTCAATTGCATGAATTTTCGCACCTGCCTGGCGCGGGGATCTGTCGTGGAAGGATTGATACGCGTAGCGATGGGCGAATTAGATGCCTATTTCGAACCGGCCATCAAGCCGTGGGACATCGCCGCAGCGGGGCTGATCGTGCATCGAGCTGGCGGCATCGTCACGCGCATGGACGGCTCCCCCTGGAGTCCGTTCTACCCGGATATCTTAGCAGCCTCAAACCCGGCGCTTCACCAAGCAATGGTGGAGCTGCTCAACAACAAGTAAACAAAGAAAGAAAAAACCATCGTGTACGAAAATCCAAGGTTTAGAACGTTCGCACAATGCCGCGAGGTAGACCCGGCAAAGACCGCGGCAATCGCTGCTCAGGCCAACGCCTGGAAGGTGCACATCGTAGATCCGGATGGGAATGAAATTTCGATCCCTCCGGGTTCAGACGTCAGCTTCACGGGTCCTTCGGGTTCGGGAAGAATCGGTGTCGCATGCAGCGACACAGGAGACTTCCAGTACGACAAGTTCGTGCTCGAACAATTTCCGGGCGTCGCCGTCGTGGCGTGGGGGGTAAAGGACGGCGTCGTAAAATTGGCCTGGCTGACGCAAACACGGCCCTTCGCAGTAGATCAGGAACGCCCAGGCCGCACCAAGCCGATCGCCTTTGGTCAGATTCCCATGGGGTTCATCGAAACTCGATTCGATAAAAGCCTGGAAAACTTAATCTACGACGCTGTAGTACGTGAGCTGCAAGAAGAAACCGGCGCTGACCATGTGATCAGTGTCAGCATGCCCGATCCTGGTACATATTGGCAGGATCCAACGTGTATGAGCAACGGCACATATGTCGCATTTGCTCAGGTAGACTTGGGACGGATCAGCGCCACCACCCAGCATGGACATGAACAAATCAAGAAGGCGGAGTTCTTGCCCGTAGAGGAAGTTCTCCGCCGGATCAGCAAGGGGTGGACAGAGGACGGAGTCGTGCATCACATGGGTTTGTCGCTTGGCCCGCTCATGATGTTCTTCGCACGTTTTCCGCATTTCTTTCCGCACTCCCCCTCCCCGTAGCACTCGCCGCGCCTCTCGCGGTAAATCTTGCCCCTGTGCCACCTGTCGATTTATCGATGTGTGGCACGGGGGCATTCGCATTTAAAAGGCAGTTATGCTTGACAAAGTGATCAGTATCCCCTAACGTCTAAACGTCTCGAACCCAGCCGCGTGTCATGGAAATTTCGATGCCGCACGGCTGGCTTCGGGAGAAGAAAAGAGCAATGCCGTTCTTTTACACATCCCGTTGCAAAAACAAACGCCCCACGGGGCAGAAGGAGTTGCCGCATGGCACAAAACAATCAACAAGTATTTCAAAATGAAATACGGCACCCCTTAGGAAAGATTGGGAATCACCCGATCATCGCCGTAGCGTACCCTGCCACGATCGAGCGATTAAGCAGTAGATGCTTCCGTGGAAAGGGCGTGTGCAAAGCCGGAAATTTTTTTCGGTGGGATAATTTTCTCGATGTCATCCGCGAGTTCGCGGATGACCTTAAACCCTTCATCGAGGAACATATTGAGCGCATATCGGCTCAACCCGCAGGAGCACGCCCCATCCCTCGACGCGGCAGCGTAGAGTTCAAAAACGAACATCCCCTCGGATGGTCGTCGACGGCTGATCTGGCCTTGTATCGTCGGGAAGTACTGGAACATTTCGACATCAATAACGGCGCTTACGGACGGCGCATCCGCTCAAACCGTATCCTCGCTCCCATCACCGACCTCATCACATTCGTGTATGAGGTGAAGAAACGGGATAATAGAACATGGCTCGTGATTGTCCACTCCGTTTATCCGGGGAAAGATGTTGGAGACCTGAAAGGAAACGTCTCTGAGCGCGAACAAGTCGCGTTCTTCGACTGGTTTCATCCAGGCGAGCCAATCCCCTCTAACGTCAACTCATCAAAACCTCTGTCGGCAGCAGAACGTGCCACCCTCCGGCCGCCGGCAAGGCGCTAAGCTCATGCAGCTCACTATCGGGCCACCCCTTAAAGGTGGCCCGAAATCGTATAAGCGCGGTGAACCTGTGGCGCAGCCCGCTCTCTTGAACACATCCGAAAGCTGCGCTATGATCCGCCCGCAAGAATCCACCCGTTCGGGGATCGTCTAATGGTAGGACAGCGGCCTTTGAAGCCGTGAATCATGGTTCGAATCCATGTCCCCGAGCCACGTAAAAAACCTGCGCAAGCAGGTTTTTTACGTGACAGGTCGCGTTGTAGCGCGCAGGTTTCACGTGGCACGGCCCTCCCCCGTTTGCTATGCTCTATCCCTATGCTTGAACGATTCCCGCACCCGAGCGCGAAAACGCCGTATGAACGGATTTCCACAAAGCCCCTGCCGCTTGCGGAGCGGTCGCTCATGCCCAGCCCGCTGCTGCGACGGGCACATGAAAAAGCCCAAAAAATGTTCGAGGAAGATGGCGCAATCAATCCTGAAACATTCCAACATTTTGATAAGCAGATGATCAAAAAGGATCTGGCAGAAGTTCGTCGCTTGGAAGAGTTGTTCCTGGCCGAAAGCACTCCCGAAACACGGAATGCGTTAAAGCGCGCCACGGTGCTCGAAGCGATGATCCATGAGCAGGTGGAATTAAACGAATGGCTGGGGCCAGACATCACCACGCGACACGCGTCGCGTTACGACGACGTGATCAACGGCGTGGATTCCATCGCCGAACTGCCGCAACCATCCGGGCCATCGTATCTTGCGCTCAACATGGACGTAACTTCCGGCCCACCCACAAAAAAACTCCAGCGCATCCGAGACGAAATCAACAACGGCACACTGGGAAGCGTAAAATATTTTGAATCAACGGACGGAGCCTTCCAAGGATCGCTATCACTCGTGCCGCGCGTGGTGATTGGCGTGGATACGCGAAACATCGAGCGCTTGGCGGAACTGTGGGTGAACGGCAAACAAAAAGAGCTCGCAAACGACCCGATACAAATCCAAATCCTCGACGAGGTATACATGCAATTAAAAGCGTTTCGCGCCTATGCCGAAACCCAGGGCGCCACCGGCTCCGTGGCGGCCTACGATCGCGTGATCTCCATCGTTTCGGGTATTTTCCGCACACCCCAAAAGCAAGAACTCCGCCGCGCATCCTCCACCCAGCAATATCTCAGCAACGATCTCTTTTACAAATCTCTCGATGAAGAACTCGCGGAATGTTTCGGGCACCAAACCGAGAAAAAACCGGAACGAGGCAAGCGGCGGATTATTTCGCTTTCATAACATGAAATGAAGAACGCCGGCTCCCTGTGTGCAGGAAGCCGGCGTTTCGCGTAACCATCGAGAGTGTGACGGCTACACCGCGTTAATTTGATACTCCAACCGTTGCCCGGCCAGGAACGGCATGGAGAACTCCGGGAACTTTTTGATTCGTGTGGCCATTAGGGCCTCCTTTCAATCGCAAACCAGTTGTTGATGTGATTAATCATGGGCTGAACCCGCCAAGGTCGGAGCATCGAGGCAGAACCAATTTCAATCGCGTCTGCGCCCGCATTTCGCAAGCGATCGGCATCTTTTTTACAGAGCACACCGCCGCCGCCCATGATGGGTTTCGTGGTAAGTGGCCGAATCTTTGTGATCCATTCCTCTGCGATCGGCAGAAGAGGCTTACCAGACAATCCACCCCCGCCGTATCGGGCGAGGGGCGATGATTCCGGCGAGGCATCTTTCACCCCAAAGAGTCCGGCCCAGTCAATCTGTTCGTGCTTGCCCCAGGGAATGGTATTCGTCGCCGAGATCGCATCGCAGCACGGATGTTCCGCAATCTGCGCCGCCGTTTCTGGGAGCACGAGCGCGTTGAACTTGCAGATGATTGGAATATCCGCCTCCTGCAAAGCCCTTAAAAGATCTGGCGCCTCTTTTAGAAGCTCATCTTGCCCATGTTTCGTGTTAGGGCAGGACAGGTTCAGCTGGAATCCGAATGGCGCTCGAAAGAACCCCGCGTTGATCGCCTCGCGCAGCTTGATGGCGAACAGGAGCGCTTCATCAAATCGCTCCTTTGGCGTACTGCCTTTTGGCGAAAAGGAACCGAGATGCGGCTTTTCCATCGCGCGGATATCTGGATGGTTTATCCACCAGTCGAGGCCGGGGTTTGTGAGCCCTACCGCATTCAGCGCGACACCTTTAAACGGCTTAACGATAACGCAATCCGGGAACCACTCTTGCGGCGTGAGCCCGTCCTCCTTCATTTTTATATTCCCCGGCCGCCCTTCCAAATCAATCGTCTTACCGACCAATGTGGAATTCTCGTGGCTCAACAGTCCAAGCCGCCGAAGCCATTTATGGTACGGCCACCCTTTTCCGGTGAAATTTCGTGCTCCGCTGGAGCAAAACACCTGTCCGAAATCAATCCCACGTAGTTGCATGAGTACACCTCATTTGTTGGAGTTATCCTTTCAAAAGGCCTGGGGAGAGGGTAACACAAGGAGCGGGAAGGGCAAGGCCGGGCGCACTAACGTGTTACTCAATCATCACCAGCTCACTCACATAATTTCCTCCGCGCTCGCAATCATATCCCACCGCCTGGATATTCCACTGGCTATCACGATCAATCATATCTGGATGAAGATCTGCGACACAAACAGATCCTTTTTCTTGTAACGTGCATTCAGCGCCCATCCCTCCCCATAGTTTTCCGTTCTCTGGCGTATAGCCGACCTCCTGTACCTCATACCCCACAGAGGCACATCCACCTTCTGGAAGAATCCACGTGATTTTTTCTTTATCATCAACACTCTCTCGGTGTGGCGCTTCAATAAACGTTCCGTGAGGTTCTCTTGGAAACGGCATTTGCACATCAGTGGCGACTTTATACGCGATAAACCCAATGACGGCTCCGATAATGAGCAGTGAAATGACGAAGGGAATCGCTTTAGATTTCATAAAGATGGTGACTTCGCTATGAGCGTAGCATAAAAAATCAATCGTAAGCGAGACTTGATATTTGAATAAAAATCTGTAAGCTACCTCCGCACCCCAACAAAGGAGTTCTCAATGTTTGATCTACGAACGTTACAAAAAGCGACCCAGCGAGACATGGACGCGTGGAATTGCGGAGATCTGGTTGGTTTCTGCGCGAGTTACACAGAGGACGCAACGATGGTCTCCAATGGCGGCGTCCATCAGGGTCGCGACGACATCCTTGCGTTCCATCGTAAGATTTTCCAGGATGGGGATGATTTGGGTCAACTTACCCTCACCATCGATCGTTGCGGATCAACCTCCCCCGAGGCCACAATTGTCGGCTGGGCGATGCTCCGATGGACACTTACCCGCGGAGGAAAAACCGCCACCGGCTTCGCCACCGTCACCTTCAAAATCGTCGAAGGCGAGTTGAAGGTTTACCAAGATCTTTCCTTCACCACATAGTATCTCGCGAAATGAGGGAGCCGTCGCAGTCTTGCGGTGGCTCCCTTTCACTTTTTCTCCCAAAAGATTATCCTGGGAGGATATGGAAAACGATCGAAATACCACTATTCAGGATTTACGCGACGCCGTGAATCAATTTCGCGATGAGCGGGATTGGAAACAATTTCATACGCCAAAAGATCTGGCGCTCGCCATGCTCATTGAAGCAGGAGAGTTGGGAGAAAAATTTCTGTGGAAACAGGATGCGGAAATTGCCCAACAACTCCAAGATCCCCAAAAGCGCCAAGGCATCCAGGACGAGCTCGCGGATATCATCAAATACGCCCTAAGCTTTGCGAATGCGATCGACATGGACATCGCCTCCAGCTGCGCCAAAAAAATGGAACACGATGCGGCGAAGTATCCGGTGGGTAAAGCAAGGGGGAGTGCGAAGAAATATAATGAGTTGTAATCGAGAAGTTTAATCCCCCACGAAGCTTTTGTTCTACACGGGGACAGCCTCTTCCATCGTGCGCCAATCCGGTTCCTTGTTTAACATCGCGATGATGCACCTTCCGACATGATAGCCCAGATTCGTTGGGACAGCATTCCCGATTTGCTTGTATTGGGAAGCCACGGAACCAGCGAATTGCCAATTATCCGGGAATGTTTGGATACGAGCATATTCTCGCACCGTTAATGGCCGTGTTTCTGCAGGATGGCAACGCTCCGTTTGTTTTTGTGCCGGTGAACAGGTGAGGGTTAAAGACGGCTCGTCCCACGAAAGCCTACGAGCCATCCCGGTTTTTCCACCACCCATTTTAAAGCTAGACATCATGTATTTTTTTTGCAACGAAACCGGTAAATCCCGCCAGTAGCCACCCGGTGGTACTAAATCGAGGATCTTCCGTTTCCACTCCTGATACTGCTGCCCCGGGGAGAGCGGACAGCCCTCCAAGCACTCCTTAAGAGAAACGGTGTAATCCTTTTCTCTTGGAAACAGAATCGGAAGATTGAGGTCGTTGCGAACGGCAAGCAGGATGAGACGCTCCCGTTTCTGCGGGACATCAAAATACTGTGCACGCAATACCTTATACGCGATCCGATATCCTAAATCTTTCATCACTTTAACGATCGCTGTAACGGTTTTCCCGCCATCGTGTTTTAAAAGTCCCTTGACGTTCTCTCCCATCGCAATCTTGGGCCGCACCTGTTTTACACAGCGCGCAAACTCAAAAAACATCGTGCCACGCACATCTTCAAACCCCATCTTTTTTCCCGCATAGCTAAATGCCTGACACGGGAATCCCCCTTCCACAATATCTGCTTCCATCCCCGTAAAATCAACCTTTCGGATATCCTCATGCGTCACGTCCCACATTGGCTTATTTGTACGGAGCGTTTTGGCAGAGTCGCGATCCCAATCTGTTAAGAGAACGTGATCGATCCCCGCATGATCAAATCCCAACGCCGTCCCCCCCGCCCCTGCAAATAACTCTATCGCTCGGTATCCGCTCTTTTTTTTCGCCCGCAATATCCGATAGTTGTTCGTTTCGTCGCCGCCGCCAGAAACCTTCTGATGAATCCGCGTTACTTCCCCGAGGTTGAATAATCTGTAATTTAACTCGGAACGCTGCGCCTTAATGAGCCCCTTCTTCTCCCACCGCCGGATCGTATCTGGAGATACGCCAACATGGTGAGAAGCCTCAAGAACCGAAAGGAGCTGCTGCATATACCCCTATTTTAAAGTAACCATTGCATAAGGCAAAGGTTACTTGTGGATGAATTGCCTATAACTCTCCAAAGAGCTATCTTTTCAGTATATGACACCGAAGCTTACCGCCGATATCCACGCTTTTTTAAAACAGCACGTTTCTGAAATCATCCGTAAAAAACTCTCTAAGGGGTATAAATTATCGGATTTTAAGGTCAATCCTTTTTCAACGATTCTCCTTTCAAGCGGCATGTTAGGCGAATTAACGGGTCAGAACATGGCTCGATCGCTGCTCTATCCTCGAGTTTACGGCACCTCTGTTAATACGATTCTCGGTAATAGCATGCAAGGGCTATGTACCACTCTCCTTGGAGCCAAAGCATCTGGAATGAAAGGAATGGATATTGAGTTCACGGATCGCGTAACGGGTGAATACATCGTGATGCAACTAAAAGCAGGACCGAATACCATTAATGCAGGCGACGTCGGGCAGATTATTACGGAGATGAAAGAGGCCTTCCGACTCATACGACAAAATGCTGCCGGTACCACTAACATGCCCCTATTCGCGATCGGCATCACGTATGGCCGTTTTGAAGAAGTGAGCGCTCACTACAAAAAAATTCATGACACAGGCGTCGGGAATCAGCTCTGCGTCGAGCTCCTCGTCGGACAGCATTTTTGGCACCGCTTAACGGGTGATGAGCGCTTCTATCATGATCTCGGGCTTATATTCGTTGATGTATTCGAAAAAGAAAATTTCTCCCAGGCCTTTAACCAAGCCGTGGAAAAAATCGCCAAAGAAATTGAGGGGGCATACTTCACTGATGGCATATTTGATCTAGACAAAACGCAACGTCATAAAAAGTCTGCCGCAGCATCGCCGTTTCCTCCAGGGGTAGACGACCGTTGATCGGATCAACGACCTTGAAAGACGCTGCTTCGTCAAAAATCCCGATCAATTGATCGGGATTTTTTGTTGCTTTTCTTCCATCAAAACCCTCCTACCCCTTGCATTGCAAGCTACCTTCCTCTATACTCTCCCCATGCCTCAAAACCCCCAAGAAACAACCAATATCAAGGCGCAGATGCGCAAGGGTGTCCTTGAGCTGTGCGTCCTCCTGGTGATCGACCGGGGGGAGGTGTATGCCAACGATATCCTCCAAGAGCTGCGCGCCGCGGAGATGATCGTGGTGGAAGGGACCCTGTATCCCCTGCTGTCACGACTCAAAAACGATGGGCTCGTATCGTATAATTGGTCCGAAAGCAAAAGCGGGCCGCCACGAAAGTATTACTCCCTCACGGCAGAAGGGCGGCATACGCTCCAGGCGCAAAGCGGCGCGTGGAAAGAATTGGCCGCCTCGATGAATGCATTGATCAAAAAATATTCCGTTTAACCTTATATGAAAAAAACCCTTTCCATTACCCTGGGCGGCCGCGCGTATATCGTTGAAGAAGATGCGTATGGCGCATTGGAGCGTTACGTGAATAAAATCCGTGCGCAGTTTAAAGATGATCCAAATGTGGATGAGCTCGTGGCAGACATGGAAGCGGGTATGGCAGATGTGTTTGAAAAACAGCAAGGCAAGCGCAAAGAACCAGTGCTCACATTAACGGACGTGGAAGCGATGATCCAGGTGATGGGCGCACCGGAAGAAATCGCAGAAGAAGAACCTGCGATGGGGAGTGCCGCAAAAGAACCGAACCGCGACGAGGCGCGCACGGGAGCGTCGTTGCGACCCAAGCGCCTGTACCGCAACCCGGATGATGTGGTGATTGCCGGAGTGTGTTCCGGCCTGGCCGCATACCTGGGCGTGGATGTGGTGATCGTGCGCATTGCGTTTATTATCGCAGCGTTCCTGAACGGGTTTGGGATTTTGGCCTACATCATTTTTTGGATCGCAATGCCCGAGGCCACAACAAGCACACAAAAATTGGAAATGCGCGGCAAACCGGTGAATCTGCAGGAGATTGAGGAACTGGTGAAAGAAAAGGCCACAAAGGTTTCGGAAGAGGGCAAAAAAGCCTGGGATCGCATGCAAGATGCCAAATCCCCTGCACGACGTTTTTTAGAGCTGCCCGTGCGTTTTGTGGGCGCCTGCGCACGGGTGATCCTAAAAATCGTGAGCGTGGTGATTAAACTGATCAGTGGCATTATCGGCGTGGCGCTCATCGTGGCCGGAGCTATCGCCATGGCCGCAACAACCGTTGCAGCAGCCGTGATGCTCTTTAGCATTCAATCCCCGTATATTCAGAGCGATCTTCCGTTGCACGAACTCGTGGGCGATCCGCGTTATTACATCGGAATTGCGGCCGTGTATTTTGCCGTAATCATTCCGCTGGCATTCCTTATCCAGATTGGGGGCACATTTGTAACGCGCCGTAACCAATTCCAAACCACAGGCATCATTGTATTAACCGTGATCTGGTTTGCCGCCATCAGCACCGCCGGGGCGATTGGCGCGCATCTGGCGCCGTGGGCACAAACACGGTTGGCCGAAAATGAAGCCGTCCAAACCATCACCCAAGAGGTGGCGATTTCGGACGACGTGAACGCGCTCCTGCTCTCTGGCGACACGCGCCTACATGTGACACGTGGAGATGTGGCGTCTCTTATCTTTACCGGTCGTGAGGAGGATCTTGCGATGGTAACCACCACCGTGGAAAACGGCCAGCTTCGTTTAGACACTTCGCGCCAAGAAGATCGTGGGCGCATCTGCCTGTTCTGTCATCGCGCCGGTGTTCGTGCCGAACTGGTGTTGCCGGAGCTCACGGCCATTGAAACACGAAACCAGGCTCATGTATCGCTCGAAGGGTTTGGCGGTGACCTGTTGTTTACGGCAGAGGATTACACGCATATCGACGCCGAGGTTGAAGAGGCGATGAATATCACGACGGATCAAAAAGATTACTCCCGTATTATTCTCGAAGGAGCCACACAGTCCCTCACATCCCGATTAGAGGACTATGCGCGCATGGATGCCCATGATCTGCATGCCGCAAGCGCCACCGTACGAACGATCGATTACGCCCGTGCCGTTGTGCGTGTTACCGGCCTGCTCGATGCCGATGCACAAGATTATTCCCGGATCACTTCGCTCGGTGAGCCAAAAGACACCACGATCCATGAAAGCGGATTTGGAAAAGTGACAAATGAAATGGGAGCGTACTAAGCGCCGCTCCTTTTCGTCATCCTCTATCGTCGCTGCTTCGGTGGAAGATACGTTTGCTCGAGTTTTCGAAGTGCCGCGAGTGCCACACGGTCATTTGGATCTGCCGCCAGTATCCCCTGTAATGCTCGTGCTTCACTGATCGCTTCCTCATACATCTCATCACCATCTTTTGCGTTCTGTGCGTTCGCAGCATCTCGTAATCGCTCAAGCGTAAATGCGATGTGAATCGCTGTCACCACCGGACGCTCTTCCTCTGGCGATTTCTGACGTGGCTCATGGGTAAGAACGCGTCGAGAACGCGTGCGCTCTGCTCCGCCAAGCTCCTTTCCTGCCGTTGGAAAACGTGGCTGATCTTTTTGCATACTCCGAACGGCTTTTGCACTCGGCATGTCCATCCCCGTGTGGGGCAATGAAAATTGTTCAGGCATATGAGAGGGTTACGATGATTGACGGGCAATAGCGTGCGGCGCATTGCGAGGGACAAACGACGGATCAGAAAGGAATTGTTGCCAGGCGATGAGATCATCGGCAGATGCACGTGCGATCACCACGAGCATGGCGAGCCGATCTGCGGCGAGAATCGGCATGCGCAGGAGCTTTTGCCAGCATTCCAGGTGAAGGCGCGAGGAAAGGACCACCACGGTTATGGTGTGCTGGCTGCACCATTCTTGCAAGGCATCGCCAAATCCCGCATCACGCGGCTGCACACGATGAAGCGTAAACCCATCGCTATCTGTATGAGTCGCAACATGAGATGCCGGATGGCGAAACACCGGAATGCCGTGCACCTGCCAATCGTTTAACACGGTGCCAAACACCTGCTCTCCGCGCGCAGTAAACGCAGCTTGCACAAATGCCCCATCTTTCAGGTGGATTTCACCCAACGGTTCCGCAAAGCGGGTAAAAAGCAGCATCGTGGTGATCATAGCGATGCGCCTTCCTCGGCCTGACGGCGCGCCACGGCCTGGATACGGTGCGAGAGTTTTGTAGTTGGAGGTGCTTCTTGCCGCGCGCGCTGCACCGCACGAAAAAAGGCATCCCGGCGACGGCGCATCGCCTGCTCAAATTGAACCGCCTGCTCCGGCGGGATCCCCTGCGCCAGCGCGGCCACACTCTTTGCCCGCCACATCGCGCCAAACACAAACGGCAGCGCATCCGGCTTTTTCCATCCCTGCACGGGCGAGGCCCACTGCTCCCAATGCCGCCAGGAATCCAGATGCTGTTCCATGGCCACCACTTCTGTAAGCAACGGGGTGATTTCCGCCGGTGTCGCCGCATCGGCCGCGGCGAGCTCTTCGTTCAGCGCCCGCTGAAATGCTTGCACGTATGCCCGATCCTTCTCCATGTCCGGTGTGGTGCCCTCCGTACTCCACAACGCCGTTTCGTTGGCAATCGACTGATTAATACGGATCGTTTCTTCCGACACCATCTCGGTATCTTGCTCTCCATCGCGATCCATTCG
>JBDKJL010000011.1:0-19201 GCA_039796615.1 Candidatus Parcubacteria bacterium
GCTTCCGTCACGCTCGCGATGTTCTCGCGAGAAACGTCCTTGCATCCCCGCTCGGAGCGGGATGCCGGACACGCTTCGCAACGGGGCAGCTTGGGCTTCGAACGGCGCTCACGTTCCGGAAGCAATGCCTAAGCTCCTTAGAATTTTCCGTTCCTATTCCAATAGCATTGACGCTCTCGATTCGGCACCGTATGATCTGCGCATCATTTCATGTCGAACATGCCTTGGGCCTCCGGTTCACATCCCACCCCTCCAGGCACGCCGTATCTGTGGCGGGCAGTGATTCTTGCTCTGGTTTTTGCAGGGGGCGTGGCCGTGGGCGTTGGGCATAAAGGGTTTGCAAAAGAGCATACCTGGCTCACGGGTGGCGAAGCGGTGTCGCATGTCACCGGGGTGGGTTCTGATGCACCGGCCGATATCGCCGCGCATCTCGACGTTGATCAATTGTGGGACGTGTGGCGTGATCTCAAGGCCGGTTTTTATAGCCAACCGGTAGACGATCGTACGCTGTTGTACGGAGCCATTCATGGCATGACGGCGTCGCTCGGAGATCCGTATACCCTGTTTTTTGAACCAAAAGAGGCCGAGGAATTCACGCAAGAGTTGGAGGGAAAGTTTTCGGGAATCGGTGCGGAGATCGGCAAAAAGAACGACCAGCTTCAGGTGGTGGCTCCGTTGCCCGATTCACCAGCTGAACGGGCGGGCGTGCGGGCACGAGATTTGATTCTTCAGATCAACGGTGAAGAGTCATTGGCCATGCCGGTGGAAGAGGCGGTGAGCAAAATCCGCGGCGAAAAAGGCACAAGCGTGTCGTTGCAGCTTGGACGGATGATCACTGATGCCGAGGGCGTTTCGCGGCTCGAGCCGGTGGATGTAACAATCGTGCGCGATCTGATTGTGGTGCAAAGTGTGGTGTGGTCGTTAAAAGAGCCGCAAGTGGCGTTGGTGGAGATTCACAGTTTTAACCAGGATATCGAGGCGCCGTTCCGTAAGGCGATCGATGAAGCGTTGGCCAAGGGCGCGCGCGGTATTGTGCTCGACCTGCGCAATAACCCAGGGGGATACCTGGATCAGGCCGTGGCCGTGGCCGGAGAGTGGATGCCGGATGATGTGGTAGTGATGCAGCGTGAGCGCGGCGAAATCACGGAGCGATACACGGGCATGGGGCGCGGATCGCTCACCGGCGTAAAAACCGTGGTGCTTGTGAACGAGGGATCTGCCTCCGCTTCCGAAATCGTGGCCGGAGCGCTCCAGGATGCCGGAGCGGCCACCATTGTGGGCGCCACAACGTTTGGAAAAGGTTCGGTGCAAGATTATCTTGAGTACCCCGACGGCTCTGCCCTAAAGGTTACGATCGCCGAATGGCTCACGCCAAACGGTCGATCAATTCATACCGAAGGGATCCAGCCCGACGTGGCCGTTGAATTAACCCCCGAAGACTTCGATGCAGAACGAGACCCCCAGCTCGAGAAAGCCCTTGAGCTCATCCGAACAGGCGCGGCCAAACCGTAACCCGGCCTATGCCGTGCGCCACTCTGCGCACGCGCGAGGAGGTGGCGGGGGAGCGCGCCGAACGCACAAGCCACACGCTGCGGCGTGGGGTTCCTCTTCTGGCCGACCGCCGGCGCACGCGGGTCGCCGGCCCGCGCGGCAAGAGGTTGCGGCCGGTGGGATCATTTTTCGCCGGCGCAACGGTGCCACGGAAATCTTTTTCATTAAAGATTCATACGGCCGATGGACATTCCCCAAAGGCCATCAAGAGTTGGGCGAAACACTCGCCGAAACGGCGGTGCGCGAAATCCGTGAGGAAACCGGGCTTGATGGGCTCCGCTATCTCGCCCCCGTGGGAAAGCGATTATTGCGGTTTCGCCGGGATGTAGGGATGGTGCATAAGTCTGTCCACTATTTTTTATTTGAAGCGCCGCTCGATGCCAAGGAACACTTTAAAACACGCGAAGAAGTGGGCGAAAACAAGGAATTGATCCAGGAAGGGATGTGGGTACCCATGCGCCGCGCATTCACCGTGAGTAGCTATAAAAATTCCGACCACCTGCTTGCGCGCGCGTTTCGCATCATCGGATCGCAGCAGGGCGGAGCAAAACGCCGCGTGGAGCCATAGCGTGCTATACTCTCCCACGAAATATGCCACGCCGTCGAAAATATATCTTTGTGACAGGAGGGGTGATGTCCGGGGTTGGAAAAGGGGTGGCTACCGCAAGCATTGGGGCGCTCATCCGTGCGCACGGCCTTAAGGCCACGGCCGTAAAGATCGATCCATACATCAACGTAGATCCAGGAACGCTGAACCCGTTAGAGCACGGAGAGGTGTTTGTGACAAAAGACGGGCTCGAAACCGATCAGGATATCGGAAACTACGAGCGATTTTTGAATACGGATTTGGGTCGCGAAAATTACATGACCACCGGGAGCGTGTACCTTTCGGTGATCAACCGTGAGCGATCCATGGGTTACGGGGGAAAAACAGTGGAAGCGGTGCCGCACATTCCGCTCGAAGTGATTGATCGCATCCGGCGCGCGGCCGATCAGGCAGACGCCGATGTCACACTCATCGAAGTGGGGGGCACCGTTGGAGAATTCCAAAATGCGTTATTTTTAGAGGCCTGCCGCATGATGCGCTTAGAAGCGCCTGGTGATGTGGCGGTGGTGTTGGTGAGCTATCTGCCCGTTCCGGGGAGTTTGGGAGAGATGAAGAGCAAGCCTACGCAATACGCCTGTCGGTCGCTCAACGCCGTGGGGTTGCAGCCGGATCTGCTCATTTGCCGCAGCACACATCCGGTGGATGAAACGCGTAAACAAAAATTGAGCCTTAATTGCAACATGGCACCGGAAGATGTGATCGCCGCGCCAGATGTGCAGAGTATCTACGAGGTGCCCATTCGGTTCCAGGCTGAGGGGGTGGATAAGCGGTTATTCAAGAAGCTTGGATTAAAAATGCGCGCCGCCGATGTGCGTCCGTGGCAAAATCTCACAAAACGAATTCACACCAAAAACAAGCCGGTCACCATCGGCGTGGTCGGAAAATATTTTTCGACGGGCGACTTTACCCTCTCTGATGCCTATCTCTCGGTGCTCGAAGCCATTAAGCATGCGGCATGGGCGCTCAATCGTACGCCAAACATCGTGTGGTTAAACAGTGAAGATTTTGAGCAAAACCCCCGATCCATCGCAAAGGCGCTCAAACCCCTCGACGGGGTGATCATTCCTGGCGGCTTTGGGACGCGCGGGATCGAGGGAAAGATCGCCGCGATCAAGTATACGCGCGAGATGAAAATTCCCTATCTCGGCTTGTGTTACGGCATGCAGCTTGCCACCGTAGAGGCCGCTCGCAATCAACTCGGCTGGAAAAAAGCCAACACCACTGAGATCGATCCCAAAACAGCCTATCCCGTGATCCATCTGATGAACGAACAGGCAGAAAAGATGAAAGATAAAAACTACGGCGGGAGCATGCGCCTTGGATCGTATCCCTGCGATCTTCAAAAAGGATCGGTCGCTCAAAAGCTCTACGGCACCTCCCGGATCGATGAACGTCACCGGCACCGTTACGAGTTCAACCCGGTGTATCGCGATCAAATCGAAAAAACCGGTTTAACCGTTTCCGGCGCATCTCCCGACGGCACACTTGCAGAAATCGTGGAACGAAAAAATCATCCCTTTTTTGTGGGTGTCCAATTCCATCCCGAACTCCAAAGCCGCCCATTAGATCCTCATCCACTCTTTCTTGGATTTATCAAGGCGGCGATCAAACGACACTAGATAAAACGACGAATGGCACGCATCTGCGAGAACACGCGCTCGCGCCGCTGCGGAACTCCGCCTCGCTTCGCTCGTCGTCAAACAGTCCTCACGGCTTGATCGCGTGTTCCCGCAGATGCGTGCGGCGCTCATACGGAGTGATAAAAATACCCTGCATTACGGCAGGGTATTTTATACTGAATGATGAAATGTTATTTAACTGGAACGACGTTTGCGAACTTCACCATTTTGAGGGCGCCCGTAAAGCGGGTCACACGGCGGTTGGTGAATTTTACCAACCCAGGAGCGGTGGAGAACAACGTGTCGTCGCTGCCGCGTTTTACGTTTACGCCCGCCCGGATTTTTGTGCCCCGCTGGCGCACAATAATCGCGCCCGGCTTGGCGAATTCGCCTGCGTAGAGCTTGATGCCGAGCCGCTGACCTTGGGAGTCGCGGCCCAGCTGTGTAGATCCGCCCGCTTTCTTTGTTGCCATAGATGCGCCATACGGTACCGTTGTGCAGGACGCTTGTCAAGCGCGTGCGGAGCGGCTATGTTAGGAGCCATATGAGCACCCCAAAAACCAAGGCGCAGGTGATGGAAGAGGTGGAGCGCGCCCTCGACATGACGCGCGAGGGGCTGGCGCTTCATCGGGGCGGGGTGGAGTTGGTCGACGTTGATTTAGAGGCGGGTGTGGCCACCGTGCGGCTGCAAGGAACATGCGTGGGATGCCCGTTGAGTGGGATGACCCTTAAAAGCGGGATCGAAGAAGCGGTGCGAATGATGGTGCCGGAAATCACCGAGGTGGTGAACATCGAGCCTGCACATGCCGAACATTGACGACTGGAAATTTTCGTTAGGCGTGGCCTGGGATGATCCCTGGTATCGTTGGCAGTCGCTCGCGACTGCCATGGTGGCGACTGTCGGCGTGTTTCTCTTTTTGTGGCGCATGATTCCGGAGGGCGTACGAAGTGGGCTCTTGGTGTTCCATTACAACCTGTACATCGGCATAGACGAGGTGCAGCCATGGCCCGTGGTGATTCCGCTCGTCCTGGCGTTCCTTGCCGTGGTGGGGGCAGATCTTCTGGCGTCTGGATTCTTGTTTCGGCGCGATCGCGTGGCGAGCCGCGTGTTGATGTGCGCGGCATCGGTGTTTTGCACGTTGGGGTTGGTGGGGGGATTCTTCCTGGTGCTCGTGAATGTTTAATCTTTTTATTTTTTTTCGTATGTTCGACAGCGCTGCCGTGGCTCGGGTGATGACCATTTCTGCGACGGCGTTTTTTGCCGCCTTCCTGGTGATGCCCGTGTGGATTCGCCTGTTGCGACAATGGAAGATGGGAAAAACGATTCGCGATGCAAAGAGCGCGCCGGTGATGGCAAAACTTCATCAAGGAAAGGCCGGGATTCCGGCCATGGGCGGATTTGTGATTTGGATGACCGTGCTGGGGTTGCTCCTGTTGTACCGAGCGGCCTGTTTTTTTGATGTTCCGTACGTGTGTACGCTTTCGTTTCTTTCGCGCGCGCAAACGCGGCTTCCGTTGGGGATCTTGGTTGCGGCCGGGCTGCTTGGGTTATGGGACGATTGGTTGAACGCAAAACGGATTGGCCCAAACGGCGGTGGATTGCGGATGCGGTTTCGGCTTATCTCCTACGCCACGATCGCGTTGGCCGGAGCGTACTGGTTTTATTCTCGGCTCCAGTGGGATTTTTTGCATGTGCCATTTATCGGCACGTTCCATATCGGCATTTGGTACATGGTGCTTTTTGTGGTGGTAATGGTGGCCACATCATTTAGCGTAAACGAAACGGACGGGCTGGATGGATTGGCTGGCGGGCCCCTGATGGCCTCATTCGGGGCAATGGCCGTGATTTCTTGGTCGCAAGGTCGCATTGATCTGGCCGCTTTTTGCATGGCGATTCTGGGCGCGCTCGCGGCGTTTTTATGGTTCAACGTGCCCAAGGCGTCGGTGTTTATGGGGGACACGGGGGCGATGTCGCTTGGGAGCGTGCTCGCGGCGGTGGCGATGATTACGAATACGGCGCTCTTGTTGCCGATTATCGGGCTGCCGTTTGTGGTGGAATCGCTATCGGTGATTGCGCAGACGATTTCCAAACGCGTGTTTAAACGAAAGCTGTTCCTATCGTCTCCGCTCCATCATCACCTGGAGGCGATCGGATGGTCCGAATCTACCATCGTGATGCGCACCTGGATCATCTCTCTGATGTGCGCGGCCGTGGGGATGGTGATTGCCCTGGCCGATCCAACACGATAGGCATTCGTTGTTATGAACATGCGCCGTCTCACCACCGCTCCGATCGACCCCTGGTTCCTGGGGCTCGTGGTGGGGCTGTCGCTTTTTGGGTTGATGGTGCTTTTTTCTGCATCTGGGCCCGTGGCGTATCAGCAATATAGTGACACGCTCTATTTTGTGCGGCGGCAGGTGATGCGTGGGCTGCTGCCGGGGGTGATCGCATTCCTGATTTGCATGCGACTGGATCCTCGATGGTTGCAGCGGATGGCGTTTCCGGCGCTCATTGCGTCGTTGGGGTTGTTGGCGCTTGTGTTTATTCCGGGGATTGGGCTTACGCTTGGCGGAGCGAGCAGTTGGGTAAATATCGCCGGGTTCACCTTTCAGCCATCAGAATTTGTAAAAGTAACTTTTTTGATTTACGCCGCGGCATGGTTGGCGTCGCGGGGGGATCAGGCGCGAAAAACGGTGGAAGGGGCATCCGCCTTTTTGTTGGCACTCGCGGCCGTTGTCGGTCTCCTCGTGCTTCAGCCGGATACTGGGAGTATGGCGGTGATCACCGGTACCGCGCTCCTGATGTATTTTGCGGCGGGAGCGCCCATCGGAGTGTTTGTGGGATTGGGCGCGCTCGGCACCGGGCTCATCGCGCTTTTGATTAAATTGACGCCGTATCGCGCCGCGCGGTTCATGACCTTTTTGCATCCAGAGTTAGATCCCCAGGGGATCGGGTATCACATCAACCAGGCCTTTTTGGCGATTGGAAGCGGGGGACTCTTTGGGCTCGGATTTGGGCAATCACGGCAAAAATATCTGTACCTTCCAGAGGTGCAAGGAGATTCCATTGTGGCCGTGATGGCCGAAGAGCTGGGATTTGTGATGGTGTGCCTTTTTATCGCCGCAATCGGAGCGCTCGTGTGGCGGTGTTTACGCGTAGCGCAACGGGCGCAGGATCCATTCTCGCGATACGTGGCGCTTGGCGTGGGGGTGTGGATTGCGATTCAAACGTTCGTGAATATCGGGTCGATGGCCGGCATTATTCCGATGACCGGCGTTACGCTGCCGTTTGTGAGCTACGGGAATTCAGGGATGGTGAGTTTATTCGCCGGGCTTGGGATGGTGATGGCCATTCAGCGGCGTCAACGCCAGGTATGACAAAGCCGATTCTTCTTGCGGGCGGGGGTTCCCTCGGCCCCGTGACCCCGCTCCTCGCGGTGGCAGAGGCGATCCGTCAGCACGCGCCGGAGCAATCGTTTGTATGGGCCGGCACACCGGATGGGCCGGAACGAGCGGTGGTAACAGATGCGGGGATTCCCTTTGAACAAATCCCGGTGGCAAAAATTCCGCGGTATTTTTCCTGGCGACTCCTCAGCGTTCCGTGGGACATGGTGCGCGCACATCGTGCGGCCGTGGCGTTGCTCGACAAGATCCGCCCCGCGCTCGTGCTATCTGCTGGAGGATTTACGGCCGTGCCGCTCATCCGCGAAGCGGCGAATAGACGGATTCCGTGTATCGCACACCAATTGGATTATACGGTGGGGATGAGTAATCGTGCCGTGGCGATGCATTGCCGGTATCTCACCACCTCGTTTGCGTATGGCCAATCGCCGTTTGCGCGCGAGATCCCAACATATCGTATTGCCACACCGATTCGATTCGATGTCGCAAGCATTCCGTCGCGCGCATCGGCGTGTGTGGCGTTTGGGTTGGATCCATCACGGCCGGTGTTGTTTGTGACGGGTGGAGGAACAGGAGCCACATCGCTCAACGAGGCAATCAACACCATCCGTGGATCGTTCCCCGTACGTTGCCAGGTGATCCATGCGGCCGGACGGGGAAAAACCGAAGGCTTGCCGAAGAATCACGAAGGTTACGTGGTGCGCGAACTGTTAAACGCCCGCGAAATGCGTGATGCCTACGCCGCCGCTGATCTCGTAATCGCTCGTGCCGGTATCGGAACGATCTCCGAACTTGCGGCGTTGAAAAAAGCCGCGATTCTGGTTCCGCTTCCTGGCTCCGTTCAGAGTGCGAATGCGCATGCCCTCGGTAGCGCGGTGCGCGTGGTGCAGCAATCTAACGACGACTGGACATCTACACTTCTTCGCATCACACTCGAGCTTCT
The DNA here is from genome assembly GCA_039796615.1 of Candidatus Parcubacteria bacterium. Taxonomy (GTDB): domain Bacteria; phylum Patescibacteriota; class Patescibacteriia; order 2-12-FULL-60-25; family 2-12-FULL-60-25; genus 2-12-FULL-60-25. Next base: position 8,123 of record JBDKJL010000011.1, read on the forward strand.
TGATCGGCCAGACGAACGAGAGCGGATGGGGAAGCGCCTCCATGAGATATTCCCAACGGATCACGGAGCGGCGCTGGCGGCGTTGGTGATGAGTGTGTTGAGGTGATGTATTGAGAGCGATCGGCGGGGTGTCCTTTTTTCGGCTCTCGGCTATCGCCTTCGCCCGAAAAAAAGGCACCACCGCAACGATCGCTCGGCGTAACGTGATGCATGCGGCTTTATAAAAGTCGTGGCCGTGCCACGTGAAACCTGCGCGGTACGAAGTGGCCTGCCCCGTAAAGCCCGCCCTGGTGGGGCGGGCCACGGGGCACGTAAAAAACCTGCTTGCGCAGGTTTTTTACGTGGTGACTCGGGCGGGGTTCGAACCCGCGACCGTTGGCTTAAAAGGCCACTGCTCTACCAGCTGAGCTACCGAGTCGGGAGTAAATGCGGTAGGATGATATCTGAAAACACCGGGTTTTTCAAGAGCCATGCGCATTGCGATGATTGGAGCCAAGGGAATCCCCGTAGAAGCGGGGTTGAGCGGGGGTATTGAGCGGGTGGTAGAGGAGCTGGCTTCGCGGCTTGCCGCGCGTAAACAGACGGTAACCGTATACGTGCGGCCGTATGCGAATCAGTCTAAGCGAAAGGTGTGGGAGGGCGTGCGGCTCATCACGCTACCATGTGTCCGGTTGCGGTATATCGAAACAATTTCGCATGTGTTCCTGTCGCTCGTGGATGCGCTGTTTCGCCGGTATGACATCATCCATATCCATGCGGTTGGCCCGTCTGTTCTTGCATGGATCCCGCGACTGTTCGCGCCCAAGAGCCGCATCGTGGTGACCTTTCATGCCCGTGACCAGTTTCATGAGCTAAATCATCCCATCGCGCGGATGGTGTTGCGATGGGGTGAATGGACGGCCACCCATTGGGCGCACGCCACCATCGCCGTGAGCCGTACACTCCAAACGTTCTGCAAAAAACAATTTCAAAAGGAGGTCTTTTTTATTCCAAACGCTGTCGCGATTCCATCGCTGAACCATGTCGGAACCGATCGTGTGAAGGCGATGGGATTAGAGCCCGGAGCATATCTTCTCGGCATGGGGCGACTCGTTCAGTTCAAGGCATTCGATATTGCATTCCGTGCCTATCGCGGTGTCAAAACAGAGATGCCCTTTGTGGTGGCTGGCGCGCGCGGATACGACGCTCCGTATGTTGCCAAGCTTGAACGGATGGCCGGCAAAGATGATCGCGTTCGCCTTCTTGGATTTAAAAGCGGTGAAGATCTCCATCAACTCATTGCACATGCCTACGCCGTGGTGCATCCGTCGCGCATCGAGGGGATGAGCTTGTCCGTGCTCGAAGGAATGGCCTATGGCAAACTCGTCATCATGAGTGACATCCCAGAAAATCGTGAAATTGCCGATCACTCCGCCCTCTGTGTTCCCGTCGGCAACGCCGACGCTCTTCGCGACGCCATCCAATGGGCGATTCAAGACTCCGTTTTAACAAAAACACGCGGCGAACGCGCCCGGGAATTTGTAAAAGAATTTTTCTCTTGGGATCCGGTGGTAGAACAGACAGAAGCGGTGTACCAGTCGGTACGAAAAATTGGCGATTAACGCTTAATGCGTCATCGATATTGCGTTTTGTATACCATGCGATCGTTGCGGTGGTGCCTTTTCGCGGGCGAAGGCGCTAGCCGAGAGCCGCGAAAAGGACACCCCGCCGATCGCCCCCGAGACACGTCCCCTCATACAAACTTGAAAAATACGCGTATTTCCCGTATTCTCCCTGCATATGTTCGACCAAAAACGGCTGGCGGCAGTAGGCGCACGCTACACCGCGCTCGATGCCATGCGACGCGAGTTACAAAAAAATGCCGCCGATATTTTAAGCGGGAGCAAACGGAGTATCTTTGCCACCCAGCGTGGTGACGCAAAAACATCGGCAAAAGAAATCGCGGAGGCCGTTACCAAAATTAAGGCGGCAAAAAAAGTGGTCGCAAAAGAATCTCGCTTGGCCGGCGAAGGAATGTGGCGCGCCGCGCTCGAAGAATATGCTGAAGCGCATCTGTATCATCAGGCCATGACAACGGGGAAGGTGGGTGCCGTTCCCGAGCTTCCCGACGATCCCGATCTCTATCTCGGCGCTCTTTCCGATCTCACCGGTGAACTCACTCGCTCTGCCGTGCTCGCGGCAACCGAGCGTGACGAAGAAACGGTAAAGCGCCTCACGCTCGCCGTGCGCGACGCGATCGCGTTTCTGCTCACGTTAAACCTTACCGGCACCATGCGCACCAAGTTCGACCAAGCAAAACAAAATCTTCGAAAACTCGAAGAGGTAGCATTCAGCCTTTCCATGAGCCAAAAGTAACATGCCGCTCCCTCCACTCACTCGCACGCACTGGAAGGATAAACAGGTCCTCATTTTAGGGCTCGGTCAATATCCAAAGGGGAGTGGTGTGTCGGCGGCGCTGCTTTTTGCTCGGCTCGGAGCGAGGGTTACCGTAACAGACCTGAAGACCAAAAAATCCTTGGCCGCAAACGTGAAGCAGCTTCAGAGATTTAAAAACGTTCGGTTTGTGCTCGGTCGGCATGATCTTGCCGACGTGCGCAACGCCGATCTCATCGTTCCGAATCAACGCGTGCGGCAAGAGGCAAAAGAGATCATGCTCGCCCGCACGCTGGGCATCCCGGTGCAAACAGAGATGGCGTTGTTTTTGAATGCGTGCCCGGCGCGTGTGATTGGTATTACGGGGACGCGCGGAAAAAGCACCACGAGCGCGCTCATCGCCCATATTCTGGCCGGCAAAAAAGGGCGCAGGGTGTGGCTCGGCGGAAATATTCTCGTATCACCGCTCACATTCCTGTCTCGCGTCAAGCCAAACGACGATGTTGTGCTTGAACTTTCCAGTTTCCAAACCGAGTGGCTTGGCGATGCGCGCCCGGTCGACATCGCGGTTGTCACCAATCTCATGCGCGATCACTTGAACGCGTACGGCAGTATGGAGGAATACGCCGAAGCTAAGGCGCAGATTTTCCGCCACCAAACGCCAGCACAAACCGTTATCCTAAACCGTGACGACGCGTACGGCCGCTTGTGGATAAAAGAGGCGCCCTCGCACGTTCGGACATTCGGCACGCGCGACGTTATCGGGATCCCACCGACCCGCCTGCCGCTTCTTGGCGAACATAACGCCATGAACATTCGCGCGGCGATCGAGGCCTCCAAGGCGGCGGGCGTATCCATCGCCACCATCCGCCACCGCATCAAAACATTTACCCCACTTGCAGATCGCCTCGAAACCGTTGCGGTGAAAAAAGGGGTGCGTTACGTAAACGACACCACCGCCACTACCCCCGACGGCACCATCGCAGCGGTAAACGCGCTTGCGCCGCTCACCAAGGGGACACTCTGGCTTATCCTCGGCGGCGCCGATAAAGAGCTCGAATACGCAGGCCTGGCAAAAACGCTCAAAAAAAATCAGGCGCATCTTCATCTCCTGCTTCTCCCCGGTGATGCTTCTGCCAAGGTCACGCGTGCCATTCGCTCGTTACGCCTTATGACGACGCCCGTGAACGATATTCGCCAGGCGGTCATGATCGCTAGACAGCAATCGGCAAAAGGCGATATCGTCGCCTTATCTCCAGGCGCTGCCAGTTTTAATCAGTTCGCGAATGAATTTGAGCGGGGGAAGGCGTTTAAGACGCTTCTTAAATGAGAAACGCTCGGCACCGTTTTAAAGAGGTGGCGAGCGTTGAGCGAATAATGAATCGTCGGTTATTGCGTTTTTCTTCTTCCGCTGCTATCGTCCATGTTATGAATACGCCGCTGCAAAAAAATTCGTTAAGCCACGCATTTTATTTTAGCCTTCGATCTAGAGGGCTTATTTTTGCGCTGTAACGTTTCTTCGTCCGCAGCAGCTCAAACATCAGCCCTTTAGTGGCTGATGTTTGTTCTTTAAAGCGAGAAAGGCGTGTAAATAATGGAAGAAAAGGACCGCGAGTATGATGTCGGTAATACGAGGATCCTCCTAAAGTATTTCGAGCACGAAACGGGAAGTACGGCTGCCGGTCTGGAGATGGGCACGACGAGCTATCGTTTACCTCGTTATGGAGAAAGGGAGGCCTTCTTAAAAGCTCACCCCCAGGCGCCAACGGATCTTTGGCCGATTCCGTATGGTTTGGCCACGGCGGGAGGCGCGGGATGCGGCGATGATCCGCGTGAAAGGGATCTTATTCCTGCCGGGAGCTATCTCTTGTTCGTGAAGAGCTAACTCAACCCCATCCGAGATACGACGATTTTCGTTTAATCTTGGATGGGGTTTATGCTTTCCACAGCCAGTGGCGATAGGTCTCATCGGTGCCGGCCACGATGGCATTCAGATGTTGTTGGAGTTTTTCTGTGAGAGGATAGAGTCCGTTGCCAATAGAAATCCCATCAATTTCAGCAACGGATGCGATGCGTGCGGCGGTGCCGGTGAGGAACACTTCATCGGCGCGGTATAGCTCGGTGCGGGGGATGGGGCGCTCCACCACGGGGATGTTCTGATTTTGCGCAAGTTGAATCACGCTCTTACGAGTGATCCCCTCTAAAATATTACTTGAAACGGGTGGAGTGATGAGAGTGTTGTCGCGTACGATAAACAGGTTTTCGGCGGATCCCTCCACCGCGTATCCATTTTTATCCAATACGATGGCTTCGTCGAACCCAAGAGACTGCGCTTCATGTTTTGCAAGAGCGGTATTCACATACGCGCCGCCTACTTTAAAGTGAGATGAGATGGCATTATCTTCGGTGCGCGTCCAGCTTGATACTTTGCAGCGCAAACCTGTAGAAGGGATGTAGGTTCCTAAGGGGAACAGCGCCACGCCAAAACTGTCGTTTGCAAAACTGGGGGACATTTTTTCTTCATCCACAAAACTGAACGGACGAATATAAACATCTTCTTGCAGATTATTTTTGCGTAACGTTTCAAGAATGGTTTCAATGAAGCGTTCTTGCGTATAGTTTTTTTGAAAGTTTTGGAATCGTAACACACGGCAACTATTGAGGAAGCGCTTGTAGTGTTCATCTAAACGAAAGGCGTATAAAGCCTGCTGGTCGGTACTCCACTGTGCACGAATGCCGCCAAATACGTAGAGGCCATACATGAACGCTTTGTTGAAAATACCGATTTTGGCGTCTGCAAACGGGATCCACGTTTCGCGGAACCACGCGACGCTCTTGAGATGATCGAATGCCATAGTACAGAGCACCTTACCGTGGCCTCTTGGGATTCGCAACGGGAAGTCTTTTCCCTCTGTGACATTTGACAGCAGAGCGCCTATCGATTTATCCTGCATGTACATGAACCGGATCGTCGCGATCGTCTTGAACTTCCTCCTTATGCCAAGGGGGTTGTTCTGTGCGGTATAACGATTCCATCGTGTCCCGTGAACGACAGCCCCCGAACAATTCGGGGGCTGTTTTATTACGTGGTGCTCTTTACGATAACCAATCACAGAAAGGTTCTCACATGCTCGATCTCTCGATAAATGACATTTTGGCGCGTGCGGCGGCAGCGACGCGGGGATGCGCCACATCAAGCGAAATGGTTCGTGCCCTCTTGCCGATGGTGCAGGAACTGACGCTGAGTGAGATGCGCTGCCTCATGGAGGTAGACATCGAAGACTGTCCGATTGTTCTTACGGGAGTGTACCTTCATGAATCGTTTTCTTTGACGGCTCAGCCATTGCCGTTGAGCGTGTGGTGTCAATCGGTTGATCACGTACACCGATCAGCAGCGCTTGAAGTCATCATGTGCCACCTCGCATACGCCCATCGGCAGCAGTGCTTACCTCGTGGGAGCCAACCCATACACGAAACGCTTCCTGCGTGATACGTGGTTGGCCACTAAACGCGCTTCCTGGAACACCGGGAAGCGCGCTTTCATTTTTTATTTGACAAGAATGAAAAATCCCACTATTGTTTAATCATCGATATGAATAACCGCAACGCAAGGCAAAAAACAGCTCCGAACGGTATCGGAATGTTTTGGCACGCCACTTCTCCTCGAGCGGTGGTTGTTTAAGATCCTTGCGTCATAGCACGCGTAAGTAACAGCCCCGCCTCGAAAGAGCGCGGGGCTTTTTGTGTACGCCAGATTCCTGTTCCTGAACATGTCGGCAACAGGCGTCTGGCGTGGAGATGGTCTCCGCGCCAGAGGATGCCGCACCTTTTAAAAAAGGAATAAACATGAAAAATGATTACACGGCGCTTCATGCGGAAGCGTTAAAACAAACATTCATCGAACGTCAGGAGCTTCGAAAACAGGTGGAGCAGTGGTGGAAAAAACGGGGGTGGATCGCCCCCGCATTCCTTCGTCAATACGATACGCCGATCGGCTGTCTTCTTCGCCAGGTCGCAACGGCTCGGTACGAAGATTGCGCGTTCAAGCTCCTTGCAGAATACGCGGGGCTAAAGCCCGTATGGCTTGAGCTCACACGAGATCGGTTTATCACCGGATCCGATGCGAAGCGTTCGCTCGTTCTGCGGCGAGTTGCTCACGATAGTGATCATCAGATTCGTACGAAACGAGAGCGCTTGATCGGTGATATCAGCTCCGTAAACGGTCAACAAATTCGAGAGATCACTCTTTCGGATGGTCGAGCACTTACCTCGTTTCACCACGACGTGCAGGACACCATTCTCCCAGGGCCTGTAGAGCGACACGATCTTTCCGCGCTCTACGAGCAACTTGGACTATTAAGCCCACACGCGTATTACCCCTTTGTCCTGTCTTGGTTCATCGCTCATGCCGTGATGTTCGAGGATTTCCATGGGGGTGAGAGTGGGGCAAAATTGGATGGATTTACCGCGAAGGTTGTGGAACCAGCGTGGGAAGAAATCGTTAGAGTGTTCGGTGTTCCACCACTCATTATAAAACTCCCCTGGTGGACAGAGTTGGGGTTCTACCCAGCGAACACGAACTGGCGTACGCATCGGGCGTTGAAAAATACGCATCTCCTCTCGGACTGTTGAGGTTCATGTAGCTCAGGTGTCGGGGGCAGCCATTAAATGCCCCCACTTTTTCTCTTCTATGAAACAACGATTTAACATGATGGGCTTTATCCAAGCTCTTGTAAAAATTCCTGAGCGGCAGCGTGCGAATGAACAAAAAGCTGCAAGATTGATTTTGCAAACCTTAACGCGTGCCGGAATCTCATACCGGCTACAGTATTTTCGCGCGACAACACCCGTCGTGAGCAAGGCTACATTAACGGCCGACGGAAGATCGATTCCGTGCATCGCGACCTGTTTTGTCAGCGGAACGGTTTGTGGAAAACACGCGATAACGAGCTCTCTGATTAGTTCACAGCGCACACCGTATGATGCAAACATTAATTTTAATCCGGAGAGTAACGTGATTTCTCGGAGTAATCATTACTTCGCTCCTGCGGTTGCGGTGGCGAAAAAAGATCTTCCATCGATTCTTGCTGCAACAGATGTTCAGGGAATTGTTCGTGTTCGCTCCAAGACACACCGGTCTGCGAATATCCTTATTGGGAACATAAAAAATCCGTTAACAATCTTTTTTTGTCACTACGATTCACTCGGGCCGGGGGCTACGGATAACGCCGCCGGAACCACAGTGTTGATGAAGTGCGCCATTGATGATCCGCGGCTGCGTGAACGTTGTCTTTTTGTTATTGCCGGGAATGAGGAGTTATCATACGACCGTCCCGTATACTGGGGGCATGGATACCGCGTCTTCGAGAAACAATACCCTCACTTAATGCAGGGCGCAAAACGCCTTGTGATGGTGGACTGTGTCGGGAATGGAAAAACCACGATTGATCGGTCGAAGGAGATGTTGTCATTGTCGTTCCCCCTCGCGCAGTTCGATCGATGGCAGAAAAAGCTCTACTCTCTTTACGGTGATGCCGATGCCCTTTGGAAGGTTTACCACAGTGAGGCAGATACGATTCGAACCGTGAAACGACAATACTTAGATGATGCCGTAAGGGTGTGCCGGGATCTCGCTTCTCTTTCAGGGCGCGCGTTATAATTCCTGTCTTATCCCGATATAATCCGTATATCGAAAAATCCGATTCCGTCCCCGCATATCCGGTGTTTCTTCCTCATAATCCTTCGCTACCACCGTACGATATCCGAGCGGCTCAAAAAAATTCACCCAGTCTGCCGGCTTGGAAAAATAAAGCGTCTGTAGCTCATCAGGATTCCAATTTGGAACGGGATAATCAAACATTGTCCTCACGGCAATCATCTTGGGATTGAGAAGACGTAATTTTTCCAATACATCCGCGAGCGGCATAAATAATGCTACGTTCGACATATAAACAATGTCGAACGGTTGCGCGACGTTCATCTGCAAAAAATCCTCCTGAATAAACGAAATGCCCTCTGGAGCTTCTTCGCGACGCTTCGTATCAAGCGCTGTCACATGGGCGCCCATATCACGCAACGCCACACTCTCCGCAAATCGCGCGCAGCCCACATCAAGAACGGTCGCTCCCACGAGCGCCTTTTCTCCGATCGCCGAGGTAAGGATGGAATAGAGGGGTGTTGCCATATCAAAATATAAAAACGGTATAAAAATCTATTCGGTTCGATATTTATGAAGTGAGGCTCCAGGGTAGTCCCTGAAGCCTCACGAGCGTACCGCGCAGTCTCTATATCAGCAACGCGCCTTTTTCAGCCTTCTTAACGCACATTCGGTCTTGACGCCTTTCCTTACATCTCGTATCCTATTAGCACTCACTCCTTTGGAGTGCTAGCCTATGGATCCTCGCCTAGAACGGGTGCTCGCACTCGTGATTGAGACACATATCTCTACGGCGGAGCCGGTGGGGAGCCAGGCGCTGGTGGATCAGCATGATTTGGGTGTCAGCCCGGCCACGGTGCGAAATTGGTTTGCGGAATTGGTGGAGGCGGGGATGTTGGCGCAACCACACACCAGCGCCGGGCGTGTGCCGAGCGAACAGGCGTATCGGTGGTATGTGGCCACGCAGCTCGGTGAACCGGAAGCGGGGAAGCGCGAACGATCGCTCTTTACACGCATCGTGGAAGAAACCACCGATCACGCGGATCGCGCTAAGGCCGTAGCAAAAGCGTGCGCCGGCATGGTGGGCCTCGCGGCGCTTGCGGGAACCGGACGCAATGATAGCTATTACACGGGGATGACAGAACTGTTTCGTCAGCCAGAATTCCGCGAATGGAATCGCGTGCTCGGGATGGGATCTGTGCTCGACACGCTCGATGAACGATTAGCGTCCATGCGCCGCACCGCCTACAGCGAACCCACGATTCTTCTTGGCGAAGCCTGCCCGTTCGGCAATGCCTGCGGAGCCGTGGTGATGACGCTTCCGGGCGACGCGCTCCTGGCGCTCCTTGGCCCGCTCCGCATGCCGTATCGCCAGGCGCGGAACATTCTCTCTGCCGCAAAAGAGGCGCTCAACTAATCTATGCCTGAAGAAACACACACAACCGATACACCCGACATCACCGCGCTCCAAAAAGAACGCGACGATTACCTTGCCGGATGGAAACGCGCGCAGGCCGATTACGCCAATCTCCAAAAAGAAACGGAGAAAGCTCGGCAGGATTATGCAAAATACGCGAGCGAAGATTGTTTGATTCGTCTTCTTCCCGCGATCGATCAATTCTTGGTGGCGCTCCGGTTTCAGCCAGCGCTTGAGGGGATCACCGACGCAGATACTCGTCGTAAATTTGAAACATGGGTTACTGGCCTCCAGGCCGTTTCCTCCCTCTGGCAACAGGCCGCAAAAGAGATGGGGCTTGAACAGATTACATCCACCGGTCCGCTCGATCCTTCCCAGCACGACGCCGTTAGCGAGGAGGTAAGCGACACCGTCCCGGCCGGCGAAATCATTCGCGTGGCAGAAGCAGGATGGAAGTTAAATGGGAAACTCCTGCGACCGTCAAAAGTTATCGTTAGTAAACAACATTAAATTATGTCTCCTCTCATCCCCTGGAAACCCCTCTTTGATCCCTTTGAAGATATGGATGCGCTCGTGGAACGCAGCGGTATTGTGCCTCCGGTAGACATGTACCAAACCAAAGATGCCGTGGTGGTGGAAACACCCATGGCCGGTGTGGATCCCGAACAGGTGGAGGTTACTGTGACCGACGGCGTCCTCACCATTCAGGGAAGCATGGAACGCAAAACAGAAGTAGACGAAAAAGATTATTATCGCAAAGAAGTTCGTTCCGGTAGCGTGTTCCGTCGCATCGCGCTTCCGGCTCGCGTAAAAGACAGCGGTGCCGAGGCCAGTTACGAAAACGGGATGCTCCGCGTGGTGATCCCCAAGCTCGAAGAGCAGAGCGCTCACGCCGTAAAGATCCACATTACGAAAAAATAATTTTTCCATTATGCCTAAAATCCTCGGAATCGATCTCGGAACCACCAACTCCTGTATGGCGGTGGTTGAAGGTGGCCAGCCAAAAGTGATTGAGAATGCAGAAGGGGCGCGTACCACGCCGTCCACTGTTGCCTATGGGAAGGGTGGGGAAATTCTCGTGGGGCAAACCGCCAAACGCCAGGCCGTGGTGAATCCGCACAACACCTTTTTCTCCGTAAAGCGCCTTATCGGCCGCCCATGGAACGATGCGGAAACACAGCGGGATTTGAAATGGCTGCCGTACAAGGTGGTAAAAAAGGATGAAGCCGTGCGTTTGGAACTTGCCGACGGCAGCAAAACGTATGCCCCAGAAGAAATTTCTGCGATGGTGTTGCAAAAGCTCAAAGCGGATGCCGAAGCCAAACTGGGTGAAAAGATCACCGAAGCCGTGATCACCGTGCCCGCCTATTTTGACGACTCTCAACGGCAAGCTACTAAAGTGGCGGGTGAAATCGCCGGGTTAAAAGTCCTCCGGATTATTAACGAGCCCACGGCGGCCGCGCTCGCCTACGGATTCGATCGCAAGAAAGATGAAAAGATTGTCGTCTATGATCTTGGTGGAGGAACCTTCGATGTTTCCGTGCTCGAAGTCGCCTACGACGCTGCAACCAGTCAGAACACCATCGAAGTTCGTGCCACGAATGGTGATACGCACTTAGGCGGAGACGACTTT
>JBDKJL010000012.1:0-35030 GCA_039796615.1 Candidatus Parcubacteria bacterium
CCCGTCGTCTGGGCAGGAAAACCGAGCAGAAAGCAGCAGCTCCGATTGATCATCCAACATCGCATTTACCGTGTCCTGCCCACGCTCTAAGGCAATTTCCACCGCCTCGGCCAAACGCTGGCGCAATGGTGTATTCCCCTGCACCGGCCAGGCGAGGGGCACGCGATCGACGATAAGCTCGATGGTGTGCTGCTGGAATTTCCGCAAGTCCACGCCCGTGCGTAACGACACGATCTTGCCGTCCACCCGCGCCTCCAAAAACCCATCATGATACAAATCCTGCAACAACTGGTGATACTCCCCCTTGCGTCCGCGCACCACCGGCGCCATCACAATAATCTCATTCGTGAAATCGCCTTTTCGTTTTTTAATCTCTTCCGGTTTGGTGTGAATCTCTTCGGTGCGCTTAAGAATCGCATCCACGATTTCCTCGGCCGTGAGTTTGCGAATCGGCTTGCTACACACCGGGCAGTGCGGCTTGCCCACGCGCGCATATAGCACACGCAGATAATCATAAATTTCCGTGATCGTGGCCACCGTAGATCGCGGATTTGCGCTATGCGCCTTTTGATCGATGGAAATGGCCGGAGACAATCCTTCGATCTCGTCCACATCTGGCTTATCCATTTGGCCGAGGAACTGCCGCGCGTAGGCGGAAAGAGACTCGACGTATCGCCGCTGACCTTCGGCAAAGATCGTATCAAACGCCAGGCTCGATTTACCGCTGCCAGAAAGACCCGTAAACACCACCATCTTATTCCGCGGCAATTCCAGCGAAATATTCTTGAGGTTGTGCTCACGCGCCCCTTTGATGATGATTTTGTCCTGCATAAGCAAAAGTCCCGCCGGAGCGGTTTCAGGGATAAGGGTACGGGAGATTAGAGCGCTTGTCCATACGCTCACTTTGGAGATGAGCGAGAAAAGGCAATTAAACGTGCCACGTTTTTAGGCCTGAACGATTTCTTTTCCGTCGCGTTGAATCACCTCCCGAAATTCCGGCGAGGTCTGCGCCCAGTCCACGACGTCGACGCGGAAGGGTAGTTCGGATGCGCTGAACATTTCTTTTAAGCGACCCATGATACCGAGAGGGATGGGGTCGCTCCCCATGATGGCAATGTCCGCATCGGAAAAAGGTTTCAGGTTTTTTCCGGTTGCACGGGAGCCAAACAACATCACACGACGTCCGGGGACATGCAGCTCTAGAATGGTACGAATGACTTCCTGTTCACGGGGAGTAAGGTTCATACGCGTTTTTCGAGCACCCGTAAAAATGCCTCCGCCTCCGAAAGAAACCGTTGCGCTACGGCATAGACGGCTTCGGCGATGTTTTCATCGTATGCGTGAGAGGTTTTATTACGCGCTTCGCGATATTCCACCCATGCTTCAGGATGTGCCACGAGCCCCGCCTCTGCTGCCGCACGACAGAGATCGTTGAACGACAGCGCGTCTACACCCGATTCTGGCATCTGCTCCAGTACACGTTTCATCAATTTAACGGCCATCTCAAACGTATATTCAAAACGCTGGATCACCGAATCCCTTAAAAACGCTGTTTTGGGCTGCGCGAGCGCTTCTTTAAGAGACGCGACAGCGTTCTGATAAGAATCAATGATGAGTTGAGCCATACGATGACCTTGAGGATAGCTTAAATAAATCGATAAATCAATACAAGATCCAGGCATACTTGCGTGCATGAACCTTGATTCTTTTTGTATGCATGTGGATTAAATCCTCTTGACGCGCTCTTGACGCACTCTCCTCAATCCTCTTCAAGTCCTTTATAATCGACCGGTACTGAATTTAAATCTTTTTCCCATCGTAATCTATGAATGACTCCATGACCGGCAGCCCAAAGACCATGTTCTTTTTTGGGCTTGCCACCGGCGTTGGCGCCATGGCCATTGTAAGTTTGCTCGTAATCCTTTCGCTGTTGATGAGTGGAAAGGCCTTTGCCGCCGAAACGAAGGTAAACGCCCCCGTTGCCACCGCTCCCACGGCACCGGTTGCGCCAGATGAACCGCTTCCGCCCGCAGGCCCTGTGCCGGAAGTGGATGATGAAGATCATATCCGCGGAAATAAGGATGCGAAGGTAACACTGATCGAGTACTCAGATTTTGAGTGCCCGTTCTGCTTGCGCCACCTCGACACCGTTGACCAGATCCTGGAAGCCTATCCGAACGATGTCCGTTTGGTGTACCGCCACTACCCACTCTCCTTCCATCCAGAAGCGCAAAAGGCCGCTGAAGCATCGGAGTGTGCCGCCGAGCAGGGCAAGTTCTGGGAAATGCACGACGCAATCTTTGCCGCGAACGCTGCCGGGACGATGTCCGTGACAAAGTGGAAAGAGATTGCCGCAACGCTCAAGTTGAACACCAGCAAATTCAACGACTGTTTGGACACGGGCAAGATGGCCAGCAAGGTAAACGAAGACTTGCAGGAAGGTTCTGTGGCCGGTGTCACGGGCACTCCCGCCACCTTTGTGAACGGTTCGCTTGTGAGCGGCGCGGTGCCGTTTGCGCAATTCGATGGGTTCGTAAAACAGGCCGGCGCAACGCGCTAACGCCTTGTATCCACAGGCAAAAAAATCCCCTGCGTATGCGGGGGATTTTTATACGTGAACTCCCCTTGCCATTACCCCTCCCCCGTTCTATCCTGCGCTTCCTATGGAAACACCCTTTGAACAAGCGTTGAAACAATTGGAGCGAGCGAATGCTGTGCGCACGATTCCGGTGGGGCTGCGTGAGCGGTTGGCAAAACCGATGCGTGAGGTGCGCGCCAACCTGGCCGTGCGGATGGACGATGGATCCACCCGTTTTTTTGAAGCGTATCGTGTGCAACACAACAATCTTCGTGGGCCATTTAAGGGCGGCATTCGGTTTCATTCGCAAACGGATATCGAAGAGGTGCGCGCATTGGCGTTTTGGATGACGCTCAAGTGCACGGTGGCCGGTATCCCCATGGGCGGCGGCAAAGGCGGAATTACGGTTGATCCAAAAGCGCTCTCGGCCGGAGAACGCGAACGGTTATCGCGCGCGTTCGTTCGCGCGTTTGCCGATGTGCTCGGCCCACAAAAAGATGTTCCAGCGCCCGATGTAAACACCACCGCCGAAATCATGGACTGGATGACAGATGAATTTCAAAACGCGACGGGTGACACCACTCGCGCCACGTTTACCGGAAAATCTCTGGCTAACGGTGGATCCGAAGGGCGCGGCACCGCCACGGCGCAAGGCGGATTCTTTGTGTTCGAAGCGTTGCGCGCCACGTTGAATCTTCCCGCGTCGTGCACCGTAGCGATTCAAGGATTCGGGAACGCCGGCACACACGCCGCAGAAATTTGGCGCGCGGCCGGGCATCGAATCGTTGCCGTGTCAGACTCAAAAGGAACGATCTTTATGGCCGAAGGGTTGGATCCGGCGGCCGTAGAAACGCATAAACGCGCCACGGGTTCGGTGGCCAACTTCCCCGGTGCCACCACCCTCCCCGCGGAAGCGATTTTAGCCACAGAATGCGATCTGTTAATCCCCGCTGCCCTGGAAGGCCAGTTCCGTGCCGATAACGTGGCTGCCGTACGCGCCCGCGCTATTCTGGAGCTTGCCAATGGGCCAACTACTCCAGAGGCCGACGATGCGCTGTTTGCGCGCGGTATTCCGGTTGTTCCGGACATTTTGGCCAATGCCGGGGGTGTTACCGTTTCCACCTTTGAATGGGAGCAGAACCTCAAAGGCGAACACTGGGCCGAAGCAGACGTCTTCGCTCGCCTGCAAAAAACCATGAACGACGCGGCCACCGCCATCGCCGCTCTCGCCCAAACGCACCACACCGATCTCCGCCGCGCCGCCTTTACGCTTGCTCTGCAACGGCTGGAAGAAGCCCTGGAAAAATCCTGAATTCAAGATTAATTCAAGCATTGACATTTCCGTATTTTTCCCTACACTCCCGCCATCAGGAATCGTCCTGATTTGTGAGGAGTAACAATGAAAAAGAAAAAACACTACCCATTCACATGGGTGGTATTAGGTGTGTTTTGTATCTTCGTCGGTGGCGTTGCATTGGCGCAACCCGCTCCCGACCCTTCGGCCGCGCCTGATCCCGCCGCGACGACGACTGCCCAACCAAGCGCTGCGCCGCCCGCAACGTCGGGAGGAGCAGCGACAGCGCAACCGGCTCCAACGGCGGCACCTTCAGGAACCTCGACCGTTATCGTCGTTCCCGTGAGTGATCTCGATCAAAAACGTCGTGAAGCTCAGGAAAAATATCGGCTATACGACGTTGTTCTCATAGGAGATGCAACGGCACAAGCGTATTCCGACGATACGACAAGTTCCTTCGGTGGAGGGCTGGATTTCTCCACGCTCCAATGGAATTTTTCGTTCGCACTCCGAATCGGAGCTGACGAAGCAGCTCTCTCTGATGAGAAGGCGATCGGGCGGTTTATTCTAACACCCGAAAATTTCGGCAAGCCCTCATTGGATGTACGCGCTCAATACTTTCCCGGCGTCTACCTCGATAACTACCGGAGCATTAGCCCTCGCATGGGAGCACAGGTGTACTACCGAGGATCTGAAACCACGTGGGCCATTCCCATTGATGGCATGGATACGCCTCGAGGCATTCGCGGCAACGTTAATGCCTTCGGAATTGGAGCCGTCGTTCGGTTCGTTCCCATTGCGAATAGCGCCAATTGGATCGAGTTACAGGGAGGTACGCTTTTCGCCATGCGAATCATCGGTGGAGATGTCGCTCTTCCGGAAGATGTAGACGGTGGCCGGCGGGCACTGGAGATTGCTCTCGACGATCGAAAGCGCGTTTATCTTGGCTGGGAGGTCCTGCAGACCTCGATCCGCATCCGTGCACTTCGAGCCGGATTCAACCTATCTTATTTCCCCGGTGCGATCGACGGGTTAAGTAACCTACAATACAACGTCAGCCTCGGGCTGCACGACGGCCCCGTTCTTTCAACGGTGGATCCGAAGAAGTAGGTTTTTCGACCACTCCGCTTGTACTAAAACGAGGCGGCTTCGCACAGGAAGCCGCCTCACCTTATTTTATATGCAACATATCGGCCGTTTTCTGCCCTTGCTTTTGCGATCACCTTCCCGTATCCTTCCGCACGCCACACACGGAGAGGTCGCATAGTGGCCTAGTGCACTTGCTTGGAAAGCAAGCATCCCGCAAGGGATCGAGAGTTCGAATCTCTCCCTCTCCGCCAGAACAAAGCCGGCCTGAATAGGTCGGTTTTGTGTTGGGCAAGAGTCCCTTTTGTGGCATACTGGATCCATCTATGAAAAAAATAATCGGGCAGAGTAAATCGCGTATCTTCTTCCCAATCATTATCGGGGTGATTTTTCTTGGGATTGGATTTTGGATTTTTTCGCTCAATTGGCATTTGCTTAAGCGAGGAGCAGAAACACAAGGAACCGTTGTAGACATTGTTGAGGGGCGCTCAGGGCGAGCTCGTATTCGATCAAGCTATGCGCCCATTATTGAATTCTCAACACCGGATGGAGAGATTCACCGAGCGCAATCTCGTTTTTCTACTGGATTCTTACCAACATTGAAGGATCGCATGACAATTTTATATAACCCAAATGATCCCACGAATATCGTAGAAAAAAATCCTCTCATGTTATATGCGTTCCCGGGAGCATTCGCCCTCGCCGGTATCTTATTAATCGGCGTTCCTCTCTATTGGACGAGACGGAAATCCTAGTTTGAATCGAACGGGTTTAATGAGACAAGGCACCGGGATGCGAATTCTTCATATTCTCCATCAAGACGCGCTTGATTTTCCGTCATCTGCACAACTCCAAAGCTCGCATTGCCTGCCTGCCAACGCTTAAGAAGCGTTATAAGATTCCCCTGATCTACATTCGTACATGCAACAGGCGCGTCCTGAAGCTGATTAAAGAGACCTCGCGAAATCGCGATCGTATCTTCAGATCCTTCGCCTTCCAATGTGTAATTTAAGAGCACCTCCTGAAAACCCGTCCGCAACGTCCCGTTTGCGGATGGATCATAAAGGAACGCTTTCTCTCCCTGAAATTGTAGGCCATCGAGCGTACTCGTTTGTGTCCAAACAACTTTCGCGTGTGTTCCCGTCTGCACCGTGGACACGAAACATCGTTCGTCCGCTCCACAATCAACCTGCACAGAACTCTTTGGAATACTGTTTAACGTTTCATCTGACGTGCCCAACCCCAAGAACCGCATGATTTGATACGCTGCGTTTCCATCTGCCATGTAATATCGCTTCCCATCAATCGGATGAACATACCACGCCTCCCCACGACTCTCCACTTGAAGCAGGATGCGTCCGCGTAAGGACTGTGCAAACGCAGAGGATAGATTCACCACCCCTGAACCTCGTGGATTAAATCCGCCCCGCACCTCAACACCATCTGAATAAGAATCTTCATCCGTATCCACGACGGACGGATTCGTTCCAATTGCCGCTTCTAATTTATCCGATAATCCGTCGCCATCTGTATCCGCCTCTTCAAATGCTTCATTAAGACCAATGGGAATCTTCTGTAGATTCGCATTCGTAATTCCAAGTCCTGCAGAGCGCAGCAAGCTATACGCCGCATCCCCATTTGCCAAATACAGACGGTCTCCCGTAAGGGGCGACACATACCACGCCTCACCGAGAGACTCCACTTGAAGGAGAATGCGACCTCGCGCCGCTTCCGGTGTACGTGCAAATACTGTCGCCGGGAGTGACCAAAGGCTCACCATCCCGAAAATCGCCAATAAAAAAACGGTGCGTGAGTGATAGCTATACATATAAGTACATTTTAATATAAACGATTTTTCCACGCTATTCTGTCTCTACAGTAGCTGTCTCCTCTCCCGCAGCTTCCTCTGGCACCGCCGGTGCTTCTGCGGCTTCGAGGAGTGGCTTGAGGATGGCGTCCCATTGAGCAGGTGATAGCACACCCACGTATTTAACGTTGTTCACAAAGAAGGTGGGCGTGGAGTCGACGCCGTTGGCCTGCCCTTCCTGCAAATCGTTTGTGACCTTGCTGTCGTGCCGGCGCTCGCTCATACAACTGCGGAACCCCCCTTCGTGCAGGCCGATGCGACGCGCCAAAGATTCAAAATCGGCGTTTGCGTCTGTGGAGCGCGCCCAGCCGGATTGCGTTTCGTACAGCAGGTCGTGCATCTCCCAAAACTTCGCCTGTTCTTCGGCGCAACGTGCGGCTGTTGCGGAGATACGCGCTTTTGGATGCATCGTGGCGGGAAGGGGGAAATCATTCCAAATCACCCGTACGCGATCTGCATATGCCTCGCGAACATGCGTGATCCCCGGCTCTGCAGAGCGGCACGCTGGGCATTCAAAATCGCCGAACACGCGCACCATTACCTTGGCGTCTTCTGGCCCCAGTGCCGGATCATTTTCATCGCGGAATGAAAGATTTGGATCTGCCATGTTGTTTCCTCCCGAAGAAGCCGGAGCCGAAACCACCGCCCAAACGATCCCCACCAATAGAATCACGCCCAAAACGATCATCCCAATAAGAATCGGCTGCCGAGGGTCGGAGGACTGGTTTTGCATAGTGCAGAAAGGGTAACAAATAGGATCTCTTTGCGCCAGTTACGGCGCATGCCGCGGGTGTAAAAAGGGGTGTTTCGTGAGCCAAGCAATGATTTGCAACGCTGCCTTACTCCCCTCGCCGACGGCCACGGCCACCTGCTTGGATGGAACGGTGGTAACGTCTCCGGCCGCCCAGATGCCAGGGATGGATGTTTTATTCTCAAGGTCGATGATGATTTCTCCATTTTTATTTTTCTTCACCATCGAAATGAACTGCGACGAGGGCACAAGACCGATTTCGATAAACACCCCTTGCGCCGGGAGCGCATCCGGCTGGCCATCTTTGCCCACCATCTCGATTCCTTCAACAAATTGAGATCCTTGAATGGCGGTGACCGTGGTGTTGGTGAGCACCGTCATTTTTTCACTTGTTTCGCATCGACGTTTGAGCTCCGCCTCACCCGCGAGCGCCTCGTTCACCGTGATGATCGTAACGTGCGCGGCATATTTTTCTAAAAACAGCGCCGCGTCCATGGCACTGTTGCCGCCGCCCACCACAATCACATCTTTTCCGCCAAATAACGGCGCGTCGCATGTGGCGCAATACGTAACTCCTTTGCCATAAAATTCTTTTTCGCCGGGAACGTTGAGTTTACGCGGCACTTCACCGGTGGCGATAAGAAGCGTCCGTGCCTCGAGCGTAACCCCTTTTTCTGTGACAACCCGAAATCCCCCCGGGACTTGTTCCACCGACTTCACCAGATCCCCCTCTTGAAGCGTAAACGCGTCTTTATAGTCTTCGAGATGCTTACGGAATTGTTTTACCAGATCCAAACCAGATACGAGGTGAAACCCAAGATAATTCTCCACATCCGACGACCACAGCGCCATCCCACCGACATCTTTGGCAACGATCGTAAACGTTATTTTTTGGCGCGCCAGATACACGGCCGCTGCAAGCCCGGCGGGGCCACCACCGATGATCAGGCAGTCTTGCATGAAGGGAATTATAACATGAAAATGAGGTACGCGATCGGCGGGGTGTCCTTTTTCCGGGTCTCGGCTAGCGCCTTCGACCGAAAAAAGGCACCACCGCAACGATCGCTCTCGGCATGAGCAAACTTATGCCCAATACGACAAATAAGAACATCGTCCACTGTGTAGGCGTGAGTCCGACGATGCGGTGATCGATGATGCGTAAAAAGTCGAGCAAGAAACGCGCGATACCGTAGATGAATAAAAAGAGACCGAGATAGGTGCCTGTTTTTTGTTTTGTGCGGCCGATGAGAACGAATAATACGCCCATGAAAAAGCCCAGGATGGAAAGATACAGCCCTAAATCGTGACGCACTTGCCCATCGGGGAATTGCACGCCGCCGATAAAAGAAGTGAGCGTGCCCGGATGGTCGTGGATGAAGAAGCAGCCGATACGCCCTACGCCGCATCCCCATGGAATCCCCCAGGCGACCGTGTCGGCATAGGCGAGAAAATCGAGTCCGCGCCGCCGCGCCATCACAAAAAAGGCTGCTGCGCCACCTAAAAATCCTCCAAGGATGGCGTATCCGGGCTGTCGTAAGTCGATGATCTCAAGCGGCGCAGCGATATAATGTGCTGGGTCGTATAACGCCACATGAAACAGTCGCGCACCGATAATCCCCCACAACACCACCCAAAACGCCATGTCCCAGATGGCTTTTGGATCCAGCCCTTGTGCCTTTGCTCGTTTTGCCGCGAGCCACACGGCGAGGATGATGCCCAGTGCCACAAATAATCCCCACACCTGAATAATGACAGGCCCGAGTTGAATAGTGGTGAAAGAAAACCAAGGGATCATTGTAGGATGCGATCGGCGGGGTAGCCTTTTTTCGGGTCTCGGCTAGCGCCTCGACCGAAAAAAGGTACCACCGCAACGATCGCTCTCGGTTTATCAAGCGCAATATTTAGCATACAAACGTATGTGTTACAGCACTTTCAAGACCTGTAGCGCCTGTTTGTAGTCCCGGATGGCTCCGCGGGCCTGGGAGGCGCTCACTTGGAAGGTGGTTTCGTGCACGATTTGGTTGCGCATGCGGTGTGCGTTCCACACCTTGCGGATGGCCGGGTATTTGTAGGCGGCGAATTTGAGTCGCTCCCCAAGCGTGCTGCCGCTCATCATCATGCTTTTGAGCGCGGCGTCCAATAGCTTGTCTGCTTCCACGATCGCCATTTTGGCACCCATGTGCCCGCTTCCGGAAATGCGCTCGATCTCTTCCCAGTGTTTGAGGATCGCTTCGCGCGACATGCCGTGCAGTTCCGGGCGGCCGAGTAATCGACGTAGTTGTTGAATGATGAAGATGATCACGACCGTTCCGACAATGCCGAGAACCAGCCACACGATCCACATTAAACTGATTCCTCCTGTTTGAGAGGCTGCCGGAGCGGCGTAGTCAAAGAGGGTGTCGTTCATGGGGCGTGCGCGAATGCGGCGGCAGTGCGGAGGATGGTGGCTTCGTCGAAGGCTTTGCCGATGAGCTGCATCCCGATGGGCAATCCGGCGCTATCTTCGCCGCATGGCACGGAGACGGCGGGAAGGCCGGCCACGTTTACGCCAACGGTGAGAACGTCTTCCAGATACATGGCGAGCGGGTCGTTAATTTTTTCGCCGATTTTGAACGCGGTGCCGGGCGTGGTGGGTGTAAGGAGCACGTCTACTTGCATAAACGCCGTGGCGTATGCCTGCTGAATCAAGCGCTGAACTTTTTTGGCTTTGCGATAATAGGCATCGTAATATCCTTTTGAGAGCGCGTAGGTGCCGAGTAAAATCCGGCGGCGCACCTCCCATCCTAAATACATCCCGCGCGTCATCAAATACGTTTCCAATAAATTCCCGGCCGCCGCGCGCGGACCAAATCGCATGCCGTCGAATCGGCTCATGTTGGCCGACACATCGCACGGCATGAGGATGTAATACACGGCAAGCGCTTCATCCACATACGGCAACTCCACATCGATGATCTCTGCGCCGAGAGAGCGATATGTTTCAACGGCTGCCGACACCCGCTCGCGGACGCTCGACGAAAGACCGGGCACATCCCATGCCTGCTTTGGCAGCCCGATACGGAGGCCTTTGAGTGATCCGTCGCTGTTCGCAACGCTCGATGCCGCGAATGATTCCGCTTTTGCGGTAGTTTGATCTAATACATCATGACCCTGGATTGCCTCTAACAGCACCGCCGCATCCTCTGCCGTTTTGGTCATCGGCCCCACCTGATCGAGCGACGAGGCCATGGCGATCAGGCCAGATCGGGACACGCGACCATACGTTGGTTTTAATCCGACAATGCCACAAAATGCGGCTGGCTGGCGGATACTTCCACCTGTGTCGCTCCCAATCGCCGCAATGCACAAGTGCGCCGCAACGGCCGCGGCGCTACCGCCAGAAGATCCACCAGGCACGCGCTCCGGATCCTTAGGATGATGCGTGGGGCCGTACGCAGAATTTTCGGTGCTTCCGCCCATGGCAAACTCATCCATGTTGGTGCGGCCAAGAAATACCGCGCCTTGCGCTTTCAACTTCGCAATTACGGTGGCATCCCCCGTCGCAACGTATCCCTCTAACACCTTCGAGGCAGCCGTAACCTTTCGGCCGTCCACCAGGAGGTTATCTTTAATCGCGAGTGGAATGCCGTCGAGCACGCCGAGTTTTTTTCCAGCGGCACGACGGATATCGGCGGCTTCCGCCTCTTTCTTCGCTTCCGTTTCCCACACGTCTAAAAAGGCATGCAATGCCCCATCGCGTTCGCGAATCGCGGCGAGGCACGCATCGGTGATGGCAACAGACGTCGCCTCGCCCGCGTCCAATGCCGTGCGCGCTTCTATCAATGTCAGTTCGTTGAGAGGTTTCATGATTTTGGTCGTTCAAAAACCGCAGGAGCCTTGAGGAAGCCAGATTGTGACGCGGGGAAGTTTTGAATGATTTCCGCCCGTACCTTGTCCGAACACGCCGTCACTTCATCTACGCGAAACGCATGAGCCGCGACCGGTTCCGGCGCAGCTTCTTCCACGCCTGTGGTGTCGATTTTTTGCAACCGATCTACGTATCCTAAAATATTCTCCAACTCGCGCTCTGCGCGCTCAGTCTCCTCCTTCTCTAACCCCACCCGCGCCAGATGCGCCAGCGCCGCCACGTCCTCATGTGTGATCGCCATATGAAAGGAGGGTAGCGGAAAAAGAAGGGCGGTTCAAGGAACCAACACGCAAAGCATGGTTTTCTTGACAAAATGACTCAAATAGACGATGATTCGGGCGAAAGGAGTTCAGAATGAACGTTGAAAAATTAAGTCGAGAGACCAAGTTAGCAATATTCGGGAGATATGCCGTCCAAACCGGAATTTGGAGGGGCTACAGAGAACTCTGGAGTGGTGCCACAGCCGTCCTAATGGCCGCTACGTTCTTTTGCCAGATCTGTATTTGGCTGCACCCCAATTGGGGCAAACAATGGATCATGCAAAATACCGTCGCAGTCTCTATGGGAGTCGCAGTCTCTATGGGAGTGATAAGCAGCCTCATTTCCCTTCTTATGTATGTAAGGGCAGTGTATGCACACAGAGGAGCTATCCGTGACCATGCCCAATGGCTACACCACGAAGAGCCTCACCTGAGCGCTTCGGAGATCAGAAGTTGCGTTCCAGATGCTCACTACGTTAAAGATGCGAAGCTTCTGCCCGCCGCAGTAACAGAAACCTAGCACCGATGATCTTTACACTCGAAAGGAGTCGAAATGAACGTTCAAAGAACAAGTGAACAGCTAAGGGTGTTTCTTCCATATTACGCACTAATTACGGCGCACATTGGCAAGTTAGAGGGTAGGGAGGATGCGGCGTATTTCCGTGGATTCATGGGACTATTTTTGGTGGCATTGCTGTGGTTCGCTCGTTTTCGTATCGATATCGAGCTGCTCATTATCTGCCTCGGGATAGGGTACCTCGCGAGTCTCGTTGAGAGCTTCTACGTAAAGAGCCGACGAAAAAAAGCTGCGGAGGGTCTTGCTCGATGGCTCTCTCAACAAGATCCACGGATTACCCCGGGACAAATCCACGCCTGTATTCCAGGCGCAGACGAACTCGAGGTTCAAATCAACCACAAATCGACGCTTCCTGGCGCAACACAGCTCTAAGTCTAGTCTGAAACAACCAAAATCAAAAGGAGTCCCGTGGAAGATACTACGCCATACGGAGCGCTCCTTTTGGGAACGCTCCTCATCATCTTCATCGCAGAGTATTACGGCCGTCGCGCTGAGAGAGTCGTCGTGGTAGCACTGCGACGAACACTGCGACGATGGCTACGTCCTTTTCGTCGCAGCACTGCGCAACGTGCGCAGTACCCTTCGCCGACGTTTCGCCCTGCATGGTTCGTTGTGGATGCGTGCGACGTGTGGCATCCTGCGCACACCGTCGCGCACATCCGCGCTCCTTCACTCACCTCGTACGCGCGGCTCCTTCAAGCGCGCGCACGAGATCCTCCGATTCTCCTTCCCGACCCCCAAAAACCGTGCAAGCCTGGGGGTCGGTTTTCGTTTTGCCAAAGCGATGACGCTACTTCCCTACTTTTTTCAAAAATTGTTTTTCATCCAGTGTCGCGATGCCTAACGCCGTTGCTTTTTCCAACTTTGATCCCGCGTCACTCCCGGCCACTACAAAAGATGTTTGTTTTGAAACAGATTCGGAAACATCTGCGCCAAGGGAACGGACGAGATTTTTTGCATCGTCGCGGCTCATGGATTCCAAACCACCGGTGAACACCCAAGTGGTGCCGGTAAGAGGACCCGTGGCGCGACCCGCCGATGTGCCGGGCGTCACATATTCCAATAAATGATCCACGCGCGCGGTTTCGCGTTTGTCAGAAAAGAAGGCAACGATCGAGTCGGCAACAATTTCACCGATCCCTTCCACGGCGAGCAGCGTTTCTTTAGACGCGGAACGCAGAGCCTTAAGCGTGCCAAAATGCGTGGCGAGATCTGCAGCCGTTTCTTCGCCCACATGGCGAATGCCGAGGGCGTTGATAAACCGATTGAGCGGGATGTCGCGATGCGCCTGAATCTCTTTTACCAACTTTTGCGAAGAAATTTCGGCGAATCGTTCCAACCCCTGCAAATCATCCGGCGTGAGGCGGTAAAAATCTGCTTCATCGCGCACCAGGCCTTCTTGCACAAGCTGCTCGACAATTTTGTCGCCCAACCCGCGAATATCCACGGCGTGGCGAGACACAAAATGAAGTAATCGATTAATCTCCTGCGCAAAACATGCACGATTGGTGCACACCGTGGCGACTTCACCTTCGCGACGTGTAACAGGCGACCCACAGATCGGACAGGTTTTAGGCATGTGAAATGCCTTTTCTTTTCCTGTACGGAACTTGGGCAGCACCTGGATAATTTTGGGGATCACATCCCCCGCTTTTTCCATAATCACCGTGTCGCCGATTTTAAGGCCAAGTCGATGAATTTCATCTTCGTTATGAAGAGACGCGTGTGTAACGGTGGTACCGGCAAGTTGCACCGGGTCAACCGTGGCCACGGGTGTGAGCGCACCGGTGCGGCCTACAGACACAACGATATCGCGCACAATCGTAGTGCCCTGCTCTGCCGGAAACTTCCAGGCCAAAATACCGCGCGGGGTTTTACCAACGACGCCTAAGCGCTCTACAAGCGCAAGATCATTTACATTTACCACAAGGCCATCGATCCAATAATCGAGCGCGTCGCGCTTGGCGCCGAGGCGATCAAACAATGTTTCGGCATCATCCGCCGTTTTACAAACGGCAGAGAGTGGATTTACCGGCACGCCGAGAAGCATCAACGCTTCGTGGCACTGTTCGTGTGTTCGCAGCCCATGATCGCCGAGCAATCGATACGCCATAAACGACAATCCGCGTTCGGCCGCAATCTTTGGATCCATCTGCCGAATGCTCCCGGCCGAGGCATTGCGCGGATTGGCCAAAAGCGGTTCGCCCTTTTTTGTGAGCGCGGCATTTAATGTGGCGAGCTGTTTTTTTGTCATGTACGCCTCGCCACGAATCTCCACACGGCCGGAGAGCGCAGAAAGGAATCGTCGCGTGGCAGATTCATCACACGCGCCGTTCCATTTTTTCAAAAACGCCGCGATCTCTTTTTCGCCCGGGCGATGTAGCGCAAGCGGAATCTGTTCGATGGTGCGCAAGCTGTGTGTGACATCCTCACCCACACGCCCGTCGCCACGCGTTACCCCACGCACGAACACGCCGTCTTCATAAATCAGTGATGCCGCAAGGCCATCCATTTTTGGATCTACGAACAGCGCGTAATCTCCGCGCGGCTCCAACTTTTGCAATCGCGCAATCCAGGCGTCTACCTCCTCGCGCGAAAACGCATCTTCGATGGAGAGCATCGGAACGGCATGCGTGATCTTCTTAAATCCGCCCGACACCTTTCCCCCCACACGCTGCGTGGGCGAATCGGGCGTGATGAGATCGGGATATTGCTGTTCAAGCTGATACAGCTCATGTTTGAGCGCATCAAGCGCCGCCTCGGAGATCTCCAGGCGGTCTTCCACATGGTACTGGTGCCGATATCGGGTGATTTCTGCCCGAAGCTTGGCAATGCGAACGGCGGCCTCCGTGTGCGTCATAATCCGCATCTTACCAAGGAAAACGTGGCTAAGGAAACAGATGTTGAGAAAATTTTGAGAAATAGCCAAAATGCCAGGGTTGCTTGACAAATTGATAAAATCTTTGTATATTCCAGATACAACCTTCACTTTTTCTTGAGGGGGTTGAGACCAACAACTAAGGGTCTAACGATCCTTTGACAATGGAGCAAGATCATGAAAATTCGTTCTTTTTTGACTGTGGCCATCGCCACGGTCGCCTTGGCCTGTTCAAACGGGTCAGGATCACCGTCTCACGCCGACGGCGGCGGAGACAGCACATCGTCGTCCAGTGACGACGATGATGTCGGCACCGACAGTGCCGACGACGACAGCGGAGACTCTTCGTCGTCCAGCGCGGACGATGAATCGAGCACCGCGCCCTGGGTTGATGCCTCGACCAGCGCGACGTCGACGGACAGTTCTTCCTCTAACGGCGAGTCGAGTGGAAACACTTCGACCGACGAAACGAGTGAGACGTCTGTTGGTGGATCAAGCGGCGCAGGCGGAGACGCTAGTGGCGGCGAAACCTCGAACGACAACTCCTCCTCTGACGGCGGCGCGGGCGGAAACGCTTCGACCGACGAAACGAGCGAGACGTCCATTGGCGGATCAGGTGGTGCCGGTGGAAGCACCAGCGACGAAACGTCGACGAGCGACACCTCCGGCGGTGGATCGAGTGGAAACGCTTCCACCGACGGCGGCGCAGGCGGATCCTCCTCTGGCGGGGCGCCTCCCGTCGGATGTTCCTCCGATTGCGACGACGGCGTGCCGTGCACGCAAGACGCATGCATCGCGGGCGTGTGTAAAAATACGCCGAATCATCAGCAGTGCACGGATTCCAATCCGTGTAACGGTGATGAAGTGTGCGCCTCCAACGGGTGCAAGGCAGCCGTCATGCTCCCATCATGCAACGACCACGTATCTTGCACGGTGGATGCCTGCGATCCAGCCAATGGTACTTGTACACACACCTCGGATGGCACTCCGGGATGTACACCCCCAACCCCTCATGGATGGGGGCCAGGGCCTGGAACCCCCGGTGTGGTGTTCCGTCTTGGAGACAGAATGGGCAACGTCCAAGGGCTCACGCCCGCGGAAGAAGGCTCGCCTGTTTCCATCTCCATGTCACTACGAAATGCGATCGTTCAAGCCGCCGGCGTTGTCGGTGGTGCGGGCGGTACTGCAGGCGTAGCAGGCGCTGATGCCGGAGCTCCCGATGGGGGTTTGGGCGGAGGCGGCGCTGGTGGAACAGGCGGCGCGAGTGTCGGCGGTGCAGGCGCAGCAGGCGCGGGCAACGCGGGTACGGCCGGAGCGGGTGGAGCTCCCCCGGAGGTGTGTAACTACACCCCGCCGAGCGAAAGCTTGGAGGGGATAACGGCCCAGGGGTTGAGCAATGGGTATACCACCCTTATCCCCGCCCTGTTTCGGGCGGATGATCAGGGCGGTCCCGATGACGGACCCTGTACCACGCACGGAGAGCGCGTGTTCCATGCGCGAATCGTCAGGATCATCGGTGGAATCGCCCGGGAGATTTTCCGGTTCGACGACGCTACTGAGCATGAGTGGTACGGACTTGCTTTGGAACCACGAAAAATTCTTCTCAACAGAGAGGAATCAACCATCGCGGGGCTCGGAATGCTCCCCCAGACCTGTGGAGATCGCGTTTACGTGATTTCCAACATGACGGGAAGCCTGCTCGAGCTAAACCCAGATGATCCCGAAGGGTCGTCGTACACCCCGACGTTCTATCCGTCGGCGGAACACATTGGGTTCACCGGAATTGGATGTGTGGCGGGCGAGCTATATGTTCAAGCACCACGTACCTGGACCCAAGATGGCTGGAATTACTACAGTTTCTTCCAGAACGGAATCGGGGCGGATGCGCAGGCATCCCCACTTCGCATACTCCGATTCCTTCGGGACACGGGAAGCTGGGAAGTCGTTGTGGAATTCAGTGGAGGGTCTCGGGTCATTAGCCAACAATGGCGCCCGACCCCATCGGGCGATATCTTGCCGTTTGGGACCATGGACGGCCTAGGCGTAACGGCTGATGGCGAGGATCTCCTTTCGCTCGACCATGCAGGGGCGGTACTGTCACGGATCCCTTTGGGGGTCGCTGAGCCACCACAAGTAATCATCACGGCTCCGGCAGGGGTGATGATGAATGCATTCGTACACGCACCGAACGACGTCATTTACGTCGCCACGAATGCCCGAGGCTCGGCAATTTGTAACTCATTCGTGAATGCAGACATCACCTACTGGGACGGTACCACCTTAGTGCCGTGGCTTGGTCTCGATGATCCGGGGTACGCGACAGCGTTTCCCCACATGTGCCGTTCCGGGGTCATCGAGTACATGGGTACCCAGGAGCTATTCCTTGGTGGAGGAAATTTTAACAACCTCCTCGCCGACCCCAGTGGCGTACTGGTGGTAACGCAGCCAGGAATCCAAACCGTCGACGGTATCATCGTGCAGTAAGTTGAAAAAATAGGGCTGACACCCCCTACGCATCCCAAGTGTGTCGTAATACTGGCAACCTCTCCCTTTATCGGGTGCTCGAGGTTGCCAGTGTTTTTTATTATGTCGGCTGTTCGTAAAACGAAAAAAATTTACTCTATCTTGAAGTGTGTACGAACCCTTGATGCGCCCCCCTGTTGTATGTATATTTCACATACAGCCCTCGGAGTGCAGCGTCACTTTTTGAAGGCTGGATCATCAACAAAAAAAGGGCTTCGGTCCTTTGACAACGGGAGCAAGAAAATGAAGATGCGTGTATATGCAACTGCGGCAATCACCGTAGTGTTTTTGGCCTGTAGTAATGGGTCGGGAAGCTCATCTCCTGCCGATGGCGGCGGAGATGATATCCCGACCGTCGATGAACATACAGATCGGGACACCGTGAGCACGGACGATTCATCGTCTGGCGACTCCTCAACACCGTCCGGCGAGACATCGCTGGATGAAACATCCACAGAAAACTCCGTACCAACGGACGAATCAATAAGTTCGTCCATCGCCAGCAGCAGTAGCGACGGAGAACGTTCTGGAGATACTTCCGTCGGCGAATCAAGCGACGACACGAACGGAAGCGCCAGTAGCGGCGAAATATCGACGAGCGATGCTTCTTCTAACGGCGGTATGGGCGGAGACACCGCAACCGACGGTAGTGAGGAAACGTCTATCGGCGAATCGAGTGGCGACACGAACGGAAGCGCCAGTAGCGGCGAAACGTCGACGAGCGACGCTTCCTCTAGTGGCGGGTCAAGTGGCGACACTTCGACCGATGAAACGAGCGACGCGTCCGTTAGCGGATCGAGCGGCGCAGGCGGAAGCACCGGTAGCGAGACGTCGACGAGCGATACGTCCTCTAACAGCGGTGCGGGCGGAAATACTTCCACTAGCGGTGGAGGAACATCAAGCGGTGGAAACGGCGCAACGGGTTCCGGCGGGGCGCCTCCCGTCGGATGTTCCTCGAACTGTGACGACGGGAATTTGTGCACGAATGATTCGTGCGTCAACACGGTGTGCGTACACCAAAACCGAATCTGCGACGATGGAAATATTTGCAACGGTACGGAAATATGCGACATGCAAACGGGGTTATGCACCAATCCCCCCGATGTTCTATGTTCCGACTGCAACCCATCATCGGGATGCCCGCCTGATCCGTGGCCGAGCGGCCCCCCGATGCTAGATCGGATCGTAACGGTGGGCGACGGATTTACAAACGCCCAAGGGGTAACATTCGGACGCAGCATCGTGGCTCCAGCCGTACAAATTGCCGGAGTTCCGAGTGGCGGCTCTGGAGGCGTGGGTGATGCCGGTGCCGCAGGGAGCGCCGGAACCGGTGGGGCTGGAGGATCTGCGGGCGAAGGAGAAGCCGGGGCTGGCGGCGTATGTGCGTACACGCCGCCAAGCGGCACCATCGACATCTCTACGTTGAATCTGAATAACAATGTGCTGATCCCGGTTCCTCCCGTTTTTCGGCCGATCGATGTAGGAGGTCCCGATGAAGGGCCGTGCACCACGGCTGGAGAAATGGTGACTCCCGGGAGTCTGTTTGAAGCGCAAAACGATGTGGCAGAAGAAATCTTTGCCTTCGAAGAACCGCTTGCCACGCAGTTCTATGGGTTCCCCTATCCGTTTGGCTACAAGGCCAAGATCAACGATGAGGAAGCAATCATTAGCGGCCTGGGGATGCGCGCAGAAACCTGCGAGGGTAATCGTACCTACGTGATCTCCAATGCCACGGGCGACATGCTCGAGATCGCTCCCGGCGGGGCAACGCGCGTCGTATCGTCGGGGTACCCGGCGCTTAGCGGGATCACCTGTTTTCAAGGAGATCTGTATCTCACCACGCCACGCGAATGGACGCCGGAAGGGTGGAATCAGCAAACAGGGGCAAAACAGCCCCTCACCGTGGAACACCAAGCGCAGCCGATTCGGGTAATCAAATATAGCCGCCTTCCCTCAGACACGTTTGAGGTGATCACCACAATCGATGGCGGATCGCATGTGGCAAGCCAAGGCTGGTGGCTCACGCCCGCAGGGAACCTGATCCAAACGGGGTATATGGATATCCTAAAAGGGCGCGCCAATGACTTGTACCTGGGGGACTTTCTCTTCGGGCAGGTCATACGCATCCCCATTGGAGACCCGCTCTCTCCAGAGCAGGTATTCCAAACGGATCCCGGCGTGGGATTCACGGGGATGGATGTAACCCCCACCGGGATCGTGTACATCACGGTCATGGGGACAAGCCCCATTTCTTCCAACTGTAGCGTGTTTCAGCACGCAAAGATTCAGTACTGGAATGAAAACACGAGCCTTCTGGTGGACTTTCTGGAGCTTGGTGGTGCAGAGTCTGAGGCTGCTCTGCCAACGCTCTGCAGATCGGGGATTGTGTTCTACCGATACAACCAAGACGTTTTGTGGGTCGGTGGAAACTTCGACACGTTGGTGGCAGACGACGTGTCTTCCTTCTTCCTCCTCATGAGGTCATTTATAGGAAGGATGAGCTGGATCGACGTAGAATAGAAATCCGCGTGCGCTGGCGACCCCTCCCCTTTACCGGGTGCTCGGGGTCGCCAGCGTTTTTGTTTACACAAAAGGAATCACTATGGACACACCGCCGGATTATCTGGATCTTTAATCAACTGACATTCGCTAAAGAGCACAAAGGAAAACAGCCCGGAGAGCACATCCTGTCGCGGCACCTGCACGGTAATCGCCTGCGTGGCCCGACGATACGAACCGATGGCTCCGGCCACAATATCGCCGGGGAAGGTTTGCGGGGCGTACGCGGCTCCGGGCGATACTTCTACGCGCAAGGCGGATGCGGAACATCCTTTAGGGCGGAATCGCAACCGATATCCGCGTAAGGGATCGAGCGGCGTAACCATCCCGGCGGGCGTGAGCCCCTGGATAATCCGAAAATCCTGTGGGAGCACGGATCCGCTCGCAAGCCACTGGGCATATCCCATTTCGATCGTGGGGGGCGTTCCGCCACAATCTGGCCCTGCTTGCCAGCTCCAATCTACCCGACCCACGCCCGCCGCGGCCGCGATATTATCTGGATCAAAAAGATCCACGAACTGAAAGTCATCCTCGGGGATCAGGAAGAACGTTTTTGAAAGCGCCTGGAGATACGTGGAACTTGCGGCCGCCCATCCACTGCCATTTGAAAATGTTCCAGAGAGACCCTGTAAACTCCCCACCGTGGCCGAGCGTTTGCGCAATTCATACAACTGGCGCTCCACCCCGGCATCGGCCGCATAATAGGCTGTCATTGCCGCGTCGGTATCGGCAGAACGACGCAACCCTTCCATCACCACAATCCCCACGCCAAGCCCGGCCAAAAGAATCGTGGTCATCATCACGAGCGCGAGCGGAAGAATATCGCCGCGCACATGATCACGCGTTCCGAGAGGCCTCGGCGATGAGCGTTGTGGACGAAAGCGATGCGTCATAAAAAATTTAGCGAAGATACACGCGGCTCGACACAGACGTTTGTAATCGCAGCGTGGCTTTTTCAAGCGTAGAAGAAGTCACGTACGCCGCATCAATCAAAAAGGTGACCCGTGGCTGTTGATCATTTTGATAGGTGCCGATCCCGGTGGTTTCAAACGGATTGGCGGTGGGGGTGACGTACACCTCGAATCGGTTAATCGCAATCTGTTTGCCGGTAATCGCTCCCCAGTTAAGCCCTGCGTCAGTAGAGAGCGCTAAACAGGCAGCGTTGAGCCCCGCGCACACACTGGAGGATGTCGCGAATCGCCGGATGAAGATCGGCGTTCCTCCACTGCTCGTGAGCGCCAGGGTGGATGACGGGCTCACGAGCGTGGCCGGAAGCGGCGGATATGTGACCGTGTTATTTCGTGCTGTGCGCACCAACAGCTCCATCACAAACCGAAGATCTTGCCCCAACAATTCTGCGTTCGCCACACGCCGATGCAACCGCGTAAAATTCACATACGTCGCGGCGATCACCACGGATCCGATCGAAAAAATGGCCACCACCACCAGCATTTCCACGGTGGTAAATCCCCGGCGTTTTCGGCCGGCTTTTTGTTGATTAACGCCAGTCATAGAGTTCATCTTCAACGGTGATGTCGTGTGATCCGGTACGCTGTGTCCATTCCACCACGGCCGAAACACGCACGCCAATCTTTGGGTTCACCACCGTGCAGGCCGACCCGCTCGCCTGGATCGATCCATCGGCACAAATCGGCGCAAAGGTGACCAATCGACGAAACGGTGTATCGCTACCAGACGCGCCCGTGCCCTGCACAAAGAGCCCTGCGCTCGCCGGATTCGTGGAACGTTTTAATACGGCCGTGGCATCGCTCATGGCGTTTGGCGTAAAATCCATGTCGATAAACGCCCCACCTTCCATGCGCGGCACGCCGGTGTAATCCGTTCCGGCGGATAACCCGGCATCAAACGCCACGCCTCCTCCGGCCACCCAGTTGGAATCGCGCACAGCCTTGGCCAGTTCCACCGCTTCGCGCGCCAAATTGCCGGCCGTCACACGTTCCGCACTCTCGGCCTGCGCGCGTGCGTTGGAAAAAATCACGTTGCTTGCTCCGGCCAACCCCACGATAATCACAAACATGGCCACCATGAGTTCCACAAGTGTTTGCCCTCGCACAAAAGAAGCATGATGCATATTACTCAAACGAAATTTTTCCCGTGGTGGCATTAAGCCGAATCGTGCGGATCGCGCCCGTGCGCGTGTGGCTCAACACCACCGCCAACGTAACCGGCTCCCCACTCCCCCCGCACGCGGGCGTGAGCGGCGCGGGCGTGGCGCAGGCGTCGATACGCATGGCGCCGCTCTGCCGCTCAAACGTGACCGTGGCATTTGCCACCGATCCCTGGTTTGTCACCAGCGATGTCACGCGCACATACCCCGCCCCTCCATGCGCATCCATCAGGCCGATCCCGGCCAAGGATTCCGTGGCGTCCACCCGTCGATTATTCAACGTGGGCTCCACCTCTGCAAACGATCGCACGCTCGTAGCGTTCACCGCAAACACCGCCCCCACCGAAAATGGTGGGGTGGTTCCACTGCACGCCCCCGTGCATCCCGTAGAAGACAGCTCACAAACCGCCTGCGCCGACCCCACAAGACACGTGCGCACACTACTCGCCGCCAGCGCCCGAGCCTGCAACCCACGCATCGCCCCCGTCACCACCCGCGCCGATGACTGCAACTCTTCGGCATACTGTGTTTTTACAATCCCTCCCGCCACCGAAAGGGAAATAATCGCCAAAATGGCAATGCTCACAAGGAGCTCCGGCAGGGTAAAGGCTGGGCTATTCGTCAAAGCACATTCTTCTGGAATGGTCTTTTGGCGGCGTGAGGACTGTTTGAGCTCCGCAACGCGGGGCGAGTTCCGCAGCGTCGCCAAAAGACCATTCCAGAAGAATGTGCTTTGACGAATAGCCCACTCCCTAAGAAAGCGCATACGTAAAAAATTCTGCAAGCGCCTCACCCCAAAAGAACGCCACGATCATCCCCGCCATTAAAAACGGCACAAATGGAATCGGTGTTTTCCGCCGCACAATCCCAAGCCCCAGCAATATCGCCGAAACGCACCCCCCAATCACAAACGCCGCAAGAAGCGCTGTCCATGTAAGCGGCCACCCAAGCACCGCGCCAACCAACAGCCCCACGATCGGATCCCCCTCCCCCATCCACCGCGCGCGCGACACCCACACGAGCAACCACAAAAACCCACCGCCCACCATCATCCCAATCACCATCGATCGAATATCGCCCGCTCCCCCTGCCGCCAGTTGCCATACGACAAACAGCAAAATCGCCGCCACCGTAAACGACACAGGCACCAACTGCCAACGAAGATCAAACACGGCAATCACGAGCGCGATAAACAAAAATGAGGCCACAAAGGCCACACGCGGCCAATCCATCGCCGCGCCCGTGTACCCTACAAGAACCGCTGCGGCTCCGATCGCACCACCCGCCACCTCTACCGCAGGATATTGCCAATGAATCGGCGCTTGGCAATACGCACACCGCGCTCGCAAAAAAAGCCAGGAGAACACCGGCACCAAATGCGATGCCGCCAGATCACGACGACATGAGACACAGCGTGATCGCCCCCCGAGCGACGCCCCTTCGTACAATCGAACGATCAGCACGTTACAAAAAGACCCCAGGCATAGGCCAAGCACCACGGCCAGGGCAATGAAGAGCGTCAACATGAGAATGGCTCCGCGAAAAAACCGTACGGAAACTATTTTGAACTGGAATCCGTATCCACCGCGTTGGTGTGCGCGTAGTACGTTCCGGCCGATCCATAGGCGGTAAGATATTCCGTGGTAAACCGAAGGGCATACCCGCCTGCCACCGTGCTCTGATACTGATAAAACTCATTCGCAAGCGGGCCCGTGGGCATTTGAAGATATGCCGTGGCCGTTCCCGGGAGAGCCTCCAGCCCATTTTGCGTAAGAACCCCTGCAACACCCGTACCGAGCGGAATCGCCGTACCTGCCGAAGGATACGCGGCCTGATCCAACCAATAGCTCTCGAGCGCCGCGCGAATGATCTGAATATCACTCACGCGCTTGGCATCGCGGCTTTTTGCGCGCGCAATGTTCAACATAAAAATCCCCACCGTGGCCAAAATCCCGATGATGGCGATTACGAGCATCAGTTCAACCAGCGTAAATCCTCCTCGCCCCTCCCCCACCTTTTTCATCGCTGCTCGAAGAGAAATCATATACCCCCAGTATAACACAAACGCTCCCATCCCGTGGGAGCGTTTGCTATTTTTAAGGCTCTAATAAATGCCTGATGAGGAAGCATAGTGGGCGCCGGAGGCCAACCCCCCCGCCCCCTGCTCAAGCCAGAAGCTGATTCGATAATTCGTTACTGTGGCCGGTGCGCCACCCGCGATCGTACTGATGGTGTACTGGCAAGGCTGCGTTGCCGGATGCGCACACAATGTGGAATCCGTGGCGCTTGGATCCTGCACCGTCCCAAAGTTAAAATAGGTGACGGGCGTACAGGTGTCGACATTTGAAGCGGCCGCTGAACAACCGGCCAATGTAAGGCTGTCGCTCTCCATGGCCGCCATGGCTTTTACCATGTTGGTAACGTCGCTGATGCGCTTGGCATCGCGCGCACGAGAACGGGCATTGCCAAAGGAGATGGTGGCGAGCGTGGCGAGCAATCCGATGATAGCGATCACCACGAGCAGTTCAATAAGGGTAAATCCGCGTTTGGAGCGTTGGATCATATGCAAGCATGATAGCACTTTTACGGTTAGACTGCTGTGGACAACTGATACAGCGGAAGCAAGATGGCCGACACCATCACCCCCACGCCCAACCCAAGCAACAAAATAATAATCGGCTCGATGAGCGTTACCAGGTTCGCGGTGAGCGTATCCACCTCTCGATTAAAGAAATCGGCAATCCGCGTGGCAATCTCCTGGAGCTTCCCTGTTTCCTCCCCCACGGCCAACATCTGATTCATCATCGGGGGCACACTCCGGCTGCGCTGAAACGCGGTGGTAATGGAGTTCCCCTCGTTCACCTCTTGGATCGTTTCAAACACCATCCGTTTCCACACCGCGTTTCCCACCACTCCCGCCACAATTTCGAGCGCGCTCACCTGATCCACCCCACCACGCAACAATGTGGCGAGCGATCGGCAGAACCGCACCACGTAGATACGCTGGAACAACCCGCGGAACAGCGGAATGCGTAGCAGCACCTGGTCAAACGCCAATCGCCCCTCTGGCGTGCCCACCACCACGCGAAACACCACGGCCAGAATGGCCAAGAAAATCAGCACGATCCACCAATACGCTCCCATAAATCCGGAAACAGCGATAAGAATCCGCGTGGAAATCGGCAGAGCCACGTTTGCCTCCTGAAGAATTTGCGTGAGCTTTGGCACCACAAACGCCATCATGATAAAGCCCACCACCCCGAGCGACACCAGGATGAACGCCGGATAAATAAGCGCGCCACGAATTTTGCTGGTGAGGTCGTAATCTTTTTCCTGCTGCTCGGCCAGGTAATCCAACACCTGTTCTAATTGACCAGAGAGTTCGCTGGATCGCACCATGTTGGTAAAGAACCCACTGAACACCTTTGGGTGACGCTCAAGCGCATCCGAAAACCGCGCCCCGCCCTCCACTTCCGACGCCACGTCGGACAGCACGCGCTGAATGTTTGGGTTGGCGGATTGACGAGCGATATTTTTTAACGCATCCACGAGCGGCACCGAGGCCGACACCATCACCGAGAGCATCCGCGACACAATCACGATGTCTTTTGTTTTAATCGGGTTCAGCCAGGGCAACGATTGCAACGACGCCTGCCGCGGACGTGCGGCCTCCAAAACCAACACCTCAAATCCCCGCTCCTGCAACGCGAGCGTGGCGTCTTCCATGCTCAAGGCATCCACCACCCCGGCCTGCAGGACGTTTTCTGGTGTGCGAACGCGGTAGGAAAATGTGGGCATACTTACGGCTGTGGGGAGTGGACGGAGGCGAGACAGCGAACCACGTCCTCTGGCAGATGATGTGCTTTCATCATATACCCCGCGGCTCCTAATTGCCTACAACGATCGATATCCCGTTGTTGGCCAAGGCGCGTTAAGATAAACACGGGTGCTTCGGCTGTAATCGGATCGCTCTTGAACTGCTCGAGCACAGAAAACCCATCTCCGTGCGGCAACAGAATATCCATCAGGATGGCGTCGGGTCGCGAGGCGGAGAGTCGAAGGCCATCTCGACCGGTGCGCGCGATCTCCACCATCCATCCGGCCGCGCGAAGGTGCTCCGCATAGATGTTCGCCAAAAAAATGTCCTCTTCGATAAAAAGCAGTCGTGGGGTGCGTAGAGAGGATTCTTCCATATTGGTTATACGGCCGCAGCGGCACGCGGACGTTTTGACGCGGCTTCGGCCGACGGCGGCTTTTCCTCCCCCTCCTCTTCGGCCGCTTCTTGCGAAAGGCGAAACACCTCCTCCACGGTGGTGGTGCCTTCCAAAATCTTGAGGAGGCCGTCTTGCCGCAAAGAGATCATCTGTTGACGCTCTGCTTCTTCCTTTACCTTCGCGATCGGGAACCCTTCCTGCACAAGCTGACGCGCACGATCGTTAAACTGGAACATTTCGGCAAGCGCCACGCGCCCCGCATACCCGGTGTCGCCGCAACGCGGGCATCCTTTGCCATGATAAAACACGGGCATCCCCTTAAGATCCATCCCTTCCGAAAGATAGATCGGGGGAATTCGGCGCATTTCCTCAACAAGCCGTTTTGCGATTTCCGGCTCAATGGCTTGCGGCTCTTTGCACGCGTCGCAAATACGGCGCGCCAGGCGCTGCGCCACACCCAGGTTGAGCGTGGCCGCGAGCAAATAGGGTTCTGCGCCCATGTCGAGCAACCGGGGCACCAGGCCAAACACGCTATTGGTGTGCAACGTAGAAAGCACCAAGTGACCGGTGAGTGATGCGTGGATTGCGAGCTCTGCCGTTTCTTTATCGCGAATTTCCCCCACCATGATCACGTTTGGATCTTGCCGCAATAGCGAACGCAATCCGGTAGCAAAGGTGTAACCGATTTCCGGACGAATCTGCGACTGGTTCACCCCCTGGATGTAATACTCCACCGGATCTTCGAGCGTTTCGATGTTTACCCCCTCGGTGTTCAGCATGTTAAGGCAGGCAAACAGCGTGGTGGATTTTCCAGACCCGGTTGGCCCGGTAACAAGCAGCAACCCGTGCGTTTTTTTAATCTCCATTTGCACCATAGCCACATGCTCCTTGCGATAGCCAAGTTTTTCGAGCGTGGGCGCACCCACGGACGTATCTAAAATACGCATCACCACTTTTTCGTGATCTACCACCGGGAGCGTGGCAATGCGAAAGTCGATCTTTTTGCCGCCCACCGGCTGGGTCATGCGGCCGTCTTGCGGGATGCGTGTTTCGTCGAGCTTGAGGTTTGCCAACACCTTAATGCGCGCCACCAGCGCCGGATGCACGTTGAGTGGCAGCGAAAGCACCGTACGCAACACCCCATCGATCCGATACCGCACCCGGCTTTCTCCGCCGCTTGTTTCGATATGGATGTCGGACGCATTCTGCTCCACGGCGTTACGGATAATCGTAGAGAGCATCCGCGCCACCGGGGCACCCTTGATCACTTCCTGAAGCGTTGCTGAGGCGGCCTCAGCTTTTTCTCCTTTGGAACCCTGTGAGGCCTCTACCTGTTCGAGCGCACTCTGAACTTCGGTGCCCAGTCCGGTGCCGATTTTTAACAATCGACGGAGCTGTGTGGGCGATGCCACCACCCACCGCAACTTCATGCCGCGCCCGCTCGCAAAAAACTCTAACGCCTGTGATGCACGGAGATCCTGCGGATCCAATGCGGCCACCACAAGCGTATTTCCTTCGATCCCAAGGGGAAGAACCTGATAGGCCTCGATGGTTTCTGTAGGAAGAAGCGCGGCCACATCTGGCGTAGGCTTCCAGTCGGTGAGATCCATGAACGGCAGCCCGAGCGCTTCCGCACGTGCCTTGGCAAACTCCACATCGGTGACATATCGCCCACCCACAATCGCCTGCTCCAGTGTTTTTCCGCGGGCAAGAAGATCCTTCACCACCCCAACGGTTTTATCGTCGAGCAGGCCTTGTGCCGTGAGTAACGCAATGATTTGATCGTTCATGAGTCATTTATCGTTGTGGCGGGCGCACCAATAACAGGCCGCGTTGCCGCAAGATGGCCCACACATTCCCTTCGCCGTCGGCCACGATCCGCTCGGCGCTGTCTTGCGGTTGCGCCCCGGCAGAACCCGTGGCACGCGCCACCCATTCCCCATCCACCACCTCCCAAAGCACCGTGGCATCTGGCACATAATCCAGCGCCACCAATCCGGCACGGCCTGTTTCTGCCAGACGCGGCTGCAACAGCGCCTGCTTTGGCAATACGATCATATCGTTATATGCCTGGCGCTCTGCGCCGCGGAGACGCACGAGCCCCTCTCCGGTGCGCGCCCACAGCTCTCCGGTTGTGCCAAAGGCAAACGGCACTCCGGCACGCGCATCGATGAGATCAAATACCTCTGCCCTTCCCTGAAGCGACAGCGGGAACACCAATCCGAGCGCCGGAGTGATCACGCTCATCCGCCCATCCGCAAGAGCAGCCAACCGTCGTGGAGCCTCTGGCGCGGCATCACCCCATCCGAGCCGCGGCGCCGCGCCAGGAATACCCGGCGCTGCCGCAAGAGCGGCACGCTGTGCGTCGGAAAGGGACACGAGCAAATCCACCGGGCTAAAACGACCGTCTGTGCCCGCGGCCACCCGCTGACCATCTGTTGCCCATAAGCGACCAGCACCATCCACGGCAAGAGCTCCCCACGCTTCAAGCGATCCCCCGTCGGCTCCCATAAAAACGGGCGTGGCATCCCACGAAGGCTTTCCGTCTGTTTGAATGCTTCCCACATATCCCCCGCGAGAAAGCAGCCAGACTTTTCCAAATCCATCCTGCAAAAACGCCACCGGAATCCACGCGTCTTGCACCGAACCGGCGGTGAGCTGCCAGGTTGCCGCAACGCTAAAGCCCTCCTCACCCGCGCGATACCGACGAATTTCAAATGAGAGCGACCCGCGATCCACGAGAGCAAGAATTGCGCCATCTTTGGCCGGAGCCAGCGCGCGCATCCGTACCCCTTCCCCAAGAGGAATCTCTTGTACCGTGCCCAAACGTGACGCCACCGGTTGCGCGGCCGGGAGCGCCTGACCCGATCCCACAAACGGGTTGGTGCGACCCATCGGCCCCGGCTGAAGATCGCCACGAATCACCGCGCTGAGCGTGGAGAACAGGGGGTGCGTGCGGACATCCGTTTTTGGATCAAATCGAACCTGCGTTTTTGCAGGCGGTGGGGGCAGCACCGCAACGGGTGCCACCACACGAAGCGCGATCCACGCCATCACGCCAAGCGCCACCAAGGCAGAGAACACCAGGGCTAAACGATGGATGAGCGCGGAGGGCAATGACATACAAAGGGTTATGGGCGAACAGAGGGAGAAAGAACGTACGTGCGGAGCTGCACAGAATACGTTTGTTCCGATTGCGCATCGCTTGCCGACACCATGATGGTGTCCACATCAAAGATTCGCAGGTTTCGCTCAAGCGCATCCAAAAATTGCCGCGTGGCCGCATACCCCGGAGACGCAAGGCTCATGCTCACCCCCACCTCCTGAAGCATCGGGCTCCCAGCCGGAAGCCCTGCACGGGGCATTTCGATCGACGTGTCTCGCGGCGGGGTGAACTGCACGCTATTCAACGAAATGCGATTTTGCTCGGCGATCGCTGCGAGCATTTGGAGCAGCTTCGGAATATCTGGCTGCATCGGAAGTGCTTCGTTAATATCGGCCAATGCAGACTCCGGAATGGATTGTGCGGCCGCGATCGAGCGCTGGAGGCTCTCCAAGTATGTCTGCTCATCGGTAAACAGCGTGGCCGCAGATGCCACGGTTCCGGTGAGCGTTTTGTACTCCAACATCAACGGACGCAGCACGATATAACCAACCACCAGGGCGATGGAAACAAGCAATAAAAACAGCGGGCCGTAATACACCGTAAACAGGCGGGAGGGCTTTTTTTCTGCCGCTTCTTTTGCCGGAGGCGGTGTGTCTGCTGGCATGGGAAGTGTTTGCTCGTTCTGCGAAGACATCAAATCCTCTGGCGCAGAAGGCTGTGCCGAAAGAGATGCATTCGCGGGCTTCAAGAGATCGG
The DNA here is from genome assembly GCA_039796615.1 of Candidatus Parcubacteria bacterium. Lineage (GTDB taxonomy): Bacteria > Patescibacteriota > Patescibacteriia > 2-12-FULL-60-25 > 2-12-FULL-60-25 > 2-12-FULL-60-25. Next base: position 30,485 of record JBDKJL010000012.1, read on the forward strand.
GCATATCACGGAGAAGGTGTTCCAGAAACAGTGGAAGACACGGACGGGCTATCTTGCAACGCCACCGCTCCTTGCAGCGCTCCGGCATTCAGCGTGAGCGTGAGCTGGAACGAAACCTGCTGAATCGCTCCTGTTTCGCCATCGATCTGCCCATTAAACGAGGCCGCATCGGCAGAGCGCACCAACGGACTTTGCTGGAATGCCACCAATTGCCGGGAGGCCGCATCGTACGAGTTTGCCGTAACATCGAGAGCCAGTACGGCATCCGAAGAAAGGGTGGCCGTGCGATACGCCACCTCGGGAAGCGTGCGGCGCTCAAGAAAATCAAAGAGCCGGGTGATCACCACATGCTGATCGAGCAAGGCTCCAAGCACCGTAAGACGATGCTGAAGATCGCGATACGCCAGCCATTGCCGCTCACGGGATTGAATCTCTGTGCGCGTGGCGGCCGTTTGTTGCTCAATCGTGGAGAGCGCCGCGCGCGCCTCCCCCACACGAACCGTAAGGAGCCCATATCCCCCGCCCACCATCACAGCAAACAATGCCGCGCACACCGCCAGTGTCCATTTTCGTTTGGGGACATCTACCTGATACGCCAGCAATTCTTCTGGCGTAATCAGGCTCACGCGCACCGGCTTGCGCACATGCCGAATCACGCGAACGCGGCGCGGAACGTCGGCGCCGGGGGTAATCCGTGCGCGCACGGGCGCGGCCCCTTTTTGCGCGTCAGTCGACAATCCCTTTGTGGCTAACCCCTTCGGAGGCGTAAAAAAGGCCGGGGGCGTTTTTGCCGGAGGGGCAGATACTTTTTCTGAACCGCCCGATAGGCGCTGCCGCAATTTTTCCCAGGCCACGGACACCCGATACGACGCCCGCGTGAGGAACGGCTCATCGGCCAACACGCTCCCCAGCTCGCTCTCATCCACCTCAATAATTTCGATATCTTCATCTACCGCCGCATCCGGAATATGCATCTTTAATGACCCCGCATCACGGCGAGAGGTGGCGCCCTTTGGGAGCTGCTGCTCCTCGCGGCGCAAATCTTCGGGTAATAACGAAATGTCAGGCATGGGAATTATTCGATATCACGCATGGCGCACCCCACCGCAACAGAAAACCGGGGGCCCAGTTCTTCCAGGATCGGGCGGAGATCTTCAGGATACACGATTCGCGCCCACGGGTCTCCACGGTAGGTGTTCACATTCAACAAAGACGTCAAGAGCTCGGGCAAATTGGGCAGGAGGGACGATCCGCCCGTAAGAATAATCTTTTCAATCCGCTTTTTTTGCCCTCCTTCGGGCTGCTCCTGGTATAAATTGAACGAATATCGTACTTCGTCGAGCACCGGCTTAAGCAATGTTTGGAGAAGTGGGGTGAGATCCCCGGCAGGCGCAAATCCTTTGAGCGCCCGGATATCCCGCTTCATGGTTTCGGCCTGTGATTCGGGGATCCCGAGCGTTTTTGCCATCATCGTGGTCATCATCGCCCCACCGGCCGCGATGGACCGGCTCAAAAACGGGATTCCCTGCTCCACCACCGTAATATTGGTACGCAATAACCCGATGTCGATAATCATTACCGTGGCACGATCTTTGCCCACAAGCGATCGTACTTGTGCCAACGCCTCCGTTTCGAGCGCCAACGGCTCAAGCCCGGCGCCGCCCAGAATTTTAACATACGTATGTACCAGGGTGGATGGAGCACCGGTTAAAAGTACCCGGGTCATCTTTTTCTTTTCGTCTGGATTGCCTGCATCGAGCACTTTTGAATCGAGGGCGATCTCCTCAAGCGGCATCGGAATTAACTTTTTTGCCTGCCAGTGGATCGCCTCTTGCAGCTCCTTATCGTTACTCGCCGGCACGTTGATGATGGAGGAGAACACCGAAGAAATCGGCAATGCCGCAATCGCCTTTTTTGTCGTCGTACGCGCCTGGAGCACCATTTTTTTGAGCAGTTCCCCCGTAGCCTCTGGCTGCTCGGCGTATCCCTTGCCCTCTGCAGCGGCTTGATGATCCGTATAGGCGTACGTCACCAAGCGGGCGCGCCCCTTTTCGTTTAACAGCTCAACCAGCTTAATCCCGCTCACGCCGAGATCGATTCCCACAAATGATTGGGTGTTTGGCTTAGAGAAGAGAGGCATAGGGAGCAGCGCCACCTGGAAGAACTAGAACGCGTCACGGAGGCTGGGGAGCGATTTGGTCACATCCTGCAATCCGGGCGGAGGGTTCACGACGCCTCGGCCATCAAAGATAATGTTTTCCGCCGGCTCCGTAGGAGAGGCGAACCGCCGTTCCAAACGGATTTCACGACCCACCAACCCACCGTACACATCTAATTGGATATCCGTGGCCGCGACGCCGGTGGATCCGGTAAAGATGCCACGCTCGGCGAAGTAGAGCCCCACCACCTGGGATACTGACGGATCAACGGAGATGTTCCCGCCCGTTGTGGGCACGCCGCCCACATATTTTGCGAGAGAGATTACCCCAAGAGACGCCAGATTCCGGAGGTATTCAGAAACGCCCGTGGGTTGATAGTTTAAGTCTCCGACAATGCGGATGTCGCACCCCTTCACCACCAAGAGCCCATTGCCGCGCCCACTCGCGCCCGCGGCATTGCTGAATGTTTTGGGGTTAAGGACAAAATTGGAGCCCGATGGGCACACGCCACCCTGCGCATCGCGGTCGTACAGATATACTTTTCCGGCAAGGACAGAAGGGAGGCCGGCATCTGATGTGATATTTACCACCTGGCCATATCGGCCAGATAAAATTCCATCCACATCCAAGCGGCCAATATTCGACACGTAGCCGTTTCCGCCCGTCGGAAGATTTAGCGCCGTTGCTGATGCCTCAATACATCCTTCGGAACTGGTAAAGCTCGTGATAGCCCCAGCAGACGAAATACAATATGTGGCGTTTGCCTGTCCAGGAGGTGGCGCATTTCCACCAACCCCTTCTTGCGCATAAATGTTGCCGTATTGCGACTGGATCCAGGCAGGCGTACAGGCCGCAAACCCATCACAATCGGAATCCTCACAGTCGATATTCCCGTCGCCGTCATCATCGGTGGTGTTGTCACATACTTCCGGGATACACACCGGATCGCTCCCACAATCGGCCACATCGTCACAATCAATATCCGTGTCGTTGTCGTCGTCCGTGCCATTTGCGCAGCAGTTTGTGCGACCTAACAGCGCACACTGTGTTTCGATGGCCGGGCAGTTATAGGCCGGATTTTGGAAACACCCGTTATCCGCACAATCAACCAACCCATCTAAATCATTATCAAGCCCATCCTGACAGCTCGGAAGGCTTCCCTCTGAATTACCAGACATTTGGACACTCGAAAAATCCATCCATCCCCATCCGGAGCCGTTTGAAACGCCGTGCCAGGCAAAACCCGAAAAAACGCCCGTGCCAAAGTTCACCGTGGGTCCATATGTAGAAAGAGGTGCCGGAGCATCCAGGCTATTCAATGAAATCCATCCGTCTGGCGCGCCTAAATTGCAAAACATTCCCCACCCACGCAGCCGATTTGGCGTACTGGTGTCTACACTCGCCGCCGGAGCAGAGCCCGATGGGGTGGTTGCGCCACCCGCGCATCCAAGCGTTGCACACGATGATCCAAAACACACCCATCCTTGATTTGCAGACCAGGCAAATCCGCTCACCACCTTTGTAGACGGATCCACATGCACCCCGTAGCTTCCACCGCCCGCGCCGCTATTTGTATCGTTCATGGAAATCCACCCGCCCGTATCTGTCCAAATCCATCCCATTACGTTATCAGACGAAGAGGCCTCAACGCTCGACGGCGGCACCAAAAGAACGGCCGCATTAATCGCCACAAGCAGCGCGGCCGCGATGCCAAATAACGAAACAAGATGCCCGTGAATTCGCCGATGGCGCGCACGGGTGCGAGACGTGAATGCCGCAGGAACCACTTTTGCCGGGCGGCCCACTCTCTTTGATGAAACAGGACGAGGCATGACGACAGTATATCACATCCTCAACGCGCACGATCCATCGCGGCGTTCGCCAACCGATCCGCATGCGTATTTTGCTCACGGCGAACATGCCGATAGCGCACCGGGAACCCCAACCGCGTCTCAAGATTGCGCATTTCGAGGAACCGTTGCGCCAACCCGGGATTTTTCACCTTATACTCGCCCGTCATCTGGCGCACGAGGAGTTCGCTGTCGGCCACCACCGTCACCGCCGTCGCTCCCAGCGCCAATGCGCGCGTGAGCCCCAGGATTACCGCCTTATACTCGGCCTGATTATTTGTGGTAACGCCGATATGCTCCGCATGCTCCTCTAACACCTTGCCCGTTTCAGCATCTTCAATCACCACCCCGATCCCCGAAGGGCCCGGATTGCCGCGTGATCCGCCATCAGTACGAATAAGAAGCTTGAGCGAGGTAGGAGGCATAGCGTAAAGGATATTTTTTGTGAGGCCATGGGCGGAGGGGCGCGCCAGCCTGTTTGACGACGTGAGCTAGCCGTCGCGAAGCGCGGCGCAGCGAACGAGGAGTCCTGCCGCG
>JBDKJL010000013.1:0-11763 GCA_039796615.1 Candidatus Parcubacteria bacterium
CCACGGTGGCGCTACGCTGGGCGGGACCCTAGCGGTGTGACGCTCAGGAACAAGCGCTTTGAGCGCTTGGCATTATTGCGGGCTACCCGCGCAAGCATGTGTGCCCACAAGAATGGATAAAAAAATCGCTCTTCATATGAAAAAAATCTTCTTTTTCACGCCACTCTTTTTCTGCATCCTGTTTGCCCCCGCGTTCGCGCATACGCTTGATGCGTCGTATTTGGATATCGGCGCAGCGCCTTCGGGATCGGGGGCGTCGCTCGCGCTCACGGTGGCGATTCATCCAGTGCAGGCGCTTACGATTGTGGGACTTTCGCATGCAGCGGAGCACGGGGAGAGTGCCGGGTTTGGTCAGCAGATTCCGGATCTCATCGCGAAGGCAGATCTCATTAAGGCGTACACGGCCACGCATGTTTCGGTGTCTGCGGATGGGATTCTCTGTACGTGGGAACCTACCGCGGTCGTGGTGCCTCCAACAGAGATCGATGCGCTCGCCGACGGGGTTTCGATGACCGCCCCGCTTTTTTGCGAAGGGAATCCAGAAGCGCTGGAGATCACATCCACCTTGTTGATTGAACGCTTTCCGCAACAACGGAACATCGTGCGCGTGGAAGTGCCGGGTGGATATGAGAATCGTCTCACGCTCGATCGCCAAACAACGCAGGGAACATTGAGCCTGGCGGATGCGGCGATAAAAGCGCTGTTGATTTCGTCGGCGCCTGAGCGTACGCCCGGCGAGCCGTTCGTGCAGTGGATGGGCTGGGTCGTTTTTCTGTTCGCGCTCGGAGGGATCAGCGTGGTGGGCTATCGAATGAACATCGCATCTCCAAAAGAATAAAAACGGTACTCTTTCTCAATCGCCTGCTGATACGCGGCTAAAAGCGTTTTGCGTCCGGCATCTGAATCAACCTGGTGTTCACCGATAAAGGCAGAAACAAGCACGAGCAGAGATGATTGCGGGAGGTGAAAATTGGTGATGAGCCCATCGATCACCTTAAATCGATATCCGGGGGTGATAAAAATATTTGTGAAGCCAGTCGCAACATCACTTTCAAGAGCTCGTACGGTGGTGGTTCCCACCGCAATCACGCGGTTGCCCGCGGCCTTTGTCTCCGCGATCATGCGTTGTGTTTCTTTGGGCACGTCGATCCACTCCGCGTGCATCGGATGCTCTTCGATGGTTTCGCTTTTAATCGGGCGGAAGGTGCCCAAGCCCACATGGAGCGTAACGGTGGCGAAGGCGACACCCTGCGCTTTTAATGCCGTAATGAGCGCGGGCGTAAAATGAAATCCGGCCGTGGGCGCGGCCACCGAGCCCACCGTTTTTGCGTAAACGGTTTGATATTGCTCCACGTCTGTTGGCACCTGATCCACGTAGGGTGGGATTGGAATTTCCCCCACGCGATCTGCCCATGAGAGAATCTCGTTTGCGTCTGCGTTGAATCGCAACATCACCGTGCCGTCGCCCTGTTTTGCCTCGACGATGCACGTTCGTCCATCTTCAAAGATCACCGATCCACCAACCAATATTCTTCGCCCCGGTTTTACGAGTGCAATCCACTGATCTCCTTCGGGTCGCAGCAGAAAAATTTCTACCGCTTTCCCATCAAACATCCCACGGAGCCGTGCCTTAAACACCTTGGTTTCATTTACCACCAGGAGATCCCCGGGCTGTAAATACTGTCCGATCTCGAAAAAGTGTTTATGCTCCCATGTGCCGTTTTTCCGATCCATCACCAATAATCGCGAATGATCGCGTGGCTCCACGGATGATTGCGCGATCCGTTCTGGGGGGAGGTGATAGGAAAATAGGGAGGTTTTCATGTAGATACGTTGTAAAGAAAACAGCGCGCCCCGTCAATTCTCTGTTAACCCCTTGCCAAATTCCTCGGCCTTTGCTATCATTTTCGCGCTATGAAGGCCGAAATCCACCCCACATATTACCCAGATGCCAAGGTAACTTGCGCCTGTGGGAACGTGTTTACCGTTGGTTCCACGCTGCAAGAAATCTCCGTGGAACTGTGTTCCAAGTGCCACCCGTTCTACACCGGGAAGCAGAAGTTGGTGGACACGGCTCGCCGCGTCGAAAAATTTGCCGACAAGGTGGCGGCAAAGGCCACGAAGCAAGAGGTGGGCGGCAAGAAGGTAAAAACAGCCAAGCGTGCCGCAAAAAAGGAGGCCAAGAAGTCGCAGAAAAAGCCTACCAAGTTGGACGAGACGGTTTAGTGGCTCCACGCAAAGCTCCCAGATGATGGGAGTTTTGTTATACTCCACCGTATCCCATGACCACCTCCGAATTACGTAAAGCGTTTGCCGATGCAAAAACGCATCACCAAGCGCTTGAGGCGAAGATCGCCGACCCCAAAACGCTGGGCGATCGCAAGGCGCTCCGCGAGGTTTCGGTTGCGTACAAAGCCGCGCAAGAGGTGCTGCGCGTGGGGCATTTGTGGGAAGCGCTCATCGCGGCCAAGCATGATGCCGAGGAGGCACTCGCGGCGGGGGATGTAGAGATGAAGGAGCTGGCAGAATCTGAATTGGCGCGTGTGGCCGAGGCATTGCCCGCGGCCGAAGAAGCGTTTGAAACCGCACTCGTGCCGCCCGATCCACACGATCTCAACGACGTGATCGTAGAAATCCGCGCAGGCACCGGCGGAGACGAAGCGGCCTTGTTCGCAGAAGATCTGTTTCGCATGATCGCCCGGTATGCCGAGCGCAAGGGGTGGAAAACGGCGCTGGTGTCTGAATCGCGCACCGAAACGGGCGGATACAAAGAGGTCACCTTTACCGTTTCTGGTGAGGGAGCCTATGGTCGCCTCAAATTTGAGAGCGGGGTGCATCGGGTACAGCGCGTGCCGTCCACAGAAAAGCAGGGGCGCATCCACACGAGCACTGCCACCATGGCCGTGTTGCCGCAGGTGGAAGAAACAGAGGTCACAATCGATCCAAAAGATTTGCGCATCGACACGTTCCCGGCGGGTGGCAAGGGCGGGCAATCCGTGAACACCACCTATTCGGCCGTGCGGATTGTTCACCTCCCTACGGGGTTGATTGTGAGCTGTCAGGACGAGCGCTCGCAGGCGCAAAACCGCGAACGCGCCATGCAGGTGTTGCGGGCACGGTTGTGGGAGCATCAGGAAACCAAGCGCCGCGAGGAGCTCGATGCCAATCGTCGCTCGCAGATTGGCACCGGGGAGCGCAGTGAAAAGATCCGCACCTATAACTATCCGCAAGATCGGATTACGGATCATCGGATCAAAAAATCCTGGCACAATATCCCGGCCATTTTGGGCGGGGAATTGGACGGGGTGATCGACGCGGTGAAACGCGGCAAGGTGGGCGACGAAGACGACGAATAATTTTTTTCTACGCTTTGTATGGACGCGATCATCATGTGCGCGGGTCTTGGCACCCGCATGCGGCCGCTCACAAACACCATGCCCAAGCCGTTGGTGCCGATTCTTGGCAAGGGATCGTTGTTGCGCACGCTGGAAATATTACCGCCTGCCGTTACGCGGGTGATTATTGTGGTGAACTATCTGGAAGAGCAGATCATCGCGGCGGTTGGCGCATCGTCCCAGGGCCGCCCGGTGATCTACGTGCGTCAGGATCCGCTGGATGGCACCGGCGGTTGTTTGCGCCAGGTAAAGGCCCAGGTGCCGGATCTTTCGGAGCGGTTCCTGGCCATGTATGGAGATGATTTGTACGCAGCGGAGGATTTAGCGGCGCTCACCGCCCACCCACGGGCGCTCCTGTTGTTGCAATACACGGCTTGCGAAAATGACACACGCGATGCCTGGAATGTCGACGCAGAGGGCCACCTCGTAAGCCTCTTCCGGCCAAAGGCCGGAGAGCAGGTGTGGGTGAACGTGGGTGCCTATGCGCTCGATCACACCTGGTTTGAAACCACCCCCGTTCTTGTGCCGGGCAAAACAGATGAGTGGAGCCTTCCGCACGCGCTCCCGCAGCTCCTTGAGCGCCAGCTTTCCATCATCGCCGTACCTGCCACGTTTTGGCTCCCTATCGGTACCCCGGAAGAATTGAAAACGGCAGAAAAAATATTGGGTCGGCAATAATCAAAAACACACCCGACAGAAACGAGTGAGTGCTCGTGCTGCACGGGTGTGCAAGGAAGGGTTCGTAGCGGATTCTTGCCCCGCCCCATCTCCTCCGAAGAGGAAACGGGGTGGGAGTTGTTGTTTACTCATTCCGTCTTCGCGAGGTCGCGCGGCCGGAGTTGCGGGTCGCAGTAGCCGAGCCAGGCAGCGATGTCGCGCGCCCGATGGAATTTTTCCGGCGTTGCAACGAGACTCTTGAGAGCCCCGAAAACCTGTGTTGAATCGGCGGGGAGCCTTCGGGCGCCAGTGAGCTCTCGCCACTCTTTTTCCAGCCACGCCACGCCGCTCGCCCGTCTGAACCACCGGCCGGCGATGGGGGACAGCAGAACAGAAGATATGGCGATGAAGATGATGGGCTCTGACCAGTCCGGCGTCGGAGCATTTGGGCCGTAGGTGACGAAGCGGACGATAGCCAGGCTAATTAGGCACAGGCTGCCGAGGATAAGAAGGCAGGCGATGCCTTGAAAGAGTCGGTTCATCCTTTTTATGAGTTGGAAATTATCCCGACACTTGTCACCGGTCCATTTCTGGACCCATAGGGGGATGCTACTCCCGTGGTCTACTCTTGGCTGCGTTTTCATTGTCCGATCCTTCCTTTGCGACGTTTTGCGTCGCACAGAACGAGGCGTTTTGCGCCTCGGCCACGCCGCTTTTGAGCGGTGTCTTTCGGTGCTACGCCGAAAGGATAGCAGGAAAAGGGTCGTCTGGCTTCCGCCTTATTCACCCTGTAGCGTGCACAATATAGCAAAAAATGGTCATTTTGTCAACTTAACTTGAATAAATGAGGGCAGGAGCTTGTTTTTTCTCCTCATTCTGATATCATCTCCGCACCTTTTTCTTCGGAAAAACGGCCTAAATCTCCCATCGTTTCCATTCAACTCTGGGGTTCCTTCCTCGCACATGCGGGGCCAACCGGAGGGAAACGAGAGGCTATAAAGGAATTCTTATGCCAAACATCCCATCATTGACCGAGTTATTGCAGGCGGGCGTTCACTTTGGGCACCAAGCATCCAAGTGGCACCCCAAAATGAAGAAGTTTATTTTCGGCGAGCGGCAGGGGATCCACATCATCAACCTGGAGGAAACGCAGAAGGCTCTCGAAAAAGCATTGGCCTTTGTGCGCCAAACCACCGGGCGTGGCGGTTCCGTGTTGTTCGTGGGCACAAAAAAGCAGGCCGGTGATTTGGTGGCTCGCGTGGCCATCGACGCCGGGATGCCATACGTGAACAAGCGCTGGTTGGGCGGCACGCTCACCAACTTTGTGAACATGGCGCAGTTGCTCCGCAAATATCGTGATCTCAAGCGCAAGTTGGAAAAAGGGGAGCTCGTTAAATACACCAAGTTTGAACAGATGAAGTTTGCGGAACAGGTAAAGGGTTACGACGAAAAGATCGGCGGACTCATCGACCTGATGCGGATTCCGGAAGTGGTGTTTATCTGCGACATCCGCAAAGATAAAACGGCTCTCGAAGAAGCCATGCGCCGCGGCGTAAAAGTGGTGGCCGTGTGCGACACCAACGTAAATCCTCGTGGGGTAGACTACTGCATCCCGGCAAACGACGATGCCATGAAGAGCATTGAGCTGGTGGCTGGTCTTGTGGCCGCCGCGGCCAAAGAGGGTCGTGAAGAATGGGATCGCAATCGCGCCCGCTTGGGAGGCTCTCTGATGAACACGGCGGCTCCCGCAACATCTGAATCAGCATCGTAACGTTCCTTTTGTCTATATGATCGACGCAAAAACCGTTGGCGAACTCCGCGCCCGCACCGGTGCCGGGATCGTGGAATGTAAAAAAGCGCTCACCGAGGCTGGGGGTGACATGGAAAAGGCCATCGAAGTGCTCAAAAAGAGCGGCGCCGTAAAGGCCGCTAAAAAAGGCGACCGCGAAACTGCTGAAGGATTGGTGCATGCGTATGTGCACAGCAACGGCAAAATGGGCGCGATCGTAGAGGTGCAATGCGAAACGGATTTCGTGGCACGCAATGAGGATTTTCAGGCCTTTGTGCACGATGTTGCCATGCAGGTGGTAGCCACGGATCCGCAGTGGGTGAGCCCCGAACACATCCCGGCCGATGAGGTGGAAAAAATGCGCGTCACTTTTACCGAAGAGCTTGTGGCCGATAAAAAGCCAGACGAGATTAAGGCCAAGATCGTGGAAGGGAAACTCAATAAGTGGTTTAGCGATGTTACGCTCACCAAGCAGTTGTGGGTAAAAGACGATTCTAAAACGATTGAGCAGTTGCTCACGGAAAAAATTGCCACGATTGGTGAAAAGATTGTGATCGCACGATTCGCGCGATTCCAGCTTTCTGCAGCACCAAAAACCTGTTGATCAGGATGAGAGAAAAAACACCCTGCGGATGCAGGGTGTTTTTTTATGTGCTATACTTTGTGTATCCGAGGGGCTTCTTCTTAATTTTTTCCCTCGCACCTTATTGCCATATGGCAAAAATTCTTCAAGAGATCAAAAAGAAATTGACGCCGAACGTTGTACATCAGGTTCATCGGCATGAAACAGTTCTCACGATCGTGTGGGTTTCTTCCGTGTTGATGGCGTTTGGTCTTGCGCTCGGACTTTTCTGTGTTTATAACCGGATTCTTATTCTCGAACAAGCCGTTCGTGTTTTGGCGGCGTAGCAACGAGGGGAGCCTCATGCTGGGCGCATAACTTCGTTAAAATCTGCGCGTCTCACTCCGCGTACACGGTGTACGCATCGTTCGATGCTCGATTTTGCCTCGTTCTGCATCCCAGCATGAGGCTCCTGAATTTACGGGATGCTTATTAGGAGGTTGGTAAGTCATAAAAGCAGGATAACGGCGTAAGGCAGTGTCCTGCTTTTGCGTTTATCGTGACACAGCGTGTATCATCTGGGTCATATGACACGCATTGCTATTAACGGATTTGGTCGGATCGGTCGAAACACGCTCAAGGCCGGATGGGGAAAGAAGGGATTTGAGGTGGTGGCCGTGAATGATCTTACGGACGCGGCAACGCTGGCGCATTTGTTGAAACACGACTCCACCTATCACCAGTGGGGCGTGGACGTGTCTGCCGATGCAACGAATCTCATCATTGGCAAGAAAAAAATTCCGGTGCTTGCGGAAAAAGATCCCACTAAGCTCCCGTGGAAGCAGATGAAGGTGGATGTGGCATTGGAATGCACCGGCCGTTTTACCGATGAAGAGAGCGCGTCGCAGCATCTCACGGCTGGGGCGAAGCATGTGATCATTTCTGCGCCGGCAAAGGGTGGGAATGTGCCAACGCATGTGATCGGCGTGAACGAAAAAAAGATGCCCAAGGGTGTTCGGGTAACCAATAATGCCAGCTGTACCACCAACTGCATTGCGCCCGTGGCCGCCGTGATGCACGCCGCGTTTGGGGTGAAAAAGGCCATGATGACCACGATTCATTCCTACACGGCAGATCAGGTGCTCCAAGACGGTCCGCATAAGGATCTTCGCCGCGCCCGTTCTGCCGGCCAAAATATCATCCCCACCACCACCGGGGCAGCCATCGCCACCACCGAAGCCATTCCTGAATTAGAGGGGCTTTTTAACGGTATCTCCATCCGTGTTCCCACCCCATGCGTGTCGCTCTCAGACTTTACGTTTGTTTTGGCCAAGCGCACCACGGTTGAAGAGGTGAATGCCGTGTTAAAAAAGGCCGCAAAAAATCCGCTGTTCAAGGGAATTTTGGAGGTGACGGAAGAGGAGCTCGTGTCGTCGGATTTTATCGGCAACCCGGCCTCGGCGATTGTGGACTTGCCGTTTACGCAGGTGGTGGATGGTGATTTGGTAAAAGTATTGGCCTGGTACGACAACGAGTGGGGATACTCTAACCGGTTAGCAGAGATGGCATTACAGATTTTATAACATGGCTCTTCGATCGCTCCCTTCCACACTCGATCTCGGCTGCGCCCGCGTGTATGTGCGTGTGGATTGGAACATTCCGTTTCAGGGAGGGATGGATGTTGAGAGCGCGTTAAAGTTGAGCAGATCGTATCCATTATTGCACCGATTGCGCGAGCAGGGCGCGATTACATTTATCCTTACGCACCTCGGGCGGCCAACGGGGCGCGAAAAGCGATATTCCACAAAACCGCTTGCTGCCATTGTGGCCGCACATTCTGGATTGCCCATCACTTTTTTGGATGCGGATTTAGGCACGGCGACCGGCCGGGATCGCTTTGCGCTTGATGTAGATCGAGCGCAGCCGGGGAGCCTGGTGCTATTAGAGAACGTCCGTTTTCAGCCAGGAGAAGAAAAGAATGCCGCATCGCTTGTAAAAACGTATGCGTCGCATGCGGATGTGTTTATCAACGATGCGTTTGCCTCCTGCCACCGTGCGCATGCGAGCGTGGTGGGGCTTGCAAAAGCCATGCCGTCCTATGCCGGGCCGGCATTGCAGGCAGAGGTAAAGGCGCTCACGCCGCTCCTTGGAAAGCCGCAACGTCCATATGTGGCCATTGTGGGTGGAGCAAAACTCACCACAAAACTTCCGGTGCTTCGAGCCCTGCTCAAAAAGGCCGATACGGTTCTTGTGGGTGGCGCCATGGCGCATCCCTTTTTTGCCGCGCGAAAACAACCCATCGGTAAATCGTTGGTGGATGCGGAGGGCACACGGGAGGCCAAAAAATTGTTACGGGTGAAACAACTGCTCGTGCCGGAAGATGTGGTGGTGGCGCGTCGTGTTGCGATTGGCGAAACACCACGCGCGATCGCGCTCAATGCCATTAAAAAAACGGATATCATTGTGGATATCGGGCCAAAGACTATGGAGGCATGGTCCACGCTCATTCGTGCCGCAAAAACGGTGGTGTGGAATGGGCCGGTGGGGGTGGCCGAGATTCCGGCGTTTAGCCACGGATCGCTGCTGATCGGGCGTGCTATCGCAAGTCGCGCCAAGGGCGATGCGTACGGGGTGGCGGGAGGCGGGGATACCATTCCGGTGGTGGCGCGCACCGGGATGCAGGAATGGTTTGATTTTGTGTCCACGGGTGGGGGCGCGATGTTGGAATTTTTGGCAGGAAACGGCAAGCTGCCGGGCTTGGCGGCGCTCGAAGGAGTTGGAAATCGTCGAATGCCCGCACGCCCACCCTCAACGCCGGAACAGGGGATGAGTTGTGCCCCGGATCTCCCCGTTTCCCCCTCGGTGCTGAAGCGATTCAAAAAACGGCGCGCATAGGCTATGATGGTTGCATCATTTATTATTCCTTCTATGAAAATCCCTCCATACCTTCAAATACTTTCCGGCGTGCTCCTTGCCGTGCTGTGCCTTTTTGTGGGTTTAAAGTCCTGGAATGCCTATGCCGAACATTCCCGTATCGGCGTTGCGGTGCGTGATCGCGACACCATTGCGGTGCAAGGAACCGGGAAGGTTACCGCATCGCCCGATCTTGCGTTGGTGAACTTGGGGGTTCAAACAGAAGCGGATACCGTTCGTGCCGGGCAAGATGAGAATACGAAAAAAATGAATGCCATTGTGGCGATGCTTAAGGCCAGCGATATCAAAGCCGACGACATCACCACCGGCCAATACAGCATTTCCCCACGGTACAACTGGGACAGCGGGAAACAGGAGCTTGTGGGCTACACGGTGGATCAGAGCGTGAGCGTGAAGATTCGCGACCTCGATGCGGTAGGGGAAACATTGGCAAAGGCCGGTGATCTCGGCGCAAACCAGGTGGGTGGCATTCAGTTTACCATCGATGAGCCGGAGTCTCTTGAAGACGAAGCGCGATCAAAGGCGATTACGGACGCCACAGAAAAAGCTAAGGTGCTCGCAGACCAACTTGGGCTCCAAATCCGCAAGGCCGTGAGCTTCTCCGAATCCACCGGCGGCTATCCTGCCCCGTACCCGATGTTGGCTGAACGTGCCTACGACGCAATGAACATGGGCGGTGCGGCACCAGTGGCACCGGATATTCAGGCGGGGAGCCAGGACGTTATCTCCAACGTCAGCGTCATTTTCGAGGTGTACTAAGTTTTGGATTGTTGAATGGGTTACGGGTAGCGCGTTACGCGTCTCTCATGGCACGTTCTTTGCCGCAAGAGACTCGTCGCCCGCTACCCGTAACGCGTTAATGGTGCGTGACGAGGGGCATTGCTAGGCCGTCCCATCTTGTTTTGACCGCGAGAGCTGTTTTTTCTGCCTCTCCCCCCGCGGAACAATCTCGCAGCGGTCAAAACAAGGTGGGACGGCCTAGCAATGCCCCACCACGATTCATATGCTTCTTTCTTCCTCCAGCAAAATCCGTTCTATCCATGCCCGTGAGATTTTAGATTCTCGAGGCAACCCCACGGTGGCGTGCCGAGTAACACTGGCATCGGGCGCGTCGGCCGAGGCCAAGGTGCCCTCTGGCGCTTCCACGGGGTCGCATGAGGCCGTAGAGCTGCGCGATGGGGGAAAGCGGTATCGTGGCAAAGGGGTGCTCAAGGCCGTGAAGGCGGTGAATACGGAAATCGCCCGGGTATTGGTAAAAGCAGACGCGGCGCGGCAAAAGGACATCGATCATGTAATGGGGGAGCTCGATGGAACGCCGAATAAAAGTCGCCTGGGCGCAAACGCCATGCTTGCGGTATCACTCGCCACGGCGCAGGCGCTTGCCGTGCATCGGCGGCTTCCGCTGTGGAAGTCGCTCCGGCAAACGTATCAATTTACGCGTGCCGCATCGCTCCCTATCCCTACGATCAACGTGTTGAATGGCGGGGCGCACGCAAACTGGTCGCTCGATGTGCAAGAGTGCATGATTGTGCCGCGCGGGCGCAGCATGAAGGAACGCATCCGCGCCGGCGCCGAGGTGTTCCACGCGCTTGCGGAGATTTTAAAAAAAGAGGGATTTAGCACCACGGTGGGCGATGAAGGGGGGTTTGCTCCAAAGCTTAAGCGCGTGGAGGACGCGTTCCAGATGCTCATCCAGGCCATCCGCAAGGCTGGATACCGCCCGGGAACGGATATCGCGCTCGCCACCGACATCGCGGCCTCAGAGTTCTACGACAAGCGTTCGGGGACCTATCATTTTCGTACAGAAGGAAAAACGTACACGTCCGTTGAGCTATTAGAGCGATATCGCCGCTGGCAAGAGATGTTCCCGATTATTTCATACGAAGATCCGTTTGCCGAAGATGATTGGGAGGCGTGGAAAAAGGCCACCGCGGCATTGAAGAAGAAATCCGTGATCATTGGCGATGACTTATTTGTCACAAATCCTGAACGATTGAGCCAGGGGATTCATCAAAAGGCCGCCACGGGGATCCTCATCAAGCCCAACCAGATCGGCACCCTTACGGAAACGGTGGATGCGATTCTCCTTGCCCACGCATCGGGCTTTGCCACGTCGGTATCTCATCGCTCCGGTGAAACGTCCGACACCACCATCGCGGATCTTGCTGTGGCCTCGGGATCTGACTACATCAAGACGGGATCGCTCTCTCGCTCCGATCGGGTAGAGAAATATAATCGGCTCTTGGCGATTGAGGAGGAGATGTGAGCGCTATTGGAATGAATTTCTTCATTTTATGTGGTGAGGTCGGATAAACCATGCTAAACTACCCTTAAATATGACCTCCTTCTCTCATCGTTCTTTAAAGAAACACGCACGAGCCTTTACGCTCCTCGAACTCCTCATTGTCATTGCCATTCTGGCCATT
>JBDKJL010000014.1:0-11596 GCA_039796615.1 Candidatus Parcubacteria bacterium
CTGTATTCCTAACAAAAATATTTCACAAGGAAGGTCAAACATGTCTCGTATTCCTTTTTCAACAGACTATTGGTATGCGCGTATAACCAACGATGGCGAACGGGAGAATGAGTCGTTGGACAACGCGATGCAATCAGCACTCAAGCAAGAAGTTCCTCAAATGTGTTCCGTAACTATGGAGCGGGCATGCAACTTACAATGTGCACATTGTATTTATCCCCCTGAAGGATCGTCTGCAGCCTTATCAAAAAAGGCAGATCTTCCGAAACTCATTCTCCGAGCGGTCGAACAGCTCCCCGGGGATACTCCCCGTTTACTGCATGAGGGAAGAATAATCCGCTGGTGGCACGTTGATGCTCTTCATGCCGCACGGCAAGCGCGACGCGATCTCCGTATCGGTCTGATTGACAATGGCACATACCTCCGTGTCATGGATCGCTTCAAGCATCACAACTTCGTGTTGGACTGGCTCGACCTATCCCTTGATGGGCCGGAAGCGGTACATAACGCACAACGAGGAAGCTCCACGGCTTATCGGGATACCATGCAGGGATTTGCTCGTGCACGTAAAGTCACCAAGCATCCGAAAGACGGTGGACGAGTCACAGCGCTCTTTACGCTTACCCGCATGAACCATACGAGCTTGTGTGAGGTCGCGCAGATCCTCTTCGGATCACCCGATCCCTTGGCCGATCAACTACATATCACGACGCTCTCTCCTGCACGCCGCGAGATCGAACAAATGGAACAAATAAATCTCAGTGCGTTTTGGAATCAGGCACGCCATGTCTTCAACCAATATGGCTACAGTTCAGATGGAAATCAACGAATCTTCTTTCGTCTCTATCGCCACCAAGAGATTGAAAAATTAGCGCACGTCGTTGGGGCACACGCGTTCTATCAATCCTTCACCGAAACGGCTCGCTTTTCACCTGGAGAGGTTTATTTCACACTCCAAGATGTCCCGCTGGTCTTTTCGCCATTGAGTCTTTGGCCAGGCGAGACGTTCTTGATTGATGCAGACGGCACGTTCAGAACGGCCTACAGCATCAGCCGCTCGCTCTCAAGCCTCCGAAAGGGCCGTGGCGATGATGGAGAGGATCTTCGTGGATTCAGTGTTGAACAGCTAACACCTGGTTTTGACCTTGTCGCTCTTCATCGACGCTGCGTTGATCAGTGGTGGAGCTTTCGTGGAAAGCGCTATTTAGCGGAGGAGGTGGAAATCTTTCGCAAGCTACAGACCGATAAATAATCCACCCCCCCAAATCCTTCACCGTAAGCAATCGCTAGAAACCCGGGTCTTCGTGATCCGGGTTTTTCTTTTACATGTGATCTATTTCTGGAATCTTATTAAATCCTCCTCGACTTTAACACTCTCCCTCGCAACACACTGAAACAAAGAGCCATATTCGCGATGAGAAGATAGATCTGGAACGCCGCGTTTTCGATGTTCCACACGGGAATCGCAGGGAGGATAATACTCGCCGTAAAAAGACCAACAAAATACGTGTAAAACGTTTCCGTTTCTGGGTGTTTCCATGCCTTAATGATTGTCGGGAGAGCGGCAAACAAATCCGCGATGGCCGCAAGAAGGATCGCCAATATGGGAGAGTCGGCGATAAGCCATGCGCCGAGAGCGATCAGGGACAACACTCCGCAAGCATAATCAAACCGCGTCAGCTTCCAATAGCTCTGGGAAATAAAGAGCCCGGCAATAAAAATAAGAAGTGGACCAAAACCGGATATAAAAATACGTGCCGTTGCCCACACATCCGCCTGCGCAGATAGCGCCGCTCCCGTAGCGATTAACGGCGCAAAACTCCACAGTCCCCAGGTGATAAGGTTGGGTCTCGATGTTCCCCGAAAAATATCACGGATATATGCCACGGCGCCAGACAAGCTAATCGCCGCAGAGAGGAGAACCAACCAATGGGCAATGGATAGGCCGAAATAAATAGCATTCATAACTGACGCCAGTTTAGCATGGATCGCCTAAAGACAAAGACCGACCCGAAGGTCGATCTTTATAAGGTCTGAAAATAAAATAATTACTTCACGCCAAGATCTGCGCACAGTCTATCAAGAAAAAGGACGCGTTGATCAAGTAATTCGATCACGGCTTGTCTGATACGACCTTGTTCTTGATGAGATTGCGCCAATACATCACACAGCGATGCAAAGATGCCGAAATCAGCCTGCTCATCCTGAAGATGAGCGTCAAAGTATGCTGTGGGACAATCTTTGAGCCCAGAAATCTTATGGATTCCTTCTCGATAGACACGGTAGAGATGGAGATTCAGAATTTCATTTGCCACCCCCATGGCTCCAACGCCTTCCACAACCGATCTTTGAGGAGAGGCGCAGAAACTCAGTCGAGCCTCGATATACTCCCGCGTGTACCATTTGGGCTCGGTATTGGTGAGGAGATCGACGTCAAGGTTCATGTAGCTAGCGATTTCCCGGAACGCTTGGCTGTGCGAGCCGCTGTCTACGGATCCCCATGCTTCCACCTCAAGGAGCGGGATCAATGCTCTTTTCGCTTCCCAGTGCTTGTCCGGGATCTTTGCATACAAGGCCGCGAAGGTACTCGGTAGTGAGATGGAAAAATAGAACTGCTGCCTCAACCATTCAACCACCTGCTCTTTTGTTAATGTACCACCCTCAAATGCGCGGAGGAACGCGTGTGATAGGATGCCGTGTGAGTGAACGAGCGGGATAAGATCTTCCAATGAATAGCCAGACATGCGTTGCTCCGAGACAACGATCAAACGCGACGGATCTGTCAGCGGTTTTGCGTCTACACTTACCGCAATGACCGTCATCCCCCGCTCATCAGCGCCGACCTGATGGGAGACGTGTTGCGGTGTATGAAAGACATCACCGGGATTCAGTAAATGATGGGTTTCCTTTCCATCATTCCAGAACTTGAAGTACCCACCACCCTCAAGTACAAAGATGAGATGTGGAGAGGGATGCTGATGGCGTAGATACTCAATCCGTGGGGGAATCCAAATTTTATGAGCGCTTAGCCCTCCCCCCGTATCAGGAATAACCAAATCCGTGCCCATAATGCCAGGCGAGAGTTCCACTTTCGGCATGAGCGGATAGTGATTCGTTAGTTTTTTCATGGTTGTAGACATCGCGTACACCTTTCGCTTTCAGAAAGCACGAATACTATAAATCGGAACATCTATTCTGTAAAACTGTTGACGAAAACCGACAAATATGTAAACATAACCACATGCTCGAAACCTTTTTCCAAGAAATTGGCCTGCCCGAAAACGCCCAGCGCATCTACGACCGCTTGCTTAAAAACGGGGCTTCTTCCGCGCGGCAATTGGCGGAGAATCTCAACATGGCACGTCCATCCGTATATGGATATCTGAAAGACCTGATGAGCCATGGGCTCGTGATTGAGAAAATTGAAAACAGCAAAAAAATCTTTTCCGTAGATAACCCAAAACACCTACCGCAACTGATCCAGCAAAAAATACAGTCACTACAAACCGAAGAAAAAAAGATTCGTGATGCCTTGCCACAGATGTTATTGCAGGCGCGAAGCGTGGAACCAAAAATTAAATTTTATTCTGGTGTCGATGGCGTAAAGCAGGTCCTGAAAGACCTGATGTGGTACGAAAATATCGATACCATCACCATGTGGCCGATTAGCGAGATGATTGATCTGCTTGGAAAAGACTACATGGAGGATCTCAATCGCAAACGAATCAAGAAGCACATTTCCATCCGTGGTATCTGGCCGAAAGATAAGCTGGTCGATATGAAAACGTATCCGTTCATGGGAGTCGGCCCAAAATTTCTGCGTGAGCTACGGACGGCGCCCAGGGGCATGACCTGGAACATGAGCCACTGGGTATATGAGGATAAAACAGCTTTCATCTCTTCTAAGAATGAAACATTTGGTTTCGTCGTCCAAAGCAAGGACTTCGCCGACTTCATGAGGGCACAATTTGAAGCCATGTGGCCACTTTCGACACCAATCAATCCGCAACCGAAATATACGGATGGATTTTTGAAAACGCTTTCATGATCTGAATTCCGTACAGAAAACCCAGGCCTCTTCAGACCTGGGTTTTCTCGGTTACTGGCGCGTTCTTGTCTCCGGCCTACGCAGGTCGGACACCCAGAACACGCCTGTCTTGGTACCGGGGGGCGGATTTGAACCGCCGACCTCGGGCTTATGAGTCCCACGCTCTAACCAACTGAGCTACCCCGGCACGGTGGTACCAACGCCGCCAGAGAATAGCGTGTTTTAGAGGTTTTTGCAAGGGGGATCCTCGTCCCCACCCTCCCCCACCTTTCTCTACACGGACATGTGTGAAAAAATGGATTCCTATGGTACCCAAAACACGCTGCGGCTGGTGCGGCTCCGATCCGCTCATGGTGGCGTATCACGATACAGAGTGGGGCGTCCCCGTGCACCACGACCACACGCTCTTTGAATTCCTCATTCTTGAAGGGGCTCAAGCCGGCCTTTCGTGGCAAACGGTCCTCAAGAAACGCGAGCATTATCGCAACGCGTTCCATCAATTCAATCCACAAAAAATCGCGCAGTACACGGCGAACGACACCAAACGTCTTCTCGCCAACCCTGGGATCATCCGCAACCGCCTCAAGGTAGCGGGGGCGATTCAAAATGCCAACGCTTTTTTAGCAGTCCAAAAAATATGCGGATCTGCCGATGCCTACCTTTGGCAATTCGTCGGAGGTGCACCGATTCATCATCATATCCAAACCACAAAAGACATCCCCATCACCACAAAAGAATCTGACGCCATGAGTAAAGACCTGCGCAAACGCGGATTCACCTTCGTGGGCTCCACCATCTGCTACGCCTTCATGCAAGCGATGGGGATGGTGAACGACCATGAAGTGCACTGTTTTCGTCGTCACAGCAAGCACACATAACAAAACACCCGGCTTTCGCCGAGTGCTTTATTGGTTGCGGGAGCGGGACTCGAACCCGCGACCTCCAGGTTATGGGCCTGGCGAGCTGCCAACTGCTCTATCCCGCGACGGGATGTGCTTCTCAAACCTTGTGCGGATGATACGGGAGATTGTGTTTTTCGTCAAGCACTTCAAGGATGTGATGTGCCGTTTGCCTCCAAGAAAAAGACGCATTGCGTGCGGCTTGTTGATCTATCATCGTTCTAGATAACGCGCCATCACTTAATACTTGAGTCACCTTCTCCCTCCATCCCTCTCTATCCTCCGGCTCCAACAACCACGACCCCTCTCCTAATACCTCCGGCAAGGCTCCACGGCGGCTCGCAAGCACGGGCGTGCCGGCTTGCGTGGCTTCTAGAGCGACGAGACCAAATCCTTCGGAAAACGAAGGAACGCACACGAGCGACGCGGCGAGCAATAAATCCCGACGGTCGCTCTCCGTAAACGGCGTACGGCCGTTGTGATGTGGCTTCTGCAGAAGAATCGTCGACGGGCACGCACGAATTGCCTCATGGATTGCCATTGTTTTCCATCCGTCTTGCCCCGCAATCACAAGATCGACATCTGGTACCTGCCGCACAACCTCTGGCCACACGCGGCACAACATCGCGATATTTTTTCGCGGTTCAAGCGTGCCGAGCACAAGCGCAAATCGACGCGTAATGCCGAGTGACGCGAGCCGCTGCACTGCCTCGCGCTTTCGTTCTGCGAGCTGATCACGAGGAATCGACGCGAGAACGTCGTCTCCCCCTTCGCTCGTCACGGTGACACGGTGTGCGGGGATGCGGGCATGGCGAATCATCGCCTGTTTTGTATATTCCGAAACGGCAAACACGTGTGGCGCGCGGCGAATTCCTTGAAGAAAAAAATGCGTTGTGAGCGTTCGCTTTACCCACGATTGCGGGAACCACTCCGGATGGTCAAAAATATCCAGATCATGCACCCAGGGAATTGCAGGGACAGGAAGCCCAGGCGAAACGGCACCAGACGGTACAAAGAGCAGATCACATGGCCGTTCCTTGATTGCACGGATAAGAGCGTGCCGATTGCCGTGAACATCGTAACGAATCAACCGGGTTCCCAATCGCTGCTCCAGTTCCGCCGCGATCGCCCGCGCCGCGTGCGCAATTCCTCCCCCCGCAGAACCATCTGCGGGGAGGCAGCGCAAATCAACACCGATTATTTTTGATCCCATGTAAAGGCTCCCAGTGTCCATGTGGTAAGCGCTTTCACATCCTGAAATCGCGTAAAATGATCCGTGCTGCCGAGCCCCACGATGATCACCTGCTTGCCCTCTTTATTTTGCGTTACCTGCGCCAGGCAATAGCCCGCCTCTGGGAGCGATCCTGTTTTTCCGGCGATAATCCGATACGGATCTTGATTCAAATATGTCGGCAGTAATAAATTCGTAGAATCCAATTTCACATTTTTCCCGGCCGTGGTGGTAACGGTGATGCTCCCCTGGGTCGTCATGTCACGAATTTCAGCGTAACCGAGCGATGCGCGCATTAACCGTGCCACATCGCTCGCCGTAGACGTGTTACGTGGATTAATGCCCGACGGCTCCGTAAGCGACGTATGCGTGAGCCCCAGCACCGCCGCCTTATCACGCATTGCTTGCATAAACGCCTCTTCGCCGCCCTCACTCGTGCGGGCAAACGCATTCGCCAATTCGTTTACCGACCCGATCAGCATGGCACGCAGCGCCACCTCGCGCGTCATCGTATCGCCCGCGGCGAATTCCGGCCGCGCTTCCACAAAATCACGGGCATCAACGGTGATCAGCTCTTCGCCGCGCAATCCCTGATCCAGCACCACCATCGCCGTCAATAATTTTGTAAGGCTGGCAATCGGCCGCAC
The DNA here is from genome assembly GCA_039796615.1 of Candidatus Parcubacteria bacterium. Taxonomy (GTDB): domain Bacteria; phylum Patescibacteriota; class Patescibacteriia; order 2-12-FULL-60-25; family 2-12-FULL-60-25; genus 2-12-FULL-60-25. Next base: position 6,826 of record JBDKJL010000014.1, read on the forward strand.
CACTTCCGCCTCTTTTGCAAAGAGCACCTCCCCACTCCCCACATCCACCGCAATCGCCGATCGGGCAGACACCACAACGCCCGCACCCGCTCCTTCCTTTTTTACGGGCGGCACGGGCGATGCAATCGTTTGCACGAGTGGCACCGTGGCGATCGTTACCGGAATCGCATGTGTACTCGCGTTCGCCTGGAGCGATACGGCGGCAAGCAACGCCACGAGATGATCTAAACTCATACGGATGCTTCCTGAGTTTTCTCTTTCGCCTCTGCTTCTTCCTCCATTTCCTTTAATACGTCCACCACATGCTCATGCCCACGGAGCGATTCATAATCGGGCAGCTCTTCCAACGATTTCAATCCCAAGTGCTGGATAAAGGCGAAGGTCACCGCATACGTGGGCTGCCCTAGCCGCGCATCTTCTTTTTCTTCCACCAACCCACGCAGCATCAGATTGCGCAGAATAAGCGACGAGTGTACGCCGCGAATTTGCTCCAACTCGGGACGTGTAAGCGGCCCACGATACGCTAAAATCGTAAGCGTTTCCAAACTCGGCCGCGACAATTCTCCAGCCATTTCATCACGCACCACCTGCTTTACGATATCCACATATTCCGGCCTCGTCACAAGCTGCACGTCGTTACCAGATGTTTGCAGCATCAGTGGTAAGTTTTCCAGTTGCGTTTCTAACACTCTCATCGCCTCTTCCACATCTTTTGTAGACGCCTCACACAACTCCCCTAACCGACGAATCGAAAACGGACGCGCACCAGCAAATAAGATTGAAAGAATCTTATTTGAAATTTGGATGTTGTCATTTGAAATTTTCATGGTCATACAAATTCAAGTTGAAGGTCTGCCAGCCGATCTAATTCATGTGCCGCCACATCAATATCATCAAATAAATCCGTTTGCGCTACTTTTACCACGCGCTGTTTCACCAATTCCAACAGTGCAAGGAACGACACCACACGCTCGCCCTTGTCTTTTGCCTGACGCAACACGCTCGAAAATCGGAATGACGCATGCGTCCGCAACTTTTGCGCAAGCGACGCAATTTTATCCTGAATCGTCATCACGCGCTGCATGGCCGCCTGCGGGAGTTTGATGATGGGCGTGAGGCGCGTAATCACCGCTTGCATGAGTTCGCGCATGGCCGTGGTCGTAAGGTCTCTCGGAGGTACAAACGATGGCTCCAGTTGCCGCACCGTGCGTCGTTCACGCGGAAAGCTCACCTGATCGCTTTCCCACATCCCATTCACCGTGCGGCTCGCCGCCACAAACTGCTGATACAGCCGCAACTGCGTGGCCAAATCCGGCCCCTCCTCCAACGCATCGTCCACAAGCGAGGGCAACAGCAGCTTGCTCTTCATATACACAAGCTTTGCCGCAATCACTAAAAAATCCGCCAACTCCTCCGGCGCAATCTTTCCCTGCCCCTCTTTTACATACTGCACAAACTGATCGGCCACGATCGCCAGCGAAACCTCCGAAATCTCAAGCTCCTCCTTCTCCACCAATTGAAGCAGGAGGTCTAACGGCCCCTCGAATTGCGCCGTCTGGAAGGTGATGGGCACGGGGGGAAGGATAGCCCCTCTGGAAACGAAAAACAACCCAAGCAAAGGCACTAAAAAACCTTAAGATACGTGCCCCGCCATCTCTAAAATCGCCTCCCGTACCTCAGGAAGCGCCATGGTTCCCTCACTTCCGCTGAAGTGCCCCATCGCCTGTTTTACAATTATTTTGGACTTCAAAACATCACGAAACGCCTCCTGATTTTCTGTAGGAACAAATCGGTCGTTATCCGAAAAAAGGGCAACACTTTTGGGTAACCGATCCCGGACACCCTCCAAATTGATCGGGGCGCTGAGCCACTCGTTTGCGATCGCTGGCTCTTCGCCTTTTTCTAAATTCGTGAGGCTCTTAAAAAATCCTGCCACAAACACCGCACCACCCACTCTGACATCTGCAGGCAAGGTTGCGATATATCGCGCAATCGCTTGGCACCCCATGCTGTGCCCCACAAAATACGTTTCTTCATCCGCAACGCCCACTGCCTGCGCAAGCGCAGGAACCCATAACGAAATATGCGGCGTATTTGTTTCCGGTAACTGCGGAGCGATAACGGTAAATCCGTCCTGCTCCAATACCTGTTTTAACCACGGGAACCATCCCTCATTCGGATACCCACCCCACCCATGCACAAGAAAAACGCGGCGAGACATAGGCTGATTTTCGATTATTTCTTCACCTGCACGTTCGCCTCATCCAACGCCTTTTTGGAGATTGGTGCAGGCGCGCCCATCATTAAGTCGCGGGCGTTTCCGTCTTTCGGGAAAGCAATCACTTCGCGGATGTTCGGTTCGCCAGCCATCAGCATCACAATGCGGTCGATGCCGGGCGCAAATCCTCCGTGAGGCGGCGCGCCAAAAGCGAACGCTTCCAGCATATGGCCAAATTTTGCCTTTTGCTCCTCTTCCGAAACGCCGAGAAGATCAAAGATACGCTTTTGCAACGCCTGTTCATGGATACGAATGGAACCAGACGAAAGCTCAAACCCATTCAACACCAGGTCATACGCATTCGCACGAATGCTCAGGATGTCCTCGCCCTTCATGAACTTGTCTTTATCCTCTTCCTTGATGGAGCAGAACGGGTGATGCTGCGCCTGGATCGATCCGTCTTCCAATTTTTCGAACATCGGGAAATCTAAAATCCAGCAAAATGCGAGTTCGTTCGGATCATTCTTATCCTGCCGCAAGTCCGGCTTGTCGCTGCCATACTTCTCCATACTTTCCGCGTAGGTAAGACGCGGAAATGGACGTGACGCGATCTTCTTTTTCGGGAATAACTGCTCCGCCATGGCAATAAACATTGCCTCCGTAAATTGCAACACATCCTCTTGCGTTACAAAACTCATTTCATAATCCAACTGCGTGAACTCCGGCTGGCGGTCGCCGCGCTGATCTTCGTCACGGAAGCAGCGCGCCACCTGGAAATACCGCTCAAATCCGGCCACCATACAAAGCTGCTTAAATTGCTGCGGGCTCTGAGGCAACACATAGAACTCTCCGGCATGCAGGCGGCTCGGTACCACATATTCGCGTGATCCTTCCGGTGTGCCCTTCATTAAAATCGGCGTTTCGATTTCCACGAAATCGTTCTTGTGCATGTAGTCACGGAAGAACGTGATGATCGTGTCGCGCAATCGAATGTTCTTTTGCATTCGCGGTGTGCGCAAATCCAGGTAGCGGTATTTCAACCGCACTTCTTCGTTGATTGTTCGCGTGTCCTTGTCTAATTCAAACGGAGGGGTCTTGGCCTCGTTCAACACCACCAGATTCTTCGCCAAAATTTCAATCGTCCCCGTGGCGATGTTCGGGTTCACCTGTTTCGCGTTGCGTTCTTTCACCTCACCCGTAATCTGCAGCACGAACTCACTCCGCAAATCCTTAATCCATTCACGTTGATCTTCGGGCAATTCACCGGGAACAAGCACCACCTGCACGGTTCCGGTGCGATCGCGAAGATCCACAAACGTGATCTTTCCCATGTCGCGACGGGTATCTAACCAGCCGCTCAATGTCACCATTTCGCCAATCTTTGTGGGCGTTTCACCAATCAGAGTTCGTGGCATATCACGCACGAGCCTACCGCAATGCCTGCCAAATGTCTACTCGCTATTCGGCCTGACGCGCCGAAACGCACACCCCGTTTGCGCCACCCACAGCATTACACAGCAGCCCTGCACCGCACCCACGATCGCCACCGCACACCTCCCCCTCTTTCCCTGCGGGCAATGCCTCGCGCTCGTCTGTCATACAAATGCCGTAGCTGCTCTCTGTGCTCCCTTTGCACACAAATCCCGGCTGGCACGGCAACCGCTCTGCCCCACCGCAGGAGGCTCCTTCTTCACCCAACGTTCCCTCAATCGGCACCGGGCGATCTTCGGGCGATGATTCAACGCCATCTGCGAGGAGGATGGGGAATATCAGTGTGGCGACGAACATAAACACGCCTAATCCAATCAGGATGTTCAAAAGACGCGAAAAGGGAGGAAGTTGCATACGGTGATAGTTTACTCTAACGGTGCCGTTGGCTCAAGCAAAACGGACCAGGCCTGGAGATACCCCTCATGCCGAGGATCGACGATCCCCGAATCTAGCTGCACCGTCGTGTTTTCTGTTTCTCCAGCAATCGTTTTGAATACCACGCGGTTTTCTGCTTCAAGCGCAATGAGCCGACCATCATCCGTCCATCCTAAAAAGCTCCCGGTTCCGGCATCTACCAACGCTTTTTCATAACCAAGCATCAGTCGACCACCCGCGGTATACGCATATCGCCCGTCGGCGTTTACATGGAGTGATCCGATTAACGCAACGGGCTCCTGTGCCACAACCATATCCGTACCCACCCGCGCAACATCCGGGCCTCTCCCCGGCCACAAAATGCGATGAATCGCGCTTGGCCCGCTTGGACCAAACTCAATCCCCTCCCCTGGGGTGGCCGTGACGTACCAAACAGACGTACCACCCACCGAAAAACCTTCAGCGAGCTCTGGCAACGGCGCGAGTGTCTGCACGTCGCCCGTTTCATCCACGAGCACCACATACCGCACATCTCCCCGAAGCGCCACCAATGCCACCGCCGCATCATCGATCCACCCCACCACCTGTGGCTCACGGAACGGACGACCATTTTCATGGCGCAATGGAATTTCTTTAACCCAATCCGTTTCTTCCGAACCGGTTTTCGCTTCCATCACAAGATTGATA
>JBDKJL010000015.1:0-11345 GCA_039796615.1 Candidatus Parcubacteria bacterium
CCGGCTGGCAACACATCCAGCGCGGCGTCCATTCGTTGCCGCACGGTGGTTCGCATAATCTCCCCCTCCACCGCCACACGTTGCGTTGCCGCTTCCCAGGGCTTGAATCCGGGCGCGGCAACCTGAAGATATCGCATCACAATATCCAAATCTTTTTCGATTGATGCCGCATTGGGTGCCTGCCAAACCGCGTTCCTTCGCCATGCGGCCTCATCATCTGCCGGAACGGCCAGAGCCGCTGCCATCATCTCTGCCCAATACTCTCGAACACCTCGGATCAAATCACGCTCCCGAAACATCGTCTCTGCATACGGATAGAATGTTCGATCTGGCGATAAGGCTCGCTGCTGCACGCGATAAAGAAGCGCAATGCGTTCGGGTGTTTTGAGCGTGTTTGAACGAATCGCGTCGTTCGCATGCGCCACCTCATGGCCGATGAGATGCCCAAACGATGCATCCCACTCGATTAGCCGTTCTCCACTTATGTGGATCGAGCTCGCATCCACCCCATGCCCATGATTTTTTTGGAGGTATCCCTTTACCGTCGGATCCATCGCTTCTGGGTCGTCACGCTCCCGAAAATCGCTCACCTCCATCGCCATCACTTCTGGTGCAATCCAACTCTTCGGCCAGCCCGCCTCAAGAATCTCTTGGAGCGACTCCCGAGAAAGACCGATGTCATACGACAGACGTACATCCGGACGCCCTGGTTTTATTTCCTCCGGAGCGGTTCGTGGGCGCGGGCGCTCTTCCTGCCCACTCAACGGGATCCCAAGCACGCGCGTTTGAAAAATCTCAAAAAGCCCTCGACGAATCTTCGGGCCGTGCACGCGCTCAATCTCTGCAAGCATCTCTTCCTGTGGCGGCAACCCCTCTAACAGAGCAGACTCCCCCGTTTCCGACGTTCGCTCCACCGTTTTTGCGTGGAGCGCTTCAGGCGGCATCGGAATCCCCGCCGCGGCACATCCCTCGGCGCTCATCAACAGCGCGAGCATGGCAACCGCCTCGGGAGGTCGCTTTGCGACAAACGTTTTAAACCGATCGTAAAACCCGTTGCGCGCACGCTCAACACTCGCATCATAACCCCCCTCTGCTCCCACAGGAGGCTTGGCGTGGAGCGCGGGCATTTTTTCCATATCGCCTATCGTCGAAGATACTTCCCGGCCGCAAGCCAACTGGTAAACCCTACAAGAACCCCGAGCCCTGAAGCCTGAAGCAACACCAACGACACCCAGTCTCCAAAAAATGCCTGATGCAATCCTGCTGGCTGGCCGTCGTCAAACAGCGGTTGAAGCGCCGGATCCATCCACGAAACTCCCACGGCCACGATCCCCGATGTCACCACCAGCGCCACCAAGGCTAACAACAATCCCTGCAACACAAACGGCATTCGAATAAATGAAGAAGACGCCCCGACGAGCCGCATAATCCCAATCTCCTCACGCTGTGTGTAAATGGCCACGCGAATGGTGTTAAACACAATTAAAATACCGATGGTGATAAAAATCAGGATCAAAAGCGTCCCCACAAACCGAACGTTCTTTGCGACCTGTTCCACCGTATGAATGGATTCAGCGTTGTCATCGTACGTTTTTGATTCAATCGCATCGCCGAACTGCGGATTTTTAAGCGTCTCTACGATAAACGGATAATCGGACGTTTGGCGGGCGGTAAGGCGCAATGTGGCGCCGAGGGGGTTGGTGTCGAGCTCCGCGAGGGCATCGACCACATCCGGATCATCCTGATGGCGTTCGCGGAATGCCGTAAGCGCCTGGTCGGGAGGGATGAGCGTGACAGACTTTACCTGCGGCAAACTTTCTAAAAAGAATCGGGCCTGGCTCACCACCGCGTCGTTGGCATCTGGCCGAAAGAACACGGTCATGTCTACGCGATCCTCCACCATACGCACCGAACGTTCCACAAGCGCATTTACGCCCACCAGCACGTTCACACTTACGAGTGCAAGAATAAGCACCAGCACCGTGGCCGAACTCAACCACACATTCCGGCCGACATGCTGGAGGGCTTGTTTGCAGATGCGAAGAGGGGTGATAAACATGTAACGGTTACGATAACACGTACTTTCCATGTGCCTGATCACTCACCACGCGCCCATCCGCGAGGGTGATCACGCGCTTGCGCAGCGCGTTTACCACCTCACGGTTATGGGTAACAAGCACGATCGTGGTGCCAAAGGCATTAATTTTTTCCAAGAGGTCGATGATGTCGTGTGTGTTGATGGTGTCCAAGTTGCCGGTGGGTTCATCGGCAAGGAGAATTTTTGGCCGATGCGCGAGCGAACGCGCCACCACCACCCGCTGCTGCTCGCCGCCAGAAAGCTGGAACGGATAGCGCTGCATTTTTTCTTCCAGCCCCACGATACGGAGCACCTGCGGAACGATCTCACGAATGCGGCGAATCGGCTCACCCGCCACCTCTAACGCAAACGCCACATTCTCAAACACCGTTTTGCGCGGGAGGAGTTTAAAATCCTGAAACACCACCCCAATTTGCCGACGCAATAGCGGAATTTCGCGCGCCCGAATTCGGGTAATATCCCACCCGCCGATCCGAATGCTTCCGTGTGTAGGCCGCTCTTCGGCAATGAGCATCTTTGCGAGCGTTGTTTTTCCTGCGCCACTTGTGCCCACAATACTCACAAACTCCCCCGGCGCGATGTCTAAAGAAATCTCGCGCAATCCATGCACGTTTGGGGGATATACTTTTGAAACATTTTTGAGGGAAATCATGGCAGGGAGGCGTGCGATGCGGCCTTGACGCACCCGTTCAAAATACGTACGATGGCGACCGCAGCGGTACAGGTGTTATCCGTGACATAATACTGGAATCGCCTCATTGCGACAACCGATCAAAAACAGGCGGGTATCGTATAGTGGCTATTATGAGTGCTTCCCAAGCACTAGAGGGGGGTTCGATTCCCCCTACCCGCTCCATCCCCCTTCGTTCCGCAACCGCGGAGCTCCGGGGGAACCGGCCAGCTTAGCTCAGTTGGTAGAGCAATACTTTCGTAAAGTAGAGGTCCCGGGTTCAAATCCCGGAGCTGGCTCCATAAAAAACATCCCTGCAAATGCAGGGATGTTTTTTATGGAGGTCGCCAAACGAAAAAGCCTATTTTTTAGGCTCGCACTTCTCACACTTACCACAGCATTTTGCACAGGCAAGCATTGAAAGCGCGGCGAGACCCACAAGGATGTACACAATGCGCACCACCATCGGCCAGGATCCCAACAGCTGTTCCACCAGGTTAAAGCGGAACGCACCGACAAGACCCCAATTTAAACCACCGATCACGAGCAATACCCAACTGACCTTATGGAGTCCGCAGTATTTTCCCATCATCATAATGTTAGTGGCCCATTGTCATATGGCATGTGTTAAGGAATAAGTACAAGAAGTATAGCACACCCGGCTCAAGCTGATCTCAAGAAGCTAGAACCGGATATATCGCACCACATCCTTGCGCGCTAATCGCTCCAAGAGATATTGATCAAACGCCGTAAGATCCCCATCGTGATCCGCCGCAAACGATGAGGAGAGGAGCCGCGTAAGAATGAGCGGCTGCACCACATGCGATTCAAAATCTGCCACCGTCCAGCCGTATCCACGCTCTAAAAAGTCGGCAAATGCCTCGGTGCTGGTTGCGGAGACCCCAAATTCATCCATCACCGCCTTTGTTTGTTCTGGCGTTACCGTAATGGCTCGCGCCTCGGCCGTTTCTTGCAGCGCCCGTTCGTGCAACAACCGCTCAAGCGCCTCTCGCCGATCGTCGATGGCGATATCGCGCGCCACACCCGCTGCCGTGGCCTCTTCGGAAGCCAAGAAAATCTTTACGGAACGCACATCTGCCAAATATTCACGCAACAGAACGCGACGATCGCCAAGGGACGCGGCGGGCACCGGGATCACCTTTGCAACGGCCGTTACCACCGGGCCTTCCCAATGGCGCACATACACCCCCCACAAAAAGATCGCGGTGGCAGACAGCAACCCCAACAGCACCACAAGCGCCGCACACGCAGCCCACAACACCCATCGTTTTCGCAAAGCAAGAATCATAGAAGGCTATGTTACCCCCTCGGAGGGGCTGGACGGAAGAAATAGTCAAACCATCGCTCGGGGTTGGAACGCGGCGTCGCCACCGGAGGCTCCACCACATCAAGCGCAAAACCGCCCTCCCAACTACTCGTCACAGCTAGGCCGGAGACAACCACCACGCTTTCACCTGGTTGACGTAGCCCCAGCCGCGCCCGTGCCTCCACCTCCAACCGCTCCGGAGACTGCAACGCGCGTGCCAGCTCGCGCAGCGTGCCATTGCGACCCTCGAGCGCATCGGCCTGTGCCTCGAGCGCCTGGATCTCTCGATCCACCTTCCACCCACGGTAGCTCTCGCGCACCGTAGCCGTGCCCACGAGCAACGCCAACACCACGCTCCCCAATAACACGAGCGGCCAGGAACGGATGGTGTCGAGAAGACGCTGCAGCATGAGCTATTCTTTGATCTCTTTTAACGCATTCTTTTGATCCCCAAATAACTTAGACACCGCGATGTCTTGCTCTTGACCCTTGAGGGTTTTCGCCAAGCGTTCCAATGCCTTTTCGTCCATGTGCTCTAATTGCTTACCGACGCGCTCCAACAGTACCTCTTTGGAAGAACCCGAAGATGCTGGCGGTTTTGGTTTTGACGCGCCTCCTACCGAAGGAGACGCAATCCATCCGGCGGCCGCAAGCGCCTCTTGCGAATAGTCTGTAATCATTTGATGCAGATCGCGCGGCCGCGGCACAAAACGCGCCTCAATCGTGAGGGAACCCGACGAACTCCGCGCGCTCACGCGGCCGATCCCAAGGATAAAATCGATCGGGGATTTTTTAGACCACGAAGGATCTTGCATGTTGAGATACGTAATCTCATTGATGGTGCGCGCAAAAAGCCCTTGCTGATCCACGTCGATAATTCGATGGTTCGTGATAATAAATAAATCACCGTCCCACATCACAAATCCCCGAATAGCCACCAGCACACCCACAAGCACCAATACCCCAAACACCATGATCCCTGCCGGGCCGCTGGTAAACAACGGAAATAAAAAGAAAAATGGCGCCACAATGAGCACCAGAGCGGCCAAAAATTGTGGGAAAAGCGTAATAATGTGCCGACGCGTGAGCGCCTTCACCTCCTCACCTTCTTTCAGTTGAATCACCTCTTCGAGTCGAACCATGGCAGGATAGTAACAAAAAAGGAGGGGGTGAGGTAGGTGTGAGGGACTTAGCCAGAAGTGTGTGCACACAGGAGAAGTATCCCTGATTTTTGGGCTGCGAGATTGTTCCGTATATTGAGGGGCAGAGAAAACAGCTCTCGCCCAAAAATCAGGGATACTTCTCCTGTGTGCACACACTTCTGGCTAAGTCCCTCACGCTCTCACTCTTCCTTTAACGTTTCAAGGCTTTTCGTACTTCTTCCGCATCGCTCCAAGGGAGCAGAACGCCTCCGGCCACGGCCATCACGGGTTCGCTCCCTTTGCCGGTAATGAGGACGAGGTCGCCAGGCTGAGCCATGGTGATGGCTCGTTGAATCGCTTCACGTCGGTCTAAAATAGAAAATAAATTCTCTCCATCTTTTTTCCCAGCGGCTACGGCACCGCCCGCAACATCGTCGATAATTGTTTGCGGGTTGTCGTCGTATGGATCTTCATTGGTGACGATCACGATATCGGCACGTTCACCGGCGATCTTGCCAATCACGGCGCGGCGAGCAATGTCGCGACCGCCGCCGGTGGAACCGAGCAGATGGATGATTCGCTTGTGAGGGATCGCTGAAACGGATTCATAGAGCTTGGTGATGGCGTTTGGCTCAAACGCATAGTCCACCATCACGATAAACGGCTGACCCGCATCGATACGTTCGTAGCGCCCAGGGAGCCCTGGAGCGTTTGCGAGAGCCTCGGCGATGGCATCGGGAGGAATGCCCAACGATTCGGCCGTGGCGATGGCAGCAAGGGCGTTTTGTACCATCACGGTGCCCGGCATCTGAAGATGAAACGAGGTGTCGCCAACATGAAATAGGCTGCCCGTTTGGGTGCTCTGCACATCCGTGGCGCGGATCATGCCCGGATGTGTTGCCTGTCCTTCCATCCCAAACCACACCACTGGGTTAAATCCTTGCACGGCAAAGTCTGGTGCATGGGGGCTGTCTGCATTCAACACGGCAATCCGTGGCACGCGATGACCGTGAAGCATTTTTGGTGGCAAGGTGGCCGCGTAACGAAACAGGGAAATCTTGGCCTGCTTGTATGGTTCAAATCCGCCATGCGCCTCTAAATGTTCTGGCGTAAGATTTGTAAACACGCACACGTCATACGCCACATGCCGATGGCGCCCCTGCGCAATCCCTTGCGAGGAGGTCTCAACGACCGCGTATGTGCACCCGGCATCTACCATCTGACGCAATAAATTTTGTGTCTGAAACCGCCCCAACATGGTCATTTTGGTGGCGTTGGGCCATTCCTTGGATCCGATCTTAAAAAAGGCGGTGGTCGTGCAACCCACCGTGGCTCCTTCGGCCTCGAGCGCCTTAGCAAGCAAGTAACAGGTGGTGGTTTTTCCACTCGTGCCCGTAACGCCGATTACAATCAGCCGCTTACTCGGAAACCCATACCACACCGCCGCGAGCCATGAGAGCGCACGATGATACATCCCGAACACCGGTGCCGGGATCACCTTGCGCAACCATGCGAGGAGAGCGTACATGAAATCGTTCACCCCATCTTACACCCGATACGCCGGCAAGATACCCCCCTTGAGATAATCTAAGTCGGCTCCGGCAGACGCCGCCATCGCGGCCTGTCGCTGCATTTTCTTTTCCATCTTCATGGTGTGGCGACGGAACAGCTCTGGTTGCGTTGCGGCATCGGGCACCACGTATTGTTGCGGCGCATCCGTGCGAAGACGGATGGGCGCAATGCACGGCCCATACACATCCACCAATCGAATAAGGGGGATAATCTCTTCCACGCCGGCGAGCGCATACGTCGTTTCTTCTTCTGTGAGACTCCAGCTACGCAAAAAAGTGCCCACACGATCATCCGCCGGCTTGGCCGCGATCAAATCAAATCCACCAACGGTGAGCAATGCGGATGTTTCCCACAACGAAAACGTGTTTGTAAATCGCCCTTGCATCACGGAGTCTGCCAACTCATGCGTAGCAAGACCCGCCGCACGCGCGCCCGCATCAATCGCTGCAGAAAAATCTGCCACCGCATCGGGCGTAAGATAGCTTGCCGCGTCGGGAGACATCACCAAGCTATGCGTGATTCCATGTGCCATCTGCATGGCCACGCCGTAATTTAAAATGCCACAGAAAATATCTCCATGGTCTACCTCATGAATGGTTACCGGAATCCCATCTTGAGCCGCCGGAAGTTCTTTGCGGAGCAACGCCGCCGTAAGGCCGCAGTCACGATCTTGGAATCGTTTGTCTGTCCACACCAACACATCTACGCGGGTAAAAAAGGGGATGCCGTTTACCTGTGCCTTAGCCACCTGCGCCAATGTCTCCGCAACCAACGCCAACCGGCGTGGGGCGTCTTCGGCCTTCGTGGCGTATGTACGCAGGAGGAGACCCACCTGCCGTGGCGTTGATTTCATGCCCTATTAAATACCATCTGGATGATGAAATGTCAAGTATTCAAGGCAATTTAAAGATAAAAACCCCCTAAAATAAGTGATGCCGGCTGAATCCATGAGGGGTTCAACCGGCACACAAAAGGAAGAAGTCTTGCATCAGTTCAGTCTCGACCCCCTTCCGCCGCCCGCAACTCTTTTAGGCGAATCGGGAGCCACAGAACGAACGAGCGTCTCATCCGGAACTTGCTGGAAAGAAAAACCCATCGTTGAGAGATCCACGTCCGCTGCATGCAGCGAGTTATCCTGACGGACGTAGCAGAGGAACGTATGAGCTTCTTTCAGATGAACCGTCTCTAGGCCGTCTGAAAGAGCTCTGATGTCTGGCATGCCCATAGAACCTGCGATCTCTTCCCATTGACGGAGCTCTGCAAGAACTTGAACACGCTGCCAGTAAAAGCGACTCTCATTTCGGCGATCGTGGAGAAGGTGCGCAATCGCAACGAGTGATTGGAGCATCACCTGCTGACGCTTTTCCGGGACGAGGAAAAACAATCGTCCGTCGGACGGGGCAGCATACAGTTGTCGAGCCATTTGGATCGAAAAAGCGTCCGCAGCCAACCGACAGATCATCTCCTTCGATTTTCCCGCTACAAAAGCGGTCTTCGAATCCGTCATGAGCTGCGCGACGATCGCTCGAGGGAGCGTTTCGATCATCACCGCCTGAAAGACGGCGAGATTTGCCGCCGTACACGCGTACTGCTGCAGCTCTTCATTATCCGACTTTAACGCCGGCAGAACGAGCCCAACAAGATACGAGTCCAAGCCCCCGAGATCTCCTGCGAGGAGACGATCAAGTAGGATCTCCTGGCCCTCTGGAAGAAGGATGGCGTTACAAACGCCAATGATCTTTGCCGCCGTTGCGGCAAATTTTTCTTCAAATGATATTCTCGATTTCAAAATGTGCTCCTTTGTTCTCTCGGCGGGATTGCACGAGATGCGACACAGTTCACCAGGAAAACCAGCGTATGTCAAGTTAAACGGACGGTTTGCGGGTGTGGTAGCATAGCCGTATGTCGTTGCGTTTATCGGATCTATTCGCGCTTCTCGGGATCGGTGCGGGGATGGTTGTGAGCCACCTCATCGGGCAATCTGGGATCGTGACCGCTTTTTTTGCGCTCTCGGCCGTGGTGGCATGTGGGTATGTGGGTGGGAAACGGTTGATGCCTGATGCGAGCAATCTCTCCGCCGTATTTTGGGGATCCGTGGCGTCGCTCGCTCTCCTGATGGTGTTTCGTGGAGGATGGTTTTACGCGGGCGGGCATTTGGGCGGCTGGGGAGATGTGTGGACCACGCTGATGATGATTGCAACGGTGATCATCGGCGCGCTGCTCCTGTCGTTCCAACGAACAGCTCCTGCAGCACAACGGGCGATGATTGATCGTCGATCTGTGTGGGACATTATCCTCGAAGGTTGCTCGCTCGGCGTGAGCATCGCGGGGGTTATATTGATCGGCTATGTGGCCTGGAAATTGGGAACGACGGAGGCCATTCGCACGCCCTGGCCGCTGCTCCCCTCGTGGGTGCTCCCCATGGTGGGATTACTCTGGGCGCTCGTATTGGTGACCGCCTGGAGACAGGGGAGGGGGTGGATCGTTGGAGTGCAGGCGGCTTGTGCCATCGGTGCCACCGTCGTGATCGCGCCGTTGCTCTACAAGATCGGGTTTGGGTTTGACGGTTTTTTGCATGTGGCAGGGGAGAGTGTGCTCGCAAAAACGGGCACGCTCTCACCCGCCCCGCCGTATTACATGGGGCAGTACGTGTTTGTCACATGGATCGCGCCGCTATTCAACCTGCCGATTGCCCTGGTGGATCGATGGCTCGTGGCCGCAACGGCGATGGTGCTAATTCCCGCCGCCGCGTTATTTGGACGACGTACGCCAACGATGCTCGCCGCGCTTGTGTTGGTACCGGTTGCGCCGCTTGTTGCGACAACGCCACACGGATTTGCGATAACGTTGGCGATTGCCGCTCTTTTAAGTTATCCACAGGGCGACGATGCCCCGCTACCCGGCACCCTCATCGCGCTGCTCCTTGCGGCGTGGGCCGCACTCACCCATCCGCTCGTGGGGCTCCCGGTATTTGGCGCAATCATGGCCGCAACGCTTTGGGGCATTCGATACTGGGTGCGCTATCCCCTTTCTTTTTTTGCGGCGATTGGCGCGGGGATTTCCGTGCCGGTGGTGTTTAGCCTGGCCGCGTCCCTTGGATCTTCCGCTGGTGTTGCGTTCAACGTGGCTGCCGTTACAAACGTCGATGCATGGGGAGCCGCGCTTGCGGCGCTCGTGCCATGGACAGCCAATCGGTATGCCCTGTGGGCACAAGCGAGCGTGTGGATTGAGCAGGTGGTGCCGTGGATGATGGTGGCGCTCGCGGCGACGGCGATCGGGCGACGCGTGGCCGAAGCGTTTCAAGAAGGGATGTTGGCAAAAGAACCCTCAACACCGCATCGCAATGGAGACCTGCTGTTTATCCTCGCAGCAAGCGTTACTTTTATCGCCGCACTCGTGATGCAGCGCGCCGGCGACTTCCATTTTTTGATCGACTACGAACGTGGTAACTACACGGAACGGCTCTTCGACGTGGCGCTCCTATTGCTCCTCCCCGTTGTTGTTCCCACGTTCGCCTGGCTGCTCGCGCGCGCAAAGCACGCGGCCGTTCCCTCCGTGGCAGGCATAACCCTTGCTGTAGCGCTCCTCGGCGCGGGCGCCACATACGCGGCGCTCCCCCGCCACGACGCCGTAACGCCAAGCCGCGGCTGGAGTGTTTCGGCCAGCGACGTGAACGCCGTTCGCCTGATCGATCGCGACGCCGCCGGCGAACCCTACACCGTGCTCGCCAATCAATCCGTGTCTGCCGCTGCTGTGCGCGAATTCGGTTTTGCCCGCTATCACAACGACATCTTTTTTTATCCCATCCCCACCGGCGGCGCCCTTTACGATCTGTTCCTCCGCGCCTCATACGAAGATCCTTCGCGCGCAACCATGGCCGATGCCGCGCGATTGGGCGGCTCTCACCTGGTATATCTTGTGATCAACGATTATTGGTGGAAAGCTAATGAAATCTCTGAGCGCGCGGAAGCAGAGGCCGATCGGGCTTTTGTGGTGGATGATGGAGCGATAAAGATTTTTAAGTACACGTTATCTGATCTCAAATAATTCTCGCGTTACGTCAGCATGAAGCCCTATCAATTTTTTTGCACCCTCCCAATGCAAAATAATCCTTCCCCCATCGATCACGAACTCATCGGGGAAGAATCCTAGATATCGACACAACGTACTCTCGTCTGATTTTTGTAGAATACCATCACTATGCACTATCGCATTTCTTATGATTCTTAATGTGTCGAGTTTTAATTTGGAGTGTTCGTTTTGAGGAAAGTTTTTTCCTGTTAATTTCTCTATATATTTACGATACCTCTCTAAGCCGTTTCCTTTTATTTCAAATACGGAAAATAATGATTTTTTATAGTCTGAAATAAATTCGCATGATAATTTCAATAAAGATTCAATATGCATTGTTACATTAACATAAAAAGATCTTAGAAGCATTTGCTCAAAGTCACCAAACGCCTCTCCTTTTGAGATTAAAAAATCAAAAAAATCCTCATTGTTCACCCCCACCTTCGCCGCATCCAGTCCTTTAAT
>JBDKJL010000016.1:0-4264 GCA_039796615.1 Candidatus Parcubacteria bacterium
GTGAGTATTCAGAACGGTGCCATTCTCCCAGGAGATCTTCTTACCATCTCTGATATCCCTGGCGTTGCCATGAAGGCCGCATCTCCTGGTTCTCTCCTTGGGATTGCATTAGAGGGATGGGAGGGGGGGAATGTGACGAGTGTGGAGGTGATGGTGGTAGCCGACGAGATATCATTCCCGACAGAATCCATGCCAGATGCCGCCGCGTTGATTGAAACGCAGGCGCTTGCTCGCGGATATGGGCGCGTGGCGGCCGGAGCTACGCGCGTACATATTCCCGTAGAGGGGATGAGTACGAGCGCGCGTATTCGTACGGCACCATTTGGAGACGCAGGGCGTTGGTGGGTGGGCGTCGATGAAGCGGGCGGTGGGTTCACGATTATCCTGGAAGACATTCAAACACACGATGTAATCTTCGGCTGGCGGGTGGATGATTGAGCGCCTATCTATTTTAGTAAGGGGGCTTAGTCACTGCTTCCGTCACGCTCGCGATGTTCTCGCGAGAAACGTCCTTGCATCCCCGCTCGGAGCGGGATGCCGGACACGCATGCAACAAACGTTTTTAGGCTACGAACGCGCTCACGTTCCGGAAGCAGTGACTAAGCCCCCTTACTAAAATAGATAGGCGCTCAAGTCCCACGCATATCTTGGTACTTCATCCCGGATTTTGTTATACTTCTTACATTGTCCATTGCGACCATCCCCTATGCTTCCTTCTACCGCCCCCTCGTTTCAAGATTTGATCCCCACAAAAGCTCCCGATACAAGGTTTTCACGATTCTTGGGAAAAATAACGGATGTTTGCTTGATTCTGGTTGTAGCGCTCGTCCCTCTGTGGTTTTTGCCCGTAACGCTAGATGTATTGGAGCTGAATAAACAAACGCTGCTCGTGGTTCTTACGCTTATTGCTCTGTTGGCATGGGTGGGGCAGGGAATCCTCACACGGTCGTTCTCGATCGCGCGATCTTGGCTGCATCTTGTGGTGCTGTTCTTTTTAGCCGGGTATGGGCTTACCAGTGTCTTTTCCCTTGATCGGTATCTTTCATTTGTGGGGAATGTGGGGCAGGTGCAGTGGGCGTTTGCCACCATGGCCGCTCTTGTGTTGTTTTATTTCTTGATCGTGAATCGGCTCCGCGATCGCGGGCAGGCGCTCGATCTTGTGCTGTGGTTCCTTTTTGGATCGTTGCTCACGGGGATTTACGGGCTTTTACAGGTTTGTGGGGTCTTTTTATTCGGTGGATCCATGGCGAGCGTGGGATTCAACACCGTTGGTACGGCGAACGCTTTGGGGGTGTTCATAGTGATCCCGGTCGTGCTCGCGGCGTCGCTTACGGTGCTTGGTTGTCGCGCCGAAACCTGTGCGCTTTCAAAAACGGGGTGGCAGTCGTGGGTATGGCAAGGGGTGCTGTGGGCGACACTTGTGGTGGGGTTCGCCTTAGCGTTGGTGATTGACTATTGGGTGGTGTGGGCTGGGATTTTATTCGGAAGCGTTTTGATCGTGGTGTTGCCGTTTATTCGGCATCGCCGATTCCACCGCCCGGTGATGCTGATTGTTCCGGCGCTGTTTGTTGTTGCGAGCGTTTCTTGCTTATCGCTTTGGGCCTTGTCGCAAAACAGCGGTGTGCCACGTACGCCGCTGCTTCCGATCGTTGTTCCCTCCGAGGTGTCTCCCTCTGCAGGGCACACGTGGGATATCGCTCGCCAAACGCTTCGCGATCGTCCACTGTTTGGCTCTGGGCCCGGTACCTGGCTTTATGACTATGCCAAGTATCGTGCCACGGGCGTAAACATGTCGGAGTTCTGGAATATTCGTTTTGAACGTGGCCGTTCGGCGGTGCTCACTCTTGCGGCGATGATGGGTGTGGTGGGAATGGCGTTGCTCTTGGTGCTCGTGCTGTCTGTTTTGATCCGCTCCGTTTCTATTCTGGTGCGTGAAAAAGATGATGAGGCCTGGCAGGCACATCTCACGGTGTTTGTGGGGTGGTCTACGATGGTGTTCCTGGCCTTCTTCTATAATTATAATCTGGCGCATCAGATGGCCTTTTGGTTCTTGCTGGCGTTGTTAGGATTTTTATCCACGCGTCAGTCGTGGACATTTGATCGGCGCACGCGCCCGGCCGCTGTAACAGCCCTTTCCGCGGCATTCCTGGTGTTGGCCGTGTGCGCCATGGCGTTTTTGTGGCTTGCCGGCCAACGGTGGATGGCCGATGTGCGATATGCGCAAGCGGTAAGATCATTCCAACGACAAGAGCCCATTGAAAATTCTATCAGCTTGTTGGATCGTTCCGCGGCGTTAAACGCCTTCAATGATGGGGTGTTCCGAAGCCTTTCTCAAGCGCACCTAGTGGCCGCCGGGGGGATTATGGCCGCTTCTCAATCCGGAGAGCCAGAACCGTCGGCCGCAGAGGAGCAAACGCGGCAGATGCAAGCACACATCTCTGCAGCGCTCGCGGCGGCTGCGCGTGCCACGGACATCAATCCGGTGAATGTAGACAACTGGGCGAATGCCGCAGGGGTGTTTGAGGCACTTTCGGGTGTGGTGCAGGGGTCGGAAACAGAGGCGATCGCGCGGTATGAACAGGCGCTTCTCCGCGAGCCACATAATCCGGCATTTATGAATGGCATCGGAAAATTGTATGTGGTGCAGGCGGATCGTGAGGCTCCGCTACTTCAGTCGCCAGATGAAGCGGCTCGGATGGAGGCAAAAACGCGGATGGACGTGGCGCTCGCGGCGGCAGATGGCTGGTTTATGCGCTCACTTGAAGCAAAGGCTGATTACGCGCCAGCGCACTTTAATCTTGGGATCGTATACGAGCGCCAGGGCCGCACAGACGACGCGGTGAAAAAGATGGAAGAGGCGTTGTCGGTGAACCCAGGAGATGTGGGTGTGGCATTCCAACTCGCCTCACTCTATCAACGCACCGGGCGTACCGCACAGGCGATCACGCTGTTTGAAAATATCTTGGTGCAATCTCCCACATACGCCAATGCGCGTTGGCTCCTGTCGCTCGCGTATGAGCAGGCCGGATTATACGACGAAGCGATTGCGCAGGTGGAGGCCGTTACACAGGCGAACCCCAATGTGGCAGAGGTCTCCGCTCGACTTGAATCTCTTCGTGCCGCACGTGCGGCCGCCGCGCCGGCAGAAGGTGGCGAAGCGGCCCCGTTACCCGAAAATATCACCAGCAACCCCCCAGAATCCAACCCCATTCAATAGTCATGCCCATCCGTCGCCATGCGCACACGCCTGCCGAAGCGCCTCCTTTTCAGGGGGCGTCTTTGCAGCAGGTATCCATGGAAGCCTGTTTAGATGATCCGGTGAGCGCCATCTCGGAACTTCAAGATGAACAGCGTCGCATTGCCGATGAACTCGAACAGACATTTTTAACATACGATGGAAAACTACAGGCAGCGGCGAAACGCATCGCTTCCCTGGGGCCAGAGAGTGTGACACCTGAAGAGCGCGAACACCTTCGCGCCGAACAACTCGAGCTTTGGCGGCTCGTTCGGCGCGCCCAGGCCGCCGCACGCTCTACCCGTGATCTCGCTCGTGAAGTGCGCGAGTGGCAGGAGCACGGCCCCACCCACGCGCCCGAAGGGCATCCAGATCATCCAAACACGCGGGTGGAGATTGCAGAGAGCGAGCTGCGGGTTCGCGGGGTAATCTCATCGAGTCGATCTTCTTCGCACACGCCCGATCCTTTAGAGAAATCTATGCGCGACGCTGCGGGGATTCACGCGCTCCACGCCCCTGGATTCCTGGCAGAGGATGCCGAAGAGGCCGCCGCTCGTGCCATCGCACAGGCTCTTGCAGAGGAAGAAGAGGCGGCCTCTTATAAAAATCCACCATCCACCTGGGAGCACGATGGCGACGAAGCGCTTCTCCGTGAAATTCATCACCATGAACGAGAATTGGCGCGATCTCTCGCCGCCCCTCACGAAGAGCCTCAAGATATCGCCGCGCTTGTAAAGGGCCTTCGATCTCTCCATGCACATCTGCGCGTGCATGATCGCCGGACAAACCATTCTCGCGTGCGATACACGCTTGGGTTTCGTCACGGCATCTCATAAAAAACTCCCTGCATCTGCAGGGAGTTTTTTATGGTGGACTCTAAGGGGGTCGAACCCTTGACCTCTTCCATGCCATGGAAGCGCTCTACCAACTGAGCTAAGAGCCCCTCTGGATTTGTGTGCGGATCGTACGGGAACGACACAGAAACGTCAATATTCCTCTCTTGTTTAGAAAATAAGCGTGGCATAGGGC
>JBDKJL010000017.1:0-9753 GCA_039796615.1 Candidatus Parcubacteria bacterium
CAAGACACGGAGAACTCATGGAGTATACTTCGTTTTATGATCACGTCACGAAAAACAGCCGCCATCATCCGTACCCTGGGCAAGATTTACACGGCCAAGGCCGATATGGATTTAGGGAATCCAAAGGATACGCTGATTGGGGTGTTGTTGAGTGCGCGCACCACGGATAAGCAGGTGTTAAAGGCATTCCCGGCGTTTAAAAAACGGTATCCCACCTTTCAATCGATTGCGGATTCCACGCCGCAGGAGATTGGCACGTATATTTCTACGATTGGGTTGTATCTATCCAAAGCGCGAGCCATTCATGGGCTGGCAAAAATTATTTTGGCAAAACATGGCGGCCGGGTGCCGTCGACGTTTGCGGATTTGGTGGAGCTGCCAGGCGTGGGGCGCAAAACAGCCAACTGCGTGTTGAGCCATGTGTTTCATAAAGACACGGTGTGCGTAGACACGCACGTGTTGCGTATCGCAAACCGATTAGGATGGTCGCGTGGCAAAACGCCGGAGCGCGTGGAGCAGGATTTGATGGCACTGGTGCCGCAATCGTCCTGGCAAGAGATTAACCGGGCGTTTGTGCAATTTGGTCGTGATGTGTGCAAAGCGCCCACGCCGCAGTGTTGGCGATGCCCCGTGCGCGCGCAATGCCCGTACACTCCCAAAACAGCAAAGCCATCGTAAGAAAGCAATCTCTATCCTCTCCACCACAGCTACGATATACTCTTTACTCATGTCTGAGCCTTTCATCATCCTCTCCCTTCAGCGGGCATTCGCATCGCCCACGGGTCAGCTTCTTGTTGGTTTTACTGCACGATGGGTAATCTATCTCTTCATCCCTTTTGTCTTCGCGGCGCGATTGTCTCAAGGGCTCAAGCACGCCGTGATCGAAGCCGGATGGGCCGCGCTCGTTGCCTTTACGCTATCCACCACTCTCGCATCTCTCATCGGCCGCGTGCGTCCGTTTCGCGCGATCTCTGGCGTTACCGCGATTGTGCCACCCAACCCGCAGGCTGGATCGTTCCCTTCTAGCCACACGGCCGTGGCGTTTGCGGTTGCCGCAGCGATCGCATTTAAAGATATTCCACTCGGTATCGCGGCGTTTCTCCTTGCGTTCCTTGTGGCGTTTGGCCGCGTGGCGAGCGGGATGCACTATCCCACGGATGTGTTGGGCGGGATGGCCGTGGGCATCGCCGCATTCTTTATCGTGCGCCTTGGCCATGTGGCGCTCCAACGCCTTTCTTGATTATGAAATGGACGTTTAAGATTCCGGCATACAAAACCAAGCGCTTTAGCCGATCGCTCGTGGTGCGATTTGAACGTCCGCCATCGTTGGTACGTCGATTGATCCCGGTGGGTGGCGCTGTTGCCGGGATTTTTTTATTGCTTGCGGCCTGGTTCGTGTACGCGGCCTGGTTTTCTGTGGCGCGCGCCGGACGCCCCACAGCAATCCAGGTGGAAGAAGGGATATCCGCACGGGGTGTGTATGCGCAACTCGCGGAGCACCGCCTCGTGTCGCGCCTTGGATACACCTTGTACGCCATGATCGATGTAAACGCGCGGCATCCTAAAGCCGGGGAGTATGCGTTCCGTCGCGGCACATCGTATCGCGATATCGCCACCGCCCTTGCCGAGGGGCCGGCACGGCCAGAGGCAACGGTGCGCCTGATCGAAGGTGAAACCATTGCGCAACAGGCGGATCGCTTATTCCAGGCGCATGGCGTGGCCACGAGCACGTTTTTTGCCGTGGTGGGAGAATCGCGCAATGCCGCGCCGTTTGATGAGCGGCTCATAAAGGATTACCCGTTTCTTGCAGACATCCCGGCCGGGGCATCGCTCGAAGGATATTTATTCCCCGACACGTATCGTGTATGGGAGGATCTGTTGCCTGCAGGGTTGGTGTACAAACAGCTCGATGAATTCAACACGCGGGTGATTGAGCCATACACCGAGGCACAATCCAAAAGCGGCATGACCTGGCATCAAATCCTTACGCTCGCAAGCATTGTGGAAGATGAAATGCACGGCACAGAAAATCGCCGCATCGTGGCCGGGATTTTTTTGAACCGCCTCAACAGCGGCATGATGTTGCAGAGCGACGCCACCATCAACTACTTCACCGGTGCCGGCCGCGCACGATCTACCTACACGGATCTTGCCGTAGACTCGCCCTATAACACCTACAAATACGGCGGCCTGCCCCCAGGCCCCATCGGCAACCCCAGCCTTTCGTCTATCCAAGCCGTGCTAAACCCGGCTCAAACGAACTACTACTTCTTCCTCACGGACGCGCAGGGAAACGTGTACTACGCCCGCAACGGTGCCGAACACCAAGCGAATCGCGCGCGGGCATATGGGGAATAATGGGCTTTGTTAAGGGGTATATCTGGATTTAAACGCCAATCTTCCTTGACAATATCGCTTTTTTTCGTTTTAATAACCCTACCCTTACACCTCGTGAGGAATTTCACCCGGCCGCGCAGCAACGGTTGCTGTGTCGGTCAACATTGGACTTTTCATTAGAACGCTAGAAAGAGAGCGCTAGATGTTCAAGCGATTCAAAAAATCAGGCAAAATTTCACGAATCCGTCGGAGGGAACGAGACGCCCAGTTGGGGAGCACACGAAGTGGAGGGAAGGATCGGAGCAATCTCGCATCGGAGGAATCTCCCGTGTCGGATACGGTCGCGTTGAATCCCAGGCCGGAGCATCCAGGCGCTCCAGGGAGCACGACGCCTCTAGCGGGTCCGCTACTGGAGAGCGCCTGCGAGCCCATGTTGAATCCATCAGAGGACGCGGATGTTCAGGAATTTCTCATGATCCTTGAGAAGAGCTTGAATGACGCTTATCGGCGAGGAGACACGGAGCGATTACTCCAGCCGATCCAGGAGCTCGCGATGAGCGAAGTAGACAGCAGGTCGGCTCTCATTGTTCTTGGGAAGAGCGACCCCTTTGTTGACTTTACCCTATATATCGAGAACGAATTCTTTCGTTGTTTATACAACGCAGACGACGAGGATTATCCGGACTTCCGCAGTCCTTCTTTAGAGGGGCAGCGCGTTTTTGCCGCCCTCCGGCGCAGGATCAGGAGCGGCGAGATCTCTTTTGCTCCGGCAGCCCCTTCTGCTCAGGAGGTTGCCGCCTAAGCTTCTCCTTCGAAAACCGGTTCGTCTATCCACTCCCGCTTGGGCGTGCGATAGACGACCGGTTTTTTCGTTGAACGGGCGAGAGATTTTGCGTTGACAAAAACACGGTTCTGCGCTATAGAAAGCATGTCTTCTGCGGCATTTTCGCCAAGGAGACCATCAAAGGAAACGGAAGCATGTCCTTTCAAATCACTCTCGTCCTTCTCGGCGTGTTGCTCGCCGTAGGGGCGGCACTGACCGAATCTACCGTAGACGTGCTGCGCAAAAAGAACAGCATCGCCTACGACGCCGTGACCGCCGCATGGTCATTGCATACGGCGACATTCGCCGTGTTCTTGCCGCTCATGGGCGTATTTCTTCTGGTGGGGCACCCGTTCATCGGCAATGCGCCCGCGGTTCCACATTCCACCGACTTTTGGCAGGCCATCGCCGCAAGCGTGCTCCCGAATATTCTTGCGACGTACCTGTACATGAAGGCACTGGAAACGGCAGACATCTCCCTTGTGCTGCCGCTCGTCACCCTGTCGTCGCCATTCCTTTTGGGGACAGCGTTCCTGATTAATAACGAAATTCCTTCCTGGCTTGGGGGTATTGGGGTCATCGTTACGACGGCAGGAACGTACTTCTTGAAGTATGATGGATCGGGAGGATGGGCCGCACCGTTCATCCGGCTGGTCGGAGATCCGGCAAGTCGCAAGATGCTCATCGTGGCGGGGCTCTACGCAATCTCGTCCCCCTTCGATAAACAAGCGGTGCTCGCCGGAGGTTCACTCTGGAGCGCGCTGTTCATGCAGGGAGGGATGGCGCTGTTCTACACCCCGCTCATGTTCCGAAAGGGACGTCTACAGCGGCTCCGTGGAACACCCGGGAGTGGAAAATGGTTTGTGCTCCTCGGCCTGGTGGACAGCGTCCGCGCCTACTGCCAATACGCGGCCTATCCGCTCCTGCTCACGCCATACGTTATCGGCCTCAAGCGGCTCTCGGTTATCTTCGGCGTACTATGGGGTCGATTTTACTTTAAAGAAAAACAGACGGGCCAACGGGCCTTTGCCGCATTCATCATGGTGGTAGGATCATTCCTCATCATGATTGCGGCGGCATACCCGTAGCACACTCTATGAGAGGAAGGGGCAGGCTGATTTGGTCTGCCCCTCTTTATTTTGCCGACATGCTCACCGAAAAACGCTTTAGTGAGCATTGTCAAAATGGTCGAAACGTGTTACGTTCCGCGCACGTTCATTGGAGAACAGAACTCAAACCGCTAACCAGATATTGGAGGAAGAAATGGTTCAAGGATCATCTGTTCAGAAGCCGAAGGGCAAGACCGTCCGTTCATCAAAACGGCCGACTGAAACTTCTGCGAGTGGCATCTTGCGAAAGCGGGGGGACATCATCGTAGAGTACGGGGTTATTCCACGGGAGCATTTGCGACGGATTGGCCACATACCTAACGTGTGGGAGTTGACGGTGGAGCATGAGGCGTATCCCATCGGAACCATTTTTGTTCCGAATCGTAAACTGATGCGCGAGAAGGGGCTTACGCACATGGCCTACCCCGGCGGGCTCGTTTCGGTGTTGCGGGGGATGCTGTACGCCTCGGAGCAACTGGGCGTGATCGAGATGGACGAAGGGGGAGAGATCTTTCAACTACGGACATACGGGGAGGTGATCCGGGTCAGTTCATCCCTGCTTCGATCGACGAAGTACCTCTCGGAAGATGGTCGTGCAATGGTGCGCGCCGGGCTCGCATCACTCGAACGAAGCTTGAACGGCGTACAAGATCCCGATAAGCGATTGTTGGCACGGAAT
The DNA here is from genome assembly GCA_039796615.1 of Candidatus Parcubacteria bacterium. Classification (GTDB taxonomy): domain Bacteria; phylum Patescibacteriota; class Patescibacteriia; order 2-12-FULL-60-25; family 2-12-FULL-60-25; genus 2-12-FULL-60-25. The sequence continues at coordinate 4,949 of JBDKJL010000017.1, forward strand.
GTTCTGCGAGGAATGTCACTCTACGATGCGTTGGGGCGATTGAACATCCCTGCTGCAACCCTCGCGTTGGGGGCGGCCTTGTTCCGTGTCCAGCGTCGCCGCGAGACGATTAACCAGATTGGGCGTGTGTATGTGCAGTACGCGGCGATGTTCGCAACCATGATCGATCGGCAGCATCAGTTCGCCGAAGATCTTTCTTTGGTGCTTCAGCGCGGGGCGGACGTGCAGGCGCTCGGGTTTCTTCGAGGGGTGAACGTTGACGCTCTTCAGGGGAAGATGACGACGTCAAAGCTCCTTATAGAGGAACTCAAACGGCGGTGTCTTACGCTCGTGTCTCACCGTCCATTTCATGGATTCCAAGAGCGCGTACTGTTGAGATTAAATTTCGCGTACGCGGCGGCACAGGCTGCAGACCGTCAGCGGTTCGAGCATGAGAGGGCGGGCTTGATCTATCAGGCCGAGTGGGCCTTGATTCAGTACGAACTCGAGGTTGGCTTGCTTGCTCCGCTCGGTCTCCTCCTGCGCCGCCTCGAACGGAAGAGACTGGCGGAACTCGGTCGCGTCCCACCAACAGTATTCACGCATTCAGAAGAGGCGATGCGGTGTAAGTGGGAAGATGCGCCGAAGACATTTACAGCAATCGAGCGCCGATGCGAAGCGCTCATTGCGCGCATGAAACAGCAATCTCATGAGTGGTTTGCGCCGCCGTTTTGGGGAGAGGCGACGGATTTATGCCATGAAGCATTAACCGCCATGCTGAAGCGCAGGAACTATCCAGACGCAAAGCTTCTTCTTAAACGTGCTGCGGCGCTCTTCTAGCCGTGGCAATCAAACAGGATCCCCGCGCATGCGCTCGCGTGGGGATCCTGTTTTCGTTATGGCCTCGTTCGTGTGTTCTTGTTATGCTCCCCTCCATGGCAAAAACGTTTGTACTTCAAGGCGCTCCGGGTGGCAAGCCGCTGCGGATTGATTATGCCAAAGAACTGAATCAGGAGCAGATGGAGGTGGTGTTAAACGGCGATGGACCGTGTTTGGTGCTTGCGGGGGCGGGGAGTGGCAAAACACGCACGGTCACCTATCGCGTGGCGTATCTTTTGGAGCAGGGGGTGGATCCGCAGTCCATTTTGTTGCTCACGTTTACGAACAAGGCCTCAAAGGAAATGTTAGAGCGCGTGGAGCGCTTGTTGGGTGCCGAAGCACATGGGATGTGGGGTGGTACGTTTCATGCCATCGCCAATCGGTTGCTGCGGATGTATCCGGATGCGGTGGATTATGCCCCCGGGTTTACGATTCTTGATACGGATGACGCCAAGGATTTGGTAAAAGCGATTCTCAAAGATTTGCGCATCGATACCAAGGAGCGTCGATTCCCCAGCCCGAACGTGTGCCTCAATATCATTTCATACACGCGCAATGTGTGTGGGAGCGTGGCCGAAACGGTGGAGTTGAAGTATCCTAATTTTGAATCGTTCGTGTCGGATTTGGAAGAGATTGCTCGGCGGTATGCAGAGCGCAAACGCGCGAGCAACGCCATGGATTTTGATGATTTATTGTGGAACCTGTTGCGCTTATTGGAAGATCCGGTGCGGGGCGCGCACATCGCTTCGCGGTTTCAATACGTGCTCGTGGATGAGTTTCAGGACACCAACGCCATTCAGGCACGCATCGTGGAGCGGCTTTCGCAGGTGCATCGAAATCTGCTCGTGGTGGGGGACGACGCGCAATCCATCTACGCGTTTCGTGGCGCAGATGTGCAAAACATTCTCAACTTTCCCAAAGCGTTTCCGAACGCCACCACATTCAAACTGCTTACCAACTATCGTTCCACGCCAGAGATTTTGGAGTTGGCGAATGCGTCGCTCTCGCATAATACGGAACAGTTTCAAAAAGAATTGGTGGGCACGCGCGCCTCGGGCGACAAGCCATCGCTGATCCCATGCCAGAGTGCACGGCAGGAGGCACAATATGTGGCCGAGCAGGTACTGGCGTTGCGGAATGAGGGTACGGCGCTTGCGAATATGGCGGTGCTTTTTCGCGCCTCATCGCAATCGCAGCAGTTGGAACTGGAGCTCCTCAAGCGCGATATTCCCTACGAATATCGCGGCGGGCAAAAGTTTTTTGAACGTGCGCACGTAAAAGATGTTGTGGCGTTTCTTCGCGTGTTCCAAAATCCGCAAGATGAACCGGCCTGGCTGCGGGTGTTGGGGCTGCAAACGGGGATCGGCGGCACCACGGCGGCCACTATCGCCACGGCCATGCAGCGATGCCCCGCGTTTTCATCCGCGGTGGATGTGGCGCCCGCGCGGCTCCCGGGCAAGGCCAAGCAGGGATGGGAGGCGTTTTGTGATATTGCGCGCGATCTTATCAAGGCCGCTCCGGCACCCGCCGCCATGATTCGCGCGGTGGCGCAGAGTGCGTATCAAGACATGCTTGAGCGCGAATATCCCAACTGGCGCGAGCGGCTAGAAGATTTGGAGCAGTTTGCGTTGTTCGCCGAAGGATACGATCAACTATCGATGTTCCTCTCCGACGTTTCGCTTTACGACGACGTGCTCGCCAAGCGCGAAATGGCCGGCACCTCTGCCGACGACGAGCGCATGGTGCTCTCCACGGTGCATCAGGCAAAAGGGCTGGAATGGGACACCGTTTTTTTGATCCATCTTGCCGACGGCGCGTTCCCCAATCGTCGCGCGCTCGACGAAGAAGGGGGCGTGGAAGAAGAGCGCCGATTATTTTACGTGGCCGTTACCCGCGCACGGCGTCGCCTGTTCCTCTCGTATCCACTCACCATGGGATTTGATGAGATGGTGTTGAATCGCCCCTCCCAATTCCTCGATGAGATCAGCCCACGGCTCTTGGAACGTATCGAGTTGGTGTCGGCGTTTCGTTCTCGTGCAGGGTCTTCGGCATTTTCATCTTCTACGCCGGCACGCTCTTGGGGTCAGCACAACGATTGGCCTACCGACGAAGCTCCCAGCGACGGCGAGGCGATTATCCACCTCGATCGTTTTGGCGAACGCGCCCCTGCAAAACCCACAACGGTGTGGAAGAAAAAAACCTAGGGGCTTTTGTCTTTTCGTCCCGTTTGTTATCCTCCACAGGCTATGAGATATCTCCTTCCAATCCTTGTTGCCGTTGTGTTGCTTGGTCAAGGCTGCCCGTCGTCGTCAACCACGACGCCTGTAGAGTCCACGCCGACGCCTGCTACGCCGGAAACCTCCGTTGCTACACTCCCTTATCAATCTGAACCTGCGCCCGAAGCGCCGCCTACTATGCCAACCGAGCCCCTTTCGTTCCCCGGTGTGTTACCCACAGAACAAACAGATGTCACCGTGCGCCTTGCCACCACGAAGGGCGATATCGTGATTCAGCTTTTGCCTGATCAGGGGCCAAAAGCCGCCAGCAATTTTGTGTCGCTTGTGAGCAAGAAATTTTACGACGGGGTGACCTTTCATCGCGTGGAACCCGCCTTTGTGATTCAGGGAGGCGATCCAGAAGGCACCGGTCGGGGAGGCCCGGGGTATGATTTTGAAGACGATGCGGTTCTTCCTCCAGAAAAAAATCCACAGATTAAGCCATTCCCGGCAAATCCCAATTTCGTGCTGTACACGCGCGGCACGGTGGCCATGGCAAACCGCGGCCCTAACACGAACGGTTCCCAGTTCTTCATTATGCTCGGAGATCAGCCGCTCCCGCCGGCCTATTCCGTGTTTGGCCGCGTGATTTCTGGCATGGAGGCGGTGGACGCCATTCGCGTTGGCGACAAAATGACAACCGTGAGTGTGGAATAACGCATGATCATTCGTTCTCATCCTCGCGGCAGTGCTCTCCATTGGGCCTGGAAGGTCGGTATCATCGCCCTCGCAATCCTTGTGGTTGCGGGGGCGGTTGTTTTCCGAAGCAGACTGCGTGATGTATATCGAAAATGGACAGCACCCACGCTTCCAACGGCCGAGGTGTATCAAACGTCCACAGATCGAGCCCCGGTTGGCCGCGATGTGAACATGGTGCAAGGCGGAGTGCCGTGGGAAGAAGGTGCCTCTGAAGAAACAGACACATCTACATCTGGCACGGCATCGATCCCCGACGCCAAGCTCCTCGCCGTGCCGTTTATGAGCCAGGCGCCACACGCCAATTGGGACATGCCGTATCAAGAGGCGTGCGAAGAAGCGTCGATCCTGATGGTGGCAGCCTACTATCGCGGAGAACACGGCGTGGTTCCCCCAGATAGCGCCGACACGCAGATTTTGAGCCTGGTGGCGTTTGAGGAAGACACCTTGCGCCTGCCGCCCGACATCACCGTGCAACAGGCTGCGGAGGTGATAGAGGCACAATACCCTTCTCTCCAGGCTGACGTGATCCCGCTCGAGGGCGCATCGCAAATCAAGCAGTTCATTGCAACGGGCATCCCCGTGATTATTCCGGCCGACGGCAAGGCGTTGCCAAACCCCAATTTTCGGAACGGCGGGCCGCTCTATCACATGCTCGTAGTGCGCGGCTACACGCCAACACATTTTGTCACAAACGATCCGGGCACGCGCCTTGGGGAGAATTTTTTATACACGTACGACGGGCTTCTTGATGCCGTCCACGATTGGAATGGCGGGGATGTACCGAATGGCGCTTCGGTTATTTTGGTTGTTCGTCCGCGATAAGAGCTCATCTCATTTGAAGAAAAGAAACCAAATTCCTGGGACACACTCCTGGCGATGCTGCGGAACTCGTCCGCTTCGCGGGACTCAAACAGTCCTCACATCGCCAGGAGTGTGTCCCAGGAATTTGGTTTCTTTTCTTCAAATGAGATG
>JBDKJL010000018.1:0-11022 GCA_039796615.1 Candidatus Parcubacteria bacterium
AAGCATGTCAGCGTAGAGGTCGTTTAATCGCTGGAACGCTTTAATGAGATCCGCGCTAATATAGTGCTCAATAGGCTGCGTAGAAAGCCCTTTCAGAGAGACGATGAGTTGGTCACGAGCTCTTTCAAATGTTGCATAAATTTCATCGAGTCCATCACGTCCATATTGTTCATAGGCATTTCGTGCGAAACGATTCACATCTGTTCGGTTAAAATACCATTCCGCGTCATTGCGAATAAAGAACGCATAGAGGTTCCCAACACCTTTCTCAAAATACTGCTTCGATGGTTGATGGAGCGCTTGAAGGGTCAGCCACGAAAAGAGGGGAGTTGTGGTGTGGATTTCGCGGGTTATTTTTGTTGCGGGGGCTGCTCCAATACGAAATTCTTTACGTACCACCAAATCTTGAAGGGTAATGCCGTATGTTTCGCATAAAATATCGATCGTTGAAAACTTAATACCATCCACGTTGTTGTGGTAGAGGCTGGTAATCGTATTGCGGTTGAGGCCGGTTTCCCGGGCAATATCCGTAATGTTTTTTCCAAGCCGATCGGCAATTTCCTGTAGTTTAATTTCGATCATAGGAACGGATGCATTATGCTACTTCTATTTTAGCGGATTTTCTATTTTTTGCATAGTAAGATAATCAATTTCTATCAAATAAGCTAAAAAATGGTTGATTATTGAAGTTTTAACGGTTATTATAAGCATCAAGAATCGAGGCACGAAAAATACCCTTAGATTCTAAAGCCCTTTCAAAACACAACCCACAGCTCTGGAGGTTCCAATGGGGAGCAGTATCTACGATGTACTGGGGTGTGAGGGCTATTCTTTGCTCTTCCCAGATCATCTCGCCGCCGCAGAACAGGACGTGAAGACGTGGTATCAGAAGGTCGAACGGTTGGGATTATCTCTTGGAGGAAGACTTCTCGATATCGGGTGCGGCCTTGGCGAGCGAACGGCTGCTTGGGCCAATTATGGTTATGAGGTTATGGGTATCGATAAGAGCCGTCCGATGATCGCTGAGGCGCAGAAGCGGTTCCCGCATCTTGATCTTCGTGAATGGGATGCCGGTGAGTGTTCACCGTTGGGATCGTTCTCATTGGTGGTCGCCCATTTCAACTTCCTCATGATGATGGATATGCTCCGTGTGCAGACACTCTTCGATGATCTGCATCGGTGTATTCCAAACGGCGGCGCATTTTTGACAGATTTCTGTCGGCCGCTTCGGCGACCTGAAGGGTTCCGGGAACAGTGGATCCTTAACGGGAGAGCGTTCACGGAAATAGGCACCCCTCTCGCAGATGGGTATGAACACCGATGGTTCGAGGGGATGAATTTGGTCTGCGAAGAGCGTTTCTGGTTTCGGGAACGAGAGACGTATCGTAGAGTCGCAGAATCGATGGGCTGGAGTGCGCACTTCTTGGATTGGAAAGTGAGTGATTCAGGTGCACACGATTTAGCTGTGTTTGTGAAAAAATCCTAAAACAAGAAAAGAAGGAGGGCTTATGCCCATGTTCGGAAGCAGAGGTGGCCTTGTCGTCCAGTGCGGGATGTTTGGATCCCGTGGAGGCACGTCGCCACCCAAGGGCGCGGAGCGCCCAGAAGAGACCGTATCTCCTGACACGAGGGGTACGAAAAATGATGAGGTTTTGGCACCCTCGTCGTTACAACAATCGCCACCACCGTCGTCTTAGCAGACGGCATCTCGCGGTCTCGTCCCTTTCGTTTGCGGAAGGGACGAGACCGCACTTTCATTTGAGGAGTGTGACATGTCAGTAAAAAAACGTATTGAAGCGCTGGCAGGAGATCAACAATCTTTCGACGCCTATGCAGATAGTGTACGAGGCGCGAAACTTACGGAACTTGCGGTAGATGTGGGGCGAACGTGCTCACTCAGGTGCATGGGGATGTGCTATCGCGCAGACCGATCGCGACCCACACGGACCGATGAATACGTCTCGATGGAGGTTCTTGCACACGAAATCCGTGTAGCTGAAACAGAGGGACTCACGAATCTCACGATCGCAGGAACCGAACCATTCCTGCATCTCGATCACGACACGGAATCATCAGGGCTCGCAACGCGCCGAACGTTTGAGATCCTAGAAGCACTTGGAGCGATGCCACGCGGGTATCGTCTCGGCATCGTCTCAAATGGATTAGGTATCCATCGGCATTGGGATGCATTGGCAGCATTGGCGCAGAAGGGGGCGTTCGATTACATCGATCTTTCTATCGATTCAGGGGATGTACCAGCCCACGACCGGATTCGCGGGCGCAAGGGAGCTGGAATGGCAGTACTCGCAGCTCTTCGCGAGGCGAATCAGCGTCTCAACGGTGTACGTATTGGTACGTCATCCGTGCTGCGTCAAGACAACGCAAAAGGTGTCTTGCAGCTCATTCAGGAGCAGGCGGGTTGTAATCGTCATTATTTTGTGACGCCTATCCAACCGCTCTCTCTTGGGAAGGGTGTGCAGCCAACCAGTCTCGCAATTGTTCATCAGTTTGTTTGTGATCTAACGCAGATGTTTGGAGAGTCGACGCTCCATGGACGGCGCATAGAGGTAACATTGCTCATAACAGGCCTGTATATTCACGACCTTATCATGGGCGGTGTCTTTACCTGGGATGAGGTTGAAGATATCGGGGGGCATCTTTCGGTGACACGGATGATCGGTGGGAATACGTTGCGTATTGAATTGAGCATTTTGCCGTCTTATGGTCTTACCTTGGGCCTTTTGGAATTCACGGGCGACTACTTGCCACATGCTCATGCACTACAGATACCGCATGAGCAACGGAAAGAATGGGTGGCGGGGAATATCACTCATGAACCTTTACGTACATTGCATGAACGAGGAAAACGGGGGGTTATCCAGCGCATGATTCGAGCGAGGACGGATCATGCGTGTCGGCGGGAGCCCTGTTGGAATACGTGCTTCGGTGGGATGGCTTTCAACATGGAAGACGCCGCACTACGCCAACGGCCACTCACGGAAAAACCGACGGCGTGTCTGAGGGGAGAAGCCCGACGACTCATGATCGTATAGTGTCTGAGCCCGCCATGTCTTCGGACCTCTGGCGGGTTTTCCATGCTCTCACGCGGCCGTTCGACGTGTGCCTACCCGGACTATCGGGTAGGCCTCTTTTTTATCGCACGAAGAGCATGGGCTAGAGCCTGGCGGTTGCTTTCATAGATCATGAGTGCGCGCGCCTCTTGTTCGGAGACCCATCGCATATCGTCATGCTCCTCTGAATGATGGACGAGATCAGGACGGTGAATATCCGCGGCAAAAACATATTCCGTGAGTGGATAACCCGCTGATCCCAAAAACGAATGAGAGAATTGTGTGGCATGGAGATCCTCTTCGGAAAGGACGACACCCGTTTCCTCCTGCGTCTCACGGAGAGCAACGGAGGGGAGGGGTTCACCCGGATGAATGCCGCCTGTAATAGCTTGCCAAAATCCTCCACGTGAAGCGGTGCGTTTTAACAGCAAAATAAGAGGCGTGCCACTTGGTGTATTTGTATTGATACAAACCACATTCACTTGAGCCACGCGTTGACCACCAATCGCTTGGCGCATTTCTAAAGCGATCGTATGTGCATCGCGGCTTGTGGACGAGTTAACAGCAGGAAGGAGCAGGGGAACGATCCCGAACGCCCAAGGCAACACCTGCTCATAGAATGCAAAATAACGATTGACGCATGCAGGATCAGATAAAAGGGATGGGACGGTCTCGATGGATGCTTCGAAGTGTTTCAAGGCATCATACGTCTCCATCGCGGGATGAAGGACAACCAACACGGTTTCCGTACGCGCAAAGAGCGCTTGAATACGTTGCATCTCGTCCTTCAGAGGAAGTCTTCCATCCCGCGCGTATTCGAGGGCGTAAACGGACAATGGAGAGCGTTCAAAAATAGATGGTTCAGGAATGAGCGTATCATCAAACATCGCTGCAAATTCTTTTGCGATAGATGTTTTATCAAAGCCCCACACGCCTTCGAGAATCACGCGGTTGCGTATGTTAGGAGGCATATCACAAAAGGAAGGATATCATATCTTGACGCCCCTCCTCCTTTTCCGTATCGTACGCACATCCGTGATTTGCACTCTTATTGAGGGAGTGCTAATTCACGCCTTAATCCACCATATTTTCCGCTCAACAAACCTATGCCAAAACTCCGACCATTGGGCGACCGCATCATCGTAAAGCCGGTTGCTCGCGAAGAAATGACCAAGGCCGGGATTATCCTGCCCGACACGGCCGACAAGGAACGTCCGGAACAGGGTGAAGTCATCTCCGTGGGTCCTGGCCGCGTGCTTGATAACGGTAACGTTGCGCCGATGAACGTAAAGGTTGGCGACAAGATCGTATTCAAGAAGTACTCGCCAGACGAAGTCAAAATTGAAGGCGAGGAATATCTTGTCCTCGCTGAATCCGACGTGATGGCCGTGGTTGAATAATCCGTAACTCTCAACTGACATATGGCAAAGCAAATTATTTTCAATGAGAAAGCGCGCCAAGCGTTGAAGCGTGGGGTGGATCAGCTCGCGAACGCCGTGAAGGTGACGCTCGGCCCCAAGGGTCGCAATGTGGTGATTGATAAAGGATACGGCTCGCCCACGATTACCAAGGATGGCGTGACGGTGGCCAAGGAGATTGAACTCGAAGACAAGTTTGAAAACATCGGCGCAGAATTGGTCAAAGAAGTGGCGTCCAAAACCAACGACGTGGCTGGTGACGGAACAACAACGGCCACCGTTCTTGCCCAGGCCATGATCGCCGAAGGGATCAAGAATATTACGGCTGGAGCCAACCCGCTTGGCGTGAAGCGCGGCATTGAACGGGCGGTAGAGGCGATGGTGTTGGAGCTTAAAAAGCTCGCCAAGCCGGTAAAGGGCGACGAAATCGCCCAGGTAGCCAGCATCTCGGCGAATGACGCCGAACTTGGCGGCAAAATCGCCGAGGCCATGAAGCAGGTGGGGCAAGACGGCGTGATCACCGTGGAAGAATCTCCCAGCTTTGGCATTGAAACCGAAGTGGTACAGGGGATGCGCATCGACAAGGGTTACACCTCGCCGTACATGGTAACCAACACCGAACGTATGGAGGCCGAATACACGGATCCGTACATCTTGGTGACCGACAAAAAGATTTCGTCCATTCAAGACATTCTCCCAGTATTGGAAAAGGTCGTTGCGACGGGCAAGAAAGATATCGTGATTGTGGCGGATGATGTGGACGGCGAAGCGCAAGCCACGCTCATCGTGAACAAGCTGCGTGGATCGTTTAGCGCGCTCGCCATTAAAGCCCCGGGCTTTGGTGATCGCCGCAAGGAGATGCTCGCCGACATTGCGGCCGTAACGGGCGCCACGTTCATTACCGAAGATGTGGGTCGCAAGCTCGACACCGTGGAGCTCGCAGACTTGGGTAGCGCGCACAAAGTGGTTGCCACTAAAGAACACACCACATTTGTGGACGGCAAGGGCGACAAGGCCCTCGTAAAGTCGCGTGCCGACCAGCTCAAAAAGCAGCTTGAAACAACGGACAGTGAATTCGATCGCGAAAAGTTGCAGGAACGCATCGCCAAACTCGCCGGTGGCGTGGGCGTGATCAAAGTGGGTGCGGCCACAGAGGTAGAAATGAAAGAAAAGAAACACCGCATTGAAGACGCTGTGGCTGCCACAAAGGCCGCCGTGGAAGAGGGGATTGTGCCGGGCGGCGGCGCGGCACTCATCCGTGCGATTGTGGCGCTCAAGGGCTTGCCGGCCGATGCCGACGAACAGATCGGCATCAACATCGTGAAACGTGCAGCCGAGGCCCCCATCCGCGCCATCGCCGAAAACGCGGGCAAAGATGGCGCCGTGGTTGCCGAAGAGGTAAAGCGCCGTGCCGGCAGCGAAGGGTACAATGCCGCCACGGATACGTACGAAGATTTACTCCAAAGCGGGATCGTAGACCCGGCCAAAGTGACGCGCTTTGCTCTGCAAAACGCGGCCTCAATTGCCGCTATGTTCCTCACCACCGAATGTGTGATCACCGATCTTCCCAAGAAGGAAGAACCAGCCGGTGGCCACGACCACGGCGCGGGCATGGGTGGAATGGGCATGGGCGGATACTAATCAGATCAATATAAAAAACGCTCCTGCATACGCAGGGGCGTTTTGATATCGAGCCGTTGCCCGTCTATCCGTTTGTTGGTATGGTTCCTGCCGAGAAACGCCGTATGTCTTCTCCGCTCATGGATCGTGTTCTTGCCTTGCGCGCCCGCGTGGATGACGCGTGGGGCGTGTTGGATTTGGATGCCGTGGCAATGCAGGTGATGGCACTAGATGCGGCGAGCACCGCACCGGATTTTTGGAACGATCAAGATCGGGCGCGAAAAGAGATGCAGGAGTTGGCAGATCTCCGAAAAGAATACGATGCCTGGTTTGCGCTTCGCTCTTCGATATTGGAAACGCAGGAGCTCGTGGCTTTGTCTGAAAAAGAAGGGGACGATCAGGCGGTGGCAGATCTATTAAAAAACACGGAGGAATTGGAGGCGCAGTATGCGGCGTTGGAATTTTCCATGCTGCTCTCTGGCCCGCACGATGCCAAAAACGCCGTTGTGGCCATTCATGCCGGAGCGGGGGGCACGGACGCACAGGATTGGGCCGAGATGCTGCTGCGCATGTACGTGCGTTATGCCGAGCAAAAGGGCTGGAAAACAAACATGCTCGACGAAAGCCGCGGCGGCGAGGCCGGCATCAAGAGCGCGATGTTCACCGTCACCGGGCGGCATGCATATGGATATCTCAAGAGCGAGGCGGGGGTTCATCGGCTTGTGCGCATGTCGCCCTTTAACGCCGACGGCTTGCGGCAAACCTCTTTTGCGCTCGTGGAGGTGCTGCCCGAAATCACCGACGACGTGGATATTGAGATCAAGCCCGAAGATTTACGTATCGACACCTTTATGAGTGGAGGCAAGGGTGGGCAATCTGTGAACACCACCTATTCGGCCGTGCGCATTGTTCACCTCCCCACCAAGATCACCGTTTCCTGCCAAAACGAACGATCGCAGTTACAAAACAAGGCCACGGCCATGAACATTTTGAAAGCCAAATTGTTGCTCCTGAAAGAAGAAGAGATGCAAAAAGAAAAACAGGCTCTGCGTGGCGAGTATCATAGCGCCGAGTGGGGGAATCAGATCCGGTCGTATGTCCTTGCGCCCTATCGGATGGTGAAAGATCATCGTACAGATGTAGAAACGTCCGACACGGATGCGGTACTGGATGGCGATTTGGATCGGTTTATCGAGGGTACGCTCCGTCTCCAAGCCGGAAAGCGTGATGTGCGAGCAGAGATGAATAAAGATGCGGCTGAATAAGACAGTTCTGCCGAATAGGCGCATTGCGCTGTGAGGACTGTTTGAGTCCCGCGAAGCGGACGAGTTCCGCAGCAGCGATATTTGCCTATCCAGAAAAATTGTCTTATACGGACGTCTCAATGTTATACTTTCCCTATGCCAAAAACAGCTCTTGTTACCGGTGGTGCCGGCTTTGTCGGTTCTCACCTGGTGGACGCTCTTGTCGCCAAAAAGTGGGAGGTGGTGGTGCTCGATGATCTGTCGTCTGGCCGTCGCGCAAACGTGCATCCTGCCGCAACGCTAAAACGCTTGGATATTCGTTCTCCACGCGCCGCGGCCTTTTTGGCACGCGTGCGGCCGCAGGCCGTGTTTCACCTGGCGGCGCAGATTAGCGTTGTGGCATCCGTAAAAGACCCGCTGAAGGATGAGGCGGCGAATATCCAAGGAACCCTTCGGTTGCTCGAGGCTGCGCGGGTGGCTCGCGTAAAGCGGTTTATTTTTACAGGCACAGGCGGAGCTCTTTCGTCGGAGCATACGGTGCTGCCCACAAACGAAGCGCACGCGGCGGCACCATCGTCGCCCTACGCCATCGCCAAGGTGGCGGCCGAGCGATATGGGGCATTTTTCCGCACCGCACACGGGTTGCCGTTTGTGGCGTATCGCCCGGCGAACATCTACGGCCCGCGGCAAAGCCCGCACGGCGAGGCCGGGGTCGTCGCGATTTTTTGTAAACGCATGCTCGCGGGCGAGCCGGTACGCATCCACGGCACGGGCAAGCAAACGCGCGATTATGTGTACGTAGGAGATGTCGTGTCCGCCCTCCTTACATCGCTCACACATCCAAAACTCGAGGGACCGTTTCATGTGGGCACGGGCAAGGAGACATCGGTAAACGATCTGTTCCGTCGCTTGGCACATCTTGCGCACTACCAAAAACGTCCGGGTCGTGGCCCTGCCGATATCGGGGCTCCCACGCGCAGCGCACTGGATTCGTCTGTCCTCCGCCAAGCGACAGGCTGGGCGCCCCAAACCGCGTTGTCGGAAGGGCTACGGGAAACACTCGCGTGGTTCCAAACGCAATAACGATCCATGATCTCTCTTCGCCTTCGCAACCAAAAGGAGCGCGCGGTCATTGCGGCGGCCGTGCGGGTGTTGCGGCGTGGGGGCGTGGTGGCAATCCCTACAGAAACCACTTACGGGCTTGCGTGCGATCCGCGAAATGCGGCGGCCGTGCGGAAAATTTTTCGTATCAAGGGGCGGGATGATCAAAAACCGCTTCAGTTGATCGCCGGATCCACTGCACAGGTGGCAGCGCTGGCAACGCTCGACCGCTACACAAAACCCCTTACGGCGCGCCACTGGCCAGGCCCGCTTACGCTGCTGTTGCCGTTACGAAAAGGGATGCGATTGGCACCGCAGGTAAGCCCGGGGCGAATGGTGGGAATCCGCGTTTCTTCCTCGCCTATTGCAAGCGCCCTTGCCCGGGCGTTTCGGCACCCGCTTGCGGCCACCTCGGCGAACAAGAGCGGATCGATTCCGGCTTTTTCCGGGCGGGGAGTGATTCGAGCGTTTGAAGAAGGGGGAATGAAGCCGGATTTGTTATTAGATGCCGGAGCGTTGCCGCGACGTGCGCCGTCTACGGTGGCGCGTGTGCACCCGGATGGCCGTATCGAGATATTGCGCCGTGGGTCGATTCGGTTAAAAACCCCCTCATGAACGCTCCAGAAATTAAACAGGTGCTCGCCACGCTTGGTGCTCGCCCCAACAAACAATTGGGGCAACATTTTTTGATCGATGACGCGGCACTCGACGCGATGATACAAGCGTCGGGCGTGCGGCCAGGCGATCATGTGCTCGAGATCGGCCCGGGATTAGGCGTGCTCACCGATGCGTTGCTCCAAGCGGGGGCATCGGTGACGGCGATCGAACAGGACCGTCTCTTTATCCCATACCTGGAGCGTCGGTTTTCCGGCCTTCCCTTGCGCGTGGCGCATGGCGACGCCGCGTCCCTAAGCTGGGAGCAGGTGGTCGACACGCTCGAACCGTGGAAATGTATTTCTAATCTCCCGTACGCCATCACGTCCTTAGCGCTGCGGAAGGCTCTGTGGTCGCCACATCCGGCTGAACGCGTAACGGTGTTGGTGCAGCGCGAGGTGGCCGAACGCGCCGTGGCAAAAAATGGAAAAACGTCGCTTTTATCCCTCATGGTTTCCCTCGCTTCTTCCGAAGCGCACATCGTTCGCCGCGTGCCCGCCGGAGCCTTTTTTCCGCCACCGAAGGTGGAGTCTGCCGTGTTGGAAATCATTTCTCTCCCGCTCCACGAACGCGAGGCACGGTGGGGGATTGATCCAGAGCACATCATGCATGTGGCTAAAACAGGTTTTGCGCATCCGCGAAAACACCTTGCTGCGAACCTTGCCACGCCCGCTCATCCCAAGGCGGCTCTTCAAGAGCTCTTTTCTTCTCTTTCGATAAACCCCCTTGCTCGCGCCGAAAATCTTTCGCCAATCCAGTGGGCTGCGCTTACCCGTGCGCAGCATCCACGGCTGTAGTCACCGTTCATAAACGCAAGAAAAATAGCACCTTGTCAATCATTCTTTACGGATTATGTAAAAGGGCTTTTTCAAGCCAAAAAATGAGAGGAGCGCCTCACGGAGATTCCCTTGACAGAGCGGATATCCTGCTCTTGACGGGGTCGGCAGATTCGCGTACCCTTTCCGCACCGTCCATTGGACAACCGAAGAGTGATCGAAAAGGAACCATGTCCTTGATCTATTAAATTAGGTCAGAACACATTGATGCCCCATCCCAGCCAGGGATGAGGCGTTCTTATTGAGAGTTTGATCCTGGCTCAGGACGAATGTTGGCGGCGTGTCTAAGGCATGCAAGTCGTGCGGACCATTTTTTATCGCAAGATAAGAAATGGCCAGCGGCAAACGGGTGCGTAACACATTGGTAACCTGCCTCGAAGTCGGGCACAACCTTCCGAAAGGAAGGCTAATTCCACGATAGTCATGGGGGGACATATGTCATTCCCATGTAAAGTCGCAAGACGCTTCGAGAGGGGCCTATGTCCTATCAGCTTGTTGGCGGGGTAACGGCCCACCAAGGCGATGACGGGTAGGGGGTGTGAGAGCATGACCCCCCTCACTGGGACTGAGACACTGCCCAGACACCTACGGGTGGCTGCAGTCGAGAATATTCCTCAATGGCCGAAAGGCTGAAGGAGCGACGCCGCGTGCAGGATGAAGGGCTTCGGCTCGTAAACTGCTTTTTCGAGGGAAGAACACTGACGGTACCTCGAGAATAAGAGGTTGCTAACTCTGTGCCAGCAGCAGCGGTAATACAGAGACCTTAAACATTGTCCGGATTTATTGGGCGTAAAGGGTCCGCAGGTGGCATTGCGCGTCGTCGGTCAAACCAATGGGCTCAACCCATTGACTGCCGACGATACGGCAACGCTTGAGCATGGGAGAGGTAAGCGGAATTGCCGGTGTAGTAGTAAAATGCGTTCATATCGGCAAGAACACCAAATGCGAAGGCAGCTTACTGGAACATTGCTGACACTCAGGGACGAAAGCGTGGGGAGCGAAAGGGATTAGATACCCCTGTAGTCCACGCCCTAAACGATGGATGCTAGATATCGGGAGTATCGACCCTCCCGGTGTC
>JBDKJL010000019.1:0-14070 GCA_039796615.1 Candidatus Parcubacteria bacterium
GACGACGGGTTTGCGTTTCCAGAAATCGAACCGCGCCTTTTTTCCTTTAACTCGCCGTACGGCGCGTGCCCGGCCTGTAACGGGTTGGGGACAAAGGAGCTTTTTTCCGAAGAGGTGTGCCCGCAATGCAACGGCGCGCGGTTACGCACAGAGGCGTTGCATGTGTTTATTCAGGGCAAAAGTATTGTGGAGGCCACAAACATGGATATCCGTGCCGCCTCTGAGTTATTCACCGGCCTCACGCTTACCAAAAATGAAACATCCATTGCCGAGCCGATTTTACGCGAGGTGAATGCGCGGCTGCAGTTTTTGCTCGATGTCGGCCTCCACTATCTCACGCTTGGGCGAAAGGCCGGATCGCTCTCTGGCGGCGAGGCACAGCGTATTCGCTTGGCATCGCAAATCGGTTCGCGTCTTGTGGGCGCGCTCTACGTGCTCGATGAGCCCACGATCGGATTGCATCAGCGCGATAACGTGCGACTTATTGAAACGCTCGAAAAACTTCGCGATATCGGCAACACCATCATTGTGGTTGAACACGATGAAGATACGATTGCGGCATCGGATTACCTGGTGGACATTGGTCCGGGGGCGGGCGTGCATGGCGGGGAGGTGGTGGCAGCAGGCTCCATGCCCGGCATTTTGAAAGATAAAAACAGCATCACCTGTGCGTATTTGCGCGGCGATAAGGTGATCCCGTATCCCAAAAAACGCCGCGTGGAGGCCACGTCGTTCTTGGAGGTGCGCGGTGCGCGGGAGAATAATTTAAAAAATCTTAACGTCAAAATTCCGCTCAAGCGATTCGTGTGCGTTACGGGCGTGTCCGGTTCTGGAAAATCCACGCTCATGATCGACATCGTGTACCGCGCGTTGGCGCGCAGGCTCAACGGGGCGCTCACCGAGCCCGGCTTACACAAAGAAATTTTAGGCATCGACTGGCTCGATAAGATTGTGGATGTGGATCAGTCGCCCATCGGTCGCACGCCGCGAAGTAACCCGGCCACCTACACCGGGATTTGGAATCATGTGCGTGATCTGTTTTCGCTCACGGCCGAGGCGCGTGTTCGTGGGTATGGCAAAGGGCGATTCAGTTTTAATGTGCCTGGCGGGCGGTGCGAAAATTGTCAGGGTAATGGGCAGATCGCCATCGAGATGCACTTTTTGCCCACCGTGTTTGTGCCTTGCGATATTTGCAAGGGTCGCCGATTTGGCCGCGAAACATTAGAAGTGAAATATCGCAACAAAAATATTCACGATGTGTTAACGATGACGATTGAAGAAGCGAACAGCTTTTTTAGCGACATCCCGCCCATTCGCGATCGTACAAAAATTATGGAAGAAGTGGGGTTGGGCTATTTGCAACTTGGCCAAAGCGCCACCACGCTTTCGGGTGGTGAGGCGCAGCGGATTAAGCTCGCGTCCGAGTTAGCACGACGTGACACGGGAAAAACGTTCTATTTATTTGACGAACCGACAACGGGTCTTCACTTTGAAGATATTCGAAAATTCCTTGATGTGCTCCAGCGTCTGGTAAATCGTGGCAACTCCGTGGTGGTGATCGAGCATAACTTGGATGTCATCAAAAACGCCGATTGGGTGATCGACCTGGGCCCTGAAGGCGGTAATGGCGGTGGAAAAATCGTGGCGCAGGGCACGCCGGAAGAGATCGCCAAGAATAAAGAAAGCGATACGGGCGTGTTCCTAAAAAAGGTTCTCACAAAGAAATAACGTATGTTTCCGCGCACGGTTCGTATTCAAAACGGCCGCCTGCCCGACGTGCCTGGGGTGTATTTGATGAAAGATGGGCGGGGAAAAATCATCTACGTGGGCAAAGCTACGTCGCTCAAGCGTCGCGTGTCGTCGTATTTCCAAAAAGCGCACGACGCGCGCATTGCGGAAATGGTCAGCACCATCCGCCGCATCGATTACCTTGTTACGGGCACGGTGATCGAAGCGTTGATTTTGGAAGCAAACCTCATCAAGCGCTATTGGCCACCGTTCAATATTCGTGAGAAGGACAATAAGAGCTGGCTGTATCTGGCGTTTACGAAAGATGATTTTCCGCGCCCGGTGTTTATTCGCGGTCATGAGTTGGAAGAGGGTGCCTCGCGCAACTACAAAGCCGTCTTTGGGCCATACACCTCACCGCGCTCCGTGCGCGCGGCGCTCGACCTGTTGCGCAAGATTTTTCCGTGGACCACCTGCGAGCCGGGGAGGAAACGCGCCTGTTTTTACTATCATCTCGGTCAATGCCCGGGCGTGTGCATCGGCATGGCCGATAAAACGGCATATCAAAAAACGATCCGCGATCTGATTCGATTTTTCCAAGGCAAAAAGGCCACGATCATCAAAGACTACGAGCGACAGATGAAAACAGCCTCCAAAGATAAGCGTTACGAAGACGCCGCCGCGTTGCGAAATAAAATTTCCGCGCTCAAGCATATTCAAGATGTCGCCATCATGAAAAAAGAAGACGCGCTCATGCCCGCCGCATCTGCATCGGATACACCTCCCGTCGTCGATCCGTTTGGTCGCATTGAGGGTTACGACATTTCTACCATCTCCGGCACATCCACCGTGGCCTCCATGGTGGTGTTTGAACAAGGCGCGCCCGCCAAGGCCGAATACCGCAAATTCCGCATCAGCAAAGAGGCGAGTGGCGACGACTTTTCCGCCATCCGCGAGGCGCTCACCCGTCGCCTGCGTCATCACGAGTGGCGTCGCCCGCAACTGTTATTGATTGATGGGGGAGCCGGGCAGGTGCAGGCCGCGCTCGATGTTCTTCAGGCGCTAGATCTCTCCATCCCCGTCGCAGGAATCGCCAAAGGCCCAGAGCGCAAACGAAACGATCTCATTGTTCCTCCTGGCCAGTCTGCGCTCCGCGCATCCCTTGAACCGCACATGGATCTTCTCATCAGCGTCCGCGACGAAGCGCATCGTTTTGCGGTGACATATCACCGCAAGGTGCGCGATAAGAGAATGCGTGGTTAGTCTTTTTTGCGTCGATGGCGGATATACGCTGGGGCGTTGATGAGGGTAATGATCAAGGTAAACGCAAGCGGAATAGGGGCAATCAAAAGGAGGAGATTCGCAAAAAGAGCATCGTCTCCGCTCGCGCTAAAGAAGATTGTAAAAAGAACGACCCACCAAAAAGGGATGAATAGAATGGACCCCGCCCACCATTTCCAAAAAGAAGACGGTGAACGGAAAATAATGGGTTGGAACGGGGAGTGCTTCGCAGATCGGTTCATTCCGTTCAGGATCGCAAAAATAATTGAAAAAAAGAGATAGAGAACAGCGGTTTCTCCAAGGACGCGAGCGAAGCTCCAAAGGAATTCACCAAGTGGGATGGGAGTGCCCGCCGCAAAAGGGAACCAAATATCAAATCCACTACCGATTGAGAGGCTGATCCCAAATGATAGGATGATTTTGAGGGCGGTTTGCGTATCTCGATCCACGACATGGATGATAGAGTATATTTGCATGTGCAGCAATGATTCGCTACAGTCAAAGCCTATGAACACCTATACAGGCGCCTACCAGAAGCGGGGAAAGTGGTATATCGCCTGGATTGAAGAAATCCCAGGCGTGAACACGCAGGGCGAGACCCTTAAAGAGGCAAAAGAAAATCTCGCAGAAGCGTTAGAAATGGTCTTAGACGTGAATCGTGAATTGTCACGTAAACTCGCGCCGCAGCATAATTTTTAAAGATTTGGGGATCTCAACGCTCATTTAGAGAGATCGAAGCGTTTTATTGAAGAAGCGGTAGACCTGACCATCTTCATAAGGGTCTAAGTGGGAAATGAGTTATGAACATGAGACAGAAAAAGAACACTTTATCCGCTCAACCGAGCGGATATTTTGTTGTTGTGCGCCCTTTGACGTGAGGCATCAAGTGGCATAAAATGGGATCAAGTGGTGAGAAGTGGGAACAAGAAAGACAGGAAGGATTTCGGCCGTCTTATTATTCAGCTGTTTGGGTATGTTCATCGGTGAATATCGCCACACGCTGGATGAAAAAGGCCGGGTATCCATTCCGGTGAAGTTCCGTGCGGATCTCGCGCAAGGCGCGGTGGTTACGCGCGGACTCGATCGATCCCTCTTCCTCTATACCAAAGAGGAATGGGGACGGCTGGCTCAAAAATTGGTGGCATTGCCATTAGGGCAGTCTGATACACGTGCATTCGCCCGACTCATGCTTGCGGGCGCAATGGAGGTGGAAATCGACGGTTCTGGCCGTGTTACCATCCCTCCCTATCTGCGGGAATATGCCGGTTTGGCGAAATCACTCGTGATTACCGGGTTATACGACCGCATGGAAATCTGGGAAGAGGCCACCTGGGATGCCTATCGCACAAAAACCGAGGCCGAAGGCGATGCCATTGCCGAACGGCTTGGCGGACAAGGCATCTAACGCTCACGCGAGCATCTCGTATGACCACACACGCTCCGGTACTGCTTCGCGAATCTGTGGAGGCGCTCTGCCCCCAGGGTGGCGGGTTGTATCTGGACGGAACGCTTGGAGGGGGCGGCCACACGGCCGAACTTCTCGCACATTCCGCCCCAACCGGCCGCGTGCTCTCGCTCGACGTGGATCGCACCGCGCTCCAGCGCGCGCGCGAACGATTTGCGGATGTCGGTAGCCGTTGGGTGGGCGTGGAGGCGAACTTTCGTCACCTAGATCGCGTAGCCGCAGAGCAGGGGATGGCGCCCGTCGATGGTATCTTGCTCGACTTGGGCTTTTCATCTGATGAGCTGGCGGATCCCACAAAAGGGCTGTCGTTCATGCAAGATGGCCCGCTCGACATGCGATTAGGCCCCTTGGCCAACGATGACGGCCTTACCGCCGCAGAGATCGTGAACTCCTGGACAGAGGCGGATCTGGTAAAGGTTCTCGATACGTTCGGGGAGGAGCGACACGCCCGGCGAATCGCGCGCGGCATCATTCAGGCGCGCAAGGCGTCGCGGATTATCGGCACGCTTGATCTTGTTTCCGTGATTCGGCGGAACGTTCCGGCCTCTGTGCCGGGCACGATCCATCCGGCCACGCGCACGTTTCAGGCGTTACGCATCGCGGTGAACGACGAGCTCCAGGCGTTGAAAGACGCTCTCGTGGCCGCGGCGCGCGTGTTACGCCCGGGCGGACGGCTGGCGATCATCAGCTTTCATTCGCTGGAAGATCGCATTGTGAAGCGTGCATTTCAGGATGCGCCCTGGCGAGCGGTTACGGAAAAGCCGATCACCGCATCACCGGAAGAGCTTCGCGAAAATCCGCGGGCACGCAGCGGCAAGCTGCGTATCGCCGAGCGGATGGCCTAACGGTTCATCATCGAAAGATTCCTGTCTTTTTTCCTCCCGCCACGTTGGCCGGGTGGCGTGTTTTGCGGTGTGTTTCTGGGCACAAAAAGAACGATTAAAACGATTAACAACACGAAACGAAAAACAAGAACAACATCAAAGAATATGTCTCATTCATTTGCTCTCACCATGACGAAGCCGCATGAACGCTTTGGCCTGCCGCAACCCTTGGGTCGTCGGTTGGCGCGACAGCCGGAACTCGGCTGGATTGTGGCGGCGTGGGTGATCCTGCTTGCCTGCGGGTTCACCTATCTGTTCTCGATGATGACCGCTTCGGCAAAGGGGTTCCAATTGCGCGACGTTGAACGTCGCGTGGAGCGCCTTCGCACCGAGGCTCGCGCGCTCGAAACGCAGGTTGCGGCCGGTTCCTCTATCCAATACCTGTCCGATCGCGCGCAAAACCTCGGGTTTGTGGCCGTCAATCGCATCGAAAGTGTAAACGCCGCAGGTCATTCGTACGCCTTCGCCAGGTGATTCCGTCCACGTGCGTGTGGGACGGAGTCATCGAAAAAACATCCCCCGTTGCGAACGCTCCGGGGGATGTTTTTTATGTTATACTTCCTCCATGCATTCCCGCACGGGCGCGGTTACTCGTTTGGTGTTTGTCGACCTCTTGGGGAGTGTCGCGTGGTTCCCCGTGTGGTGGTATACGCGAGGATTTTCGTTGGCGATGGGATGGGTGATGGGGCGGTTGCGGTATCGCGCGCGAGCGTATGCGCTTGGGATTTGGATTCGCAATTTTTTTGTGCCGATGTATGGGCAGTATGATTGGGCAGGGCGATTGGTAAGCGTGTTCATGCGGTTCGTGGTGCTCGTGGGTCGAGGCATTGCGCTGGGGGTGGAGGCGGCCGTGTATGGCGCGGGGTTGTTGTTGTGGATCGTGGTGTTACCGTTGATGGGATGTTTGATCGCCATCAATCTTTTGGCCGGTATTTCTTTATGGACGTAAAAGATTCCGTGCCGTCGGCCACTGTTACGGTGTGCCGCACCTGCCAGGGCGATCCGCGCGCCGCTCGAACCTGCACGGAATGCCGTGGTGCCGGGATCGGGCTGCCGTCGCCGGATGGGTTGGTTGTGTGGAATCATCCGGTGGATGATTTTTCGTTGATTTTTCGGCGCTGGGCGCGGCGGATCACGGTGCTGATCCATTTGGGGCTCATGCTTTTTGCCGTGGGATCCATCGGATGGTTTGTGTGGGGGGTGGCGCAATTGCCAGATGTCACCATCATCGGTACATCGGCCTTTTGGATTGGTGGCCGGCCGGAGGTGATCGCCTTTTTTGTGGGGATGCTCTTGAATGCCTTTTTGGTTTTTCGATTCGTGGAATACGGGCAAAGCGTTCGGCCGTTGCCCACCTGGGGAAAAACACCGGCACAGCAAGAGGCGGCGCGCGCCAGTGCGGGAGAGCACGCACGCCAACGTGTGGACATGGGATTATTTTTGGACGCCGGAGCCTGGGCGGTGGTGGAGAACGCCTATCGATTGGCACGCGATCTTAAGCGCCAAGAGGTTACGCTCGCGCATCTGTTTGCCGCAGCCGTTACCAGCTCCACCGGTTCGCTGTTTTTAACACGGCTGGGAGCAAAAATGGATGTGCTCAAAGAGCCCCTCGCACGTCTCGTAAATAGCGGAGAGGCGGGAGCCGCTTCGCCGTGGTTGTCGCGGGATGTGATTCGGGCGTTATTACTGGCGTACGACGAAGCAATGACGGCTCAGCGGAAATACGTATCGGCGGCCGAAATTTTATTGCAAGCGTTTGCGCAAAGTCCGCAAGTACAGGATCTCCTGGACGCGATCGGATACACGCGTGATCAGGTGTTTCATGTGGCGGAGTGGATTCGATTGCAGGGCAAGCTGCGCGATGATCATGAGCGATTTACGATGTTGGCGGCGCTCAAGCCGGCCACGGCCATGAATCGATCCATGACAGCGCGCGCCACGCCGCTACTCGATCGGTTTAGCGAGGATCTTACGGTGGCCGCGCGGAATGGGTATTTGTCGCCGCTCATTGGCCGCGAGCGTGAAATGGAAGATCTGTTGCGTGCGATTGAGGGCGGGCGACGCTCCGTGGTGCTTGTTGGCGATGCGGGCGTGGGCAAGGGGGCACTGGTAGAAGGGCTTGCCCGCCGGATGGTAGAGGAAAATGTTCCGGAAGAATTATTTGATCGGCGGCTCGTGTCGATCAACGTGCCGCAGTTGGTGTCGGCCGGGGATGTGTCGCTTGCAAGCGAGCGATTGTTCGCGGTGTTGGGAGAGATCGGCGCGTCCGGCAATATTATCGCGGTGTTTAACGGGATCGAGGGGTTTGTGGGCGGGGATGGCCACGGGCCGATGGATTTGGCGGAGGCGCTCGCGAGTGAGCTTGATAAGGGATATTTTATCGCAATTGGCACCACAACACCGCAGGCGTATACCCACTACTTGGAGCGGCACACGCTCGGCGCGCGATTGGCGCGCGTCACCGTGGATCACATGTCGGCAGATGATGCGATTCGCGTGTGCATGGCGCGCAGTGCGTCGATCGAATATCGCCAACAGGTGTTTTTTTCCTTTCATGCGATTGAAAAAGCGGTCACATTGAGTGGGCGCTATTTACATGAGCGGGCACTGCCCGAGCAGGCGATCGATATTATGCGCGAGGCCGCGGTGCTGGCGCACAAGGATCGCGGCGACCATGCCTTTGTTACGGCCGAGGATGTGGCGCGGGTGGTGCACGAAAAAACAAATGTGCCGGTGGAGAGCGTTACGGAAGATGAATCAGAAAAATTGTTGGCGCTTGAACAGCGGTTGCATGCGCGCATCATTGGCCAGGATGCGGCGGTAACGGCGGTGAGTCAGGCGCTGCGCCGTGCGCGGGCGTCGTTACAAGAGGGTACGCGCCCTATCGCGAACTTCCTCTTTTTGGGGCCCACGGGCGTGGGAAAAACAGAGCTCACCAAAGCGCTTGCCGCGGAATATTTTGGAAGCGACGCCGCGATGGTGCGTGTGGACATGAGTGAATATCAGGATGCCGCCAGCGTGGCACGCATGATCGGCGCGGCCGGAGACGAGCGCGGTGGGCTGCTTACCGAAGCGGTTCGTCGTACGCCGTTTACCATCGTGTTATTGGATGAGGTGGAAAAAGCGCATCCGGATATTCTGAACTTGTTTTTGCAGGTGATGGAAGACGGTCGGCTTACGGACGGTGTCGGCCGTACCGTAGACTTCACGAATACGGTGATCATCGCTACCTCGAACGCGGGCACCACCTTCATCCAGGAAGAGATGAAAAAGGGCACAGACGCCACGCAGATTCGCACCGCGCTGATGGAGCGTGAATTAAAATCCATCTTCCGTCCGGAGCTCTTAAATCGTTTTGATGCAGTGATCGTGTTCGCGCCGCTTACCCTGGAAGATGTGGGGAAGATCGCGCGTCTCCTGCTCGCCAAAGTGGCGGCGCGCTTGGATGCGCAAGGGATTCGTTTCCGTGCAGACGATGCGGCCGTATCGCGCATCGCCACCGAGGGATACGACCCGGCCTTTGGCGCTCGTCCGCTGCGTCGTGTGATTCAGGATCGCGTTGAAACACCACTCGCCGATATCATTCTTCGCCGCGCCGCGCATCGGCACGACACGGTGGTGTTGCACGGGGATCTGTCGTTAGATGTGGAAAAAGCCGTAGAGCCAGGTTCTTGATCCAATCTTGAGCCAGTGTATGCTACGAAGGGCTGATTCACTCGTTTTGGGTATTTAAAAAATCAATCTTCCTGCCTCCCATGAAACTCCCACCTTCCAAAAAAGTGGCCTCTATTGCGGTACTTTTTTCATTTCTTCTTTCTTTCGCGCCACCGGCCATGGCTCAAGAGGCCGCTCCCGTGCTTTTGGGAGAGGGGGAACCAGTATCCGGGGAGCAGCATGTTCCAGAGGCGTCTGCTGAACCCTTGGTATCGCCTGCGCCAGAAGAGGGCGTGACGCGAGAAGGTGCTGACCTTGATGAGGCAGATTTAAAAAACGAAAACGCGTTAACCCAAGATCAGAAAGCGGCAGAAGAAACGCCCGCCCAACTCAACGCCCTTTCCTCTCCCACCTCCCCTCGCAACGAAGCGTTTGATTCTCGCCGCATTTCTCTTCCAGAAGTAGAGAAAAATAGCGGTGCCCTCACATATCGATACCCCCTCTCAATCCCTCCTGGCCGAAATGGCCTTGAGCCGAGCCTCTCTCTTTCATATTCCAGCCAAGAAGGTCGCGAAGCCGGAGCCTTTGGCAGTAACTGGTCGTTAAGCATCCCCACGATTGAACGGATGAACAAACGTGGCGTTGATAAGCTATACAGCACGACAACCCCCGTTACATTCCTTTCCTCTCTTGATGGTGAGCTTATCGAAACCTCTACCCCTGGCACATATGGTGCACGGGTAGAGCAGGGGAGCTTTAATACCTACACATTTAACGGAACCCAGTGGGTGATGAAAGATAAGAATGGAACACAATATACCTTTGGATTAAATGCCTCATCCCGCCAGGATGATCCTACGGACTCCACGCGCGTATATCGTTGGATGCTTGAAGAGATGCGCGATACCAACAATAACTTCGTTAAATACCAATACACCAAAGAAACCGGGCAGATCTACCCCTCATCCATCATCTACACGGGTAACGGCACAACGGATGGGATCTTCCGTGTGGACTTTGCGTTAGAGACCCGGCCAGACATCACACACATGCGTCAGACGGGGTTCCTCGTGAGCACCACGAAGCGCGTGAACCGTATTGATGTGAGCATAAGCGGTACTTCGGTGCGCCAATACGCTCTCACCTACGTAATTGCAGATCATGGGGCAAAGTCTCTTCTATCCACCATCACCGAGACAGGCTTTGATGAGTCTTCGATTCCTACTACGCTCCCACCCACCACCTTTGAGTATCAGACGCAGAATCCGGGGTGGACATTGACGCCGTCGTGGAATTTGCCGGAAATCATGACGCGTAACGGTCAGATATTAGAATATCGGTTATTGGACATCACGGGTGATGCGTTATTGGACGTTGTCCATTCAGGCGTTGGTAATTCTCATGTAAATAATGGGCATGGATGGACGCGCCACCCTGGAATGAATGTTGTTGCGGTGGATCGATGGAAAATGATCGATGTGAATGGCGATGGTCTTGTAGACACATTAGACGCGACCGCGTCAGATCCCGGAGGCCGCGCCACGTATCTGGGGAACGGGGATGGTTCATGGTCGCATAGCGCTGCATGGAAATCGCCGGTGTCGCTCGCGGATCCGTATACCCTCGTTGATTCAGCATATAAGGTCGTAGATTTAAATGGGGATGGTCTCCCGGAAATCGCTCTCGCGAATCGCCACCCCAATGATTCGGTGACATATGAAATGTATCGGAATACTGGTGCAGGTTGGGTGTTAGATCCTGCATGGCGTCTGCCGAATCACATCACCTATATGGGGGAAGACGAGGGATGGAAATTTTTAGACATCAATGGTGATGGCCTCACAGACATGACGCATGGCACCCTTATCTACCTGAACACCGGTTCCGGATGGGCACAGAATGAATCCATCCTTGTGCCGATGAACAACCAACAGGGTGTGCGCGTGTTTGATATGAATGGAGATAGCCAGTTGGATGTGGTGTGGGCGGATACGGCCGTTCCACCGGCGAGTTATGATATCTGGATTCAGGGCACATTTGGTTGGCTTCGAGATTTTTCCTGGGCGCCACCCGTCCCCCTTACGAGCGGCTTCACCGATATGCCGCATCGGGTTGCAGATGTGAACGGTGATCTCTTCCCCGATCTCGTTGCCTCTGATGGAAATTTTGCCACAGGTCTTCGCCAGGCCTACATCAGCCACGGCCAAATCAGCACCCTCCTCAAAAAAATCACCACTCCTCAAGGCGGATCTTCTTCGTTTGAGTACAAGCCTTCCACGCAATATCTGAATGCGGCTGGAGATGTCGCCAACAAAATTCCATACCCCCTCTACACCGTCTTCCGTTCCACCACAGACGATGGTTTTGGCAATCAATCCATCCATACATACCAATACGAAGGAGGTCGGCAGTACTTCGGCAACTCCTTCGACAAGAAATTCGCTGGATTCGCGATGGTGGCGGAAACAGATCCTGTGGGAAATGTCACAAAAACCTATTTCCACCAGGCAAACGAGAGCGATACGGCACGCGGGGAATATCAAGATGACTATTTCAAGATTGGTAAGCCATATCGTGTAGAAACACTCGACCCGAATGGAAATGTTTTCGAGAAAACCATCCAGATGTGGGATCGTGTTGATCTTGGCAACGGTCGTGGGTTCGTAAAACTGGCACAGCGCGTCGCATCGTCATTTGACGGTGATGCAACACACAAAGACAAGGCTGAAGCCTACACATACGACAATAGTAACGGCAACCAGCTCCAAAAGGTCGAATACGGCGAAGTCACCGCCAATGACGATGGATCATTCGTAGACACCGGAAGCGACAAACTTACCACCGACATCACATACGCCGCCCAATCCGGGAGCGACATCATCGGCGCACCCAAGCAAATGGTGGTGACAGACCAATCTGGCGTAAAGATCAAAGAATCCCGCCACTATTACGATGCCCTTCCCCTCGGCGGTATCACTAAAGGCAATCGCACGAAGCAGGAAGACTGGAAGTCCGGCACGACATATGTGAGCACCCAACGTGCATACAATGCATATGGTCTTGTTATCTCCGAAACAGACCCCCGTGCCAAGGTTACGACCTTCGGATATGACACCTTTAACCTATACCCAATAACGAGTACCAACCCCCTCAATCAATTAAGCCGATTCACGTACGATTATTCTGCCGGAAAGCCCAAAACAACCACCGATCCAAATAAACTCATCTCTCAAACCATCTATGATGGGTTAGACCGCGTGATCCGCAAAGAAGAGCCCGATCTCACTACAAGCTCCACGCTTGTGACCGTGTTTTCCCTCACATACACCGACACGCCAGGAAATGTGAGTGTGATGCAATCCGAATACCTCACGGCCACCTCAACGGCAGACACCTACTCATATCTCGATGGCCTTGGCCGCGTGATCCAAATCCGCAAAGAAGCAGAAGGAGTAGACACCTACGCCGTGCGTGACGTTACCTATGACGCGCGTGGACTGTTGCAAAAAGAGTCTCTTCCGTATTTCTCAAGTGGCACGGCTCGTACACCCATCAGTACAGATACGTCACTCTTCACCACATACGCATACGACGCCTTGCGCCGACCGATCACAGAAACGAATGTGCTTGGCATCACCACGAGCGGATACAGCGATTGGCAGCTCACCACAACCGATCCCAATGGAAAAACGAAAACCTTGGTCAACGACGCGTATGGTCGCTTGATTGAAGTTCAAGAGCGAAATGCAGGAGCCACGTACATCACGCGATATGAATATAACGGCAACGGCAATCTCGTGAAGGTCACAGATGCCGAGAACAACATCCGTTCATTCACCTACGATGGATTGGGTCGTCGCCTCACCGCACAAGATCTCCACGCCCCAGCAGACGTGACCTTTGGTACCTGGACGTATACGTATGATGATGCTGGAAATGTCACGACCGTCTTAGATCCCAAGAGCCAAACGGTGAACTACACATACGACAATACAAATCGTGTGCTCACAGAGAACTTCACCGGTCTCACGGGCACAGAAGTCACCTACGCCTATGATGTGTGTGCATTTGGCATCGGAAGCCTGTGCTCCACAACCACGACCGGTGCAACCACCACGAATAAATACAACTCACGCCGCTTGTTAGCTCAAGAAACAAAGAAGATCGGTACCAGCGCATATCTCACGAGCTACACATACGATCGTCGTGGTCGCCACACAAACATCACGAATCCGGATAATTCCCAGGTTCGCTATACATATAACAACGCGGGACTCGTGGAAAGTGTCCTCAAAAAAGAAACCACCGACGCGGCATTCCTTGCGGTTGTTACGGATGTCAATCGCACCCCCATCGAACAGGCGTCAGCCATCACCTACGCAAACGGTGTTACGACGGTGAATACGCATGACCCCGCCAAGCGCTATCGCTTAACACAAAAAGTCAGCACCTTGCCCAATGCGAGCAAAGCGCAGGATCTTTCCTATACGTACGACGCGGTGGGGAATATCACGCAACTCGTAGACGCCTCTTCAAGCAGCACACGTAAAACCGTTAGCTATACATACGACGATCTCCATCGCCTCACGAGTGCAACGGCAACCGGTACACCCGCAGGCATCCCAGGATATACCGAAACCTATACATATAGCCCTGTTGGGAACCTGCTCACTAAATCTGGCCAAGGGAACTACACGTACGCGGGTAATACCGGATCTCTCAAGGCAAACCCTCATGCCGCTACGAGAATCGGTCAATCCGCCTTCACGTACGACAATAACGGCAACATGTTGACCGTGAAGGGCTTTGCTACGAGCACCCTCACCTGGGACTACGCCAATCGCATCACGCAAGTGCTCATGCCAAAAGCGAGCACTTCCACGTACGCATACGATTCCTTCGGCACCCGCGTCAAAACCACCGTCCTCACGGGCACAACCACCGTTACAACGCTCTACCCAACCAAGTTCTACAACATTGCTACCGCTGCGACGAAGCATCTCTTCTTAGGTGACGAAGTCATCGCCACGATCACAGGTACTGGTGCCACAGCGCAAG
>JBDKJL010000020.1:0-6314 GCA_039796615.1 Candidatus Parcubacteria bacterium
ATTTCGCTACCTTAGGACGATTATAGTTATCGCCGGCGTTCATCAGCGCTTGGCTTCAAGGCTGCCTCCCCGAAGGGAATGACCTCTCCGCTTGACGTTCTGACACTGGCCAGGCATCACTTCCTATACATCACCTTGCGGTTTAGCAGGAAGCTGTGTTTTTGGTAAACAGTCGGTTTGCGTCTTTCGCTGCGACCTCGCTTGCGCGAGGCAGGCCTTATCCCGAAGTTACGGCCGTTGTATTGCCGAGTTCCTAAACGCGGGTTCTCTCGTACACCTTGGCACACTTACGCCCACCCACCTGTGTCGGTTTACGGTACGGTCACCATTGGGTTGACTCTAGAAGTTTTTCTCGACCCTCCATCCCCTTCCCTTGCTCGCCTTTCAGCAAGCTTACGATCACTTCGAGGCTTATGCTGCGCGGATTTGCCTACGCAACACCCCTAAGTGCCCGAAGATTCATTCCAGGAATCTCGGAAGGTTCAAGAACGTGTCACTCCATTGAAACCCCATGGCGGTGCAGGAATATTAACCTGCTGTCCATCGACTACGCCTTTCGGCCTCGCCTTAGGACCGACTAACCCAGGGACGATTCGCGTTGCCCTGGAAACCTTGGGTTTACGGTGGAAAGGATTCTCACCTTTCTTTATGCTACTTATGCCGACATTCTCACTTCGCAACGCTCCACGGCGGCTCACGCCTTCCGCTTCAGCGCTGTTGCGAATGCTCCCTTACCAATACCATCTTCCGAAGAAGATGCGTATTCCGCGACTTCGGTACCATGCTTAAGCCCCGATAAGTTTTCGGCGCAGGGCAGCTTGACCAGTGAGCTATTACGCTTTCTTTAAAGGATGGCTGCTTCTAAGCCAACCTCCTGGTTGTATAAGCCGCCCCACCGCCTTTCACACTGAGCATGGATTTTGGGACCTTAGTCTGCGGTCAATGGGCTGTTGCCCTTTTGTCCGATGGAGCTTAGCCCCCATGGACTGACTGCTGGGAACACAAAACGGTATTCGGAGTTTGGTTAGGAACACTAAGCTTGCGCCCGTGTCCCCATTCAGTGCTCTACCCCCGTTTTGCTATGAACCAGCGCTAGCCCTAAAGCTATTTCAGGGAGAACCAGCTATCACCCAGTTCGATTGGAATTTCACCCCTAACCACAACTCATCCCCGAGTGTTGCACGGCTCGTGGGTTCGGACCTCCAGTCCGCTTTCGCGGACCTTCATCCTGGTCATGGTTAGATCACCGGGTTTCGGGTCTGTTGCGTGCCACGTGGCGCCCTTGTCAGACTCGCTTTCGCTGTGGCTTCACTCCCGCAGGAGCTTAACCGTGCGACACGCAATAACTCGTCGGCTCATTCTTCAATAGGAACGGTGTCACCGCGTAAAAGCTTGCGCTCTACGCGGCCCCACCTCTCTGTAAGCGTACGGTTTCAGATACTATTTCATCGCCCTCCCGGGCTGCTTTTCAGCGTTCCATCACTGTACTTGTTCACTATCGGTCAGGAGGAGTATTTAGCCTTGCCACATCGTCATGGCTGCTTCCAACGGGATTTCTCGGGTCCCGTCGTACTTTGGATCATGGACATTCATGGGCAGGGATCTTTTCGTCTACCGGGCTATCACCGTCTTTGGCCCTGTTTTCCAACAGGTTCAACTAAGAATCTGCGCTCGTGATCGGGGCTCTTGAGATCCCCGGCGTCCCGTCCACAACACTACGTATGCGTCAGCTCAAGCTCATCATCATTGCCCGCGGTTAAACTTGCGTCCAACTCGGTGCGGTGAATCCACATACATAGTTTGGGCTCGTCCGCTTTCGCTCGCCGCTACTAACGGAATCGTGCGGACTTTTTGTCCCGCTGTGATGTCCGAAGACAACACAGAGGACAAAAAGTCCGCGTATATCTTTTTCTTTTCCTCTAGGTACTGAGATGTTTCACTTCCCTAGGTGCCCTCCACTACCCCTATGTATTCAGGGTAGGGTCTGTCGACTTCATCAACAGGGGTTTCCCCATTCGGAAATCCTCGGATCAACGGTTGCTTGCCACCTCCCCGGGGCTTATCGCAGGCTGCGACGTCCTTCATCGGCTCCTCTCTGCCAAGCCATCCACCGTACGCCCTTACGTGCCTCGGCCATCCAGAAACACAACCCGCGTTTAAAGGGTTATGAACGGATAGCCCGCCTTGGTGTACTACAAATTGCTTTGCTTACAGCCCAACAGGCCTATCGCCCATTGGGATTGTTTAGATGCTCTGTACATATGACATTCTGATCGTTGATGTCATTGCACACATTCCGTTGTCGAAGTAACCGTCCGTCTTATTGCCTCGTGCAGATCGCGACGCGATCCCACGAGGGTGAGGCGGACAATCGCCCTCCAATCATCCTGCCGGAGCAGAGGGATTGAAGAGCGGCTATTCGTCTCTGTAAAACGCAAATCGCTTGGCGGTGGCCAAGCGACAATCCAGCGTTAACACTGGTTCGTCTCTTAGCCTTGTGGCGATCGATTCGCAAACATGGTGGAGTACGAGCCAGAGGTCCTGAGAGTCTCCTCAATCACTTGCGCGATCGGCAGGAGCGGTGGACATGGGTCTCTGAAAGTGTCGATATAGTAATGAAAACCGAGACCCCTGTCAAGAGACCCCGTTCCGGTGAGAGAAAGCGGTAAAAAGCCCATAAAAAGAAGGTCTCCAAGAAGCTTTTTGCCCTACCGGCGTTCGTGAAAGAACATGGCTGTCCACAGCGATCATCGAGTTGTAAAATCCACTTGTATCCTGTACGCTCCCGAAACACCCCCGGGCGGGTGGTGAAATTGGTAGACACGCCAGCCTTAGGAGCTGGTACCGCAAGGTGTGAGCGTTCGAGTCGCTCCCCGCCCACCACGTAAAAAACCTGCGCAAGCAGGTTTTTTACGTGCCCCGTGGCCCGCCCCACCAGGGCGGGCTTTACGGGGCAGGTTCCGTTATACCGCGCAGGTTTCACGTGGCGCGGCCATCACTTACTCTCAATATCCCCCTCCCCGTGAGGTATCCGGCATCGGTTGTACGCGTGTCGGCGGAGGAACGTTTTCTGGCGCAGCGGGCGGCGATGTTTTTTCTGGCATCGTAACGGGTGGCGGCGTGCATCCAGCGCCAACAAGAACGGTGGCCACTCCTAAAACAAAAAGCAGACGTTTCATACGTCTGCAGTATACCGCATCACCCGATGCTACGCCCGCTCTACGTACATGCCGGTGTCGGTGTTTACGATCACCTCTTCTCCTTCTTGGATAAAGAGGGGCACCTGCACCGTGAATCCGTTATCCGTTTTGGCATCTTTGGTAACGTTCCCCCCAGCCGTGTCTCCTTTTACGGCGGGCATGGTTTCCGCAATCTTAAAGGCCATCTTTTTTGGGAGCTGAAGAGCGATCGGACGCTCTTCGTACATGGTGAGCGTTACATCCAATCCCTCGCGGAGATATTTGCCCTGCTCGCCAACGGCGGATTCTTCCATGGTGCATTGTTCGTATGTGCCGTTGTCCATAAAGGTGTATCCGGTGGCGTCCTTATACAGATACTGCATGTTCTTATATTCCACGGCCACAAACTCCACGCTTTCCGACACCTTATATGTTTGTTCCAGCGTGCGGCCATTTTTCAGATTTTTGATTCGCGTACGCACAAACGCCGCGCCCTTGCCCGGGTTGATGTGTTGGAATTCTGCTACCACCCACGGCTCGGTGTTGTGCAGCAGAACCGCGCCTTTTTTGATGTCGTTGGGAGAGGCCATAGGATTTGCGGAAAGTGTGCCGAAAAACGCCCCCGGCGTCAATGCGTGAACCGTTCGCGCGCCGAGAACGGAATCACGTCATTAATGGATGTGGCTCCGGTGAGGAGCATCACCAATCGATCCACCCCAAGCGCGATCCCCACGGCCTCGCCCATGCCAGGAAGCGCCTTTAGGAACGGTTCGTCGAGAAGCCAAGTTTTTTTATGCAGAGCCGCACGCAACCGCACATCTTCCTGAAACCGCGCGCGCTGCTCTGCGGCATCCGACAGCTCGGCGAACCCGTTCGCGAGCTCCATCCCTCCGATATAAAACTCCACGCGATCGGCAAATCGGGTGTCGTCGGCAGAGCGAAGTGACAGCCCGGCCTGTGAGGCAGGATAGCGATACAGGAAGGTGGGTTCTTCACCCACGTGCGGCTCGATCTTGGAAAGAAAAATCTTGTAATAGAGATCGTCCCAGGTGTCTTCTTCGTTCACCACCTGATCGTGCGCGCGAGCGGCCGCGGCCATGGCCTCGCGGTTTTCTAACAATGGGATAAGGTCGATGCCCGCATAGTGTCTCCACGCGTCGGTAACGGTGAGGCGACGAAAGGGGCGTTCGGGCATCGAGAAAATCACCGGAAGGATGGTTCCGTGCACCGCGCGCACCATGGCTTCTGTTTCATCCATGAGCGATGCAAGATTTGCCTGCTTGCGATACCATTCGATCATCAAGAATTCTGGATCATGCGTGCCATCCCACGGCTCGCCATTCCGAAAACACGATCCGAGGTCGTACACCTTATCCATCCCTGCCGCGAGCAATCGTTTAAGCGCATGCTCCGGGCTTGTGATGAGCGCCGCCGGGTGTCGGGAAGCATCGATCCCTAACACCTCTGTCCAAAGGGGTTCCAGGTGTGGCTCTTGGCTTGGGATCCCTACGAGTCGAGGGGTGTGCATCTCTACATATCCCTGCCCATCAAAAAAGGCACGGATCGCTTTAATCACGGCAGAGCGCTGCTTGAGCATCTCGGTGTTCATAGAGAAAATCGTGAAATGAGGCCACACAAAAACGCCCCTGCGTTCGCAAGGGCGTTTTGCTTACCGCACCAGGTATGGCAGAAGAGCCATGAACCGCGCGCGCTTGATCGCGTTGGCCAGCTTGCGCTGATGCCATGCACACACGCCAGAGCGTTTGCGCGGAACAATCTTGCCGAACGAAGAAAGATAGCGGCGAAGTGTGTCCGTGTCTTTGTAGTTCACGGCGGTAACGTTTTGCCGGCAGAACCAGCACTGGTCTGGCGCTTTCTTGGTTTGGCGGGATTTGGAAGAGGTCTGCTTTGCGGAAGTATAGGAAGCCATATAGGGGTTCACGATTCCCTGAGCGTGCGTACTTATTAGACGTTCGGGATTGGTGTGGCTAATGAGTAATCAATTTTAGAACGGGATGTCTTCGACTTTCACTTCTTGGTCGCTGCCGGCCATGGAGGATTCCATGGGAGGCGTGTCGGAGACGGCCGGAGAAGGAGTGGGCGTTGAGCTGGCGGGAGCGTTGGGCTGGCCGGCGCGGTCGAGCATGATCAGGTTTTCTGCCACGATCTCCGTGCGCTGACGCTTTTGACCATCTGGTGTTTCCCACTCGCGGGTTTGGAGGCGACCCTCCACATACACCCGGCGACCCTTGGCCAAGTACTGGCCGCAGATTTCTGCGAGGCGTTGCCAGGCAACGACACTGTGAAATTCCGTTTTTTCCTGGCGTTGGCCAGCGGCGTCTGTCCAAACGGAGGACGTTGCGACGCCAAAGTTGGCGACCGTTTGCCCGGTGGTGGTGGTCCGAAGTTCCGGATCACGCGTAAGGTTCCCGACAAGGGTGGCGCGGTTAAGGCTCATCATAACAATGGGATGTAAGGAATAAGGACGGGGGATCCTCTTCTACAGCGTGACAGGTTCAAATCCCCTGTCAAGAAGAAATTTCTCCGCTTTATTAGGCCTTACTCTCGAGCGCTTCGTTGATTTTTTTGTCGACGTCTTCTTCCGTTAACGTATCCACAGCCTTTGCATCGGTCACGAGCTCCGTAGCACCCTCAACGGCCGCAGCGGCCTCTGCACGACGCGGCTTGCGAGCGCGATCCTCGCGCGACTCCACATTCACCGGCTGGAACGGAATCAGGGTGTACTTTTCATCCCCCACCTCGTCGGCACGGAGAATGAGGTGACGCAACACCTTGTCAGGAGACAGGCGGAGCAAATTGTTCAAATCGGCAATGGCTGGCGTTTCGGCCTGGAAGCGCGCGAGCACATAGTGCCCGTATTCTTGGCGCTTCACCGGGTATGCCAGATGAAACTTGCCCAAACGTTCTGATTTAACACCGGCAATGCCCACCTTGGTGAACATGTCCCCCACCGCGCCTTCGATCGTGCTCAATTCCTCGTCGGTAAACGCGGAAGAGACGATATACAGCAATTCGTATTCGTTCATGTTGTTGATCGCCGCCCCATCTCTTGCGGACGGGGGCCAGGGCACAGAGCCGAGGCACGGACGACGATATTAAGAATGAGTGCGAGAA
>JBDKJL010000021.1:0-15189 GCA_039796615.1 Candidatus Parcubacteria bacterium
TTTTTTCCTCGCTGGGTTTTAGCGGGGCGGGTCGGAGGAGCGTTGAAGCCGGTTTATGGATCGATTCGGCAGCAGTGTTCATAGATGCCATAATGATAGCATAGAAATGGGGATATGTCAAACAAAATAGTCATTCCATGCCGCGTATTGGGCGTTGATCCGGGCTTTGGGCGCACGGGTTTGGGCGTGGTGGAAATGCGCGGCAGCGACGCCACGCATGTGTGGCACTCCGTGATTGAAACATTGCCGGATGAGGCGTTTGTGGATCGTCTTGCCGCCGTACGCAACGATCTCACCGAAGCGATCCGCCGATTTTCACCACAGGTGGCCTGCGTGGAATCGCTCTTTTTTCAAACAAACGCTAAAACGGCTATGAAAGTGGGCATGGCACGCGGGGTGATTCTTCTCGCCCTCGCCGATGCGGGCATCCCGATTGTGGAAGTTACTCCCAACCAGGTGAAGCAAGGCATTGCCGGTTGGGGAGGCGCCGACAAAAAACAGGTGCAAGAGATGGTGGCGCGCCTGCTCCACCTCGCCGAAATCCCCAAACCCGACGACGCCGCCGACGCCCTCGCCCTGGCCATTGTGGGCGGGTTGGTACACCGCACGGCGCAGGCGATTGGGCAATAACGAGAGGTTTTTATCCAGAGTTTTAGGGGTAAAAAGAGGCTTAAAAACCCTTCCCAAACCACACCCCCCGTGATAGGATTTTCCCATCATTATGCAGCTATTTTGGCACGGTTATACCAGTATTCGCCTGGAGGCAAAAACGGGTGATGCGGAGTGTACGCTCATCACGGACCCCTTCCCAAACGAGGCCGCTATGCGGTTTCCGAAAACCACGGAGCCAGATATTGTGGTGTTGTCGCACCAGGATAAATCGCAGTTCAACCTGGAGGCGGTGGAACCGGCGGCCGGTGAAAAAGGACCGTTCCTTATCGCCGACCCGGGGGAGTATGAGGTGCGTGGCGTGTTCGTAAACGGCATGCAAGAACCAGGGGCAGATGCTGGTACGGAGCGCCCCGTGATCTATCGCTTTACCGCCGAAGGGCTCACCGTGGGATTTTTAGGTGGGCTTAAGCGCTCGCTTACGGATAAAGAAGTGGAACAGTTGGGAAATATCGATATCCTGATCCTTTCCGTTGGTGGCAGCGAATACATGGATCCCAAAACGGCCGCATCGGTGGTGGCCATGGTGGAGCCGCGGATGGTGGTGCCCACGGGGTACGATATTCCAGGGATCAAGGCCAGCCTTGGGGGCGTGGATGCGTTCTGCAAGGCGCTCGGTTCCTGTGTGCGACAAGATGCGAACCGACTCAAGATCGCCAAGAAGGATCTTCCTGCCGACCAGCTTGTGGTGGCCGTGTTAGAGAGGTCTTAATTCTTCTTCCATGCCTGCTCCTAAGCGCTCCGCTCCTTCCAAACGCCGTTCTGCTCCGCGGCAGGCATCGGTTGAGGTAGGCGCGGGGAGCGTGGCGCGCATGATGTCTCCGGCAGAAAAACGCGGGCTTATTTTGGCGCATGCCGCCGCGCGTGCGCCGCAGGATCCGTTGCAGCGTATGTCGTTGTGGGCGGGGGTTACGTTGTGCGTGCTCATGTTGATTGTGGGGTGGTGGAGCACGGTGGGGTGGACGGTGCGCGATACGCTGTCGGAACCCTCGAGCGAGGTGCGCGCACTCACCGAAGAGCTCGATCGATTTACCGAGCAGGTACAGTCGAACCCTCTTCTTGTTCCGCCTATGCCCACGGCCACATCTGAAGCCACTGCCGCCTCCTTCGATGATCTGTTAAAGAGTAACCTCCAGGAGGAGCCGTCCGACACCGCGCCCGCCACACGCACTCGCCCGCTCCTTGAACCGGCAGAGCCAAAAACCCCTACAATGATTCCCGGCCTCGCTCCTCATGTCGCACCATAGCGTTTATCCCTATGCCAAAAAAACCCTCTCCTGTTGAACCATCCGAACCGCTCGCGCCCATGATCGGCACGATCGAACCCGGACCCATTTCGCAAGAAATGCGGCGCGCCTATATCGATTACGCCATGAGCGTGATCGTGAGCCGTGCATTGCCGGATGTCCGTGATGGGTTTAAGCCCGTCCACCGTCGTATCTTGTATTCCATGTGGAAGAACGGGTTGCGGAGCACCGCGCGGTTTAAAAAGTGTGCGTCGGTGGTGGGGGACGTGCTCGCCAAATACCACCCGCATGGCGACATGGCCGTGTACGACTCGCTCGTGCGCATGGCACAGGATTTTTCGTTGCGCTATCCGCTCATCCGTGGGCAGGGAAACTTTGGGTCTCTCGATGGCGATGGCGCTGCCGCCTACCGGTACACCGAAAGCAAACTTCAGGCGCTTGCCGAAGAGATGCTGTTTGATATTGAAAAAGAAACCGTGCCGTTTGCGCCCAACTTTGATGGTAGCGAACACGAGCCTACGGTGCTTCCGGCCAAGCTTCCTAACCTGCTCTTAAACGGGACGCTGGGCATTGCCGTGGGGATGGCCACGAACATCCCGCCCCACAACCTCACGGAGGTGTGTGATGCCATTATCGCCCTTATCGAAGACCCGGAGATTACGGTGGAAGGGCTCATGCAATATGTGAAAGGCCCGGATTTCCCCACGGGCGGGATTATTTACGACAAAAAGGAAATCCTGAACGCCTACGCCACGGGCAAGGCCGGTATTGTGATGCGTGCCAAAACGGAGATTGTGGAAGAAAAGAGCGGCGCATTCCGGATCATCATCAGCGAGATTCCGTATCAGGTAAACAAGGCCACGCTGCTCGAAAAAATCGCCATGCTTGTGCAGGAAAAAAAGATTGAGGGGATTCGCGATTTGCGTGATGAAAGCGCCAAAGGGGAGGTGCGCATTGTGGTGGAGATGAAGAAGGACGCATATCCCAAAAAGGTGCTGAACCAGCTGTTTAAGATGAGCCAGTTGCAAGAAACGTTCCATGTAAACATGCTGGCGCTGGTGGATGGCGTGGTGCCGCGCGTGCTCCCGCTCAAGAGCATGTTGGAGGAGTATGTAAAACACCGCCAGGTGATTGTGCGCAAACGCACGGAGTATGATTTGGCGCGCGCCACCGATCGGGCGCACATTTTGGAAGGGTTGCGGATTGCGCTTATCAATATTAACGAGGTGATCGAAACGATTAAGAAGAGTAAAGACAAAGACGAAGCCAAGGTAAACCTCATCAAAAAGTTCAAACTGTCGGATGCGCAAACCATGGCCATTTTGGAGATGCGGCTCTCCGCCCTCGCCAACCTGGAGCGTCTTAAAGTGGAACAGGAGTACAACGAAAAGATGGAGCTCATTAAGGAATTGGAGTCCATCCTTAAGAGCGTAAAGAAAATGCTCGATATCATTAAAAAAGAAGTGTTAGGATTAAAGGAAACATATGGCGACGATCGCCGTACACAGGTGATTTCGCACGCGGTGGGCGAGTTCTCCATGGAAGATTTGGTGCCGGATGAGCCAACCATCGTGATGCTTACGGCCGATGGATACATCAAGCGCCTCCCTCCCGACACCTTCCGCAGCCAGCATCGCGGTGGCAAAGGCGTGGCCGGGCTTACAACCAAGGAAGAGGATCAAGTGGAAGCGCTGTTCTCTACGAACACGCATGCGGACCTCATGTTCTTTACCAGCCGCGGCCGCGTGTTTCAGCTCAAAGCCTACGATGTGCCGCAAGGGAGCCGCACCAGCAAAGGGCAGGCTATCGTGAACTTTTTGCAGTTAGCCCCTGGCGAAAAAGTCACTACCACCCTTGCCACGGATGAAATGGAAGGAGAAAAATATTTGGTGATGGTAACGGAACAGGGCACGGTAAAAAAGACGGGCTTGGAAGAATTCGCAAACGTGCGAAGCAATGGGCTCATCGCGATCAAGCTGAAAGATGGTGACAGCTTGTTGTGGGTAAAGCCCACCACCGGTGTGGATGAGATTTCGCTCGTCACGAAGAATGGCCAGAGCATCCGGTTTAAGGAATCTGATGTGCGCGCCATGGGGCGCACAGCGGCGGGTGTGCGTGGTGTGACTCTCAAAAAAGGCGACACCGTGGTTGGGATGGATGTGATCAACGCGGCCGTGGCCAAAAAAGGCCAATTAGAGCTGTTCACCATTGCCGAAAACGGCCTGGGTAAGCGTACAAACCTTACAGAATACAAACTCCAAGGCCGTGGTGGCAGCGGGATTCGCACCATGCACGTAAGCGCCAAAACAGGCCCGGTGGTGGCCGCCTACATCTCTGGCCAAGACGACGACCGCGACCTCATGATCATCTCCAAAAAGGGGATTGTGCTCCGCACGCCGTTTAAGAGCGTCCCCTCCTTGGGGCGCGACACCCAGGGCGTACGCGTGATGCGCTTTAAAGAAGAGGGAGACATGGTGAGTGGCGTCACCTTCCTCACCACAGAGGACGTAACGGCCGACGAGGAATAACATGACGGCTTAAGAAAGCGCCCCGTGTTCCCACGGGGCGCTTTCTATTTGACATCTCTGGAGAATGGAGTACGCTTCCGCGGTGTTTTTGTGTTTCGTCCCTTACAAAGAGAGGTTATAGAGCGATGAGCCTTAAATCTGTTCCGGCGCCTGCTTCGAAGAAGGAGCTGCCTGTTTCATTTCGGCTGTTACTGCAACGATACCCTTTGCTGAATACGAAGATAAACGTATTCCGTTCTGGGTTGGAGGATCCGAAAAGTGAGACGAGGACTCACCCAGAGGTCGTTGTTGGACACTGCGCTCAATTTTCGGAACGGCTCGCTACCTATAGGGGGTCGCGGTCTAAACTCCTGTCGGATGTATGGAGTGTCTTGGCAGAACAGAAAAGGAGTATTCGTACACCGGTAGAGGAGTTGAGCACCATCGGTCTCCGTACGGTACTCCGACCGGTGTTTCAAGTGGCGTGGTGTGCTGCAACGGCCGATCCGACGGCTCGGGAACGATGGTCTCCCATGGAGCCAGAGATGGGGCAGCAAGTTCCCACAGCGCTTCTGCTTCAGACTCTGCTTGGCGGGAAGATTCGCATGGGGGCGATAAAAGACACGCCGATACGTGTCGTATGGAATAGTGTGGGAGACGGAATTTTTGAGAAGCAACTCGATTTTTCTCGGGATCCACCTATTTTTTTGCTGAGCCAAGTACGGCAAGACACGATTCAGACGTGTGACTCACGACGGATCGTTGAATTTTTCCCTTGGGTCGATGTTTCTTCAGAGAGGTTCTATCGTAGGGTTGAGAGGCTGCTCCTGCCGTACGCTCTCGCGGCTCATAGCCTCATCAATTCTCCTCGATAGAGCATCCTTCCTTTCTCTCGTTCGTTGCTCGCGAACAAAAAACGCGCCACAGGATTTCTCCTCGTGGCGCGTTTCTCGTTATGGCGGGGGTTAGGAGATGATCTTGTCGATCAATCCGTACGTGAGCGCCTGTTTTGGATCCATGAAGTTATCGCGATCCGTATCTTCTTCGATCTTTTTTAACACCTGGCCGGTGTGTTTCACCAAAATTTTGTTCAGCTGGTCTTTCACTTTCAAGATTCGCTCCGCGCGAATTTTGATATCCGTGGCTTGGCCTTCTACACCCCCAAGCGGCTGGTGGATCATAATCTCGGCATTGGGGAGGGCAAACCGTTTGCCCTTGGCACCACCGGCAAGGAGCACGGCACCCATACTGGCGGCCATGCCCATACAAATCGTTTGCACATCGCAGCTCACATGCTGCATGGCGTCGTAGATGGCGAGCCCGGCCGTGACGGAACCGCCGGGGGAGTTTACGTAGAGCTTGATGTCTTTGGTTTTGTCCTGGCTTTCAAGAAACAGAATTTGTGCCACGATGGTGTTGGCCACGCCATCATCGATGGGGGAGCCGAGCATGATAATGCGATCTTTGAGCAGGCGGGAGTAGATATCGTACGCCCGCTCGCCATAGGTGGTTTTTTCAATCACGGTAGGGACAAGGTAGGATCCTTGCATTTCCGAGCGGATTTCGTGGGTATTCATACTAATTGGCAGTCTATCAGGATGAGTGCTAATGGGCAAGTACGAGGGGGGCTATTTTAAGCCACAGAATACTCTTTGGGACAAAAGGCCATAAGGGACGTGAGGACTGTTTGACGACGAGCAAAGCGAGGCGGAGTTCCGCAGCGTCCCGTTGGCCTTTTGTCCCAAAGAGTATTCTGTGGCTTAAAATGCCGTTAAATGACTTCGGGGATCAACATCCAAGGCAATATAGACGTTTGTTCTCCCACCACGATGAGGCCGTGCGCTGTTTCTTCCAATTTGCCCTGCAGGGTGAATCCAGCGGCTTTTTTGTGACCGCCGCCGCCCATGAGTTTGGCGATGGCAGACACGTCGCGGGTGAGTGATCTAAAAGAGCCTCTCACTTCACCGGTGGGTAATTCGCGGAGCACTAAAAGGGTTTCGGCATCTTTGGCCACGGCGTTGAGGAAATTACTCATCCCCTCCACCACCTCTACTCCTTGATGGGGGAGCTCGGTGTGGCGTACGAATGTGGTGATAACCCCCTGTGCGGCGTGATGGCGAAGGCGGCTCAGCATGAGGCCCCAAATGCGTAATCCGTCGATGTGGTGGTTGTGCCAGATATTTTTTAAAATGTCGTTGAACCGTGCCCCGGCAGCAATCAGCGCGCCCGCCGCATCCATCACCGTGGCTTGCGTGGCGGCGTTGGAAAAATTCCCGGTGTCTGTGCACATGCCGGTGAGGAGAGAGGTGGCCATGCGGTGATCCACGGCCACGCGCATGGTATCCCAAAATCGATGCACCACCTCGGCGGTGGAGCTGGCATCTGTTTGCACGATGTTTAGATGGGCGTAGTGCGTGTTGGTAACATGGTGGTCGATATTCACGAGCAGATATCCTTCTGGAATCTGGGGGATGTACGTGTCGACACCACAGTAGGCCAGGTCGCCGGAGTCGAACACGATTACGAGGTCGTATGGCTCATTAAACACCGCAGGATCATTGGTGTATCGATGGATATTGTCCACATAATGGAACATCGTAGGCGGCAGGTCGCGACAAAAAATAGCGACCTCTTTTCCTTCGCGGAGGCACCAATTCAAAAACGCCGAACTTGCGCCAATCGTGTCGCCATCCGGTTTTTTATGTGCCACAAGCAACACGCGTTGCGCGGATGCCACGGCAGCATGAAGCTGCTCATACAGGGCGGAATCGTCCATACGAAAGACCGAAAACCTTACGGGAAATTTGCCCCGGGGTCAAGGGAAATAGACGGATTTATATTTGTTTGGTATGGTTTCCATACGATATGGGTCACTCTTCGCAAAAAGGAATCTCTTTGCAAACAGTCCAAGAACGCGCAACCCCGCTTCTTGCGCGTTATGGTATCAAAAAGGCGGGACTTTTTGGATCGTTCGCACGCGGTGAAGAACAGGAAACGAGCGATGTTGATATCCTTGTAGAGCCGGGTTCGCGGTTTAGTTTATTTGCGCTTGCGGGATTACAGCATGACTTAGAAGAGGCGATCGGTCGGTCGGTGGATGTAGTGACGCGCGGAGGGATGAGCCCGTACATGCGTGATGAAATCTTGAAAGATCTACATCCAATCTATGGATAATGCATCTCGAGATCGGGCGTACCTTTTGCACATGCGTGATGCTGTACGCGCGGCACGTTCGTATGTAGCGGGGATGGATGTTAATGCGTTCACCGAAGACATGAAAACGCGGGATGCGGTGGTGCGGCAGCTAGAGATTCTTGGTGAGGCCGCAAAACGCGTTTCAGATTCGCTTAAAACGCAACATTCTAATATCCCGTGGAAATTAATGACGGGCAT
This sequence comes from Candidatus Parcubacteria bacterium, assembly GCA_039796615.1. Classification (GTDB taxonomy): domain Bacteria; phylum Patescibacteriota; class Patescibacteriia; order 2-12-FULL-60-25; family 2-12-FULL-60-25; genus 2-12-FULL-60-25. The sequence goes on from JBDKJL010000021.1 coordinate 7,817, forward strand.
GCGGGATAAGTTGATCCACGACTACCGCGATGTTGATACATTGGCGGTATGGGAAACAGCGACAGAAGATCTTCAGACATTAGAGCCTTTGCTTGAGGCTTTGGCGCAGGAATAGAGAGGTAGCGCATAAGAAAAAAGACCCTCGCCATCGCGAGGGTCTTTTTATAACTCCCCTTCTTTTTCCAATTTATTAAGCGCTGCTTCGATCACGGCCGCTTCGGCTTCGGTGGAATCAAACCGCCAGTGGATTTTGGGGATGCGACGCAGTTCGAGAATGTCTGCGAGGGCATCTTTTAGATCATGCTCCGCTTTACGTAACGCCTGGAGGGCGTCTCCTTCGCGCCCGTCTGGCAATACCGACAACGTGCCGGTGGCATGCTTGGTGTCGGGCGTGAGGTGAGCATCTACCACGGTTACGAGTAGCCCACTCGGAAACTCCACCACCTCTCGGATGGCATTCGCCAGGGCGGTATGGAATCGAGCGTCAGATTGGCCAGGGATTCGGGGCATATAGAGAACACTCTACACAACCTCCCCACATCACGCTACCCTATAGGCCACTATGCATTTGCGTCGTTTGGAGCTTCAGGGATTTAAGACGTTTGCCGCAAAAACGGTGTTGGAGTTTCATGCGGCGGGGAAGGGCGTTACGGGGATTGTGGGGCCCAATGGGAGCGGCAAGAGTAACGTGGCCGACAGCATTCGGTGGGTGATGGGCGAGCAGAGCATGAAACTGTTGCGCGGCAAAAAGAGTGAAGACGTGATTTTTTCGGGCTCCGATAAAAAGGCGCGGAGCGGGTTTGCGGAGGTGAGCCTTACGCTGGAGCGCGATGGCACCGAAGCAGACGATTCATTGCCGCACGATGTGGTGATTACCCGGCGGTTGTATCGCGATGGCAAGAGCGAATATGAGGTGAATCGCCAGGCGGCGAAGCATGGGGACGTTACACTGCTGCTCGCGCAATCCGGTATCGGTCAACGAACATATAGCGTGATCGGCCAGGGGATGGTGGATGCCGTGCTTGTAGCATCACCCGCCGATCGCAAGGAATTTTTTGATGAAGCCGCCGGGCTGCGTCCGTTTCAGCTTAAACGCACGCAGGCGGTGAATAAACTCGAGGCCACACGGTTGAATTTAGGCCAGGCCGAGGCGTTGCTGCGCGAAATCGGCCCGCGCCTATCGTCGCTCGAGCGGCAAATGAAGCGGCTGCAAGAAAAGGAAGGGCTCGAAACGGAGCTTGCCTCACTCGAAACGCACTACTATGGCGGGATGTGGAAGGAGATTGCCGGAAACCTGGAACGCGTGCGCGCCCGGGTGGAACAAAGCCGTGCCGAAGAAGCATCAAAAGTGGCCGAGGCCAAGAAATTGCAGGAAGAATTGGCCGCGATGGAGCAGGCCGTGCCGCCCAGCCAGGGGTTTGATGATCTGCGAAAGGCCCTCGATGCCATTGCCGAAGAGCGGTCGCTCCTCCGCGAAAAACAGGCGGCACTTGGCGCGCAGTTAGAAATTGCCAAAGTGCGTAATGAAAAACCGTGGGCGCCGTTGCCACTGTCGAAGATCATTGCGTCTGTCGAAGAAATCGGAGAGAAGATTACGGCACTCATGGCGCTCGCGAGCGAGGCAAATCCGGATATAAAAAAGATTCAGGCCGCCGCAGAAGCCCTCAACGCCACGCATGCGTCGTTCGTTAGTAAACTCCAACAACCTGCGCCAGAACCCGTCAAAGAATCAACCGTTGATCCAAAGATTCAAAAGGAATTAGACAGTATTCAGGCATCGTTCCAACTTCTGGCTACACGTGCCACAGAGGTGCAGAACCAGGTGGACGCCTGGAAAAAGAATGAAGAAGGCAAGCGCACGCATCTGTTCGACACGCAGCGTGCCGTGGGTCAAAAGCGCGATGAAGCACTGGTGGCAGAGCGCCGCGCGAGCGAGGCGAGCATTGAATTGGCACGCTGGGAAACACGTCGCGAAAGCTTGCTTACCGAGCTCCGTGCCGCGCATCCCGACTGGGAGGGGAAGCTCGATGGCCTGGCCGCACAGGCATCGGCGACGGATGGCCTGGATCAGATGCTCCCTAAAATCACACGCATTCGATCACAGCTCGAATGGATCGGCGGTATTGATCCAGAAACACAAAAAGAATACGACACCACCAAGGAGCGTTTTGATTTTCTTAATACCCAAGTGACAGATCTTCAGGGCGCGCTTCAGAGCCTGGCAATCGTTATTCGTGAACTCGACGAAACGATTAAGGCGAAGAGCGAAACGGCATTTCATGCGCTCGATCGCGAATTCGGGAAGTATTTTAAGCAGCTCTTTGGCGGGGGAGAGGCGGCACTTGTTCAGCTCGAAGGGTCGGCCTCTTCGCCGGATGACGATGATGCGGAAGATGATGAAGACGAAGAGAGCGACGCGGGGGGTGAAACGGGCATTGTCGGTATTGATATTCAGGCCACGCCGCCGGGCAAACGCCTTAAATCCATCGCGCTGTTATCTGGCGGCGAACGGGCGCTCACGAGCATTGCGCTTATCTGTGCGATCATGGCCACCAACCCATCGCCCTTTGTGGTGCTCGACGAAGTGGACGCGGCACTCGATGAATCGAACTCCAAAAAGTTTGCCGAGATTATCGCCCAACTGGCGGATCGCACACAGTTTATCGTGGTCACCCATAACCGTGCTACCATGCATCAGACAAGCGTGTTGTATGGGGTGACGTTGGGGGAAGATGGCGCGTCACAGCTTTTATCGGTAAAATTGGAAGAGTTGAAGCCGTAATCATTAATATATTATCTATGCGAAATTTTACAAAATCTGAGAAACAATGGGTTGCCTCATTTATTGTTATTGATTTAGTATTTTTATTATTACTTGCAGGGGCATGTGTTTTTCAATCAGAAGAATGTGGCATTGCTCTTACGTTTGCGCCACTAGGGTTCTTTGCCCCATTTTGGCTCTGGTTAATGTGGATTGGACTCAACTTTAGCTTCATGGTCGATGTTTTATTGGTGATTGTGAGTGGCATTTTTTTTCATGGCTGTATCGGTTGGATTATCGGCTTTCTTCTACGCCAACGTTCAATCAAGTGGTTTTTTTCAATCCCCTTAGCGATCGTTTGCGTGATCCTTATGGCTATATTGGGGAATATGTTGGGAACCGCGTTGCATATTTTAGGCTAGTAAAACGGCTTCCGTCAGGGGGACGGAAGCCGCTTGTAGGAATAAGCATTCCTCTCTGGTTAATCGCAAGTCGGTGCGAATTGACGCAGTGTAGAGTCACCACAGGTTACCCATGATGATGCTGAGTTGAATTTGATGTTCCAGTACTCTGCGGCGGTATCATCATTACAAACATGTCCACCCGAAGTGGGGAAAATCGCATCATAAGGAGTCCCACAACCACCGGCATCGCCCTTGCTGAAGAGATCAGTTGTAATGTGGGGTTGCATCGGCGGCAGTGCTATGGAACGTCCGGTAAATGTTCTGGGACAGCCTCCTCCGACGTTTCGCATGGTTGGATCCGTCGCTTCACGGCCATGGTTTCTCGTGCTGACTGAAGCGACGAACACGCCCTGGCTGTCATAAACCTCCAAAAAGACGGCTGAGTGATGGCCAAAGATCCAGTAGATCGGATCATAGAATATCCCAACTCTATGGTTATAGGGCGCGGTAAAGCCTTGCCGTATCATCCCGAACCCATTCGCGTCTGAGGGTTGTTCGTCGGCATCCATGCTGGGTTGGGGGCTGGGCGTTGAGCCGGGTACGAGCAACTCGGGTGGAATCTCATCGAGACTCGGTGTTTCCTCTGGAACAATATTCCCATTAATCATGTCATTCGCACCACTGATGGTGCGATCAAGCATGAAGTAAAGAGTACGTAGTTCCCATCGGTATTCCTCGCCAGTGTCAGGCTGACTCTGAAGATGCTCAATGGTCTCCATTGCAAGGTGAAGGTCTTCTATTTGTTCGGACTGATCGAATGCTATTTCTGGTTCCAGCGATCGCGTGCCCGTGTCTGGATCGGTGGGGGAGGCGTGGTTGCCGCTTGAGACGAAAGGATATCCAAATCGATTGCGAACGATTAGATCAGAGTCAAACGGGCTATCGATCTCGGCATCTTTGATGGCCTCGGCCTCCCGTAGTCCACGCCGATGTATGACGATGGAGACTTGAGCATGATCGTCTGTAACAACGACACGCAGATCATTTTCCGTTTGTTGGGTGATCTCAATGTCCTGGTCCCGTTGGTTCTTATTTTGTGATGGTGCGCTACCGCAGCCGTTGATGAAAGCGATAGAAAGTAACATACTTACGGCGATCCGTAATTTTTCCATGCGACCCTTTTCTCCAGCTCCATTTTTCGTGGGGAATTCCACTATTTGTGAGGAGCTACGAGTATTTTATAATGAACCATCAAAAGGATCAACGCTTTCTTGACATGAAGATGTGCGAAGGTCATTTAGAGCGAGCGTGGAGTGAAGTTATCGTTTGGGAGGATAAAACCCCCTATAAAACCTAGCCCCCTTGACATGAGGTCTGCTTTTCTGTACACTACCGGCTCCCCTTGGAGGAGGGAGAACCCGGACAGCTCGCTGATCCGAAACGGCCATTTTATAACCGTTCTCACAACAGTAAAGAGGCTTGAAACAATCCGCAGCCACGACAAGCATGGAACCTAATCATAGGGTGTCGCAGGTCTTACGACTCGCGCTCCCCTACAGCTAGGTTTCTTGGTTGCGGATTGTTTGAGGCCTTTTTTGTTATGCAGGAATTACAATGTGAGGGGCGCAGCTTCTTCTTCGGCTGGCGTTTCTGCCACCGGTTCAGAGAGTGATTCCACACCGATCAAACACACCGCTTGCCATGGGCGATAGTGAGAGGTGAAGGAGTTTTCTTTCACCGTGCCGTCTGCGTACGTTACGGCGTAAGTGAATTCTGCGTCGGCACCTGCGTGGGCACTTTCCGTGCACTTCTTTTGGCCGGGTGGGAGATCGAGCGTTTCAATCAATTTGGTGGGGGGCGGGGAGGATACGTTATAAATGCGTGGTTTGAGTTTGGCCACGTCTGTGACTTCTTCCACCCCTTTGTATTTGGCGGAACGGCCATCTTCGGTGCCCCAGAATTCGTAGATCACTTCATCACCCACGGTGTAGGCGTGGATCAGGATGTGATTTGGCGTGTCGTTCATGAACCGGAAGTCGGGAGCCGGGTCGTAAATGGTGGCGTCGGTGCCGGCCGGTTCGTAATAGCGTACGCGGTAGCTGTGGTTGCGACGTTGCGTGATCGGCAGGCCGCTTGCGAGCGCTCCACGAAAAGCGGTGGTGCCGATTTGGCACAGCCCGCCACCAAGCTCCGGCACCGTTTTATTGCCTTTAATCACCAGCTCCGGGAGCCATCCGGCTTCGGCCGTGAACTCCCCAAGTGTTTGCAGCATGGAGAACTCGCCGCCTGGAGGAATGAGCGTGCCGTTTACACGGCTTACGCCAATCGCGATATTTTTGCGGCGGTTTGTGGGCGAGCCGGAGAAATCCGATCGGCCAATGCCGATGATTTCACGGATGCCCAAGCGTTCCGGATCCTGGCCGGTGAGCACGGGCTCGGTGCGAATCACGACAATCGGGAAGGAACGCGCCTCTGGCGAAGCGGCCTCAGCCGTCATGGCCAATAGAGGGGCGAGTGTGGCGGCCGCATCGAGCGCGACACCTTCGGTGCCCGCCTCGAAGGTGATGATTTTTCCATCTTCAATCGTGAGCGATCCTTCTTTTGCCGTTTTTTCAAGCGTGGGGAATAGCGTGCGCACGCCGCTCGTGAACCGATCAACCGGAATGGTGAGCCGCGGTTCGTTATTGTGGAGTGTGATTCCCAGCCACTCGGCAAAGAGGGCTTTTGTCACCTCTTTGGTTTCTCCATCGTGCGTGAGGGTAAACGGCGCGTGCGCGAGCATACCGGGTACCTGGCCTTTTACGGCTTCTGCGTGGGCGGCATTAATAGAGGGAAGCATGGCATGATCTTCCAAAGGGATGGGAGAAAAGGCCAATCGTTCGGCTTGCACGCGCAGGGTGCGAAGCGCAGGGTCGATGTCTAATGCTCGGCCGGCCTTTTCTGGTACCACCGTAACGGTGGGGGTGCCGTCTGCGCCAACCTGGATATCGAGGCGCGCATCTTCTACCGGGGGGAAGAGGCCTTCCACAGAATCCTCGATGCCGCTGCGAATCTGTGCTTCATCCATGGAAATGGCCGCGTCGAGCGTTACGGGGTGCACGCGGGCGCGCCATTGCGCAAAGGTGTTCGTAAGCAATGAACCGTTGCGGCCATAGCTCCAGGCTGCGGCCGCCGCAGGGGCGAGGTCGTAGCGAATAAGCTCCCGCGACGCATCTGGATCGCTTTCGGCTACGGTGGTGGCTTGGAGGGTGATTTCCCGGGTAGGCGCATTTTCGGGAGGCGTGTAACGGAAGCGCAACCCATTGTTCAATGATTCGTCCACGGCCTTTTCGAGGGCGCTCCGTGCCTCCTGCTCGGTGAGGCCGTCGAGCCGCACGCCGAGCACGCGCACGCCGGGGAACACGCGTCCTTCATACAGCCGGGCATACCCCACAAGGGCAAAGGCACTTAGGCCACATAAAATGATCACCACCCCAAGAGCAACCGCTGCCCAGGTAAGGACGGTTTTGGAAACCAGGGGATTTTTTTCGGATTTGGGGGAGGACATAGGCGTTGGTTTTCGCGCTCTTAAGGGAGGCCGTTCAAGTGATCGTTCGATGTTCTCGCGAGAAACGTCCTTGCATCCCCGCTCGGAGCGGGATGCCGGACACGCTTCGCAACGGGGCAGCTTGGGCTTCGAACGCTCACGATCACTTGAACGGCCTCCCTTAAGAGCACGATCGGTGTATTGAGGGTTATCCTTTAATTTTTACTTTAATATTCCGTTCAGTGCCCGTTTTGATGGGGATGTGGATTTCGAGGATCCCATTTTTGAGGGTGGCGTCTGCGTGCTCTGGAGCCACGTCGTAGGGGAGCACGATGGAGCGGCTAAAGGCTCCCCAGTAGCATTCACGATAAAACCAGTCTTCTTCGTTCACTTCTTGCTCTAATGCGCGTACGCCACGGATGGTGAGGAGGTCGCCGTGGAAAGAGATGTCGAGTTGATCTGGATCCGCGCCCGCCACCGTGGAGCGAATCACCAAATCCTTGCCCTGGCGGAACACGTCTACGGAAAGCTGCCCTTCATCGAGGGCACCATTCCAGGCAGGAGAGGGGGATGACATATCGAGGGGAAGTTTAGCATTAAGCCTGGAGGAGGTCTAAGGGGAAGCGGTCGTTTCACGGAGAGGATCGTGCTGGCGGCGTGAGGACTGTTTGAGTCCCGCGAA
>JBDKJL010000022.1:0-5441 GCA_039796615.1 Candidatus Parcubacteria bacterium
GATCTCCTGGCTGCTTAATCGCGACATGAAAAAGGATGCAGACAAGCGCGCCAGCAAAATCCGTAAGTGGCTCACCTACCTCACGCTCTTTATTGCGGCCGGCATCATTATTGGTGACCTCATCGCGTTGGTGTTCAACCTGTTGGCTGGCGACCTCACGTTGCGATTCCTTTTGAAGGTGCTCGTGGTGGGCGGCATCTCTGGAACCATTTTTGGGTATTACCTCTCTGAACTCCGTAAAGACGAAAAAACCGTATGAGCCATTCTTCCAAAGCAATGCCGTTGTTGAGTGGGCAAAAAATTCTGGCAGGCGTGATTACGCTGCTCGTAATCATTGCGATCGTCGCGGGAATCGTGATGATCGGTTCGCCGATGGAGGAACGCGTGCGACGCACCGATGAACAGCGCGTAAGCAACTTGCAGCAGATTTCGTATGCCGTAGATCAATACGGGCAAACTCAGGGCGCACTCCCCGCATCGATGGCCGACATCGCAAAGCAACCAGATGTGTACATCCAACGGATTGCGGATCCTGAAACGGGCGTGCCATACCGGTATACGGTGCTCTCTGAAACATCCTACCAGCTCTGCGCCACCTTCCACGCGCCCACCAAGTACGACGATACGATGCCCGGTGCCGTTCCGGCCGAGCTGATGTTTTGGAATCATGGTGCGGGAGAAACCTGCTACACGCTCGATGCCGAAGATGTTGGCGTGCGTCTCTCGCAACCGCTGCCAGAATCTTCGTTCCGCATTGAAGAGGAGTAACATCATCCATGGGGGAACTTTTTGCATGGGGACACGCGCACATCGGGCTCGCTCTCTTTATCATTCTCACGGCAAACGCGATCCTGACGGCAAGCGTGATCCTGCTTGAAAACCGGGAACCGGAAAAATCCATGGCCTGGTTTTTAGCACTCTTTTTTATCCCCTTTCTTGGATTCGTTCTCTACCTGTTCTTTGGTCACGACTGGCATAAGCGATCCTATAAACAGCGCCGCTTAGGGCTTACGCTCACCGCGCAACGCCGTGAAGAAATCCGTCGTCTCGAAGAACGGTTCGCGCATGTCACCCCGCTCGAGCGCACGCTGCGCCTGCTCGACGCCAACCTCACCGGGCAAGATCCAACCGAGGGGAATCGCGTCACCATTCTTACCGACGCACACGAAAAATATCCGCGTCTGCTCGCCGCCCTCCGCGCCGCCACGCATCGGATTGATATTGAGTATTACCTCTTTCGAAACGATGGGATTGGCAAGGAAATCATCGCCATCCTCAAAGAACGGGCGCACGCCGGCGTGGCCGTACGATTCCTCATCGATGGGATGGGAAGCCTAGGGTTCGGCGCCAAGCGGTTTCTCGATATGCGCGCGGCTGGGATCTCCTGCCACTACTTTTCCCCGCTCATTACCCTTTTTTACTTCCTCAAAGCCAACTACCGCGATCACCGTAAAATCGTGGTGATCGACGATGCCGTCGCTTTTACCGGTGGGATCAATATTGGCGATGAATATTTAGGCAAGTCTCCTCGTGGGCGATGGCGCGACACCTCCGTGGAACTTCACGGGCCTTGCGTGGCGCAGCTCACGGCGTTGTTCGAAGAGAACTGGCACCGCACCACGCACGAACCGCGCCGCACGGCCATCCCCGAATCCGCAATGCTCCCTGCGGGTGAAACGGTGGACATCGTGGCAAGCGGGCCGGATAGCCGCTGGCACACCATTCACCAACAATACCTGGCGCTCATTCACCAGGCTCGACGTCGCATCCGTATCCAAACGCCGTATTTTATCCCGGACGAGAGCCTTTCTGCAGCGCTGACTCTTGCGGCACTTCGTGGGGTGGATATTGAAATCATGCTCCCTCATAAAACAGATTGGCCGTATCTGCGCTGGGTGGCACACACGTACTTAGAAGATCTGCTCCGTGCGGGCGTTCGCGTGTATGAATATCAGCAAGGATTTTTGCACACCAAAGCGATCATCGTGGATGATGTGGCCGCTTCCGTGGGCACCTGTAACGTGGATATTCGAAGCCTCCGATTGGATTTTGAGGTGAACCTGCTTCTTACGGGGACGCATTCTATTCGCCACCTCACCGAGGATTTTGAGCGCGATCTCATTCAATGCGAAGAGATTCGGTATGGTGCATTCATCGAGCGGCCGCTTCGGCAGCGTGTATTGGAATCAATCGCACGGCTTATTTCGCCACTACTATAAGAAGCGTTTCGTAATCAGATAAATACCGTTTCGGCATACAATTTTTTGCGGGCGAGGACTGTTTGACGACAAGCGAAGCGAGGCGGAGTTCCGCCGCTCGCAAAAAATTGTATGCCGAAACGGTATTTATCTGATTACGAACACCAATCCTTGTGATATACTTTCTGAACGTATGATTCAGAAAGCGCAACATAAAAAAGCCTGGGTGATTTCTGCCGACATGGGATACGGCCATGATCGCGCGGCCCATGGCATTGAAGCGCTCGCCTACGGAAAGGTGATCACCGCAAACCGCTACGAAGGAATTCCGGAGGCCGATCGCCGCATGTGGTTCCAAACGCGACGCATTTACGAAACGATCTCTCGCCTTAAACCCATCCCCTTCTTTGGGCCGTTGCTTTTTAATACCATGGATCGGTTCCAGGCCATCCAGCCATTTTACCCGCGTCGGGATCTTTCTGCTCCCACCATCCAACTCCGCGCCACGTATCGATATATCCGTAAAGGGCTTTGCCGTGATCTTACCGAGCGGCTCATGAAGCGGCGACTCCCCGTGATCTGCACCTTTCCGATCCCCGCCTTTGCGTTGGAAGAACACGGGTATCCAGACGATATTTACGTGGTGGTGACTGATACCGACATGAGTCGAGCCTGGGTGCCGCTCGATCCAAAACGATCAAAAATTAAATATTTTGCACCCACCGGCCGCGTGGTAGAGCGTCTTAAACTCTACGGCATCCGCTCTGAGAACATCTTCCTTACCGGGTTTCCTCTCCCAAAATCTCTCGTGGGAGGCGAGGATGGCGAGGTGGTAAAAAATACGCTCGCCCAGCGCTTATGTAACCTGGATCCAAACGGCATTTTTACCAAACGCTATTGGCAAACACTGAGTGCGGAGCTGGGGTCTACACGCTGCCTCTCATTCAAGCCGCATCCGGTAACACTCACCTTTGCCGTGGGTGGTGCGGGCGCCCAACGTCACATCGGCCTGGAAATCGCAAAATCTCTCGCGCTCCCCATTAAACGCGGCGTGATGCGTCTCGTGCTTGTGGCGGGAACGCGAAAAGAAGTAGCGGATTATTTTATGCAGGGACTTAAAGCCCTGGGGCTCTCTGGATCACGAAGTGGCGTAGAGGTGTTTTACGCCCCGAAACGCCATGATTATTTCCATGGATTCGACCGTATCTTGGCGCGGACAGATATCCTTTGGACAAAACCGTCGGAACTTTCTTTTTACACGGGCGTCGGGATTCCGATTGTGATGTCTCCTCCGGTGGGCTCACAAGAAGATTATAATAAATTGTGGCTGCTCAACGTGGGTGGCGGGATTGTAGCGCACGATGCGTCCACCTGTAACGAATGGCTCAACGACTGGATCCAAAGCGGCGGGCTTGCCCGTATCGCCTGGAATGGCTACATCGAAGCGCCAACACACGGCACCTATCGTATCCAAAGTATCTTAACGGGCGAAAAAGTTGGGCTTGAAACATTGCCGCTGATTGTTTAATTGGCCGCGCCACGTAAAATCTTGGCCGCGCCACGTGAAACCTGCGCGGTACAACGTGACCCGCCCCGTAAAGCCCGCCCTGGTGGGGCGGGCCACGGGGCACGTAAAAAAACCTGCTTGCGCAGGTTTTTTTACGTGGTGACGCGTAGGGGAATCGAACCCCTCTTACCAGGATGAGAACCTGGTGTCCTAACCGATAGACGAACGCGCCATGTGGGATGTTATGGCCGATCCAGCCATTCTTTTGTCATGCGAACAAGAAGAAATGGCGCTTGAAGCGGTTCAGCCATGAGTTCTTTGACAATTTTTTCCGTGCGAGAACCCTGTGAGCCTTTAATGAAGATGACATCTCCTTTGGCAATCAAGCCCTGGATAAACAGGCCGGCAGCGGCCACATCATCGAAGGAATGGATCGCCTCATCGGCCATTCCGGCCTCACGCGCCGCTGCGGCAATGTCGCGCGCGAGTGTACCACAGGTTACCAAAACGTCAAACCCCAATGTGGCCACCTCATGCCCCACCGCACGATGTGCTTCGTCACTGTAGCTCCCCAACTCGCGCATATCACCGAGGGCGGCGATGCGTCGCTGCGTGCCGCTCGAAAGTTCCATCGAGGCCACATCGCGCAATCCGGAAATCATGGCCGTGGGCGAAGCCGCGTTGTAGGAATCATCAATGAGAGTAGTGAATTTGATCCCCGGAATAATCCGCGTGCGCCCGGCGATGCCATGATAATCGCGGTTTAAGCGCTCAAGCGCCTGCTCCACTGGCACGCCCGCCGATGGCGCCACCGCAACGGCGACGGCGGCCGCAAAGGCCTGCGGGCGCCCGATGGTACCGCGGAGTTCTGTGCGAAACATTTGCCCGTGCACATCCAGCGCCACCTCCACCCCGCGCGGCACATTCCGTTCGTCTTCAACCATATCCATTGCAATCCGTACATCATGAATCCGCACATCACTGCCCTCAGACTCCCCCACGTATCGCACGGTTGCCTCGGTTTCTTTGCGCATGGCCGTTACGCGTGGATCATCCGCGTTTAAGATCGCCACACCCCGTTTTGACAGTGCGCGAACAAGCGTGCCTTTTTCTATGGCAATTTCTTCAACGGAACCAAAAAATTCTGCATGCGCTGGCGACACCGACGTCACCACGGCCACATCCGGAGGAGCGATGCCTACCAACCACGCGAGATCCCCTTTGCGATCTGCCCCCATCTCCAGCACAAGCACCTTCGCGCCGATCTTGCCCATCCCCCATCCTAACCACAATGCGCGAAACAACACCTGCACCCACATCACAACATTTCGGCAGGGGGTTTGGGTTCCGATAATCGTGAGAGGCACCCCGTACTCGTTATTATAATTTTTGAGTGACATCCGTACCGACGATCCGGCTTCTCGCGCACCAAGCGCCACGCCGATCGCCTCTTTTACCGAAGATTTTCCCAGCGACCCGGTAACAGCAATCACCTGTGGCCGCTCCCGCCGAATAGCACGCCGAGCGGCAGAGGCCAGGAATCGTTGCACGATCTGCTGCACCACCATAGGCGTATAGCTTAGCAAAAAAGGGGCTATTTAGCAAGATTGTGTGTAAGGGCTTGGGGGGCTTTTGGAGACGTTTGCGCCGTTCGAAGCCCAAGCTGCCCCGTTGCGAAGCGCGTCCGGCATCCCGCTCCGAGCGGGGATGCAAGGACGTTTCTCGCGAGAACATCG
>JBDKJL010000023.1:0-19393 GCA_039796615.1 Candidatus Parcubacteria bacterium
ATCTTCAGGTATCCTATCCTCATCGTGATCCCGTTCTTCGCAAAGCCCTGACATTGGTCGGAGCGTTACGAAGGACATGGACGGGTCGCGGCGACAATGCAGCGAGATATAGAGATCCGCATAGATTCGGACGAAGTCGTGATTGCATTATAAAATAGGCGTTTGTGGTGTTGCCATGCAAAGCCACCTGGCGTCGGTCGCTCTGACCTGTCCTCTGTTCGATTCGTTTCAATAATTATTCTTAGTTGTTTCCGGTATGGAGGAAGAGATCGGAAACGTTATTACACATCTGAAGACGTATGGAAGCCATGAATAAAAACTCCGCACCCCGGAGCGGTTCTGGTACACAAAATAGTGCTGGTCGCATTAATCGCGGGCGTAGCCGCGGGCCAATGCACCAAGAAACAGGCACGTCTGATCTCCACGAGATCGGCAAAGGCCCTGCACCCACCTCACTCCCCCTCAAGGAGGGGTTTGCGCGTGAAGAAGGCTCTCGACCCAACCAAGGACGCCCGCAACAGGGGCGTGGCGGGCAAGGCGGTGGCCGCGATCGCCGCAATGGTGGTGGAAGCGGCGGCGGCGGCGGCGCATTTGCTATTACCCCACGCATGAACACGTTTAAGCACAAGCCGTTTCACAAAACCGGTTCGGACGTGAACACGCTCGCAGGCACAGGCGACGAACGCCTCAAGGTGATTGTGTTGGGCGGCAACGAAGAAGTGGGCCGCAACTGTACGCTGCTCGAATACGGCAACGACATTATTATGATCGACTGCGGGTTGCAGTTCCCCGACGAAGACATGCCGGGCGTGGACTACATCATCCCCAACATTTCGTATTTGCGTGGCAAAGAAAAAAACGTACGCGCCGTGATTATTACGCACGCCCACTACGACCACATCGGCGGCGTGCCTCACGTAGTGCCGCGTATCGGCAACCCACCCGTGTTTGCCACTGACCTCACCTGCGGCATTATCAACAAACGCCAGCAGGACTATAAAGAATCCCCGCCGTTGAATTTGAACACCATCAAAACGGATGACGTGTTACAGCTCGGCGCGTTCAAGGTGGAATTCTTCGGCGTGGCACACTCCATGGCGGCCTCGACCGGTGTGATTGTCACCACCCCCTGTGGCATTATCGTGCACACCGGTGACTTTAAATTGGAAAGTGGCCCAGGAGCACAATCGTTGCAGGAAACCGAAAAAATCATGGCGCTCGGCAACAAAAATGTGTTGGCACTCATGATCGACTCCACAAACGCCTCGGCCCCTGGCCGCCAAATCGGCGAGCACGAAATTCAAAACAACATCGACGAGATTATTTCGAACGCCAAAGGCCGCATTATCATCGGCACGTTCGCCAGTATGATCTCGCGCATCCAGCAGATCATTAACGCCTGCGAACGCAACGGCCGCAAAGTGGCCGTGGAAGGGTTCTCCATGCGCTCCAACATCTCCATTGCCCAGGAACTGGGATACATGAAGATCAACAAAGGCACGCTCATCGAAACCAAGCAGGTTCACGACTACCCGCTCGATAAGGTGGCGATCGTGTGCACGGGCGCGCAGGGCGAAAGCCGCGCCGCGCTCATGCGCATGGCAAACCGCGAACATCCGATCATCAGCATTCAACCGGGCGACACGGTGGTGTTCTCGAGCTCCGTGGTGCCGGGGAATGAACGGACGGTTCAACGCGTAAAAGACACGCTGTGCCGCGAAGGTGCCGACGTGATCCACTACAAGATGATGGATGTACACGCCGGTGGCCACGCCAAGCAGGAAGATTTGCAGGAAATGCATGCATGGATTAAGCCTAAATATATCATTCCGATTGAAGGGCACTACTCGTTCCTGGTAGATCATGCGAAAGCCGCCATGGAAAAAGGGTTCCCGAAAGATCGCATCTTCATTGCCGACAACGGGCAGATCATGGAGTTCGACAAGCAAGGCAACGGCGTGCTCACCAACAAAAAAGCGCCCACGGAATTTGTGTTCGTGGATGGCCTTGGCGTGGGCGACGTATCCCAAGTGGTGCTCCGCGACCGCCAAGAACTGGCCGGCGAAGGGATCGTGATCCTCGTGGCCGTGATCGAAGGGCGCAGCGGTGAACTGCTCGCCCTCCCCGACATCATCAGCCGCGGGTTTGTGCACATGAAGGAGCAGCAGGAGCTCGTGGGCAACGCCCGCCGCTTCGCTGCCAAGCTCCTCAAAGACAAAGATCCCAAAACCCCGGCCGACCCCGCCTATCTTAAAGAAAAACTCCGCGAGGAAATGGGCGAATTCTTCTTCAAGAAAACCGAACGCCGACCGATGATCATTCCGGTGATTATTGAGGTCTAACGACAACTCCCGTACACTCTTGGGCATATGACTGATCTTTGCCTGTCTGGGGTGCAGCCCACGAATAACACCCATATT
Source organism: Candidatus Parcubacteria bacterium (assembly GCA_039796615.1). GTDB lineage: Bacteria > Patescibacteriota > Patescibacteriia > 2-12-FULL-60-25 > 2-12-FULL-60-25 > 2-12-FULL-60-25. The sequence continues at coordinate 2,421 of JBDKJL010000023.1, forward strand.
GGGAATTATATTGGCGCGCTCAAGCAGTGGGTAGAGGTGCAACACCGATACCGCTGCTTGTTTTGCGTGGTGGACTTGCACGCCATCACCACGCCGCAAGATCCGGCGATTCTAAAAAAGAACATCCGATCCGTGGCGGCCACATATCTGGCCGTGGGGGTGGATATCCAACGTTCGCACATCTTTATCCAAAGCGAAGTGCCAGAGCATACGGAGCTTGGGTGGATTTTAACCACCATCACCAAAATGGCCGAGCTGGAGCGGATGACCCAGTTTAAAGACAAGGCCAAAAAACGTGGTGAAAATGTGGGCGTGGGGCTCTTTACCTACCCCGCGCTCATGGCAGCCGATATTTTGTTGTACGACACCGGAGCCGTACCCGTGGGCGAGGATCAGGTGCAACATCTGGAACTTACCCGCGCGATTGCGCGACGGTTTAACAGCGAATTCGGCGAAACGTTTGTGTTACCGCAAGCACTCGTGCAAAAAACCGGCGCGCGCATTATGGCGCTCGACGACCCTTCGGCAAAAATGTCTAAGAGTGCGTCGGCGGCATCGTCATACATCGCGCTCACGGATAGCGATGAGGTGATCCGCAAAAAGATCATGCGCGCGGTAACGGATTCTGGGAGCGAGATTGTATACGACCCTCAACACAAGCCCGCGCTCGCCAACCTTCTCGCCATTTTCCATCACATGACAGGCGATAAAATTCCGGATATCGAAAAACAGTTTATCGGAAAGGGCTACGGCGATTTCAAAAAAGCGCTTGCCGAAGCCACCATCGCTCACCTCGCCCCCATCCGCGCCCGTATTAACGAATACCTGAGCGATGAGGGCGAACTAGATCGCGTCCTCAACGCTGGGCGCGACGCGGCAAGAGCCATCGCGGCAAAAAAGATGCAGGATGTGCGACAAAAGGTAGGGCTAGGGAGATAAAAGGTGTAACAGAAAAAAATCTTTCGTACCGGAGCCCATTGCTTCCGGAACGTGAGCGCCGTTCGAAGCCCAAGTTGCCCCGTTGCGAAGCGTGTCCGGCATCCCGCTCCGAGCGGGGATGCAAGGACGTTTCTCGCGAGAACATCGCGAGCGTGACGGAAGCAATGGGCTCCGGTACGAAAGATTTTTTTCTGATACACCTTTTATTTCTTTGTATACACCCACTCCCCAGCCCATCCCTCCGGTGGGGGCTCTTGGATAAACCGCGCGGAGCGGCTTAAGAGCAACTTTGTAGGCCCATCTTCCGGGTGGCGCGACAAGATGTCGGCGCACACGCCCGTAGCCGCCGCAAAATCGCGGGAGAAATATTTTTCAAGCGCATGTTCATAGTCGCTCACAAGCCGCTGTTTATCTGGTGTGGCGTGCGCCGTGAGCGCCACGGCCTCATAAAGCATCACCGGCTCTTTTTTGCCTTTTACGACGGCCTTGTCTAACCGACGCAGTAAAATTTCCGAACCCACTTCGGCGGCGGTGTTGCCACTCACCACGATATCTACCCCGTATTCTTTGGTGATCCCTTCTAATCGAGAGGCTAGGTTTACGCTATCCCCGATCACGGTGTAATCGTATCGCGCCTTGCCGCCGATATTTCCCACCACCATCTCCCCCGTGTGAATCCCCACGCCAATGCGGAGATCCGTTTTCCCAAACTGATGCGTTTCGTTCATTTCCTGCAACGCCATCCGCATGGCGAGCGCGGTAGCCACCGCCCGGCGGGCATGATCTTTTTGATCAAATGGGGCGTTCCAAAAAGCCATCACCGCGTCGCCGATATATTTGTCGAGCACGCCACCGTGCGTAAACACAATATCCGTCATCCGATCCAAGTACGCGTTTAACACCCGCACCAGGCGCTCCGGCTTCATCTTTTCGGCCATCGTGGTGAACCCTCGAATGTCGGAAAAAAACACGGTCATGTGGCGGCGCACCCCTCCGAGCGCCAACTTGCTCGGATCCTCCAAGAGCGCCTCCACCACCGATGGCGACATGTATCGCGAAAAGACTCCTTTGATCTCCCGCCGCTCGCGCTCCGCCAACCAACGCTGCTCGATGGTGACGATGCCAAACGACACCAAAAAGGCCGCGGCAGGCCATAGAATATCCAACACAAGTCCGCGATCAAATAACACGGAAGATCCAACAATCAGCGCGATCATCGCCACGAGGGTTGCGGCGATCCCCCACCGCAAACGCAACCACGCTGCGGCCAACGCGCCTAAAAAGGCGGCCGAAAATACCACAATGGCAATCAGTTCGAGCGGCATGGGCAACAACCATCGCCGAGACAGCAGGGCGTCCACCGTTGCCGCATGAATCTCGACACCAGAAAGAATCCCCACCGGCGTGATCGCTTCGTCATGAAGATCCGGGGCCGTGGCGCCAACAAGCACGATCGCATCGGCAAATTGTGCCGGTGCAACGGTGCCATGGAGCACATCAACGGCCGACACCGCCGGGATGGTGCCCCGTGGGCCAGGATAAGAAATGCGCAATCGGCCAGAATCAGCCGGGGGGAGCGTTGGCGCGCGTCCGGCCACACGCGTGAGTTCGTACGCAAACGCCGTGATGGTTCTTCCCGTGCGATCGTTGGCGAATAATGCCACACGACGCACGATTCCCCCCACATCCGGCACCAGCCCTACATGGCCAATCGCGCGGGCGGCCGTTTCAAGAATCGGCAGCGGTCGTACATCAGCCACAGCCGGAGCCTCTTCGGAAAGAGCCTCCACACCAATCTCCACCGGCAACACCACTCGTCCGGCATCGTGGATCGCTTGTGCAAGCGCCTCGTCGTTTGCGACATCTTGCGATTCCGCAAAGGTGACGTCGTATCCAATCACCGCCGGATTTCCTGCCGTGATTCGGCGGATCAGCGCGGCGTGTACCGCGCGATCCCACGGCCAACGACCTACTTGTGCCAACGACGTGTCGTCGATCGCCACCACGATCACTCGCGGATCGGGCAGGCGTGTTAAAAAGAGCCGATCGAGCGCCTGATCACTCCAGGAGCGAAGAATCCCGCTCAAGCTGGCAATACTACAAATCGCCCCCACCGCAAACCCCACGGCAAGCGGACGAAGAAACCGGATCAAAAATCGTGGAGCAGACATGATTCGCGGGTGGACGATAGACTATTGCACCGTAACGGTTGCGTTGCCGGTGGATGTTTTACCCGCCTCTGTATATGTTGCCTGCACCGTAACGGTGCGTGGGACAACGGCCACCGTGGGCGGATTAACGCCTGTGAACACATTCCCGGCCATGCGCCCATATGCGGTTGGCGTAAACGACCATGTGGCAGAGGTTGTAACGTCTTTTGTGGATCCGTCGGTATATGTTGCGATCACGGTGAGCGGTATGCTCGCGCCATTTCGGATCGTAGACACGGCCGGCGTTGTTGCGACTGATTGGAGAACGGCAATACCGACGGCTGGGACGCTGATCTGCGCCGTTTGAATAAGCCCCTCATCGCTATAGGATGCTTCGAGCACGATCGTTTCAGCGGCCGTTGCCGTAAATCGCAAACCGTTCAAGATCCCCGAACCGCGCACAAGCCGGAAGGTGGATCGTGCGCTCACATCTTGGGTAGAGCCATCATTCCGAACGGCGGAAACAATCAGATCTGTTTCAACACCCACCATCAACGGCGCGGCTCCAAGCGCAAGGCGGATGCTCGTGAACAACGGGGTCGGCGTTGTTACAACAGGCGGTACTGGAACGGGAGGCGTGGTGGGCGCAACAGGTGGGGCGCTCACGGGCGGCGTAGAGGTGGCAACGACGGGGATACTCTCTGGAGTCACCGCCGGTGTATTGATAGCGGCGGCGGCCTGCACGGCCAAATCTAAGCGCACGCGTTCGGCGGATTCTCGCGCAATAAGCGCGAGAATTTTTCCGATCAATGCCTGCTGCCGTGCCGCCACGAGTGTGGGCAGGACGGGTTCGGCATCGCGGCTCACGTTCTCTAACCCGCCGCGCGCGGCGTTGAGCGCCGTGCGCGCGCCATCCAAATCTCCGCGATCCAATAATCGAGAGGCTTCATCCATCCGCGCATCCACCGCCACGAGGCGCGTAAACAGCATCACGGCATCGTCCCCCTCCGACAGCGCCAACAACAAATCTTCTAACCGCTGCTTAAAGGGATATGGTGCAGATGCCGGATCCGCATCTTCTACCATCCGCATCACGCGCACCACGGCTGCTTTGATGCGCCTGCGAGCATCTCCATCCGCGCCATCAGCTAACTGTGTCCGAATGTCGTTTTCCAAACGAGCGAATTCCTGCGATGCCAGCCCGGTTTTTCCGGCATCAACCAAATCCAATAATCGCGCGAGCCGACGCACCAAATACTGCTCCTGCGTAACCTCGGTGCGCTCCGCTCCCGCCACGAGCAGATGCGCTCGTTCAGAAAGCCGGGTAAGCCCATATCGCACCTGATCGGGGCGCGCACCGCCGAGCCGCGCCAACGCCGCGCGCCGCTCATCTGCCGCGCGCGTAATAAACGCCCCATCCGCCTGGGTATTTTGCACAAACCACGGAACATTGCGATCTTCTGCCGACAAGCGACGATGCACGGTTGGAGTTCCCTGTGCGTTATACGTGGCCATCTCTCCGGCAGGCATCGCTCCTAACGCAAGCTCCACAACCTCTGCGGTGCTCGTGCTATTCCCGCGCCGCTCACGGACTGTTCGGAGTTGGCGCAACATCGCTCCTTGATCCTGCACCGACGCCGGAAGCACCGTTACCGCAGAATCCGACACCCACAATCGCGTTTCTCCCGTTGCATCAAACGCCACATCAAAAGCTGTCCCACGCACGGTGGCCACAATCGTGGGGGTTTCTACGGCAAATCCGCTCTCAATATCAAACAATCGCAACACACGGCTCCACACGCGCCCGCCAGAAAGATGGAGTCGAACGGACAATGAATCAGGAATCGCGTCATCATGGCTCGCATCACGAACAATAAGTTCTGACTGTTCATCTAACCGGCTTTCTGCCAACCCAAAAAACTGAATCACAGCCTGCCCTCCCTCCCCTGTTTTTACCGTGTCCCCTGGCGATAGCCGCATCCCGTTTTCGGCGTCGGTAAACGTTTCTCCGCCCGCCGCTTTTACCATCACGGGCGATCGCTCAACCACAAGGGTCAGTTCCACGGCCTCGGTGCGCGGCACCGATGCTAACAACCAAAACCAGGTGAACGCGCCCACCACCACGATAAGCGCTAACCCGATGAGGATCACACGGGATCTCATACGTTGGGAATATGATAACATAGCTTTCTTTTGTCGGCGACATTATCCGTTGACATCATGCCAAAAATCCTGTACACTGCTCTCCGTTCGGGGTGGACAGGTGATCGCCTCGTTAATCGCGCAAGCGATGAGATGGGGAGGAAAGTCCGAACACCGTTTCGCTTGGTAACAGGCGATTCACGGAGAGCCGCTAACGGCGGCCAGGATATACCAGAGAAACGAAAGCTCACGTGGCGGACGTTTCACTGCAAACCTAGGGAAAGTGCCACAGAGACAATACTATTCCGTGGGGCGTAAAAGCGCGTCGCGCTTACGCCCTTTACGGGAGAAAGGTGAAAAGTGATGCGGTGTGGCCCCGTGATCGCGCAAGCGATTTTACGGGGCTGCTGCGCATCTCGGCCGATGGCAACATCGGTTCGCGGCAAACCCTCTCCGGTGCAAGAGCAAGAGCCTCGTGATCGCGCAAGCGATTTTACGAGGCGACTGGTCGCTCGCACCGAGCGGTGCAGCAATGCATCGCCCAGATAGATGATCACCTCCCCCGTAAAATCGCGACGCGATCACGGGGAAGACAAAATTCGGCTTATCGTTCACCCTGAACACAAGATCCCCTCAAATTTTTGAGGGGATCTTGTGTTATACTATCTGCAACATGCGCCGCAAGTTTGATCTCTTTTTTACGGCTCTTCAGGTACCACTCGATTTAGTGGCGCTCGTTGGCGCGGCGCTCACGGCGTATACGTTGCGGTATTCGCAGGCGCTCACGGAACTGCGCCCCATTTTTACGGAGATCAATTTTTCAGAATACGTGGTAACGGCGATTGGGTTTTCATTCGTGTGGCTTCTGCTATTTGCGCTTGCCGGGCTGTATAGCGTGCGTCCGCGAAAAGCCTGGAACGAACTGGGGCGCCTCCTTGTGGGCGGAACAGCCGGAACCATGGTGCTGATTGCCACCGTATTTTTTCAACGCGAACTTACAACCTCGCGGTTTATCGTGCTCGCCGTGTGGGCATTTTCCATCGCGTTTGTATGGATTGAGCGGCTCATTGTGCGCGTGGTGCGGCACGCGCTGCTCCGCGACGGGATCGGGCATAAGCGCGTGATGGTGGTGGGGAGAGGAAAGGCGGCGAATGCCCTTGTGGAGCTGTATCAAAAAAATCCCATCCTGGGGTACACCGTGGCAGCTCGACTGACAGACTGGGAAAAGGGCGCTCGAGAATCGGCCGCAAAAATGATCAGCACCCAGCGCGTGGATGAAATCGTTCTTGCCGACCCAGATCTTTCCAAAGAGCATGCGCTCGAAGTGATCGCATTTGCCGAAGCGCATCATCTCACCTTTAAATATCTCGCCGACCTGTTTGCCGCCAAATTTACGAATATTGAGGTGAGCACCACGGGCGGCATTCCCGTGATCGAAGTAAAAAAAACACCGCTCGACGGATGGGGCCGTATCTTCAAACGACTGTTTGATATCCTGGCCTCGCTCACCCTTATCATCATCGCCTCTCCGGTGATGCTGCTCATCGCGGTGCTGATTAAACTCACCAGCGCAGGGCCCGTGTTCTTTGGTCGGTCGAAAAAAGACAACACGGTGGTGCGCATTGGCGAAGGCGGCCGATCGTTCCCCTACTTTAAATTTCGCACCATGGTGGTGGGGGCGCATAAATTTTATAACGACGCCGCGTTCATGAAGGCGCACGGCGTTACGCGAAAGGGTCTCATGAAAATCAACCCCAACAACGACCCGCGGGTTACCACCGTTGGTCGGTTCCTCCGCGCCTGGTCGCTCGACGAACTACCGGAATTCTTCCTGGTGCTCAAAGGCGACATGAGCCTGGTGGGTCCCCGCCCGCATCTGCCAGAAGATGTGCGTTCCTACAAACCGCATCATCGCCGTGTGCTCGACGTAAAACCGGGCATCACCGGCATGGCGCAAATCTCCGGCCGCGCCGACCTAAACTTTGAAGAAGAAGTACGGCTCGACACCTGGTATATCGAAAACTGGAGCCCCGCCCTGGATCTCTATATTTTATTAAAAACGCCGTTTGTGGTGTTGGCGCGAAAGGGCGCGTACTAAATCTCTCAAAATGAAAAACGCGCTTCGTATCCTCCTCGATACGAAGCGCATGGAACCACACAAGGCGATCACAAGATCCCGGCTTTTTCAATGTACGTTCGTAACTGGCGAAGATCCGCCACATCTTTTCTATACTCAAGACACCGCGTCAATTCCCCCGCCGACGCCTGCCAAATGTCCCCGTATCCAGATTCCAGATGCTTTTGCGATTCGGGCTTGATCGGCGCATCTCCCGCAACCGGAAACGGAAAGAGCTTCGGAAAAAATCCCATCTGCACGGCGGTGGCCACGAACGTAAGGTAGAGACGCATCATGTGCCAACCGGGCACGGTGATCAAGCAAGAGTCAATCCCATGCTCTTGCATCGCTGCAAGCACGAACTCCGCTTGGTCCTTGGAATGCCTTGCCATCGGATTGAGGATCACGCGCTCAAATGGGGAAGCGGGTACGCCGTCTGGAAGCGTGGTCATCGCCTGGCGGATCTTCCCTTCATTGGGCCTGCCACATACCCGCATCTCTTCTTCGTTCTGGCCTGCCCAAATGATGGTCGACGCCTGAATCGCCGTTGCGAGACGCAATCCGTCGGTGATGCGCTGCTCCTGCCCGCATCCGGGAATGAGTACCACCGCTTTTACACACCCGGGAGTCGGAATGGGAATAAGCGAGGCAATAACCCCCGCACACTCCACGAGCTCCGTAACACGAAGCGTCGCAGAGCTCATATCCTGTCGACCTGATTCTTCTAATACGTTCATACACAAACCTCCAAAAAAAGAGCCTATAGAACACCTTGATCGTTGCATCTTTTGAGGGGCTTGTCCAGCCTTGACCGCCCAGGGGACATACGCCATCTCCCCAGCTACCATAAAAAACATGGAGCCACGCGTTGCGCTTGTGCACGACACCCTCATCCAAGATGGCGGGGGGGAGCGGGTGCTCGCCGCATTGCAGGAGCTGTTCCCCCGCGCCCCCACGTTCACCCTTTTTTATGATCCAGAGCGTGCCCACACCTGTTTTGTGGGCAAAGATATTCGTGCGAGCGGGCTTCAGCACATCCCTTTTTTTCGCCGCCATGAGGCTTGGCTGCTCCCCTTTATGCCCATGGCCGTGGAGCAGTTCGATTTTTCGGGGTTTGATCTTGTGATCAGTAGCTGCAGTTCGTTTGCCAAAGGAATCATCGTTCCGCCGGGCACGCGGCATGTGTGCTATCTGCACACGCCCACGCGATTTTTGTGGGAAGATCGCGCTTCGTATGTGAGCGAGCTGCCGCAGCCGCTCATCATTAAGCGCCTGCTTCCGTTTATGCTGCACCGGTTGCGTGTGTGGGATCGCCTCGCCGCCGATCGGCCGGATGTGATTATGACGAATAGCGAAACATCGCGAGAGCGGATCCGTCGGTATTATGGCCGCGCGGCTCACGTGATCTCCCCGCCCGTTGATCTTCCTCCCCCAACACAAGACCCAGCCTCGATGTTATTTGCCATGAATGTTCCCTCCGTGTTATTTGCCATGAATGTTCCCTCCGTACGCACAGAGCCTGGCCGCTACTGGCTCACCGGCGGGCGACTCGTTGGCTACAAGCGATTTGATCTTACCGTGCGGGCGTTTGCCAAACTAAACCTCCCCCTCAAAATTTTTGGCGTTGGGCCGGAGCTTAAACGATTGCGTCGCCTCGCTGGCGCGCAAACACAGTTCCTCGGCCGCGTTACGGACGCAGAAAAAACAACGCTGTATCAAAACGCGGTGGGGTTTTTGCATCCGCATATCGAGGATTTTGGGATCACGGCGCTCGAGGCAATGGCTGCCGGGAAGCCGGTAATTGCCTATGGCAAAGGCGGCGGCGCGGAAACGGTAAAAGATGGGGTCACCGGCCAGTTTATCGAAGCGCAAACATGGGAAGATATCGGCGATGCGATTATTCGATTCAACCCCGCGCATTTTGATGCGGCCGCCATCCGCGCACACGCCGCGCAATTTGCCAAAGATCGGTTCAAAGAACAATTCCGCACCTTTTTAGAAACATCGTATGCCTCGCATCCTGTTTGATGCGCGGCCTCTTGGCGAACACAGCGGTGTGAGCCGCGTGGCCGCGCGGGTGCTGGCGTATATTCACGCCACGCGGCCGGATGCCGGCATAACCACCATCACCACGGGATGGAAAAAAACGAACGCGAGCATTCACCTGCGCCTGCCAAACAAGCTTTGGAGTTTGTTCTGCCTCCTCGGCCTGGTGTCGCTTGATCGAGCCGCTGCGTGGAAAGCGGGCGCATTTGATGAACTAATCCTCCCAAATGTGGGGTTTGTAGGAACGCCACGCGTGCCATACACCGTGGTGGTGCACGACCTTTCTTTTTTGATTGAACCGCGATGGTTTTCGTTAAAAATGCGGGCGTGGCACCACGCGGTACGCGCCAGGCGGCTTATTCGCCAAGCGGCGCATGTGTGGTGCGTGAGCCAAACCACGGCGGAGGATGTGAAGCGACTGCTTGATGTGCCGACGGAGCGTGTGACGGTATTGCCGGCAGATGTTGTGTACGGGAAGCAAGAACCTTTTGGGGGCGCGGCGGAACTCCGCCTCGCTTCGCTTGTCGTCAAACAGTCCTCGCACCCCCAAAAGGCTCTTACTTCCCGTACACAACATCCCTTTATCCTGGCGTTCGCAGGGTCGGTGCGGAAAAATATCGGCACAGCGATTGCGGCGGTAGAACGTGTGCGGCAAGACAAACGATACCGCGATCTTCGACTCGTGATCGTGGGTGAGATCCCTGCGCGTCGTGCCTTATTCGGATCTCATCAAATTCTTCCTGACTGGATCATCGTGTTCCCGCGCGTTTCGGATAATGAACTCCAGGGGCTTTACACCAACGCTTCTGCGCTCCTCTACCCTTCTTGGTACGAAGGATTCGGCCTCCCTCTCCACGAAGCAGCCGCCTTTGGTATTCCCCTCCTCGCCTCCGCTCACGGCGCGCTGCCGGAAACCGCTCCCCCGGGGACGATCCTGATTCCTCCTGCCAAACCGCATCTGTGGGCAACGATGCTCAAAGATGTTCTCACGCAATAAACGCCGACTCCTTAAAATAATCTAAAACGAAAACGAGAGCGCCGGTCTAGATGGTGACCAACGCTCTCGCTCGAGAACGGACGCTCTTCTCACACGTTGTTCGGCAAACCGAGAACGGATGCTGCCGAACGATAGCCCGCTGTCAGTTCTTGAAACTGGCGGCGACGCTTTTCTCTCATTTGAGCTGCCAAAATCGTGCTCTCCACGAAACACTGCTCTGCCGAAAGAGCAAACTCCACCGGGATGGATCCTACGGGCAACCCTCGCGAAATAGCGAGCATCACCAACCAGTGCTGAAAGTACCCCGCAGCGAACGGAGTCAAGCCCCATGCCCCCAAAACAGCTCCATCTAATTCGGAGAGCAATAATCGCAGTGTCTCGATCGTAACCACGATGGGGCCGGAAAAGATGTCCAAGCCCTTAACACCCGTACACTTTGCAAAGACACGATTTCCTTTTGTCTCACTACGCACCTGAGACGCGGGGTAGGTTGCCTTGAACCATTTCGGATCCCGTTTCACCACGCCAATCGCAAAGCCTTTCGCGCTCATGTAGCTTGCGATGTGAGCGGAAGACCGCACCAGGTGAGGCTTTTCCTCCGTCCAACACACTAAATGCTTTGGGTCTGCTCCATGCAGTGCCACAGCCAAAGAAAGAGCCTGTTTGCGTGAAGCCATCGTCCCCTCATTTATTTCTCGCGCAACGATCGCTCCCCCGCACTTCGACAGGCAACCGCGGACATACTCACCGGCCTCCCCATGCGTACCGTCAACGATGATCGTCGGATGGCAGCCATAGCCGGGAGCGCTTCCTGCGAGTTCCATCAGTTGATGAAGCCGATCCGCATGCTCCCCGCCATGCGGAAATGGCTTCGGATAAAATGAGGTTGCAACAAATGTAAATTTCAACAATGTCTAGTCTCCTGCTTTGATTGGCAACATACCAACCTGCCCAAATCATACAAGAAAAGGCCAAAAAATCAAGGGCACTGTACGGGTGAGTGAGGGGACGGGTGGAAAATCGCCTAAACAAAGCCCCAAAAAGTTAATAGCCCTTGACTTTTCCGCTAAAAAATGGTACCTAAAGGGCATTGAGACTGCCGTTCGCAGCTCATCCCTATCCCTAAAAACCATCTATGAAACGCTTTATCTCTTCCCTGTTAGGGGTTGTCATGACCATCCCGACCGTCTTTGTGTCGCCGGGTATGGCCATGGCCGCCACCATCACCAATGGTGCCTGGGGTTGGACGGATATTTCCAACCAACTCACGGTGCGCACCAACCGCCCGCTCTGGGCCGTGTCGCACGCCAATGGCGCGTGGTTTTACACCGACGGTCAGAATCTGTGGAACGGTGGCCAAGCCTATCGTTACGACGGGTTCACGCAGGTAAACATCACGTCTGAACTCCGCAACGCGGGGATCGATCGCGTGGATGATATTGTGAGCGACGGCAATACCGTGCTCTTTTTGCAGGACGTGGTTCGCTTAGACAATCAACTTCGGGTCGTTGAATACGGCAGCCTTGGACACGACGACGTATCGGCGACGTATCGTAACCGTACAGCGAAATTTCGCGGTGCTTTGCAATCTGACGAAGGGGTGAGCTCCGTTACCGGCCAAAACGGCACCTGGTATGTGGTTACCACGAACGCGCGGATGTTCCGCCTCACGGATAGCGGCAGCGCAACACAAATCACCCTGCCGAACGGCATTCAGGGGAACATCGAAAGCACCCCGATGATGCTCCGCTACAACACGAACCGCGGCTCTGCGAACAACGGCGCCGGGCGCATCGCGCTCACGGTGTCCCCCATTGGCGGCAATGCCTGGCTCGTGGTGGCAGACGCGTGGAACGCCCCGGTGCGGTTCTATCGCTTCGATGGATCCACCTTTACAGACATCACCAGTTTTTATCCCACAACGGACGCGGTTACCAAGGTGGTTTCGAACGGCACCACCGGCCTTATCCTGGCCACCGGCCCTAACGGCCAGTGGACGCGCCTCACGAACGGCTCTACGAGCGCAGACGTGTTTGGCATTCCGAGCGTATTTAACCAAACGCGCATCGGCTGGAACGGCAAGTCGTGGATGGTGCTCCAAGGGAAACAGGCCTATCGCGTAAGCAACACGCTCAACAGCCAAACGGCCGAATCCTATGGCCGCATGGCCGACCTGTTTTTGCAGGCCGCGGGCGACAATAACGGCCGCTTGCTGCTCGTAGGCGCCAAGTCCGAAACCTGGTTAGAAGATCCTTCGGCTCCCCTCACGGCAAAGCTCGTGATGGTTACGGAAGGTGTGGCTGCACCGCAGGTTCTTGGAATCTCCGACACCATCACAGATAACGTGCTCACGGTTGGCGGCAACTTCGGCGGCGACCGCGTGCACACCAGCTCGAACGGTCCGCGGTTAGTAACGCAAGGAAACCCGGCGGATTTCCGCATCGGAAACGGCAAGGAATTCGCGTACCGCGCCACGGCATCGGATAACGGCGGCGTAGATCGCGTTGATCTGTATGTTAACGACGCCCGGATTAAAACCTGTTTCACCACCGTGTGTGAATTCCGCAGCATCTTCTGGACAAGCGGCGCCACAGCGCGTTCTGTGAAATTCTGGGCGCGTGCATTCGACCGCCAAGGAAACACCACAGACAACGCGGGCAACCCAAGCTGGCTCACGGTAGACACCTATTCCACGGCCTCAGCTGGCGGCACGGTTTCCACCACCCCGGGCGGCACGGTAGCTGGAACGGCAGACACGGCCGGTTCCATTTGGACCTGGACGGATCCGAACACCACCACCCTTAGCAACAACCAATCGATCAGCTTTAACGCCACGGCACAAGACGCAAATGGCTTGGCGCGCATTGAGATCATCGCGAACGGCAGCACGGTGCGCACCTGTGAATTGGGTAACGCTACGGGGAACCAAACCTGTAGCACCAGCCTGTTTGCGGGGAACTACACGCAGGGCACAAACATCTTCGTAAACGCCAAGGCCACGGATCGATTGGGTAACACCACCTGGAGCACCGGCACCACGCTCTTCCGCGCCAATGATGTGGTAATGCCTCCCCCCACAAGCGGAAACGGGGCAAACCCTTCCGTGTGGGAATGGTTGCAGCCAGCCGTATCCACCCTCTCCGGCTCTGAAGGCACGGACTACCATGCGAGCGCCTGGGATGCTGATGGCTTGTCGCGCATCGAGATCGTGGTGAACGGCACGCAGCGCCGCACCTGTGAATTCGGCGGCGCTCTGAACACACAAGACTGTGTGTATCGGCTGAACGCCTCGAACTTCCCAACCGGCACCGACGTGTTTGTGAACGCCAAAGCCACGGATCGGTTCGGCAATGTGGCCTGGACAAACGGCACCACCGTGCGCATCCCGGCCGTCAACACGCCAACAACGCCGAGCACCCCAACACCGTCTCCGGTGCCCACCCCAAATGGGAACCTGAGCATTAGCGCGAACCAAAGCACGTTCCGCGTAAACGATCGCCTCACCTTCACCACCACCGGCTCGGATCCGGATGGGATCGATCGTGTGGAGATCTACATCAACGGGGTTCGTAACAAAACCTGTTACAACACGGCCAGCTGTACGCTCGTGGCAGGCCCTTGGAACAACCGTCAATCCATCACCTACAGCGCCACCATTTACGATCGCCAAGGTCGCGCCACGGTAACGGGATATAAGGAAATCTACCGGGTGCAATAATATCCAAATAATAAAAAGTGAACCGGACAGGGGCGAGAGCCTCCTGTCCGGTTTTTCGATACATTCCGTTTTGTCGCGCGTCTGCTAACCAGCCCATCCCGGAAGCGGCAGCGCTTTACTGTTCCCCGGATTCGGCATGTCCTCGGGAAATGGAGGAGGTTCCACGACGTGAGCGTGTGCATGAGCAACCGTTTTACCGGAATATCCCAAATTCTCTTTCCCTCGATCGTAGCGCATAAAAAGAATAGCGCCCTTAATTTTGAACTCCTCCTGCGACCAAAGAAGGAGCTCACCAATCGTTGCCCAATCTTTGGGGGTCAGCTCGTGGAGAAAGACAATGTGCCGTTCGGGTATCAAGAGAAGGTGCGTTCTTGCCGGGATCTGTACCGGGGGCGTGTTTGGATCGTCTTTCGGCCAGAATGTCTTCCAGGGCGCTGGAGGGACTTTTACAAACCACCCCTGTTGCTGAAAGATGATTACTTCCGGCCGGCTGATCTGATCCTCACAATACGGACATTGATTCGTCGCCTGCGCGTGTTGGTGCTCCGTGAGGTATGAATCGGCATATTGCGGATTCAGGACAGCAGGGATATCACTTCCACCTCTGTTTTGGTCGTTTTCCGTCATCGCACCCTCCTTTGAAGTGTGCCCGCCGATGTATTCGGCGATGCAAGGTGCGGGGGTAGTAAAGCAAAAAAAGAAGGAATAAGCAACCCTTGCGCCCGCATTGCCGCCCCGTTAAGGTACGGGCGATATGCCACTCATCATCGGCCTCACAGGGCAAGCAGGGTCTGGAAAAGGAACGGTCGGAACCTATCTGCGCGACACCTACGGGGCGGATTTTCTCACGTTTAGCTCCTACCTTCGCAAAACGCTGGAGAGTCTCGCGCTCGACGTGTCGCGTGATAATCTCGTAAAGCTGTCAGAAACCCTCCGAAGCACCTTCGGAGAGGACGCCGTTTCCCGTGCCATCGCCCGAGACGCCATGGCGAGTAGCGCGGCAATCGTGGTGGTAGACGGCATCCGCCGTATCGACGATGTGGTTTCCACACTCCAAAAACTCCCCCACTTCCACCTGGTGGCCGTGGAGGCGACTCCCCGTGTACGGTATGAGCGGCTCACACATCGCGGTGAAAACACGGATGAGATGGCGATGACCTGGGAACAATTCCAGGCACAAGAGCAACGATCCACCGAAGTCACCATCCCGGAGATCATGGCAAAGGCCGAGATTCATTTAGAGAATAGCGGCGATTTATCGGCACTCACCGCACAGGTGGATGCGATGCTCCAAACACTCGGCGTGCCTCAACGCGCATAATCCCCCGTGCTACACTGGCCAAACACGCATCTATGCAGCAATACCTCGACCTCGTAAAACATGTGCTCGAAAAAGGCCAACAAAAAACCGACCCGCAGGGGGTAGGCAACCTGGCCGTATGCGGATACCAGATGCGGTTTGACATGGCGGATGGATTCCCGCTCATCACCACGCGCAGCCTTAAAGGATCCTGGAAATCGCTGGTGTACGAGCTGCTCTGGTTCCTTTCGGGCAGCACAAACGTGGCAGATTTAAATAAAAACGACGTTCATTTTTGGGATATCTGGGCCACGCCGGAAATCTCCGGAAAAATGGGATATCCCCCAGGCGAATTGGGACCCATCTATGGCAAGCAGTGGCGGGCGTTCAACGGTGGTGGCGACAAGCCGGTCGATCAAATCAGCCGGTTGATCGACGACCTCAAAAACAACCCCGACTCTCGCCGCCTGGTGGTGAGTTCCTGGAATCCGGTAGACGCGGATCGCGTGTTCGTAGCACCCTGCCACTGTTTTTTCAAATTCTTCCACGCCCAGGGAGAGCTGTCGCTGCATCTGTTCCAACGCAGCGCCGACGTGCCGATTGGTGTGCCGTTTAACATCGCCGAATATTCCCTGCTCCTCATGATGGTGGCGCAGGTAACTGGCTTAAAAGCGAAAGAGTTCGTACACACCCTGTCGGACACGCACATCTATCTGGATCAGGTAGAGGCTATGAAAGAACTCCTCACGCGCGCCCCACGAGCGCTCCCCCGCGTAAACATCAACCCAGACGTAAAGAATATTTTTGACTTCACCTTCAACGATTTTGAACTGGTCGACTACGATCCGCATCCGTCCATCAAAATCCCCGTGGCGCTCTAACATATGGGCGTTCAAAAAAAGGTCGTTGATCCACGTTTTGCAAAGGGCAAAGAATATCGTGCCGTGATTAACAAAATTGCCGGAGAGGCCAAGTGCCCGTTTTGCCCGGATAATTTTCGGTATCACAAAAATCCGATTCTCAAACGCCACGGCTCTTGGTTCCTTACGCGTTCGAGCTGGCCATACCCCCACACCCAGGAGCACTTCCTGATCATGGGCACAAAACATAAAGAGCTCCTTGCAGAGCTCTCTGGCGCAGACTGGAAATCCCTTGCCGCGCTGGCCGCATACGCTGTTAAAACGTTTAAACTCCCCGGTGGTGCCATTGCCATGCGCTTTGGAGAAACGGCCTATACCGGCGCAACCGTATGCCATCTCCACGCGCACCTCATCGTGCCCAAAAAACGCGCAAACAAAAAAATGGCCGATACGGTGATGTTTCCGATTGGCTAGGACAACGCCACGTAGACAAGCTCCACTCCTTCCGCCTTCATCACTGCCTCGCCATCTAACGAGGCGTGGCCGGACGCATAAAAACAGCGTTTAATCCCCGCGTAGGCCACCTGTTTTGCGCACATCGCACACGGAAACACGGTGACATATAAGTCCGTTCCTTCGAGCGCTATGCCCGCGCGTGCCGCTTCGGTAATCAGCGCCTGCTCGGCATGAACCGTTGTGGCGATG
>JBDKJL010000024.1:0-3836 GCA_039796615.1 Candidatus Parcubacteria bacterium
GGAAGAATTTAAACGCAAAGGGGTGCGCATCCGCGTGCTTGGACGTCGCGAGCGGTTACGCCCCTCCGTGCTCCAGGCCATTGAAACGGCCGAGCGCGAAACGGCCAGCAACACGGCGCTCACCTTTTGCATGTGTTTTAATTACGGCGGACGGGCAGAGATCGTGGATGCCTGCAAACGATTGATTGCGGACGGCGTTCCGGCAGAGGCGATCGATGAGGCGGCGATTCAGTCGCGGTTATACGCTTCAGATATCCCTGATCCAGATCTCATCATCCGTTCATCCGGCGAAGAACGGCTCTCCGGATTTTTATTGTGGGAATCGGCATACAGTGAACTCTATTGGTCCAAAAAACACTGGCCAGATTTTGATGAAGCCGAGCTCGATGCAGCGCTCGCATCGTACGCCGAACGGCAGCGGCGATACGGGAAGTAGTTGCGCGTTGGGTGTATCCGTTCTATCTTTGTTCCATGCCTACCTTATTTGATGGCGTGGCGGAAAAGAAGCGTAAGGCCTTTGCGCCGCTTGCGGATCGGATGCGTCCGCGGGGGTTTGATGAGGTGTTGGGCCAGGAGACGTTGGTAGGCGTAGGCAAGCCACTGCGCGTGCTTGTGGAAAACGATCGATTACCATCGTTGTTATTCTGGGGGCCGCCAGGGAGCGGAAAAACCACGCTGGCCAAGGTGATCGCTGCCCTTACAAAGAGTGTGTTCGTGGAGCTATCCGCAACATCTGCGGGAATTCAGGATGTGCGTCGTGTAGTGAAAGACGCTGAAGAGCGGCTGGGGATGCACGGAGAACGTACCGTATTGTTTATTGATGAAATCCACCGGTTTAATACGTCGCAGCAGGATGCGTTTTTGCCCCATGTCGAGGCCGGTGTGATTACGCTCATTGGTGCCACAACGGAAAACCCGAGTTTTGAAGTGAACGCGGCGTTATTATCACGCTGTAAGGTATTTGTGCTGGAAAAGATTGGAGAAAACGCTATGAAGGCGGTGATCCGGCGCGCACTCACCGATACCGAACGAGGGTTGGGCACGTTGCCAGTAACGATGTCAGAGGATGTGCTTGATGCCATCGTGATGGTGGCGGATGGGGATGCACGCACGGCGTTGAACACCCTCGACCTCGCGGTTCAGGTGTCGTCACCAGCCAAGGATGGGTCGATCGTCCTCTCGCGCCAAGAACTGGAATCAGCTCTTCAGCGATCGCATCTCCTTTATGATAAAACGGGTGAGGAGCATTACAATATTATTTCCGCGCTCCACAAGTCTCTCCGGGGGAGCCACGCAGACGCGGCGCTGTATTGGTTGGCGCGGATGCTGGAGGCGGGCGAAGATCCGCTATACGTGGCGCGTCGCTTGGTGCGCTTTGCGTCGGAAGATATTGGCTTAGCCGATCCGCAAGCCCTCCTGCAGGCCGTGGCGGCATATCAGGCCTGCCATTTTATCGGGATGCCGGAGTGTAACGTGATCCTGGCGCAATGCGTGGCCTATCTCGCTCGCGCTCCCAAATCGAACGCCCTCTACGTGGCGTACGGCGCGGCGGCTCATGATGTTCGTACTGCTCCAAATGATCCCGTCCCATTGCATATCCGAAACGCGCCAACCGCTTTTATGAAAGAAATGGGGTATGGAAAAGGATATAAGTATAATCCTGATTTTGATGGTCCAGTAGATCAAGATTATTTGCCAGAACGTCTAAAGGGGAAAACGTATTTATAAGAGGGGGCGAATCTGCTCTATGCTGTTTTATATGCCCGAATACAGCGCCAAGCGCTCAAAGCGTTTGTTCCTGAGCGTCACACCGCTAGGGTCCCGCCCAGCGTAGCGCCACCGTGGCGCGTAGCGTGGGCGGGTTTGCGGTGTGACCCCCACCGCGCTGGCGTCTGCGGGCATATAAAACAGCATAGAGCAGATTCGCTCGCACGCCTGCTATACTTACAACATGTCCATCGCATCGGCGTATTCTCCCGGAACCCGATCGGCCTCTCCGCGTGTTTCGGAGGGTCGGATGCGTTTATTGGTGGGATTTTTATTATTGCTCGGCGGCGTGCTTGTGATCCGGCTCTTTTTTTTGCAGGTGTGGAGCGGGGGAGCGTACCGGCTGCTTGCCTCAAGCCAGCATGAGCTCCAGGAAAGCCTTGTACCGGCGCGCGGACGTATTTTGGTTCGTGATCGCGTGGATGGCTCGCTGCACCCGCTTGCCACAAATCGTGATGCCTGGGCGGCCTATGCGATTCCGCGTCAGTTAAAAGATCCGCAGGCGGCGGCAGAGGTGTTTGCGCCATTGCTCGAAAAAACGCCGGAGGAATTGGTGGCTCTATGGACAGCCAATCCAGACGATCCATACGAGCCGATTCTCAAAGGTCTCACCACTCAACAGATGGACGCGATTGAAGAAAAAAAACTGGAAGGGATCGGATTTACAAAAAGTTGGGCACGCTCGTATCCCGAGCCAAACATTGGCGGCCATGTCATTGGATTCGTGCGCACAGAAGACACCGGATTTGGAAAGGGCGCGTATGGCATTGAGGGAGCGTTCGACGAACTCCTCTCTGGCCACGCCGGGTTTGTGAGCGCGCAAAAAGATGCGGGCGGGCGTCGGTTAATGTTGGACGATGGGGTGATGCGGGAGGCGACGGATGGAAGTGATATCGTGCTCACGATCGACCGCACCATCCAGCACGAAGTGTGTCGACGGGTAACGAACGCCGTACAGCGCCATCGGGCCGATGGCGGTTCGGCGGTGGTACTGGATCCCAAAACCGGTGCGATTCTTGCGCTCTGTGCGGTGCCGGATTTTGATCCGGCGCAATACGGAGAGGTGGAGGACATCCAGGTATTCAATAATCCAGTGACGTTTGCGCAATATGAGCCCGGATCCGTGTTTAAAGCATTTACCATGGCGATTGGGTTGGAGCAGGGGAAGATCAGTCCAAAAACCACGTATGTCGACACCGGAATCGAAGAGCTCGATGGGTTTAAGATCCGCAACTCAGACGGATTGGCTCATGGATTACAAACCATGACACAGGTGCTGGATGAGTCGTTGAACACCGGAACCATTTTTGTACAACGATTGGTGGGTCGCGCCTCGTTTCAACAAGGAGTGGAGGCGTTTGGATTCGGGGTGCCCACGGGCATTGAGCTTACGCCAGAGGCGAAAGGAGACATCTCTTCGTTGGGGCGCAAAGGGGATGTGTTTGGTGCCACCGGATCGTTTGGGCAGGGGATCAGCGTAACGCCGATCCAGCTTGCGGCGGCATACGGCGCGCTCGCAAATGGCGGAACATTGATGCGCCCCTATATTGTGGAGGAGGTCATCCATTCAGATGGCACGCGCGAAAAAACAAAATCGCAAACGGTTGGCCGCGCCATTTCGGTGCGCGCCGCGCAACTTATTACCGGGATGCTTGTATCGGTGGTAGAGCGTGGCCACGGCAAACGTGCGGGCGTGCCCGGCTATTATGTGGCCGGAAAAACCGGAACCGCCCAGATTCCAAATCCAAACGGGCCCGGATATTTGGAAGATGCCACCGTAGGAAACTTCGCCGGCTACGCCCCGGCCGACAACCCGCGTTTTGTGATGCTTGTTAAAATCGATCACCCTCGCGATGTGCAGTGGGCAGAATCTTCCGCCGCCCCTTTGTGGGGAGAGATCGCCTCCTTCCTATTGGCATACCTCGAAGTCCCCGCAGAACGCCCCGTGAACGACGTCCCAGAGGTTGAACTGCCGCCCGTCACGCTGCCTGCGGTGAGTAGCACGCCAGCTATTTAGCAAGATTGTGTGTAAGGGCTTGGGGGGCTTTTGGAGACGTTTGCGATGTTCT
>JBDKJL010000025.1:0-17198 GCA_039796615.1 Candidatus Parcubacteria bacterium
CGGCATTAAAAAGGAGGATGTGGAGCGTGGAATGGTGCTCGCCAAGCCGGGGTCCATTACGCCGCACACGCAGTTTGAGGCAGAAGTGTACGCCCTCACAAAGGATGAAGGTGGCCGCCACAAGCCGTTCTTCA
Organism: Candidatus Parcubacteria bacterium; assembly: GCA_039796615.1. Taxonomy (GTDB): domain Bacteria; phylum Patescibacteriota; class Patescibacteriia; order 2-12-FULL-60-25; family 2-12-FULL-60-25; genus 2-12-FULL-60-25. The sequence continues at coordinate 135 of JBDKJL010000025.1, forward strand.
AGGGTTACAAGCCGCAATTCTACATCCGCACCACGGACGTAACAGGCGAAGTAACACTCGCAGAAGGCACCGAAATGGTGATGCCTGGCGACACGGCACAGATGAACGTCACGCTCATCACACCCGTTGCCATGGAAGAAAAGATGCGCTTCGCCATTCGCGAAGGCGGCAAAACGGTTGGCGCAGGTGTTGTAACCAAAATCATTAAGTAATCAACACGGGGCGTTCCGCATTGGCGGAGCGCCCCGTGTTCGTTCACAAATTTGTCGAAGGCAACCGACCCCTGATTCGCTCTCACATGGATCATGGATCGGTCGCCTCCGGCGACCCCACTACGCACATGGCAACGGCAACAAAAACGCTTAAAGAAACGTCGCATCGCGTGCGGATTAAAATCCGTGCGTATGATCATAAGATCATCGATCAATCCACTCGTACGATTATCGAGACGGCAGAGCGTACCGGCGTGCATGTGATTGGCCCCGTGCCGCTTCCCACGGAAAAGAAAAAGTGGACGGTGAACCGTTCCACCTTTGTCCACAAGAACGCTCGGGAACAGTTTGAGATGCGCGTCCATAAACGGATTGTGGACATCGTTGATCCAAACGCAAAAACCATTGACGCGCTCACCAGCCTGAATCTTCCGGCCGGCGTAGATGTGGAGATCAAAATGTAAGCGATCGTATTGCACCCGTTTGGTGCTTGGTTCCAAGGAGTAAGTTGCTTTCCGACCCGGACGTCCCGGATGACCATCGGAAGAAGCGCCACGAACGAATGGCGTTGCGGCATAACCTCCCTGTAGCGACCAAGAACTCAAGCGGTACCGCTCGACAATCACGCCTTGTATCGTTATCGAGGCCAGGGACTCTTGCACCATCTTACCCATGGCGCGCGGGTCTCTGGCTTTTTGTGCCAGGACGCATCCACTGCATGTGCAGGGGATCCAACGTCACTATGAAATTCATCCTCGCAAAGAAACTCGAGATGTCGCAGGTGTTCCGTCCCGATGGGACGGTGGTTCCTGTTACGCTTGTTCAGGCGGGCCCCTGCGTTGTGACACAGGTCAAAACAGCAGAAACCGATGGATATGCGGCCGTGCAGTTAGGATTCCTTCCTGCGCGAAAGATGGCAAAGCCCCAAGCGGGCCACCTGAAAGATTTGGCGCCCCTCGCAACGCTCCGGGAGTTCCGCATGGAAGCGGCTCCGGAATGCAAGCGTGGGGATGCCATTGAGGCTTCGGTGTTTGCCCCGGGAGATAAAATCCATGTTACCGGCACGTCAAAAGGACACGGGTTCCAAGGGGTGGTGAAGCGTCATGGATTCCATGGGTCTCCCGCATCACACGGTCACAAGGACCAGCTTCGCATGCCAGGTTCTATTGGGCCGGGTGGTGTGCAGCGCGTGATTAAGGGTCGCCGAATGGCTGGCCGGATGGGCGACGAGCGCATCACCGTGCAAAATCTCGAGGTGATTGAAATTCGGGATGGTGGCATATTGGCCGTTAAAGGGGCTGTCCCTGGGGCGCGTAATGCCGTGTTGGAAATTATTTCCGTTTCATAATTATGCCGAACGTCTCCGTATACAACCAGGATGGAAAAGCAACCGGCACGCTGGAGCTCCCCGCGGCGTATTTCGGCGTTAAGGTAAACGCGGCGCTTGTGCACGAAGCGATGGTGGCGCAAGAGGCAAATCGCCGTCATGCCATCGCCAACGTCAAGACACGTGGAAATGTGTCTGGTGGTGGCAAAAAGCCGTGGAAGCAAAAGGGCACGGGTCGTGCTCGCCAAGGGTCGATTCGCTCACCGCAATGGGTGGGTGGTGGGATCACGTTTGGTCCAACATCTGAACGCAATTTTTCCAAAAAGATGAATCGCAAGGCGCGTCAAAAAGCCTTGTTCATGGTGCTCTCCGACAAGGTGGCCAACGATGGATTGCTGGTACTGGAATCGTTTACCCCTCCGGCCACCAAAACCAAGTGGATGGCCACATTGTTGGCCGCGTTGCCCGTGCGTCGCACCGCGCTGTATGTTACGGCCGGCTCCAACCCCGAGCTGATTCGGATGGCACGTAATGTGAAGCAGGTGCAGGTGGTAACGCCCAACAGTTTGTCGGTGATGGATGTGCTGCGCGTTGGGAGTGTGATCTTTGAAAAGGAAGCAATCCCAGCCTTTGCACAGGTGTATCGCGCCGCGCATGTTTCGAAGCCAAAAACCGCAACGGCCACCGCCACGGCGCGCCGTGCGAAGCGTTCCTAATATCCGCCTATGTCTTTCCTCGACCGCTTGAAGCAAAAGAAAACCACGGGAACCCCTCGGCAAGAAGGGGCGCGGAAGTCGGCGCCGAAAAAAGCAGAGGCCACGCCGAAAAAAGAGAAGGAGGCTACCACCTCGTCTGTGACGGATGCCGGGAGTGTTTCCAAAGTGCAGGGGTCGCTGTTGCTTCGCCCACATGTGAGCGAAAAGGCCGCAACGGCCGCTGACCGTGGAATCTATATTTTTGATGTTCCGGTAACGGCGAATAAGGTGGAGGTGCGAAAAGCGGTTGAAGCGATGTACAAGGTAAATGTGGCTGCGGTGCGCACGATCCGCGGGATCGGCAAAACGGTGCGTCGCGCGGCAGGATCCGGTGGCCGCCGCAACCGCTGGAAGAAGGCGCTGGTAGAACTCAAAAAAGGCCAAACGATCAATTTGGTTGAAGGTGTCTAAACGATTATGCCGATTCACGTATACCGCCCTGTTACGAAAGGCCGCCGACGCTCCTCGGTGCAGGATTTTTCTGACATCACGCGATCCAAGCCGGAGAAGTCCCTCATCATTTCTCAAAAGGAAATGGCCGGGCGTTCGAATGGAAAAATCACCGTTCGTCACCGTGGGGCAGGCAACAAGCGTCATATTCGCGTGATTGATTTCCGCCGCGACAAGTACGACATTCCGGCCACGGTGGATTCGATCGAATACGATCCAAACCGTGGGGCGCGGTTGTGCCTCTTGGTATACCGAGATGGGGAGAAGCGGTACATGATTGCCCCGGATGGGTTAAAGGTGGGCGACCAAATCATTTCTTCTCAAACGAGCGCCGATATTAAAACGGGCAACCGCTTGCCGCTCGAAAAACTCCCGGTGGGGGTGGTGGTTCACAACGTGGAATTGATGCCGGGCAAGGGCGGGCAGTTGGGTCGTGGTGCGGGCACCTCTATTCAGATCATGGCCGTGGAGGGTGCATACGCCACACTTAAACTTCCGTCGGGTGAAACGCGCAACGTTTCAAAGGCCTGTGCCGCAACGGTGGGTTCCGTTTCAAACCCCGACTGGCGTTTGGTGCGTTGGGGCAAGGCCGGACGCATGCGCCATCGGGGTATTCGCCCAACGGTGCGTGGGAAGGCCATGAACCCGGTTGATCACCCGCATGGTGGTGGAGAAGGGAAGCACCCGATTGGGCTGAAGCACGCCAAAACCAAGTGGGGCAAACATGCCTTGGGGGTAAAGACCCGTCGCAAAAAGCAAGCCTCTGGCAAAATGATTCTTTTCCGCCGTAACGGCCGGAAACTCACCTAACGTATGTCTCGCAGTCTCAAAAAGGGTCCTTACACGGACGCCAAACTCATGAAGAAGGTCGCCGCCCTCAAAGCGGGCGACAAGACGCCGATTAAAACATGGGCGCGCGCCAGCACGATCACTCCCGAAATGGTGGGGTTTGTGTTCGGTGTCCATAACGGGAAGCAGCACATCCCGGTATCGGTGGTCGAAAACATGGTTGGCCACAAGCTTGGGGAGTTTTCTCCCACACGTAAATTCGTGCGCCATGGTGGGAAGATGCAAAAAGACCTCGCCCAAAAGGCTGATGCGCCTGCCGCAGCCGCCAAATAACCTGATTCTCCTATGGAAGTCCACGCTCGTCTCCGTAATCTCCGCATGGCGCCCCGCAAGGTACGCCTGGTGATTGATGTTATCCGCGGCAAAGATGTTCACACCGCCACCACACAGCTCTCTTTCCTGCAAAAGGATGCAGCGCTGCCCGTGTTGAAGCTCCTCAAGAGCGCGGTGGCGAATGCGGAACACAACTTCCATTTGGACGCATCGGCCTTACGCGTAAAAGCGGTGATGGCCGACGGCGGTCCAACCCTTAAGCGAAGCCGCCCACGGGCTCATGGATCTGCCGCACCAATCCGCAAGCGCACCACACATATTTTGCTTACGCTCACGGATGAACCGGCACCGGCTCCTGTGAAAAAAACCCTTCCGCTCTCGGCACGTCGCCGCGCAGCACGACGGATCGCCGCAACGGCACCGGTTGTTGCCGCGGCTGCCCCGGTGACAACGGAATCTGAACCATCCAACCTCTCGTAATATGGGTCACAAAGTCCATCCTCTTTCATTCCGCCTGGGAACCACGCACACGTGGCCGAGCCGTTGGTTTGCGCGCGATGAATCCTATCGCACGCTGCTCCGGCAGGATATCGGTATCCGGGAATTCTTGCAGGGCCGTTTGAAAGACGGTCAGGTGAGCCGGGTAACGATTGAACGCTCTCGCGGGGTTGTTGGGATTACGATCCATTCCGGGAAGCCGGGATTTGTGATCGGTCGTTCTGCCGCTGGCGTGGAAGCGCTTAAAAAAGATATTTTGCGTACGTTCTTCCGCGGCAAGCGGGTAAACCTGCGTGTGGACGTTGTGGAAGTGAGCAAGGCAAACCTCGACGCCACGATCGTGGCACAGCAGGTCGCGCAAGAGCTGGAACGCCGTATGCCATTCCGCCGGGTGTTGAAGATGGCCATTGAACGTGTAAAGAAATCGGGAGCGCTGGGGGTAAAAATCGCCGTGTCTGGGCGCTTGAACGGTGCGGAAATCGCCCGTCGCGAATGGTTGGGCTGGGGAAAAATTCCGCTCACCAGCATGCGTGCAGATATCGCCTATGCGCAAATGGCCGCACGCACCATCGCGGGCGCGATCGGGGTGAAGGTGTGGATTTATTCCGGGGATGTCTTTAATCAGGATAAGCTTGCGGTGTATCAACCCACCACGCCAACGCGCAATATGCGCGGCGGTCGTCGGGGGGAATACCCTGGAGCCGGAGCACCCGCAGCGGCCTCTGAGCCCTCGCTGGCTCGGTAGCGCTTTCTCTTATCTGTTATGTTGATTCCGAAAAAAGTTAAGCATCGCAAGTGGCATAAAGGCCGCGCACGTAATACCCGTCAGGCGACGGATAAGATTACGCTTGCGTTTGGATCATACGGCCTCAAAGCGCAATCACATGCGTGGGTGAGTGCTCGTCAGATCGAGGCGGTGCGTCGTGTGATCACGCGCTATCTGCGGAAGGGCGGAAAGGTGTGGATTCGGATTTTCCCGGACAAGCCGATTACAAAAAAGGGGAGCGAGGTGCCGATGGGATCCGGAAAAGGGGCTGTTGAGCATTACGTGGTGGTGGTGAAGCCCGGAACCGTTCTCTTTGAAGTAGACGGCCTCACGCCTGAGCAGGCCAAGGAAGCCTTGAGTCTTTCTCAATACAAGCTTCCGTGCAAAACGTCGATTATTTCTCGTGTGTAACCTATGAATACCAACGACCTTCGGAACCACGCCCCGGAACGGCTCACCCAGCTGGCCGGTGAAGCGTATGCCACGGTGCGCGCCCTGCGCTTTACCGTTGGAACGCGTCAGCGCACGGATGTGCGTGCGTTACGCAAGGCCAAGAAAGCGCTCGCGCGTCTTCTCACCGTTCAAAACGGCAAAAAAACCACTGAATCCTCCTCCGTATGACGACTCCCTCCCACCCCCACAAGCGCCAATTGCGCGGCTCGGTCGTTTCCACGGCCATGAGCAAAACGGCGTCCGTTCGCATCGACCGTCGCGTGACACACGCGAAGTACGGAAAGATGTACACGGTTTCCCGAACATTCCTTGTGCACGACCCGAAGAGTTTGGCCAAGGTTGGCGATGTGATCGCGTTTGAGGAATGCCGCCCGCTCTCCAAACAAAAGCGCTGGCGTTATCTCGAAACGTTGGTTCACGCTGAAGCGTAAATCCCCCTCATATGATTCAACATCGCAGCATGCTCGTCGTGGCGGATAACAGCGGAGCCAAAAAGCTCCAGTGTATTCGCGTTCTGGGGGGCTATCAAAAGCGCGCCGCCACTGTGGGGGATGTGATCACCTGCGTGGTAAAGGAGGCAGTGCCGCACGCCACCGTGAAAAAGTCCGACGTGGTGCACGCCGTGATTGTGCGCACGCACAAAGAGGTGCGCCGCGCCGATGGCACCTATGTGCGGTTTGACGACAACGCGGCGGTGGTGATCGACAAAAAGAGCAAAGAACCTAAAGGCACACGTATTTTTGGACCCGTCGCTCGCGAACTTCGCGCCGCGGGGTACACCAAAATTACCTCGTTAGCCCCCGAAGTGTTGTAACCTCTCCTCTATGAAATTACGCATGAAAACAGGCGACCAGGTAAAAGTGATCGCCGGAAAAAACAAAGGGAAGACCGGCAAGGTCCTCCAGGTGTTCCCGTCGGCGCAACGGGTGGTGGTGGAGGGGGTTGGGGCGGCCAAGCGTCACCTGCGTTCGCGCCGCGCCGGGGAACCGGGGCAGGTGGTGGAATTTTTCATGCCGATCCATCTTTCAAACGTTCTTCCGATCGGGGAAGATGGGAAAACGCACCGGCACCGATCCCGTCGCACCGAAACATAACCGCTATGAATCTCCAGCAACGTTATCTCAAAGAAATTGCCCCCGCTCTCGCGACGGCCTTTGGATTGGAAAATCCGATGGCGGTTCCCGTCCTGAAAAAAGTGACGCTGTCCGTGGGCATTTCCTCAAAGCAAAAAGATCCGAAGCTTATTGAAACAGCGGAGGCGGTGTTGGCGCGGATTGCCGGGCAGCAGCCGGTGCAAACCAAGGCCAAGGTGTCTATCTCGAACTTCAAAATTCGTAAGGGGCAGGTGGTGGGGTTAAAGGTAACCCTGCGCGGCGCGCGGATGTGGGATTTTGTGGAGCGCTTGGCAAACATCACGTTTCCACGCGTTCGTGATTTCCGCGGGGTTGATCAAAAAACCGTTGATCAAACCGGAAACTTCTCCTACGGGTTCGCCGAATATTTGGCCTTTCCGGAAATCCGTGCGGATGAAGTGGAGCGGCTCCACGGAATCGAAGTCACGATTACAACGAATGCGGGCACGCGTGAACGGGGATTGGCTCTGTTCCGTGCGGTCGGCATCCCGTTCTCTCATTCCTGATTCTTCTTATGGCTACTGAATCCCAAATCGCAAAGTCCAACCGGACGCCCAAGTTCTCCACACGGCTGGTGCGCCGGTGTTGGCGGTGTGGCCGTAAGCACGGGTTTATGCGTGATTTCGGCCTGTGCCGGATCTGTTTCCGGGAGTTCGCGAACCGCGGAGAACTACCGGGTGTCACCAAGTCTAGCTGGTAATTACTATGATGCACGACCCTATTAGCGATTTTTTGACCCGCATCCGCAATGCGCAGGCGGCTCGTCATGACTCCCTGGAGCTCCCTTCGTCCCGGGTGAAGTTGGCGATGGCACGAATCCTTGAGCGCGAGGGATATGTTGGGCGCGTGGATGAACGCACCGATGGCGGAAAGCGCCTGCTGTGTGTGGCGTTGAAATACGATGGCACGGAGCCGGCGATCCGTTCGCTGCGCCGCGTGTCCTCTCCAGGGCGTCGCGTGTACCGCGGAGCCACGGTGTTGCCGCGTGTCCTTTCGGACATGGGGATCGCGATCATCTCCACATCGGCCGGGATGATGACGAATAAAGAAGCACGCCGCCGCAAGCTGGGCGGGGAAGTGCTCTGTGAAGTGATGTAACCTCTATGTCTCGCATTGGATTGAAACCTATTTTGTTCCCAGAGGCACTCACCGTGTCCGTGGAGAACCGCGTGGTAACGGTGAAGGGACCCAAGGGGACTCTTACCGTGCCGTTGCCGCCAGATGTTTCTGCCACCGTCACCCCTGAACGGGCGGTGCAGGTAACGATTGCGGATACGGAAAATGTCGGTCAGCGTTCTCGTTGGGGGCTGGCGCGCCAATTGGTGGCAAACGCCGTTGCCGGTGTGCAAAAACCCTTTCAAAAATCACTGGAATTTATCGGGGTGGGTTATCGTGTGGCGCTCGCCGGAAATGTGGTAAAGATGGAAGTGGGTTTTTCCCATCCGGTGGATTTCCCATTACCTGCCGGGATCGAGGCCGCCGTGGAAAAACAAACCCTTACGCTTACGGGAATCGACAAGCAATTGGTGGGCGAGATGGCCGCACAGATCCGCCGCGTACGCCCGCCGGAGCCGTATAAGGGCAAGGGGATTAAGTATGTTGATGAAGTGATCCGTCGCAAGGCCGGTAAAGCCGCCAAGGCCGCCGCCTAACCTCCTCATTATGAACAAGATCCAGCAACGCATGGCTCAATCTCGCTCGCAACGCATTGCGCGTGTGCGATCGCGCATCCATGGGAGCGCAACGCGCCCCCGTCTTGCCGTAAAGCGAACATTGAAGCATATCTACGCCCAATTGATCGACGACGTGGCGGGCCGCACCATTGCGTCCGCGTCGGATCATGATGTGAAGGTGGAAAACCTAAAGCCGCTTGCCGTGGCCGAGCAGGTTGGCAAGTTGTTAGCCGAACGTGCCACCGCGCAAAAGGTTACCGAAGCGGTGTTTGATCGCCGAGACAAGCGATTCCACGGACGCGTGAAAGCGGTTGCAGACGGCGCTCGCGCAAACGGCCTTATCTTTTAATCTCTCTTCTTATGATGGACGAACAACCTCTCAACGCCCCAGCGGCCACCCCATCCTCCACGCCAGCCCCGCGTGCGGCGGCGCCGAATGCGGATGCACGAAGTTTCCATTTGCGTGGGAACGGCGGTCGTGGTGGCAATGCCCGCGGCGGTCGTGGTGGTGCCGGTGGACGTCCGCGCGGGCCGCGGCCGGAAATTCCGGAGCAGTCGGATTACGAAGAGAAGAACCTGGAAGTGGCTCGCGTTACCCGTGTGACCAAAGGGGGAAAGCGCATGCGCTTCCGCGTATTGTCGATTATCGGCAACCGCAAAGGACGCGTGGGCTTTGGCGTAGGGAAGGGCGTGGATGTGGCTTCGGCAACGGCTAAAGCGGTGGCGCATGCTCGTAAGGGCCTGATCACCGTGCCGTTTGTGCACGACACCATCCCACACGCCGTTTACGCCAAATTTGTTGCCGCAGATATCTTGATTAAGCCCGCTCCGAAGGGGAGTGGTATTAAGGCCGGAGGAGCCGTGCGCCAGGTGCTGGAGCTCGCCGGTGTTCCTAACGCGGTTTCGAAGATTTTAGGGTCGGCCAATAAGATTAATAACGTGAAGGCCACCTTTAAGGCTCTGAAGCAGCTGCGTGCACCGGCCGCAAAACCCGCAGACGCGGTCGCGGCGAATAAGGTGGCTGCCCCGGCTGTTCGGTGATCTTTTATCGCATCTCTGCTATTGTTTTCTCTCCTGTATGATTACTCTCCACTCCCTTAAGCCCGCGCGCGGGTCCAAAACCAAAACGTTTCGTGTTGGGCGTGGAAACGCCAGCGGTCGTGGCACCACGGCCGGACGCGGAACCAAGGGTCAACGTGCCCGTACCGGCGGCCGGAATAAGCTGAAGTTAAAAGGGATCCGGATGACGTTGCTGCGTATCCCAAAGAATCGCGGCTTTAAGAGCGGCATGCCACACGCGCATGCGGTAACATTATCGCAGCTGAACCGCTGGTGCGCCGTGGGAGAGCGCGTCACCGTAGACACCCTGAAGAAGGCAAACCGCATTCCGGCAAACGCCATCGGTGTAAAAGTGCTTGCAACGGGAGAACTCACAAAGGCATTGGTTTTGCAAGGGTTCTCTGCCTCGGGAACGGCTCGCACGGCCGTAGAAAAAGCCGGCGGCACGTTTGAAGCAGCGCCCGCACGCGTGTCCGTGGTTCCGAAAGGGAAGAAGCCGTCCGTAAAAAAGCCGTCTCGCCGCGTGTCCGCGTAACATCGAACCATCCATACCCCTATGTGGGAAAAACTTCTCAACGCCTGGAAGATCAAAGAGGTTCGCAACAGCTTGCTGTTCGTGGCCGCCATGATGGTGCTGTTCCGCGTCACCGCACACATTCCGCTGCCGGGCGTAGACCTGGTGGCGTTGCGAGCATTTTTTCAGGGGAACCAGGTATTGGGGCTGTTGAGCCTATTTTCGGGTGGAACCCTTGAGAGTTTTTCCGTGATGGCATTGGGTGTGGCGCCGTATATTACGGCCTCCATCGTGGTGCAATTGATGGGGATGATTTTTCCGCAGGTGGAAGAAATCCAAAAAGATGGGGAACAGGGGCGTCAACGCGTAAACCAGTGGACGCGGCTGCTTACCGTTCCTTTTGCCATTATTCAATCGTTTAGCTTGCTCGCCCTGTTGCGTTCGGCGGGCACGGGCATTCTTACGCGCACCGATCCGCTGCACCTCATCACCGTGATTTGTACGGTAACCGCCGGAACGGTGTTTCTGATGTGGATCGGGGAGCTTATTTCGGAGCGCAAGGTGGGGAACGGGATTTCATTGTTGATTTTTGCGGGGATCGTGGCCGGGTTGCCCCAGTTTATCCAGCGCGCGTTTGTATCATACGATCCGTCGCAGCTCGTGGACTGGATCGTGTATGCGGCGATTGCGGTGGTAACGATTCTTGGGATCGTGTTTATCTCTGAAGGCCAACGGAATGTGCCGGTGCAATATGTTCGTCAATCGCGTGGCGGGGGTGGAAGCGCCGGATCGCATCTTCCGTTGCGTGTGAACATGTCCGGAGTCATCCCGATTATTTTTGCCGTGTCCTTTTTGTTGGCGCCGTCGGTGTTGGGGCAGTTTTTTGCCCAGGCGCGTACGCCGTGGGTGGCCAATGCCGCAAATTGGGTGCTTGTAACACTCCAAAATCAGGTGGTATACGGCGTGCTCTACTTTGTGCTTGTGGTTGGGTTTACGTATTTCTATACGTCCATTATTTTTAAGCCAGATCAGATCGCAGAGAACCTGCAAAAGCAGGGCGGGTTTATTCCGGGGATTCGCCCAGGTTCGCCTACGGCCGCGTATCTCACAAGCGTGTTAACGCGGATCACATTGGCGGGAGCGCTGTTCCTGGGGGTGATCGCCGTGATGCCGGTGGCCATGCAGGCGTATACGGGGAACAGCACCTTCTTGATCGGTGGAACCTCCTTGTTGATTGTGGTGTCGGTGGTAATCGAGAGCGTAAAACAGATTGAAAGCCAGGCCACGATGCGGGAATACGATCGATACTAACAAGGGCCCGTTCGCGCTATACTGGGCACATGGCTGATATCGCCCCCTCTTCTCGCGTGCGATTACCCATTGTGCCCGTGGGGTTTGTGGCCGGATGCTACGCCATCCTTTGTGGGTTGGTGATTGGCGGAGTGTGGGTTGCAGATGGGCGCGTGGATCCGGGGGTGCCATTGCGAGCCGCGCTCCAGCCCTGGCAGGCGCTCGTGTTTCTTGCGGCCGGAATATTGGTGGCAGCGCTCCTGATCCGAAAGGTGCGGGCGCGAATGGCATGGGAACTATTGTTGGGGATCACACTCTTTTTGGGGGTGTGGTTTTATTTTTGGGTGATTGTTGGGGGGGATATTGGGCTGTTGCTTGCGGCCGCTGGAACATTTTTACAGGCATGGGTGCGGCGTGTGGGGGTTCATAACCTGTTTATCCTTTGTGGTGCTGCCGGGGTGGCGTTGAATTTCGCGTACCTGCTTCCGGTGCATATCCCGCTCATCCTCTTGGTAGGATTCGCCGCCTATGATACCTTCGTTGGGCGCGCAGGAGCCGTGGGGGCGGAGGTTGTGGCCTCTTTGGTTCACCGTGGGATGGTGCCGGGCATCGTGATTCCGGGGCGGTTTGGTGGGCTCTGGGCGCTCCTTCGAGATGAAATTCGACAGCCGGCGGCTCGTTTTTTGGGGGTTGGGGATTTGGTGCTTCCATCGGTGGCCGTGGCGCGGGCGGCGGTGTTTGGGTTTGCACCCGCCGTTGCCGTTGCCGTGGGAACTGTGGTGGGGGCGGTGTGGCTGGCGCAGCATCGGCCAGAGGATCCTCGGCCGTTTCCGGCGCTTGTGCCGCTCGCGATCGGGGCGGGCATTCCATATGCGTTCGTGCTCTTCTTTTTTCGTGTATGAATCGTAAGCGGCTCCGTGCCGTGATTTTTGGCCCGCAGGGAAGCGGGAAGGGAACCCAGGGCGAAATCCTGGCGGATCGTTTTGATGTTCCGCTCATCGGCGCGGGGGATTTATTTCGGGCAGAGATTGCTAAAGAAACGCAGTTTGGAAAAATCGCCCGCACATACGTGGCCTCTGGAAGTTTGGCACCGGATGAGCTGGTGAACGGGATTATGGGGAAGCAACTTAAGGCACTCGATGTATCGCGCGGATTTATTTTGGACGGGTATCCGCGGAATGTGGAGCAGGCGCAGCACCTGCATCGCGTGCTCCCGCCAAACGTGGCGATTTCGATAAAAATTTCTGACGCCATGGCAACGCGCCGGCTGCTTGCGCGTCGGCAATGCACCGTCTGCGAAGGCATTTTTTCTATAAAGAGCGCTCCGATGCCGCATCCGGGGATCTGCTCCTTGTGCGGGGGAAAACTGGTGCAACGGGGAGATGATCACGAAGAGGCGATTCGTGCTCGGCTCGCGGCCTATCATTTTATGACAGAGCCTCTCTCCCGATATTATCGGGAGCAGGGAATTTTGTTGCAGGTAAACGGTGAGCAGGAAATCCCGTACGTGTTTGAGGATTTAACCAAGAAGTTGGCAAAATTGGGTTTTGTGGCGTAAGGTTGCGTTATGGCTCTCATCAAAACGCTGCAAGAAATCGACACCCTTAAAGAAGGAGGGGCGTTGCTTTCGCGTACCCTCGCAGAAATTCGTGCAGCATGTGTGCCGGGGGTTACGTCGGAAGCGTTGGATGCGATCGCGCAAAAACGGTTCCGCGAGGCGGGGGCCAAGCCGTCTTTTTTGGGACATAAAATTGATACGCGGAGCGCACCGTTTCCGGGAGCGTTGTGTGTTTCGATTAACGAAGAGGTGGTGCATGGGCTTCCGATCCCGGCGCGGACGATTCAAAAGGGAGATATCGTGGGGTTGGATATCGGCGTGTGGCACAACGGGCTGTGCACGGACATGGCCACCACGGTGATTGTTGGGGGAGAGCGCGCGGTTCCGGAGGCCGTTCGTGCGCTTGTAGCAGATACGCGCGAGTCGTTGGTGCGGGGGATCGCCGCCGTGCGGGCGGGTGGATGGATTTCGGATATCGGGGCGGCGATCGAAGATTTTTTGAAGCCGAAAAAATATGGGATTGTGCGGGATTTGGTGGGGCATGGGGTGGGGCACGCGGTGCATGAGGCGCCAGAAGTGCCGAACTATCGGGAACCGCACGCGCCACCCGTGCGCCTAAAAACAGGGATGGTGTTGGCGATCGAGCCGATGGTGACGCTGGGTGATTGGCGTGTCACGGTAAAAGATGATGAATGGACGATTGTAACGGTTGACCGCTCCCTCGCCGCGCATTTTGAGGTAACCATCGCCGTTACAGACACAGGCGCGGAACTCATCACGCCCTGGCCAGACGCTTAAATCTATGCGCGTGCTTGGAATCGACTACGGAGCCAAGCGCATCGGCGTGGCATTGGGAGATACACAAACGAGGATCGCCACGGCGTGGGAGGTGATCCCAAACGATGGATTGGATGCGGCGGCTTCGCGTGTTGCGGATATTGCAGAAAAAGAAGAGGCGGAAAAAATCATCATCGGGATTCCGATGCCATTGCGGGATGCGACGTTGGAAAACGATCAGGTTCGGGAGATTCGCGGATTTATTTTTGCGCTTCGCGAGGCGGGGTTGTACGTGGAGGAATGGGATGAGGCGTATTCATCTGCTCTGGCGGCACATCAGGAAATGGCCGGCCGCGCGTTAACAGGTGCCGGGCGGGTAAAATCCAGCGGAGGCAAGCGTGATGACCTGGCCGCGGCCGCGTTGCTTGAGGGGTGGCTGCAACATGCCGTATCTTCGTGACCGCGCAATTGTATTGCGCTCCGATGCTTTTCGGGAACACGACCGACGGTTAGTGTTGTTTGGGGTGCAGCATGGATTGTTGGAGGCCGTGGCGCGCGGCGCTTCTGCGGCCGTCAGTAAGCAGGGTGGCCACATGGTGCCGTTTATGGAGGTGGAAGTGCTGGTGGCCAAGGGGGTGGTGTTTGATAAGTTGGCGGTGGCGCGTGCCGTACGTTCATGGCCGGGGATTCGTGCGCGCTTAGGCGGGCTGGCCGTGGCCGGAGCGTTTGTGGATGTGTTTGCGCGCATGCAGCGGCCGGGGATTGTGGATGCCGAGGCGTACGCGTTACTCGTGGAGATGCTGCAAACGCTTCATAGCCTTCCGAGCGATCCATCTCCCGATCGCGCACGGTTGTTGTATGCGGCGGCCGTTCTAAAACTGTTGGATCGGGTGGGATTTGCGCCACCGCTTTCGGCCTGCGTGAGTTGCCGTGAGGGATTTACGCAAGACATGGAATCGTTGTGGCTGTTGCCATCTGAGGGGGCGTTTGTGTGCCCGGATTGTTATCGAGTGGTACGGCGGGCACACCCCCTCGCAGAGAACGTATCGACGAGTGTGTTGGCGCTTGTGCGGTTTTTGCGCCGCGAACCGCTTGAACGCGTGCTCGCTTTTTCTGGGGATCCGGTGCTTTTTCGTGAAGCGGCCTCGGTGGTGGCGATCCTTTTACAACAGGCGCCTTTTTCAAAATCTCCTCACGGAAATGACACTATTTTGGCTTTGTTAAGCGATAGAAATATACAGTATACTTGACAAAATGGGAATTTTTTGATATGATAAATAACGTAGAATGCGCAGATCGTGCCTTTCTACAGAGGGAAAAGTTTTAACCGAAGATGAACGTTTGAAAGAAGGAGAGAAGCATAATGAATAAACAAATCTTTTTGGGTATTTTTGGTTTTTGTCTGTTTGCCGCGGCCGCATGTAGCGGCGGGTCTGAGGCGGTCGAGACGGTCGCCGACTCACGTGACATGATGGATGCGGACGCGGGTCGCGCGACAGCGGTGATCGACGCTGGCACATTAGTTCCATCGGCTACCGCCGAGGCTCCCACGACGATCGAAGATACCGACATCGTAACCGCAATCGTCGAAGAGGAGTCGGAAGCGGTTACGGACGCTGGTGTGGGAGAGACGGAGCCGACGGTTGCGGTGGAAGACGCTGGTACGGAAGAGGAGGTGCCTGTTCTAGTAGAGGACGCCGGCACGGATGTCGCGGAGCCAACGACGGGAGAGGAGGAGAACGAGCGTTCATGTTTGGTCGCCGTTTTGTCCGAATCAACGCCAGAAGCCTCTATCGTCACGCCTCCTAGTACGGACGAGAAGCGGGGGTGGCAGGCCTTTTCTAGGTACGACATCTCTAACATGTGTGAGGAGGACGTCTTCATGAACGACGTCGTGGTACGGCACCTGGGAGATACGGGAGCGCTGACGCATTTCCAGTATCTCTATGTTGGTGTTGCCGCCGATGACTTGAGCGCAATAGGCGCAACGGTAGGATGGTCGGTCGCGATTTCCGAAGGCACGCAAGAAGAAACGGTGCGTATCTCTAAGCCAGCGGATCAGGGGATTTGGTTTCCTGCAGGGGCAACGAGAGCCGTTGTTCTTAGGGGGATTATGGATCGGCCAGAACCTCAAGACGTTGAGGGGGCTGCGCATAGTGGTGATGCCCACGCGCTCAAGCTGACGAGTATTGGATGTGCAGACTGCTCGGAACTCGTTTTGGAAGATCACGAGACGCCGTTTATGGTGTTGAGAAACGCCAAACCGGAAATTGTGCAGCTTCCGGTTGGGACAGCCTTCATTGCCCCGGGCGCTTATACGGAAGCGCTCAAATTTCAGGTGACGGCTGTGGACGGACCTGTCTCCTTTGCGCAACTTCAATTCGACGTGCAAACGTCGGAGGACGTTTCGTGGACGAGCACGATCTACCGTAACGCCGTCCCCGTGGGAGAGGCGATGGGGTGGTCGTTTGATCCGTCAGAGCCGATTCCGCAAGATGCCGACTGTTACTACGGAGCCGGACTGCACTGTAACAAGGGGAGCCACGCGGTACGCCGGTGGTTTTCGGAAGAGATTGTGCTCGAAGAGGGTGCGAGCGCGGTATTCACATTCTTGTTGCAGGTGGTAGCGGCTCCGGTGAATTCGGTGTTAACAGCGTCCTTCGTGCTTTCTGGGGAGGGGCAGAAAACGACAACGGTTGAGTATTTGAACTGTAACAACGTGCTCGGTCCTTTGGGCTACGGGTTGTCTGGTTCGGCGGCTCAGCCGTTTATGATCTGGTCGGATTGGTCGGAGGAGCCGCACAGTCTGCGCTCCCGGTGTTTAGAAGATTCCTGGTCCAGTATGGATTGGATCGGGGACGCTCTTCTGCCATCGCTCGACCCGGTTACTCTGACCGTGATTGAGTAAGCACCTTTCCCGCGTGTCTCTCACGCCACGCGGGATCGTATCGTTCGTGAGAAGAGACGCTGGCAAGGGTTACTCCCAAGCTAGCGTCTTTTTCTTTTTGTTGAGAGGGGCGTAGGATAGAGGGGATATGGCAAAAGCAACGAAACATTCAATGCGTCAGTGGATGGCGCTATTGGCCACGGTGTTTGTGGTGGGCGGGGTGGCGTTGGTGGTTTCGCTACAGCCGAAGGCAGGAGGTGGGCTGGTAAACGATGATGTGGAAACCGATATCGCGTTGAGTGGCCGGGTGGTGGTGTATGCGCGTGAAGAAATGATTCATGTGATTGATGCGGACACAGGGGAAACGCTCCGCGAATGTGCGATTGCCGGTGGGGCGCAGATTTTTCATGTGACACGTGAGGGGATATTGATCGGCACCCCAACGGGTGGTTGGGTGCGCATTGGATTTGATTGCGTGGTGAGCGACACGGTGCTTGCATCGGGTGTGCCAAATGCGGGTGGACATCAAACAGCGCGTGTGAATGATCCGGATGACGCTGGTGTTATCAATCTTGTGATGGAAGCGAAAA
>JBDKJL010000026.1:0-47204 GCA_039796615.1 Candidatus Parcubacteria bacterium
GTCGTGAGCGTTCGTAGCCTAGAAGCGCCAGTTGCATGCGTGTCCGAAATCCCGCTCCGGCGGGATGGGAGGACGGCTCTCGCGAGAACTTCGAACGACTCTACAAAAGCGCCCCTCCGGCAAAACGCTCTTAAAATTTCTCACGCCGCACAACAATCGTGTGAACGATTCGTTTTCCACCCACCGCCTGGTTAATGGCCTGCATCCAGGCTGTGGCCGATGTACGTAGTGCATGAGCAGCGGATGGTGAAAGAACGGTAACCGTGAGTGCCCCTGCGGAAAAAGAGACGGGCTGCACAAAGGCGGCCTGTGCGGGCGGCCAAAGGGTACGCAGGGTCTTTGTTGCCACTTCTACCACCTCACTGGCTCCCAAAGGCTTCTCTAATCCCGCGTGGCGAACAGCCTGCGGAAGGAGAGCTTTGAGGGGGGTAAAAGGCATAAAAACCCTTAAAGCTTACGGAATTCGCAGATATTACGGAAGTCGCAATACTTACAAACGAATGGGCTTGGGGATGGGTCAAATTTACTCATGAGGATGGCTTGCATCCGCTCGAGCAGTGTGTCGCGGAAGTCGATCTTTTTGTCTCCTTCAAGGGGTGCTACCTCGGCGATACTCATGTCGCGCACGTAGATGTAGCCGAGGGTGGACACCCGGATCCCCTTTTCTTCGGCCGCGAGTTGGTAGATGCGAAGTTGCTCTTTGTCTTCGGCGGCCAGATCGTCGGAGGTGCGGGGTTCGCCCGTTTTGTAATCCCAGATCGCAACAGAGCCATCGGGGAGCGCATCCATACGGTCGATCTTGCCACCCAGGGAATGCTCACCGATACGCCAGTTGAACGGTGCCTCCAGGCCATGCACGGCCGGTGGGTGCACGACACATTGCTCCCAAAACAAACGGATGGAGCTGAGCCCCGTGGCGAAATATTCATCATGCTGCACACGGTCGGTATACCACTCGTCGATCCAGCAATCGCGGTAGATATCTTCGGCCTCTTTTTTGGTGACACGGAACCCTTCACCCCGATTCAGGACAGGTTCTTCAGGAATATTCAGAACGGGCTCAGTAGACGAGGTCTCCGTCTCTTTGGCGGCCGTAGGCGCGGCTACGCCAAACAAGTCACCTTGTTGCGCCACGCCGCGATCTACGTGAAGTTGCAAGATCCGTTGAAGCGCCAGGTGAACGCTTTGTCCAAAGCTTTTCTGAAATGATCCAAGGATGGGGATGCGATAAATGTGCGCAAATTTATACTGCAAGGCGCATTTGCGGAATGCCGCGAGCTGGGTAAACGAAAATTTTCGTTTTAATCGGAAGGGTTCCATGAGGTCGCGATCTGCCTGTTCTTCCTTTTCGGGAGCCATCTGGAGCGCCAGGAGGTCGCTCCCCATCCGTGCCGCATTGGCGGGCACCTCTATCCCCGCCTCGGCCAAAAAGGGCGACGGCTTTTTTGCGCGTGTGCCACCGTATTGATCCGCTCCGGTAAAGATGATGCTTTCCTTAGCGCGCGTGATGGCCACGTAGAGCAGGCGGCGTTCTTCCTCAATATGCGCATCGCCTTCGGGAAGTCGCTCATTTACCAGGCCGTCGGGCAGCGGGATGGGATCTTTCCGCTCGCGCGTGGGGAATCGTTGATCCACCATGGAGGCAATGAACACATGACGGAACTCCAAGCCTTTGGACGCATGAACGGTGAGAATCTTTACAAGCTCTGGCCCCTCGTTTGGATCAGCGTGCAGCGCCCCCTCCTCCCCACTCTCAATCTCGAGCGCGAGCTCGGCCAGGAATCCTTTGAGCGTGGCTCCATGCGTGCCTGCCTCATAACGCTTTACGCGATTCGCGAATCCGTTTAACAGATCGATCTGATCGAGCCGTTCCTGTTCCGACTGCTGAAGAATGTGATGCAACAACCCGGTTTTATCCAGCACGAGCTGAAGCAGCTTAAGAGGCGGCTCACGATGCGCCGTTTCCTGCAACGCCTCAATGTGCGCCACAAACAAACGAACCTTCTTTTTTCCCTCCTCTGAACAATCGCGGCATGCCGCCGCCTCACGCAATACGAACCAAAGCGAGGTGCCACGCCGCTGCGCCTCAAACACCAGTGCCGAACAGTCTTGAGACGATAACCCGTACACCGGCAACGTAAGCGCGCGCCACACATTCGGTGCCCGGTGCGTATCATCCAAGAGCGACAATAACGCCACAAGATCCACGATGAGCGACTTGGCGTATAACCCGCGTAATGCATAAAATCGGAATGGGATGCCGTGCTGCTCCATGGCACGCACAAATGGCTCTGCCCCATCGTTCGAGCGAACGAGCACGGCCACGTCATTCCAGGTAAGCGATTCATCCTGCTCTTTGAGCTCCATAATCCGCCGCGCCACACCATCCGCCTCATCTTCCAGTGAGCGGTACCACAGGACGGAAACAGGATTTATGTTGGGCGAATGTCCCTTCGGCTCCGGACGCGGCAGGACTCCTTGCTCGGCTTCGCCTCGCTTCGTCAAACAGGCTGGCGCGTCCTTCGCCGAAGGGACATTCGCCCAACATAAATCCTGTTTCCGCGAAACGAGCTGTTTACTCAACCCCACATCTCCAAGCTTTATCTCTAAACGATTTGGATTATTCTTTTTAATGAACCCGTATGCGAGATCTAAGATCTCCTGCCGTGAGCGATAATTTTCCGTAAGATATACGGCCTTTGCCTCGGGATAGTCGTCGCGGAATTGGAGGATGTTGGCAAGGGATGCGCCACGAAATTTATAGATCGCCTGGTCGTCATCGCCTACCACGGTGATGTTTTTTGTGTCTCCGGCAAGGAGCTTTACCAGTTCATATTGCGCCCAGTTGGTGTCTTGAAACTCATCCACCAAAATAAACGGGAATCGTTTTCGGAACGCCTGCAACACCGCCGGGCGTTCGCGAAAAAGCCGTAATGTTTCTTGGATAAGATCTCCAAAATCCAACGCCCCTTCGTCACGCATGATTTTGCGATACGCAAAATACATGTCGGCAAGCTCTTTAAGGCGCGCTCGCTCCCCGGTAATGGTTTCCGCGTCTCCATCGAGCGCCGCTTCTTGCGCAAAGGCGAGGTACGTTTCGGGCGTCACGTTTTCATCTTTTGCCCGGGAGATATGCCGCAATAATGCAGATAAAAATTTCACCGGATTCCCCAACGGACGGTAATGATCCAATGGGAGTTCATCGAGCCGACGCTTTAACAGTAACCATCCGTCCGTTTCGGTCATCAACCGAAACCGGTTGGGCAGCCCAATCTCAAGCCCTTTTTCTTCCAATACCCGCTGACAAAATCCATGAAACGTCGAGATCCAAAAATCATACGTGCCGTTGGGCAACAACTGCAGCACGCGATCCTCCATCTCCCCCGCCGCCTTCTCGGTAAACGTAAGCGCCAAAATATTGTCGGACGTAAGCCCACGCTCTTTCATGAGATGCAAATATCGCCGCGTAAGCACCGTTGTTTTCCCCGTCCCCGCCCCGGCCACAATCAGCAACGGCCCCTCCCCATGCGTCACCGCCTGGCGCTGCGCCTCGTTCAACCCTTCGAGAAGATCGGCATTGGATTCCATACTTAACGCCGTGCCGCCGCAAGCAAGGCAAATTGATGAAAATATCGGTCGAGCCAGGCAAGATCCGTATGACACCAGGTAACCCCGACATATTGAGACGCAATCGCTTCACGAAGGCGGCCGAGCTCTCGACGCGATGCGGCAGAGGGCGGCGATAACCGTGTTAAATCAAGCAGTTCAAGCGCCCGCTCCAGTGCATGACGCACGCGCTCCTCTGGGGCACACCGCTCCTGCGCCATCCGTGCACGATGCACCTCTCCACCCACATTCGCCATTTGTACGGCGAATGGATATTCCTGCCACCGTCCGGCAGCCATGTGCGGATGGATGCTCATAGCGCAATCAAACGCTCAACGACTTCCCGGATCTGCATTCGAACGCCCCCATCCTCCACATCACGGCTTCGATTCCCCTGCGACGGACGGATATTAATCATGGAGTCATATTCCAACCAATCTTCTCCTTTTGTTTCTGGATACAGATTGATCCCCCAGAGATCTCCCTGCGTAGATCCATCCTCCAAGAGCGCCGTCTCTTCATCCACATGCATCTCTCCCCCAATGGCCATCACACCGCGAGCCACGTCTACCACCGCCTTTACGAACTCCCACTCCATTCCTGCTGCAATACCAGCAAGCTCCTGACGAGTCGCCTGGTCACGAATGATTCGGATCTCGGATTCCATAGATCGTATGCTAAGTGATTTACTCTGGAAGATCAAACCCCATTGCAAATCGTGTATGATCTAAAAAGAAACGAGCGCCAGAGTCTCCAAACTCCGACGCTCGCAATAAGCGGTTCCTCCTGCCATATCAGCTAAGTAAGAAAGAACAGCGAGCTTCGATTCAAGGATCTGTCTCCGGGACAAAAGAGCGTTTCCAGCTCCTTTACCTCTGGAGGGATCGTCACGGAGGTGATTTCTTTCCCTAAGATTCGCTGCCCAAGGTCTACGAGTTCGCTGGCGAGTAACTCCGCCAACACGATATCGTGAGGGGCGGCCTTCGACTCGCCTGCTTCACCCTCTACAGAATCCCGCTGCTCAACCCCGGGAAATGCCGTCGCGCGGGGCAAAAAGTGGTACAGAACTCCCTCTGGAGGCAGCATGAGAATCGTTGCGGAGGGGAGCGCTTCCTTCACAAGAGCCCGTAGGCGTCGCCCCTGCCAAGGAAGGCAAATGACGGCAGCCGTCCGAATGTCCTTACCCTCCATGCACGTCCGCGTCTTTCCGATTCCCGACTGAAGATCCACCTTCATTCTTGTCGTAGAATGAGTCGGAAAAAAAATCCGATCACCTGGAATTTTTCTACTCTGAAAAAAGGAGCGTGCTTCCAAATTTTCAGCCACCCCCACAATGATGAGGGACGCCGCGCCCGTTTCTGCGTAGGCGCGTGCCGCTCGCTCCATCAATTTTGCAGATTGCGACGAATCCCAAAAGAGGATAATGGCCTGTGCAGGCTGAACGGCATCCTTAATCACTAAAAAATTTGAAAAAACGATGATCGCGTGAAGCGTCGCTTTCGACGACGGCGTTTGTGATTCCGCTGATTTTGTTTCTGCTTCTGCAATAGACCCCATGATCACACCCCTTTGTTGTGGTTTTGTGTTTATGCCGATTTTCACGGCTCAGCTACTCTACCTCAAGAAAACCTCAATAGTCAAGTTCACTATCCTACCATCCCCTTATCGCCTCCTGTATCCTACTCGCCATGTCTACGCTCATGTCTCACGACCCCGAAATCGCCCAACTGATTGCGGATGAAACCGCTCGGCAGGCGGAATCGCTCACACTGATCCCGTCCGAAAATCACACCTCGGCAGATGTGCTCGCGGCGCTCGGAAATGTGTTTTCCGACAAGTACGCCGAGGGATACCCCGGCAAGCGCTACTATGCCGGGAATGATGCGGCAGATCGGCTGGAGACATTGGTACAAAATCGCGCCAAGGCTCTTTTTAACGTGCCTTATGTAAATGTTCAGCCCTACTCCGGAAGCCCGGCGAACATTGCGACGTACCTCGCAGTGCTCGAACCCGGGGATAAGATTCTTGGATTAGATCTCGCGAATGGCGGACACCTTACGCATGGATACGCGCGCAACGCCACCGGCCGTTTGTGGAAAGGCATTCCATATCACATGATGGCCGATGGGCAGATTGATCTGGAAGAGGTGCGGGCACTCGCCCAAAAAGAACGACCAAAACTCATCGTGTGCGGTGGCACCGCGATCCCGCGCGCGATCCCCTTTGCCGCGTTCGCACAAATCGCCGACGAGATCGGCGCGTTACTCATGGCCGACATATCGCACATCGCCGGGCTCATCGTGGGCGGCGCGCATGAAAGCCCGGTGCCGTACGTACACATCATCACCACCACCACGCATAAAACACTCCGTGGACCGCGTGGCGCCATGATCATGGTAACGCAAAAAGGATTAGAAAAAGATCCCGATCTTGGCAGCAAGATTGATAAGGCCATCATCCCCGGCTTCCAAGGTGGCCCGCACCTCAACACCATCGCGGGCATCGGCGTAGCGCTCCATGAAGCCACGCAGCCCGGATTTAAAGACTACGCGCGTCGCGTGGTAGAAAACGCTCAGGTGCTGGCCCAAACCCTGGTGGAATCCGGATTCACGCTTGTATCCGGTGGCACCGACAACCATCTCGTTCTTGTAGACCTCACGCCTTCTGGCGCGGGGCGTGGGGTGTTATTTCACGAAGGGCTCGAACGCATGGGGATCATCGCGAATAAAAACACGGTGCCTAATGAATCCAGCTCCCCTTTTTATCCCAGTGGGTTACGACTCGGCAGCCCGGCCGTTACCACACGTGGCATGACCCCGTCGGATATGAAACAAATCGCCTCGTGGATTGCGCAATTTGCGGAGCACATCAAAGACATTCAAATCCCGGCCGATAAGGATGCGCGCAACGTCGTGCTCAACGCCTTCCGCGCACACTTGAACGAAGATCCGTTTTATGAAACGCTGCGCGCCGAAGTGCGCTCGCTCGCCAAACGCTACCCCCTCCCCTCTGCATGACACTGATCGACGGTAAAGCCCTCGCGCAAACCATCCATAACGAGGTGGCGCACGATGTTGCCACACTCTCCTCCCCGCCCGGGTTGGGCGTGTTGCTTGTGGGCGACGACGACGCCTCGCATGTATACGTGAACCTCAAAGAAAAGGCGGCAAAAAAAGCGGGCATCCACACCGATATTCAGCGCCTCCCCGCCGAGGTATCTGATGACGCACTCGAGCAGGTGATTCGTGTATGGAACGGTGAACCGACGATTCATGGGATCCTCTTGCAGCTTCCGCTTCCCCCAGGGCACGACACAGATCGCTTAATCGCGGCCATTGATCCGGCAAAAGACGTGGATGGATTCCATCCCGAAACGATCCGGCGGTTACGCGAAGGGCAGGCTTCGATCATCTCCCCCGTGCACGAGGCGGTGCTGCGACTCATCGCGGCGTCTGGGTTAGACCCGCGCCAAAAAGCCTGCACCATTTTAGCCAACTCCGACACCTTTTCTGCGCCACTCGCCTATCTCCTCCAACGCGCCGGATTTGTTACCGCCGTGATGCATCCGGAAGTGCTGGACGCACGCGTGCTACAAACATCTGACGTGATTGTATCTGCCGTGGGGCGTGCCGGCTTTATCGGACCAGACCTCGTAAAACCCGGAGCCGTCCTCGTTGACGTTGGCACCACCAAAGATGCCCTCGGCCGCGTGTGTGGTGATATGGATGCTGCTGCGCTTGCCACCACCCCCGGCTTTCTCACCCCCGTTCCCGGCGGTGTTGGCCCCATGACGGTGGCGCTTTTATTAAAAAACCTTGTTCGGTTATCCACCGCTCTATAGGAAATTTTTATTGCAATCCCTCAACCACATTTTTATCTCGACCAAAGCGACGGCGGTCGTACAGCGCTGCACCCAGCGCCGCTGCATGGAGAGCGAATGCCAGAAGATGCGGAGTGAGCTGCTGCTGCGCCAGTACGCTCATGTCTCCAATGAGAGAGGCGAAGATTAGTGCTCCAAGGAATGCGTCCCACAAATAGGTCGTGACGATAATCAACGCCACGGTGCGCGCTTCGAATCGCGCATGATTAAAAATCCACTCGCCAAATAAAAAGGTGATGGCAAATACCACCGGAAGCATCACGAGCGTGTGCACTTTTACCGGCACATATGCGGCGATAAATAGCACGTCTGCCAACGAGATCACCGCCATGGTGAGCGTTTTAAGGGTGATGATGCCGAGAGCGCGGATCATCGGATGGCGCAGAAGAGTCATAACACCGCTATCGTATCACACCAGCAACCAGGTTGCGCCGCCCACAATGAGGAAACCAACCACCGCCACCGATGCTACCTCACGCCACCACCAGATCGCAGACCATCGTGGCGCCCACGGACGCCGATGCCGCAACGCCGCGCGCCCAATCAACACACACACCACCGCAATCACCGCGTCAAAAACGGCGCCCACAAGGCCGATGGTAGAAAGAAAATTTCGATTCGTAAGGAACAGGAGCGCGAGCGGTACTCCAAGAGCCACGAGCCATGCCAGGAATGCCGAAATGCGATAATCCAACCGAAAAAGAGATCCCAAATCATATCCCATCGTCATATACGATGTGATCACCGCGAGCAATCCAAACAGCGGAATAATCACAGAAAAAATCGGCGGAAACACGGCAAGCAGTGCCGCCGGACCCGCCCCCACCGTTCCCGAAGAGGCTAGCCACACCGCAATCCCAAACAGGTATGTAAGCACGGCAGATCCCACCGTTCCCCGAATCACGGCACGGCGCAGATCTTCCCGATTTCCACGCACCATCAATTCCAATTCCGGAATCGTGGTGAATCCAAAGAGTGAAAAAAGAATCACGCCATACGGCAAAAACGTTCCCGTTTGAGGAAAGGTAAATACCCAAGCGGGGTCTACGCGAAAAAATGCCACGCCCGTCATAAGCAGTAAAAGTCCCACAAGCCCCCAGGTAAGGAACGCCTCTACACGCATCATCCATGAAAATCCGGCAAGGATTACTCCCGCCCCCGCCGCCCAAAACAATACCTGCCACACAAGGAGCGGCATCGTGATCCCCGCCATCGCACCAAGAATCGCCAAAAACTCCCCTCCAAGAATCACGTACGCAAGGCTGCTCCCAAACACCGCAAGCGGCTGCGCAATCCCCACCGTCCATCGCCCCCACGAGCCCACCCATCGGCCAGCAAACCCCGGCAGTCGCACATCCGGTTGGTACGAAGAAACGGCTTCGGCCAAAAAAAGATGTACCGCAAGCACCACAAGTGTGAGGATGATAAATCCAAGCGTCGCAACCGGAACGCCCCACGCCCCCACCATCGCCGGCACACCAAAAATCCCCGCGCCAATAATCGTTCCAGTAAGCGCAAGTGTGGCACGCAACCGTCGCTGTCCCCTTGTCATTTCAAGAGGAAGTATAGCATACGTCACAGGTGTATTGGTTTAAGCAGAAGCATTGCGTAAAGAACATTTTTTGGAGGCCGGGGGTGGAGGGGCGCGCCAGCCTGCTACGCCGCCAACCAAGGCGGTGCAGCGAAGTGAGCTAGCCGTCGCGAAGCGCGGCGCAGCGAACGAGGAGTCCTGCCGCGTCCCCGTAGCCCCCGGCCTCCAAAAAATGTTCTTTACGCAATGCTTCTGCTTAAACCAATACACTATGCTTGCCCTTCCCCTCCCCCTTCGGTAAGGTTCCTCCGTTATGCCAGGCCTCGAGCGCATCCCCCCGCAGAACCTGGAAATGGAGCAGGCGTTGCTTGGTTCGTTGTTACTCGAAAAAGACGCCATGCTCAAGGTGGCCGATCAGATTGCGGCCGAAGATTTTTATTCCGACAATCACCGCGCCATCTACGAATCCATGGCCGATCTGTATCGTCGGCATGAACCCATCGACCTGCTCTCTCTCGCCAACCTCTTAAGTGAACGCGCAGTGCTTGAGCGCGTGGGTGGACGCACGTATCTCATCGAGCTGTCGAACGCCACGCCCACGGCCAGCAACGTGGGGCACTACGCCGACATCATCGCCAAAAAAGCCACGCTGCGACGCCTCATCACGGCCGCCAGCGACATCACCTCGCTCGGCTATGCCGAAGAGGAAAAGGTGGATCAATTGCTCGATCAGGCGCAGCAAAAGATTTTCAATGTTTCGCAAAAGTTTCTTAAGATGTCGTTCACATCGATCAAGGAGCTCCTTGGCGACGCGTTCGATCGCATCGATGCCCTGCATCGCGACGCCGGAAAGCTCCGCGGCGTTCCTACCAACTTTACCGATCTCGATCGCCTACTCGGCGGGCTGCAAAATAGCGATCTCGTAGTGCTTGCCGCGCGCCCGTCGTGTGGAAAAACCTCTCTCGCCCTCGACATCGCCCGGCACGCGGCCAAGCGCGGTACCGCCGTGGGGATCTTCTCCATGGAAATGAGCAAGGAGCAGTTGGTGGATCGCCTGATCTCTGCAGAAGCCAATGTGAACCTGTGGAATTTGCGCAACGGTCGGTTGTCGTCCGAAGGCACAAACGATGAGTTTGCGCGCATCGGGCATGCGCTCGGCACGTTATCCGAATCCCCCATCTATATCGACGACGCGGCCAACGTGAACATCATGGAGATCCGCACCAAGGCGCGCCGCCTGCAAATGGAGCATGGGCTTGGGCTCATGATCGTGGACTACTTGCAGCTTATGGAATCCCAATCCGGCAACGCCGATAACCGCGTGCAGGAGGTCGCCATGATCACCCGTGGGCTCAAAGGGATCGCGCGCGAACTGGGCGTGCCGGTGATCGCCCTCTCCCAGCTTTCTCGCCAGGTGGAAATGACCAAACCCGCCATCCCAAAACTGGCACACTTGCGCGAATCCGGCTCCATCGAACAAGACGCCGACGTGGTATTGTTCATCTACCGCAAAGCCTCCGATAAAAACTACCGCACCGAAGATTTATCGCCGGAAGAACGGCACATCGCCGAAATCCATGTGGCCAAACACCGCAACGGCCCCACCGGAATCGTTAAACTCTTCTTCGACGAAAACCGCGCCTCCTTCCGCAACCTGGAGCGCAAAGCCATGCCTGCCCTTAGCACTCCCGCATCGAATATCGAAGCTCTTCCTTCTTAATGAATATGCAAACAAGATTTTAGAGTGATGTCAGATTGTTCTGGGTACACACGCTTCGCGACGCTGCGGAACTCGCCCGCTTCGCGGGGCTCAAACAGTCCTCACGCCGCGAAGCGTGTGTACCCAGAACAATCTGACATCACTCTAAAATCTCCACCACACTATGTTTACCAAACTTAAACAGTTCAAAGATCTCCGCTCTAAAGCAAAAACGATTCAGGATGCTCTGGCCAAAGAACAGGCCGTTGGGTCTGCCGCGTGGGGAAAGTTGACCGTTACGATGGATGGCAACCAGCACGTTACGGCCGTTCACGTAGATCCCTCGCTCCTTTCAGACGCAAACGCGCTCGGTGGCCATATCAAAGACGCCATCAATGATGCCGTGCAAAAAATTCAAAAAACCATGGCGGGAAAATTGAAAGATCTCGGCGGGGATGATTTGGCCAAAGAAGTGCAGGCGATGATGAAATAATGCTTACCCCCGACGTGATCCACCATGTGGCCGCGGAGTTCGACGGCCTTCCCGGGGTTGGGCCCCGCGCCGCGTTGCGATACGCGTATTGGCTCGTGGGGCAATCCCGAGAAAAGCTCCTCCGATTTGCCGATGCGCTGCGTGCCCTGGCCGATGGCGTGGTGCGTTGCGCCTCATGCGGGCTCTGGAGTGACGAAAGTCCCTGTGGCATTTGTCGCGACCCTGGCCGCGATCGCCGCCTGCTCTGTGTGGTGGCCACGCCGCAAGACGTACGCGCCATCGAAGATTCCGGGGCGTTCCGCGGCCTGTATCACATCTTGGGCGGAACCATCGACCCGGTGAGTGGCCGCACCCCCGAAACGCTTTGGATCTCTCCCCTGTTCGCCAAAATTGCCGCCCCCGCCTCCCCCATCACAGAGGTGATCCTCGCCTTTGATTCCGACATCCCCGGCGACACCACCGTGCTCTATTTAAAACGCCAACTCGCCGCCGCGCGCACCGCAGAATCTCACGATCTCCCCCCTCTCCGCATCACTCGCCTTGCCCGCGGCCTCCCCAACGGCGCCGCCCTCGAATACGCCGACGAAATGACGGTGGCCGAAGCATTGGCACATCGAAGGGAGGGATAGTGTTATAAATGGATGGGTTTCATGGCATATGACGCTTTTCATGCCTCTTTTTTTAAGGTAGGCTCTACATGATCTTATGAAGGATATTCTGTTTTACAATTCGCTTGGTCGACGAAAGAGCGTCTTCCAACCGATCACTCAGGGACACGCTGGTATTTATACCTGTGGTCTCACAGTTTATGAGCGTGGCCACATCGGAAATTTTCGTGCGTTTATTATTGCAGATGTTCTCCATAGAATTCTCGTCATGAATGGCTATCGCGTAACGCATGTCATCAATATTACAGATGTTGGACACTTGGTCGGTGACGGATCTGACGGAGAGGATAAAATGGAGGTTTCGAGCAAAAAATATGCAAAAAGCTCATGGGAAATCGTGGAAAAATATACAAATTATTTTCTTGAGGACTTGCGTCATTTGAACATCCTACCGCCAACATTCATGCCAAAGGCGACGGATCATATTTTAGAACAAATAGCGCTCATTCAACGTCTTGAAACAAAAGGCCATACCTACCGTACACGTGATGGTATTTATTTCGCTACCAAAACGCTGCCGAATTACGGACGCCTATCTGGACAACGTATTGATGAAAAAGCTGTCGGCGTCCGTGTCGATATCGGAGAGAAACGGCATCCGGCAGATTTTGCTTTATGGAAATTCTCTCCTCAAGAAATAAGAAGGCAGATGGAATGGCCTTCACCGTGGGGCGTTGGCTTTCCTGGTTGGCACATCGAATGCTCTGCGATGAGTCAAAAATACTTAGGACTCCCTTTTGATATCCATACTGGAGGCGTGGATCATGTCGCCGTCCATCACGAGAATGAAATTGCCCAAGTAGAGGGTGCCTACGGAATTCTTGAAGCGAACGTCTGGCTCCATAACGAATTCCTATTGGTCGATGGAGGAAAAATGAGTAAGTCGCTTGGGAATACCTATTCACTGGATGACATCGTAGGAAAAAACGTTTCACCGCTTGCATTCCGTTATTTTATTCTCGGAGCAGGCTATCGTGTACCTCAAAACTTTACTTGGCAGGGGTTAGACGGCGCACAGCGAGCGCTGAACCGTCTCGAAAATATCGTGCGAACATGGCGTCAACCTACCAACGTTCATAAAGATATTCAAGAACGTTTTTTAGAAAAAATAAATGATGATCTCGATACTCCGGGAGCCCTCGCGCTCCTGTGGGCAACCGTCACGGATGATGCGATCCCCGAGGGAATGCGCGCCGCAACGGTCATTTGGATGGATGACGTTTTGGGTCTTTCATTAAGAGATATTGTTGGCAAACCCCTCATTATCCCTACGGATATTCAAGTACTCTTAGCCGAACGAGAGCAGGCGCGTAAAGAAAAAAAATGGGATATATCCGATGAAATACGACAAAAAATTTTGGATAGCGGTTTTCTCGTTGATGATACGGAAACGGGACAAGTTGTACGAGAAAAGCGGTCATCTCTTGAACAGGCATGATAAACGCCGAGATCAATCTTACAACAACAGCATCGTTCTTCTCCTGCGATTCAGGTCGCTGGCTCGCAAAAGCCGCAACACGCCTTCGCGCGAAAAATGGTATCGCACGAAACGTGGCTGGATTTGCTATAGACACGGACAAGGATACCGCAATAATGCGTGCACAATATGAATTGATTGAGCGATTTTGGGCGATCTATCCATTTGCGCTCGGCTTGAAACCAACGGATAAAATCCGTGTGCGCATGCTCTATTCTCAAAAAAGAAAAGACGTTCCAGCATCAGAGATCCTTTTAAGCTTTGGAAAAAAGAACGGTGACGCAGACAGTACGGGGTTAGCACATGGGCATAATTTTGAGATGGCGCAAACAAATGCAATCAGAGAAATGATCGAACGACACATCTCGACCGTTATTTGGTATACCCCCGAACCGCTGCTGATACATATGAGTAAATCTATTTCTGAGCTTCAGGGTGTGGTCTATACCTATACCCAACAGCGTTGGAGGGATATCCCCTACGCCATCAGTTTCTTCTACTCTGAAGCTGCCGCTATTTTTGTTGCGGGGGCTGCCGTCTGTGCCTCCATACAAGAGGCACTCCTCAAGGCGGAACGCGAGGCGCTCATGATCGCCCTATGCCTCTTCAATAAAGAGGTTCCCATTTCAATCGATACATCTGCGTTCAACCGATACTCTTCGCTCAGAGGAAAGGAAAGTTTCAAACGTTGGAATTATGTCCAAAAGAAAATAATGTACAAATCGGCACAACAGCAATCGATGATTTCTGATCCCCTTAACCAGCTCCTCTCCGTTCTGGGAAATCAAGCTCAGGAGACCTATATGAGCACCTTGCACACGGAACCGAATAGCTGTGTCGTAAAGGTTCGAAATCCATATTCATTGAGACCAAAAAATGCCTTTCATCCACCCTTTACTCCAACAGACCCATTCTGTTAAGTACCTGAAGCAAAGCTCGTAAAAACTAATTTCCCCTTTTCCGTTAACTGGGCGTGTTTTAAAACAGTGTGCATCCCATGCTGGTATTGTGACAAAACGTCTTTATATTTTGAATGGATCTGTTCAGAATCTGACGTTTTTACCCATCTCTTAAACACGCGAGCGATCCTGGACAATACGAATACCGCATGAAAAATACCGTACATGGGTCTTAAATCTTGACGAAGTGGAGCGCTGAAACGCGCTTGAGGATCATTGAGAATCAACGGATCATGCAACATGAGCGCATTAAGATGCAAATGAGAAGTCTCATGCACAATATGCTCAACAAAATAAATAAGTCGCCCCATCTCATTCATATCCACACGTGGTTCGCGCAAATAAATATTACCGAAGCTTCGTACACTCGTGATACCCGTGGCCGTTTTTCCAGAAAAGAGAACAAGGGCTCTTACATATTCGCGTAATTCATCGAGCATCCCCGCATCGTTATCCTTTAAAAGAGCGAACACATTCTCAACGGCTGAAGAATATGAATGGATATTCTCTATACGTATCGGCTCCACAACCGCGGCTTCCCCCATAGGAGATTTAATTCCTTCGGGTCCACGAACGTAATCAAAAACAACTCCGTCCGCAAGATTTGATACCTGAAACGAACGAATAGAAAAATGATCTGAATAAATATCTTCGTTCTGAATTTTTATGATGCGAGCCAAGGCGTTTTTACATCCCTCAATATCCCGTGCGGATAACCGTTGATATAATCCCCAATTCTGGGAATATAGCGCAGGATTAAAATTACGCGAACAATCAATTCCGCCTAATCGCTCTCTAAGAGAGCCCAAATCAATATCAAAAAGGAGCTGGTACCTATCAATGATGGATGTCAGCTCCTCTTTGAGATTCTCTTTTAGACATCGATTCAATATTTTCGCGCAACCGATTTGCGAGGCAGTCGTGTAAAAACCAATATCGATCTCCATACAACAACATCCAGATCGAGTAAGGGAATGCTCCTAGCTCGTCTCGCACGTCGCACCCG
This sequence comes from Candidatus Parcubacteria bacterium, assembly GCA_039796615.1. Taxonomy (GTDB): domain Bacteria; phylum Patescibacteriota; class Patescibacteriia; order 2-12-FULL-60-25; family 2-12-FULL-60-25; genus 2-12-FULL-60-25. Next base: position 15,320 of record JBDKJL010000026.1, read on the forward strand.
CCGTCATGACGTAAGATGTAGGCAATTGAATCGTCATTACTTTGTGCTGATCAATCTCTAATACCTTAAGAGATTCGATTAATTCTCCTTGTGATTCAAGCGTTGGCATAAATGACAATTAACGGTTAATAAGGCTCACTATTTCTAGTATATAGCGGGGTAATTCGAGGGTCAAGGACTTATAATGGAATTGACAAATCCCCCTTTTTCCGCTACATTCCCCGCACATCGCACTCTACAACAAAGAAAGGGATTGTGATCATGGCTGTATTGATAAATCGAAGAACAACGGCGTGGACAGATGGAGAATTAAAAATCGCGCTCGATGTTCTGCAGAAAATCGAACGCTGTCAGAACAAAGGCGTCTATCTACCCGGCGAGCTGTTCGAAGGCCACATTCGAACGCATAAACGCAACTCCACGGAGCTCATCCTCATGAACGAGGATGGACACGTATTCCTTGTTCTTCGCCCAAATAAAGAAGAAGTTCCAAGCGAGCCGTACCCTGGCGAACTCCATTTCCCTGGCGTTACGCATGGGAGGATGGAAACCACCGAACAAACCTTTGAACGACTGCGGAAACGTGAGGGCGTCACGTTCAAAGACCCAATACTCATCGCCCTCCGAGAGACCAAACCGGGTCGTCGAGGGGGTCGTTGCTTGATGCAAATCTTTGTTGCACAGGCTACCGACCAACCGACAAACCCGCGTGGTGCGTGGCATAGCATTCCAGACATCCCACGAAGTAAGCTCGTGGCCTCACATCGAACGCTCATTCTCCCGGCATTGACGGCGTATCTCGAGTCAAAGCTCAACCTGGGGATTGACGCTTACCGGACACCCCCCAAATAACCATCGCCTAATCTCCGAAGGAGGCCCCTAAAAAGGCCTCTTTTCCGTTATAAATGGTGTGGTGGGGGCTGGGCTTCTTGACGAAATCCCCCTTTTTCCGTATCCTGCCCGCATTATGATCGCGATTATCAAGACGGGCGGCAAGCAATATATTGTCCGCGAAGGGCAGGTATTGAAGGTGGAATCGCTCTCCGGCAAGGCCGGCGATGCCGTAACCTTTGAGGTGCTGTTGCGCGCCGAGGAAGATGGCTCCAAGGTGGAAGTGGGCACCCCCACCCTCGCCACGGGCGTAACAGGCGAACTCGTTGAACACGGTCGCGACAAGAAAATTTCCGTGGTGAAGTACAAGCCCAAAGTGCGCTACAAAAAGCGCGTGGGGCATCGGCAATCGTTCACGAATGTGAAGATCACCAAGGTGTAACCCCCATAATAAAAAGCGCAGCCCGATGGAGAACCCATCGGGCTTTTCGTTGCGCCACACGACGACACCAATCAGTCCAACAGCTCACCGCAGAGGCAAAGGACTAAATCCGTGCCGCATCTTGAGCACTGCTCAAGAGATGCTGGATGATAGAGCTCGAGCTGATATTTCGACCCTTTTGGCGCAGGAGGGTCGGTATCCGGATGAGGGGACTCGAGCTCCTGTAGCGTTGGGTCGTCTTTCGGCGGATTCGAGCTTATTGCCTTAAGAGGAGGAGAAGGATCTGTTTTATGATCCGGCGACCTTTCTGCTCCTGTCGTTTGTGGAGGTGGGTTTGAAGAAGGTTCAGTGATTGTCACGGTTTTACCTCACGGGTAAGGGGAATCGAACATCGCGAGCATACCAAAATCCCCCTAAAATGCAACCCATCGCCCCCAAGTCCTTCTCGACCCTACCCACGCAACCGCCGCAACAGCTCCAGATAAAATGACACGTTGATGATGGTGGCAAGGCGCGCGCCGAGCATTTCTTGCGTATCAAAAAGATGATGAAGGTAGCCCATCGTAAAGCGTGATAATTCGTCGCTAAAGCCGCCGAGAGATGGAAGCGGCTCCACGCTCCCCCGCCATTTGGCGTTTGTGATATTCACCGTTTCATAAAAATCCGGCCGAGAGAGATCACTATGAACAAAGCGATACAAATGGCCATGCCGCGCATTGCGGGTGGGAAGCACGCAGTCGAACATATCGATCCCCCGCTCCGCATAGGCCACGATTTGGTGTGGTTGTGCGCCGCCCATAAAATACCGCGGTGCGTTTGTGGGCAACAGCGGCACCACGGCCTCGAGCGTTTTTAACGCATCCTCAAACGGCTCCCCCACCGACAACCCGCCGATCGCATATCCATCAAACCCAATGTTCAACAACCCCTCGGCGCTCTTGCGGCGCATTTCCACATCCGTGCCGCCCTGGATAATCCCGAAGAGCTGCGCACCCGGATTCAGCGATCCGTTGCGCGTTTCCTCAAATCGCGTTTTACACCGCCGTGCCCAACGCTCCGTGCGCTCCACCGCCGCCGCGACGACCTCACGCGTTGCCGGGAGAGCCACGAGCTCGTCGAAACACATCACAATATCGCTCCCCAGCGTGCGCTGAATATCCATGGATCGCTCCGGCGTGAGCAGATGCATGGTGCCATCAATCGGGCTTTTAAATTCTACCCCCTCTTCTGTCACTTTTCGTCGATCAGACAACGAAAATACCTGATACCCTCCGGAGTCTGTCAAAATAGCGCCGTTCCACCCCATCATCGCATGGAGCCCTCCAAGCTGCGCCATCACTTCCATCCCCGGGCGCAGAAAAAGATGATAGGTGTTCGAAAGCACGATCGGCGTGCCAAGCCGCTCCATATCCACCGACGACAGCGTTTTCACCGCGCCCTTTGTGGCAATGGGCATAAAAAATGGCGTCTCCATCGCCCCATGCGGCGTATGCAAAACACCCCTTCGGCCAGAAGGAATTGTCGATGCGAGCTCGAACGAAGTGGCAGCCATACAGGATTTTCAGGAGCTTTTACATTTGAACACACACCAGAGGCATGCCTGATTTATGGGCGAGAGCTGTTTTCTCTGCCCCTCCCCCCGCGGAACAATCTCGCAGCCCAAAAATCAGGGGTACCTCTGGTGTGTGTTCAAATGTAAAAGCTCCCCTTACTCCTCCGAAAGTTCCTCTTTCTTCTCTTTGATAAACGACAACCAATCCTCCAAAATGTTCAAACAAATCTTAAACGGTGCTTCAATCAGGAAGTCGAACAAAAATACGAACACATTTAAACGTGACACCGTTTGCGATAACCACTGCCCTGCCCGCAAAATTGGCAGTGACAGGAAGTCGATAAGCGTAGAGGTGAGCCGTTCTTTAGGCTGGATCACCATGATCTCACGCGCTGTTTGCCGCAAGCGGTAGCCAAAAAAGCTCACCACGCACAGGAAAAAGAAGAAAATCGTGGTGGCAACAATCGTAAAATCCAACCGCCACAGCCCCACGCCCACCAAGCCAAAGGTGAGGAGGAAGGTGAGCATGTACAAAATATTCATGAGGAACAATGCCATGCCACGGCGACGGGCGGGCGCACGAATCTCCCGCGCCGGGATCCCATTTCGCTTAAGTAAATCCTCTGCGCCTTTGAGAATTTGCCGACGATTTTCCAACCCCGGCGGGCGGATAAACAACCCCACAAAAAACATCAACACCGGAGGAAGCAGCAGGTTAATCGTGAGCGCGTGCGTGGACCACTCATCGTAGAACCATTTTTCGATCGGAATTTCCAAAATCACGGCAAAAATAATTTTTGTGATAAACAGATACACCATGGCGCGCAGCGTGCCCCGGCGCAACTTGCCGCGCGCTTCGCGTTCGCGCCGCTCGGTAACGTGCGCCAAGGCGGTGTGGAGCTCTTCCGACGACTCAAGCAATTCCTCACGATGTTTCTCTTCGAGCAGCGCCTCCGTGAGGAGCGACAGCGATACGGCCCATGGTTTAACGGCGCGAAGAAATCGCTGAGAGAGCGGGTGCCGCAACCGATCCTGAATGCGGCCGTGCACACCCACCAACCGTTCGGCCATGGCGCGAGGATGATCAATCCATTCCTCTGGCCGGGTCCACTCTGGCACGTACGCGCGCAAAAGCTTATATCCCACCGATGCCTCATCCGCTTTTACCAGCGCGCGATAACAGGCCACATACACCTGTAGGCGTCGCTCCGTATCTTCAAACGGCGCATTTTTAACCGTCACGCGATCCGCCAACTGTTCGTAAAGAAATGAAATGAGCGCTTTTTCGCGCACCGGATTTGCAAGCAAATCCTCGAGCTCTGCCGCCACCACCCCCAGCAACCAGCGAACGTGCCGATCGTTCCCCGCGCGCATCCGCGCAATCGCCTGATACTTCCGCACGCGAATGGCGGCCTCGGTGATGCACTGATCCGGCAGCACCCCGTTTGGTAAATAACGCGCGCCGATCAGCTCGCGCACCAGATGGTTCGCAATCACGTGCGGATCTGTTTCCAACACCAACTGCCGCTTCAGAATTCGCTCGATCGCCCCCTTACGGAGTAAATGATCCTCACGATACTCCACCGCATTTCGAATCCGTTCGTACAGCACGGAAAACCGGCTCACGGCCGCGTGCACCGTTACACGTGCTCCTTCGGGTGCCTGTGCCTCCTTTGGTGGCTCAAGCGCGGCCAACAGTGCGGCAATCTGCTTATGGTCGTATCCGTGCGCCTCCGACGCGTGGGACGAATGACCGTGGCCATGGTCGTGGCCCAACGCAGTAAGTGGCATAGTAATGGCCTATATCATAGCGTTTTCCCAGCATTTTTACAATGTCTGGGCTTTTTTCCCCTTTGTTTTTCGCTATTTTGACCATCCGTCTTGTCAATCGATAAAAAATGCGATAAGGTCGGGGGGCATGCTCTTCATCCTCACGATCATCATCTTGAGTGTCCTGGCCATCCTTGTGGCCGGGCTGTGGGTGATTGTGAACAAATTAGAAGAGTTCGACGGTGCATTCCTGTATCTCACCTTTGGCCTCGTCGCCCTTATCATCGGTACGGGGGCCTATCTGTCTTACGCCACGCCAACCTTTGCAAATCCATTCGATCTCGAAGACCGCACCGACACGCCGTATCTCTCCACAGATCGATCAAATTTACTCCAGGAATAACAGAGAGGTCGCAAAACAATAACCGAGCCGCACGGCTCGGTTATTGTTTTGATTACGCGCGCTTACGATGACCCCTTTGCCGTAGGAACGCGCTTCTTCCCATCGTTCCCGCCATGAATCATGTCAATCTCGCGAATATACTCTTCAAACTTTTCGTGATACCGCTGGTGCGTGCGCTCCTCGATTTCCAACTCATTTAATCCCGCCGCGCTCCCCAACTCCCCTAACACATCCATCCGCGCGCGATACCACGCCCATTCATCCGTATACGAATACCACGCATGTCGCCACAGCTCCTCCTCAACACGATCATCCCGCTTTTCGGCCTGTGATTCTGACAGCGGGAGAAATTGCTCCAGCTTTGTGAGCAACGGATCACGATCAACCGGCTCCAGCCCCTCTTCTTGCCGCACCTCATCCTCCACCATCGCGCGCATCACAAGCGCCTCCTGAATTTCCAGGAGCTCTTTTCGAGAAAACGTGAGTGAGAAAAATTCCGTGTCCATATCGATACGGTAACCAGCATTGAGGCTTTCGTCAATAAACGGTAGATCAGGTAAACAGAGCTTCTAGAATGTCTTTTGGCGACGCTGCGGAACTCGTCCGCTTCGCGGGACTCAAACAGTCCTCACGCCGCCAAAAGACATTCTAGAAGCTCTGTTTACCTGATCTACCGCTCATTATCCCGTATGCTATACTCTCCGCCTTATGACGGATCTCAACGAAATCTTCAAACGAATGAGTGAGCAAAAAAAGGAGCGCAAGCGTGTTCAAGCGATCTATAAAGATTTGCTTGCAAACTCCAAACCCTATCAGGATGCCGTAGACGCCCTGGCAGATGCCAAGGCTAAAAAATTGCAAATCGAATCGTCCATCAAAGCCGACGTGCCCACGGAGCTCGACGAAATCGACCGCCTCACGCAAAGCCTGGAATCAGACAAGCAGCTCCTCACCGACTTAGCGCTCACCAAACTCATGAAAGGCGAAACGGTGGAAATTACCGACGAACAAGACACCAAATACGAACCGGTCTTTAGCGTCCGCTTCAAAAAAGCGGGCTAAGCCCCTGCCACGCTTCACGAAAAGCGGTAATCCATTTGCAAAAAAATCTCTATTGGGGAAAGATATTCCCTGTCATTTCATGAACCCTATAACCAAAGAAAGGACGAAGTGATGCTCCGTGAAAAACGACTCGCATTATTTATTTCAGGAGGAGGAACAACCATGCAGGCGATCCTCCAAGCCAGACTCGGTGGGAGGCTCCGGGGGATCGCTCCCGTACTCGTCATCAGCAGTAAGCCCGATGCTGCGGGGGTTGACCGAGCCGCCGAACTAAGGGTACCCGATCTCATCGTTAAAGTTATTTCCCCGACACAAGATCGGAAATCCCCCGAAAGATTTGGGGAGGCACTCTTAGAAGCCTGCGAGGCAGCACACGTCGATTGGATCGGCCAATACGGGTGGATGCCTAAAACACCACTGAACGTCGTTAGGCGTTATCAAGGCCAAATGATCAACCAACATCCAGGCCCTCTTGATCCTGGGCGGCCGGACTTTGGTGGAAAAGGGATGTACGGGCGACGCGTACTCTGCGCAAGCCTTCTGTATGCACGCAGGCTCGCGGAAGCAACGGGAGGAGGACGAGGAAAATTGTATACGGAGGTTACCGCCCAACGCGTCGACGAACAGTACGATCTTGGGGCGGTACTCTCAAGCCGTCGCGTTCTTATTCACCCCGAAGATACTCTCGAATCGCTCCAAGTGCGTGCGCTTAGTGTCGAACATGATTTGCAAATTAAAACCCTGCAAGCCATCGACCGTGGCGATCTAAAAGAAGTCGTTCGTGAAACCCCGCTCATTCCCGAGGAACACCTGTCTCTCCTCCAAGAGGCAAAGCAAATCGCCGCGCTCATGTATCCCGAAGGTTAACGCCATGAGGGGCGTGTCCCCTCACTCAAACGCCTGCCCGGCTCTTCCGTGGCAGGCGTTGCTCGTTTGAGGGGATTTTTTATTGCTGAAACGGCCCCACCGTTTTCCCTGTTTCGGCATGTTGGAGGGGGTTGTGACCGTTTGTGATCTCGTCCTTATCTGAAAATCCATCATTATCCGAATCGGCACGATATCGACTGGTCGAGTGCTGCGCCTCTTCAGCGTCCGTAAGACCATCTTGATCGGAATCTTTTGTTGCCGCTGCCTCTTGAGAAGGTTCCTTTTCCGTAGCCGTGTTTGTTCCCTGTACGTAGGTGGACTGTGACGACACTTCGTCACTCGGGATCATCATGTCGTAAACCAATGTATACCCCTGACCGTCGGCCGATCGCGTGTAGGGGAACGGTTTTTGCGTGAATACGTCATCAGGAATGCGCACGACGCGTTCTGAATATGCCACGAACCCCACCAACGCCGAGAGCGCTTCGGGATAGGATTCGTTCTGCTCATGATAGGCCGTCAACGCCGTCTGCACATCGTCCACCACCGCGGCCTGCTCCTTGAACCGCACGGTTTCGTCGGAGCGACCCATCACACGTTGAAACGCTTTTTGCACGTCGATCGTGTCTGCGGGTGCCACGATATTCACCGGTTCTCCAATGGCCTTAAACAGGTATTCCCACGACACCACATATTCCTTTGGCTCCTGTTCGGCCTGCTGCGCGGCCGTGGTGTAACGCAGTTCAAGCGTTTGACGAAGCGGGAGAATATTTTTTCCGTCAGCCTCGAACCGCACACGCACCACCTCTTTTAGGCGCTGGAGCCACGACACAAACACCTCACGATCCACATACGCTTTGAGTGCATCCGTAAGAACTGTTGGCTCTCCCCCATCTGGACGGCGCGCAACCGCCGCCACGATGGCCTCACGAACCCGTTCGGGATCCAACGTGGCCTTGAGCTTCCACACGGTGCGCGAAGGATCATCCGACGCCGGGCCGCGCTCCTCCCCGGTGATCACAAAGGCGTTGTGTGCAAAGAGCTCTTCGCGCAAGATGCGCAACTCTTCCTCGGCGGCGTCTGTGCTCAATGGGGCGTCCGGCTTTTCCGACAACGACGCATCCTCAACCGGCTCCCACACGCGTGCCTCCGGGCGCACCCCCGAGATCATGTTGCTCATGAAATGTTTCGTTTCGATGTGCACCCAATCACCGCTAATGGCCGCCACATCAATAAACGGAATCGGAAGCGTGTTCACCTGCAGATACACATCATCCCCCAACTGGCGCGAACGCGCGTCGAACAACAGCGAGATCCCGTTGCTCACAAAGCTCCCTTTGTAGTGGTTATCTACATCCATGTGCTCCCCTTTTTTATATGTCGTGTCTGTTTCTAACGACAGCTCAAAGGTGGACGGAATCAAACTCGCCATGCTCTTTAACCGTTCGGCAGATCCGGAAAACGCTTCCTCCTCTCCTTCAACAGGTGGCGGGGGCGGAAGCGCATCAATCACCGGCGTTCCTTCCTGCAACGGCTGTGCTGCCAGGTGAAACGTGGAGATAAACGACCCGGCGTCCACACCACTCACCGCCTTGGCAATCGCCTCGAGCCGCGGCGGCTCGGTATTACGCCCAAACCCCTCAATAAATGGAATCGTGATCCATCCCTGATACGCTGCCACTCCTGCGGCCACAAGCAGCGCCGCAACAATGGCGGCCACGCCCAACGCCACATTGAGCATCTTCGATCGTGGCGCCGGTAGTAGTACCGGAGACGCGGGTTCATCAAGCATCGGCACTACCGGAGGCAAACCGTCGGAAGAATGGGAAGTCATATAAGCGGTAGGATAAAGGAGGATAGAGCAGATGACAATAAAATACCTATAACAACAACAAAATAAAGCCTGCCACGGTGAGAACACCTGCGCTCACTTTGAGCGCCGTGCGTTTTTCATGAAACACCGCGCGGCCAGAGATAATCGCCTCAAAGATACCGACGGATCGTTTTACCGACATCAATACTGACGGTGCCGCGTAGAGAAAACTCAACGCGCCGAGCACGGATCCAACGCCCATGAGCCCGGCCTGCATAAGGCACGCACGAATCCGAAATAGACGGAACGGATTTTTGCGCTCCATCGTAAATCCCATCACAATAAAAAAAGTGATCAGCACCGTTTGCATAATCACCTGCTCCACTTCCGGTGAATTAAAGTGCGTGATGTTATATTTATACAAACTCGTCGTTGCCACGGCAAGCAGCGCCGTACCCGCTGTAAGCCAAGCACCGTGCTTGGAAAATCCGTGATTGATAAACAACAGGAACAACGCCGATACAATCAATGTCATCCCCGTAATCTGGTATGGATCGATATGATAGGCCAACACCAGGTCTACAATCAACAAAAATGGGATCGTGAGCGTACGTAAAAATCCGAACGTGGAGCGATCTGCCTGCTTGATCGCGTGGATCACTCCCACGGCCAGCACCACTTCGAGCACCGCGCGAATCGCTAACGTGGGCAGGCTCTCCCACCGAAAGATCTGTTGATCCCATCGCACGGCCGCCGACAATAAAAAAACGGCCAGCACGGCCGTAGATGTAAGGAGTCCATACGCAAACGGCGTTTCTACCCGCTTTCGCAACTCAAATTTTCCAATGGATGTCGCCGCTTCTTCCAGCGTCACCCCAATCGTCATGAGCACAATGCCGAACATGCCCGGATCATACCACGCGTTCCCCCAAACAAAAACGCCTGGCGAATGGCAGCCGAGAGGCTACCATTCGCCAGAGCGTTTGCCGGAAGAACGCCGGCGCGTTTAGCAATAAGAGGAGGGGTGGAGCATCGCCGCCTTCCCAGGTGGTGGAGCTATGCGGAGGAACTCGTCTTCCACCGCCGCATTACACGCGGCTCGGAAACCAGCCGGTCCTACGTAGACCTTCCCATCTATATCCTTGAGAACCAGGTTCCCAGGAAGACACTTGATAGAGAGTTCGGCCGCAAGAGTCTCCTCAGGCGTACTCCCCTCAAATGCCACTCCCAATACCGGGATATGACCTTTTCCTGCCGCCACCAAGAGTGCCTTGAGCATTCCGGGAAGTGCTGCTACAAGGCCTGCACCAGCGATGATGATGGCGTTGTCCGGAACATTCCGTGCATACTGCGCCAGGGTATCAGGGTTCTGATAGCAACTAATCACATGCCTATGCACGTCAGCAGCACGACCTTCCTGAACATGACGCCGTAAATCCGACAACCCTTTTCCCATTTGGTCTTCGTCGGATCGGCTCCCAGAGATCACCTCGATCCTTACGGGCAGCGGGTTGGTATTGATATCCATTTCTTCCTGCTGGTAATCTTCCAGTTTGTTTCCGGTCAACCGCCAAAAGATATAGCGATACAAGCGCGTCGTACGGGCAAGGAGATCTTCGGGAACCGTTTGGCCATGCACCCAGGCCACATCTTCCGGAATCTTGGGATCCAGCCTGTGGATACCGATCTCCTTCCCCCAGTTCCGCACAAGCTGCTTGTCGAACGGGTTCGGGCTCTTGCCACCTCCACGTACCTTCTGCCATTCTCCCAAATCCCAAAATCGACTAGAGTCGGGCGTGAACACTTCATCCCCGAGACACAAGACACCGTCGTTGGTGCGTCCGAACTCGAGTTTGGTATCCGCCAAGATGATCCCGCGCGAAGCCGCGAATGTTGCCGCAAGCGTGTAGAGCCCTAACGTGTTGCGCTCTATCCCGATGCCAAATTCCTCCACAACGCTGTCGGCAGAGATCGCTTCATCATGGCCTTCCTCCGCCTTTGTTGTGGGAGTAAAAAGCGGATATGGAAGCGCAGAGCCGTCCAATAGTCCGGATGGGAGATACTGTCCGCAAATGCGCTGGTCGTTCCCATATTGATTCCAACCGCTGCCCGTGAGGTATCCACGAGCAATCGCTTCGACGGGGAGCATCGTGAGCTTCTCCACGACCGTCGCACGGGCTTGGAGCGACGCGTCGCCATGGAGTGCTTCGGGAAGATACTCATCGATCTCGGCTCCGGCGGCCACGAAATCGTGCGGGAACGCATCTTTGATCACTTGCGTGCGCCAAAAATGATTCAACGCCGTAAGTACCGAGCCCTTCTGCGGCACGGCCGCTGGAAGCACGAAATCAAAAATGCTCAGGCGATCGGAAGCCACCACCAATAAATAACCGGGGTGGTCGGGGAGTTCGTACGTATCACGCACCTTCCCCTGATAGAGGCGCTGCAATCCTTCGATGGGAGCGGTATTAACGGAAGCGGGAATTGAAGGCATGAGCCTTATCTCCTTGTTGAGAGCCACCTTCTGTGACCCTGTTTTTGACTGTTCATATCCGTTAAAAATCAACGGACGGAGGTAGTAAACGGGCTTTTGTGCAAAATGTCAACTCAACCTTAAATACAAAACCGCTCCTATGTGGGAGCGGTTTGCGTGAAAAGAGGGGGAATTATTCCTGGCTTCCGTGATCCATCATCACATCGGCGCCAACTTCCATATCGATCCCTTTTTTCATGCTGCTCTCGTCGTCTTCTGTCACAACAAGCGTGCCCACCATCCCGTTGGCGCGATGCTGACCCACGGAGCAGTAGAACTCAAAGGTGCCCGCTTCGGTGGGGGTGAATTCCACGTTCGCGTTGCCACCGGTGTTCACACGCATGGTGGAGGCTTTGAACTCGTCGATCACCAAATCGTGGAATCCGCTTTCGCTCGTAAACTCAATCCGAATCTTTTGCCCTTTTTTCACCGTGATGCGATTCGGTGAGTAGGAGAAATTTTTTCCGGAGATTTTGAATACGGCCACGCCGTCGTTCATTTCGGCGCTCCCGTCGGTGATGCCTGATGCAGGCTCCCCTTCCATTTCGTGATCGTCCATCGCGGCATCCTCTGCCGCTGGCGCGGTTGCAGACGGCGTGGAAGGAGTGGCCTCGGGTGCTGCAGGTTTTAAACAACCTTGGCCTACCAGTACAAAAGCGAGAGCGAATGGGATGAGTCGTTTCATATGCGGGAGCATTCAAGAATAAGGTATTGCCAGGATAGCCATGGCGCATCGGCATGGCAAGATGTCAAAAAAGCAGGTAGGCTATAGAAAACTATGCCAAACCTCCACCCCCTCTTGGTGCACTTCCCCATCGCGCTCCTTATGATCTACGGCCTGATGGAGCTTATTCGCGTTCGTAAAATCCTCAACTGGCAACCCTGGTTTTATCTCAAAGCCGTGTTTGTGATTCTCGGCGCGCTGGCGGCTGTTCCTGCTGCCATTTCCGGCCTGCTTGTGATACAGGAATTCGCCGTTACCCCACAGGCCACGGCGATCCTCACAAAACACACGTTGTCTGCCTACGCATCGATCTTATCATTTCTCCCCCTCGCAATTGTATATGCGATCGCCTGGCGTAAAGGCACCAAACCCGGGCGCTGGACGATCATCCTTGCGCTGATCGGCCTCTTCTTCTTAACGGTCACCGGTGCCCTGGGCGGTGGATTTGTACACGGCTCGGGCGTGGATCCGATGGTACAGTTTGTATTTAAGATGCTGGGGCTCTAAGAATCTGCCCCCATTTGGCCACATGAACCCACTCCTCCCCCGCCTTACCGCGCATCTCTGCGATGTTCTTACGCATGCCCTTGAAATGGCGCCCGGTGAACAGGCGCTGGTGATTTTTGACACCGAAGCGCCCCTCGCTTGCCTGCTCACGGATGCGTATCGCGCCGCGTTGCCGAACGCGCAGTTTGTGGATATCAAAACCGTTACGCCGCCCGACGTGATGCGGCTATTTGAAGCGCTCAACCCCAAAGATCTCGTGGTGCTGATCCAATCCACCAATTTCCGCCTCAACGAATTCCGCATTCGCATTGAGCTGTTTAAGCGCGGACTCAAAACAATCGAACACACGCATCTCAATCGTATGCCGCCAGAGCAATACGAGGCATACGTGGATGCGTTCGCTTACGATCCTCATTATTATCGCCCGCTCGGCCATGCGCTCAAGGCAATCATGGATGTGTCCAAGCGCACCGTTGTGCGCTGCAACGGCACCACGCTCACATACGATGGCCCCATGGAACCATCCAAACTCAATGTGGGCGATTATACCGACATGAAAAATATCGGCGGCACCTTCCCCATCGGCGAAGTGTTCACCGAACCGATTGATTTAGCCACGGTAAACGGTGAAGCGATGGCGTTTGCCTTTGCAGGCGAAGATCACCTCGTGCAACTCTACGATCCATTCAAACTTATCATCACAAACGGCGTGCTCACCGCTCCAGATGCTCCCGCCGATTTCCAGGCCATCCTCGAAAAAATCCGCGCCACAGAAGTTGCCGTGGTCCGCGAATTTGGCCTGGGCTTAAACCGCGCCATGGGCAAGCATCGCTTGGTAAGCGACATCACGGCCTTTGAACGCCAACAGGGTCTTCATTTTTCCATCGGGGCCAAACACACGGTGTATGCAAAAACGGGCTTGCATCGCAAACATGGGCGGTATCACGTGGATGTCTTTATCGATGTTGAAACAATCGAGGTGGATGGAAAGGCTCTCTATACAAATGGAATGTTTCATCCCAATGCATAAATCAAAACACCGGCACCAAAAGGAGCCGGTGTTTTTATGTCTGTGATGGATTCTATTGAAGATTGAACGGCACTTCGATGGTCTGCACATCCCCCATTCCGCTTGGATCTTCTTCCGTAATCACGATGTGCGCCTCTCCCGGCGGCACCACCATGGCGGAGTCGATCACCACACTGAATCCCACCGGGCCAGTGGTCATCCAATTCTGCGTGGTTACGAGCGAACCGGATCCTACTTCTGCGCCCGTGCGATCATACAACTGCACGGAGCCCGCCTGCGCTTCAAACAATGTCCAGATACAATTGGGATTTTTATCGTTCTCCACAAGCACCGACACCGTTACCGGTAAGCTATGCGTGGATCCGGGTAATGGCGAGAGCACGGAAATCGTTTTGGGCGAACAGCCTGTTTGGATCGCCTGTGGATTGGACGGCGTGGTGGGCGTGTCACTTGGCACCTGGTTACCCCCAAGATCAATCGGGCACCCCTGGCCGAACAACACCAACGCGGGCAAAAGAAGCGCGAGAGCTTTTTTCATAGAGAAGGGGGATCATTTTTTTATTCGTATTCAATCACCGTCTTCAGATTGCTGACGCGCGCACCGGCGCTCCCGCCGTGGAATGAGATCCCCACCTGAAGCAGTGTGCCCCCCTTCGTAATATCAACGTCCCAAAAAGAGCTCAAAAGAACCGTCGGCGTGGTTCCAGACAGCGAGTAGTTTCCCTTCAACGAACTGTTCGACGAACCATATCGATAAAAGACATTCAAGATCGTAGACGAAGATGTATCCGTGTCGTGCCTTGATGCACAAGGGGTCACCGTAATCTTCGTGATTCGCGAACCATCGGGAATCGCTGCAAGATTCAACACATACGAATCCCGTACCTCAAGTCCCGAACCATTTGGGAAATAAACATAATCTGTATTCCCATTGCACGGTGATTCATTCACCCGTGGATAGTGTGCGGTGCCTGTACTCGGAGTCCAACTCGTATATGTTCCATCCAACATCGGATAAAACGTCGCGGTTGCCGCAAGAGCCATCGCTGGAGCGAACAATAACGTTACCGATGAACATCCGGCAATCACCGTGGAGAAAACGCGCGCCGCTCGATCTTGGAAGCGAGTCATATATTTTAAAGATGAGAATAAAAATATCTCTCTTTATGAATTTTAATTCCTGAGGAAAATAAACACAAGAAAAAAATTGATCTTTTCTTGAGAAACATAAAACATAAACGCCGGAAGAACAGAGTAATTGTTCTACCGGCGTTTCGAGCACCCGTCTGCGAGGGCTCCGGAACAAGACCTTGACGCTGAACGGATTAGGCGAAGGTTGCCCTGGCGTAGCGCTTAGGAAAGAAAAGAAACGTGAGCCGATCCAAGATCGTAGGAGCCGCTTTGCCCCACCGCGCAAGACTCAAGAACGTCGTACCGTCGGGTGAGTCCATGAATTCGATGAATGAACGATCTGTTGCCTCGTCCTGATAGAATTCCGGAATGGCACCCCAGCTATCCTGTATCGCTCTTATGCCCATCATTACACTAACACGCGCGATATGGCTAAATTGCACGAATGTATCACCCTGTTCGTTCGCCAAGCGGACATCTACCACCTCGCGCATTGCGCCGTACTGACGGATTGCCTCGTCGATTGAGATCACTCGCCCCTTGCCGGGTACCCACCGCGTGCCCACGTGCTCACCATCTTCATAGATATCCATCTGAAAGATTGGCATGGGGTGACCCTTGGAACTGAGAAATTCTTGAGCCTTTTTGAGGCCGCCAAGTGTCGGTCTGTAGTCCATCGTTCGTACTCCTATTTTTTTGGAAGCCGCTCTCTAAAAATCTAAACACCGTGTTTAAATTTCGTTTAGATATAACGTTTTTTGCGATAGAAGTCAAGTCAACGATGATTACGCCTTGGAAATTTTTACGCAATAAAAGAAGCGCACCCGGGAGACCAGAGCGGATGCGCTCCAGTCGCGCGAGTGCGCGAGTTACGTTACCGCCCCCTCCTGCCTGCGAGATACATGCATGCTTCACGGATGAAGCGACGCTCATCTGCAGAGGTGTCGGTGATCACTTCCAAGGTCGGCGGAAGATCTCCGTCCGGCTGTTGTGCGGGGTTGACCATTCGCAAGATGTCCTGCCGTGCAAGATCGCGTTGAGCCTGCCTCGCTTCATCTAACCATCCTCGGTCTGCTCCTTTCCGCCTCCGTTCTGCTTGACGCACTTTTCTGGAGAAACCTTTCCAGCATTCGGGTACTTCTGTGGGTGGTCGCCATGTTGGAGGAACGAGCGCCATCGCCCATATTTTTGCCTCGTTACTCCTCAACACCTGCTCGTGGCGCTGAAGATCCGTGCAGGTCTTCAGATACCTTCTTTCTTGTCTTAGATAACCTCCTGTATAATGGATTCCTTTTTCATGATAGCTCTCTGCATCGCAGAAACGATAAGATTCAGATCGCCCGATTCCCTTCGACAACATCTCCATGACGGGGACGTTGAGCGCTTGGAGAAATTCTGGATCCGTCCAATAGGGCGGCTCCCAGCCTTGCTTCAACGGGTCTGCTCCTTGCACAAAGCCGTAGTGCTGTGCCAAGGCAGCAAAAATTCGCTGCGGTCGATCCGCAAACTTTCCCCACATCTGGAATTTGATGTAGAAGATCTCTCCCAAAAATCGTACGCCTCGCTCATTAAGGTAGCGTTGATCCTCTTCCGTGAGTGCGGTTTCTACTAACGGCAACGAAAAGTTGCCGAAATGGCGCTGTTGCGCCCGGTCTATTTCTCTTGTGGTCATTGGTTCCCTTTTTGAAGGTGAGAGGGTGACACATAGGCATCGACGCACTGCGCGCCGGATGCCAAGAAACGATTCCAGCCCAAGGGGGATGGACGGGGTATAGTAAGGTATTTTTTACTTTTTGTCAATATAGGCTTATTATGGCCTTATATTGACCTACATTTACTCTGTCAGAAATGTCCCATTTTTATACGTATCTCGTATGGGGTTTTTTTAAACGCCTTACTAACGAACCCAGGATTCGAGCGAGGAACAAATATCCTCGACCAAAGTTGGGTCCCGACCGCCGTAAGAATACAGACGGTCGGGAACAGTAGGGGCGACAGAACGGAACCGCCGACTAAGGTGCCCGGGAGGCATCCTCTATTTCGAAGAGACCTACGACACACGCGACCGAACACGCCATCGCAGGGTACTCGTCATCGAGCGTGGACTCGTAAACGGAGTCCAAAAGAACGAAACGTGCGGAATCGTTCTCCGTTCGACAGTGGGCGCATCCGTTATGCACCCGCTCTGGCCGACGAGCCTTACGATCGGAAGCAAGCACCTCCTCACGGCTCATCCATCCGGTGAGAAACAAGGGGTTTCCCTTTACGTGCGTGAGTGCGCACTGCGCGCTGCAGAAGTGCTTTCCGCACACGGTGTACCCTCCATGGCAACCGTGATCCTCATTACGCACACCGTCGCAATGCGTGCACCGAATCCCTTTATTGACCCAGTGATCCTTGGCGTCAAAAGGAAACTGTTCGCAGAAGCGAATAGCGCACGCCACGCAACAGAACGCGTGGTCTCCGCGAGGGTTACCCTCCCCTTGCGACCAGCTCGAGAAGCACAGACCCGGTCCAGGACGCACCGGCGTCAACATCGCGAACTGCCTCCCTGTTGGGATGTTGTACCGAATGCGCTCCGCCTCCACCTCTTCAGGAGTAATACACTCCCGAAGGTCACATCCAAGGCGACCTTCGTGAGCACGCTCCCAATGATAGAGAGCCTCGAGCCGCGGAAGCCAATACTCGCGGTATTCATTGCGATCCGCATCGGAATCGGTAAGCGCACGAGCTCTGTAGCGCTCCTCGAGCCCCACGAGATCTTCGGGGGTGGGCGGCAACTTCTCCGTCTCCAGCCACGCGATACGACCGTAGTTACGATCGTCCGCAATAAACCCACTCAAGCACTGCGTGCTGCAAAAGTGCAGCACGGGTGCCTCGGTGGTGAATTGGGGCGGTCGCGCGGGCTGGGTGGCGAGCCACTCTTCCGGCACACTACGCCGCTTGGGGGCGTTAAGCTGGAGGAAGTCGGCATCTGCCGACGAGTTATGAGCCACACCGCAACCCGCACACACGATTTGATTCTGGTTCATTTAACACCTCTTGTTTTGTGAAAGGGAAGTGGAAAAACGTTCGTCTTTCGGAGCGTCATGCGTATCATGCTGCTCCGAAATGGAACCCCAATAAATTATTGGTAAATAGAGCTAAACACAGCTATTTTATTTTCCTCTAAACAATATCATATTTTTAATATTTTGTCAAGTATTATTTACTAAAATTTGGCTTAAATATCGTCATAATATCCCATTTTATAAAAATACTCTCCAGTTCAAGGATCGATCCTCTCTCGCCCGATCTTAATAGAAAGGGCTGTTTAAAACTATGACAAAACGCCCTCGGGAGAGCCGGCGGGCGTTTTCGTCGAACGAAAAGAGTCGTTTCAATGAGGCTTATGGTAGCCGATGTAGAAGCACTTGACTCCCTCATCTCTGACGCACCGAATCCCCTGTTCGAAGTGCTCTAGGTTGAGCGCACGTACTTCTTCCTCCGTAATCACCTGATGCGACTCGATTCTCCTGTTGGAAAACACATTTTCCGCATCCGTCAACACATCCCTGAGGCTCGCTCCAACGAGGTAGTCGACCGCGCCCTCTTCACTGTTGAGCAACGTAAATTTTACAAATATCATCTTTTACTCCTATGGCTTCATCGCACCGTCACGATACGATTTTGCCATTCTACTCCATTATTTTCAGAAAAGTCAAGTCTAGCTGTATTAGGTGTGGTAGACTACCGTGGATATATGTTCAGCGTCGTAGGAAACATACTACGCGATCAAAAGGAGCGGCTTGTCGCCTGGGTTTCGCCGTGGTCATGCACGGCCGTTCTTGAGGTCATTCGCGTTGGAAAACAGACTGCGTCTGACTTCCATAGCTCGCCCCACTTTTTAATCGATGAGCTTCATCGGTTGAATAGGATGCCAATGGATCAGTTTTTCCTGGTGACGCGTGGCGAAAAGCAGTGCAGGGTATATGCGAATACGTTGGACGGCATTCATCAAGGTCAAAAGTTCTTGGAGGCTCATGGCGTCGTCACGACGCTCGTTCATGTGACCTGCCTACGGAATGGTGGCGCATCGTAATTGCTCGATCATCGCCTAATCGGCAGGAATGGGGTCCAAGCGACTTCGGAAAAGACTTTTTGGCTTACTTCGATCCTTATAGAGCTTTTTTTTAAAATCCGTATGATTCCCTGATTCGCATCGACCTCTACACGGTCACCGTCTTTGAGGATTTTTGTCGCAAATCGTGTGCCAACAACACAGGGTTTTTTGAGCTCGCGAGCGATAATGGCGGCATGGCAGAGCGTGCCACCTTCGTCCGTCACAAACGCGGCGGCGCGATGCATCGCAGGGATGAACATCGGCATCGTCATGGGCGATACGAGGATATCCCCCTCCCCTACCTTTGGAAGGTCTGTGCTTAAAAAGACGAGTCGGACGATGCCCGCTGACCTTCCGGGAAATGCGGGGGAGCCAGAGAATTCGGTGAGCGAAGCGGTGTCTAGGGTCTCCTCTTCTGTGTACTGCAATCCATGTTCCTTGAGGAATTCCTCCCACGGTACTTGGAAAATCTTTCCATACGCCATAATAAAACCATTTTCAATGTTGGGAAGCTGTTTGTGGCCGAGGGTGAGGTCTTCGAGTCTGGTAAACGGTGTGATTTCCCCATCGGCAATTTTTTTCTCCAAATAGGTATTAAACGCCGTTACGGCTTTATCGGATGCGCTTCGAATTTCCTCACTTGCCTGTTGGAATGCACCGCGTTGTGTTGCTGGAATTTCTTGCTCCCAATAGTCTGTGATCAGCGCAAATACCACCATAAGCGCATAGGCGCGCCCAAACGTATCCATGAGTTTCGTAAGCGGGGCATTTGTCTCTAATTGTTTTTTGAATGCCGTAAGCCGTGTATGGAATTTTGCTACGGCGTTTTCAATCCCATTTATTTGGATATATGTGAGCAGTGGCTTTTTGAGGCTCTCCAATTCGTCTTGAATGCGAAAACTGCCGGTGCTGCGGCCGTCATAATAACGGATGGCGGTGGAAAAACCTTTACCGACGTCTTGCGCAAGAACTTCTGTTTGGCCGCGTTCCACGGCTTCAAACAGGAGCAATGGCGCAGAACGGGTTCCTAGTTTTACGAGTGTTCGAGAGGTCATACAGGATTTTTTCATTTCGCGTGCAACAATGGCGGCATGAGATGTCGTGCAAGACACCTTATACGCTTTCTTCCGCCAACCGATCTCGAATCGCTTGCATCAACGCATCTTTTCCCACACCCGTGATGGTGGAGTGCGCGATCACCGTAACGCCTGGGTAGGCCGCCTGTACGGCACCCATGCGCTGGGTTAATTCCAGGCGCGAGAGTTTATCAACCTTGTTCACCACCAAGATCAACGGGATGGTGGCATATTGCAGTTGTTCAATCATTGCCTGATCGGCGGGGGTGGGGCCCAGGCGACTGTCGATGATGAGCACCACCAGCCGGAGCGACCGTGCGGAGCGCAGATAGCCGTAGATGCGTTCGGCCATCTGCTCACGCTGTGTGCGCGACCCTTTTGCAAATCCATATCCCGGAAGATCCACCAGTTGGAACGCTCCCTCAACCTCAAAAATATTCACCAATTGCGTGCGGCCTGGCGTGGCACTTACATGGGCTAATTTCTTTATCCCCGTGAGCGCGTTAATCAGCGACGACTTCCCGGCATTCGACCGCCCCAAAAAGGCCACCTGCGGCAAGCCACCCGCCGGAATCTCGGTGGGGTCGGCATAACTCGTGATAAAACGGGTGGTGGATGGTTGTTGGGGCATGGGCGTGGCGATCCCCTATCCTATCGGCCTTTCACGCTCCGCACAAATGCCACCCCATTGCTCACCACCACGCCCTGCGATACGATGCCCGGCATCACACAGCTATGCGGAACGCTTGGATCGCAGTAAAAGAACGCGTTCATCGGTATCTCCACACCATTGGAAGCCGCTACGGGCTTGTGCCGCCTGCCGGCCATGTGGTTCAACCGCTCCCCGAAGGGTTCCTTCCGCACCAAGCGGTTGAGGCCGTTGTAAAACGCGAAACCACGGCAGATCCCACCTATCTGTTTCTCCCCAATGTCGGATCGGTGGGGCGGCGATGGCGCGTAGGATTGTGGCAGGTAGAGATGCACCACGGCGACACAGAACCCGTGCTCGAGCGTGGCATCGGAAAGCGGCGACGCCTAATCCAGTGGCAGCCCCTCACCCGCACCGACGTACCCCGTGGATGGTGGCGGTCGCTCATCATGCCGAATTTCGCGATCACCGGGTACGCCCCGGTGGGCAATATCGAAACGTATTGGCATGGGTGGAGCAACCATGCCAAACGCCACCGGAAAAAATGGCTCGCGAGCCCCAATGCCACGATCCAGCCTGTGGACGTGGAAACATTTATCGCGGCCTATCAACACGGCACACTGGACTGGCTCACCAAGCGGATGTTTATTTGGATGTTACGCTATCGCGATCGCGCCCATGGATCGCGCATGCGCTATTGGCTCGCTGTGCCATCTACCGGCCAAGCGTTGGCCGGGCTCGCGATTCTCGATATCCCGGAAACACGAACATCACTCCATGTGATTGCGTTTTATACCAAGCAGGCGCGCGGCTCATCCGTAAACTACGGACTCATTGATCATTGGTTCCGCGACGCCATCGCCTCTGGCTGGCGATATTTGGATTTCGACGCCTTCCGCGGCCCCACCGACCCCGCCCAGTGGGCCGGATTCTCCCGCTTTAAAGGACAGTTCGGAACGCGCTATATCACCTACCTCAAACCACTCATCCGAATCGTTCGGTAATAGATATCGCCAAACAGGAAGGGCTCTTATCGGTGCAATGCGCTACCGATCAGTGCTCCTGCCCCAATCGCCAACCCGCCAAGGATCAACATGCGCAAAGCAGATCGTGTACGGCGACCCTTAAAGAGCGCCGCGCTCACATAACCGAGAAGGAAAAGAGAAATGAGTGACACGATAATGGAAAGCGGGAACGCATGTGTAATATCCAAAAAGGCGTATGGCGCCAACGGGATAAACCCGGCGATAAAATACGACACGAACATAATCCCCCCGCCAATCATCGGCAGTCGCATGCTGCGCCCGCGACGGAACACAAACTCTTCGGTAGATGATTCCGCGAGCAAACTCCCCACCCCCATCGAGAGTGCCTCTACCACAATCAATACAAGACCGGTAAGAATAATCGTTCCGCGATCCACTCCGGCCACCGCCACACCGGAAACAAGCCCCACCGTCGACACCAAACTATCCTCCACCCCAAAAATAAAATTTCGCACAAACGCGGCTTGAGTCGCTTTAAGAAGAGGGGGCATATAGGGAGTATACCACCTTCATCGGATGAATCCTCATGCAAACGCTAATATCTCCCGCTCCAAACGGGAGCCAAGATGATCGCGCTGCACTTCCAATTCATATCGTGCTTGCAGGTTCATCCAAAAAGCAGCGGAGGCGCCAAAATATTTTTCTAAACGCAGAGCGGTATCCGCGCTCACACCACGCACGCCGTGAACGATCTCGTTAATCCGCCGGGGAGGCACACCAATATCCGTTGCAAGGCGATATTGGCTTACCTGCAACGGAGTAAGGAATTCCTCTTGAAGGATTTCTCCTGGATGAATCGGCAATATTTTTGTGCTGGGCATATTAGTGATAATCAACGATAGCGACATCGTGAGCGCTCCCCTTCTCCCATCGAAAACAGATTCGCCATTGAGCATTGATCCGGATGCTGTACTGTCCGACACGGTCACCGGCTAATTTTTCTAACCGATTAGCAGGCGGAACCTTTAAATCAGTAAGCGCGATTGCCGCATCTAGCATCAGGAGCTTCCGAAGAGCTGCTCGCTGAATCTCTTGTGGAAGCTTTCGTGAAACTTCGCGCGTGAAAAGTCTCTCTGCTTCCTGATCCCGAAAATGAACGATCATAGAAAATGATAACGCATCCCGTTATGCCTGTCAAATCTTCTCAAAAAATACTCGTAATCGTTCTGCTGTTTGCCGAAGCGCCCCATCCTCTGCCCGTTTACGATTTTCAACTCCCTCGGCCGCAACATATAGGCCGCGCATCGTTGTTTTGCTTGGCAGCACGTGCGCATGCAGATGCGGCTGTGTCCGAAATTTCCACCCGTTCACTAAACACATGGGCGTGTCGTCAAACGCTTTCGTCACCACGGCCATGCAACGATCGATGGTTCGTAAAAATGCTTGCGATTCATCAGGCGATAAATCCCCTAGATCCTCCGCATGCCGCACGGGGAGAATCATCAAATGGCCCTCTTTGAGCGGCTCGGCGTTAAGCAACACAAATACCAAATCATCTTGATAAACCATTCGGTGCTGCTCATGGATACGCGCATCACAGAGAACGCATGACATATGGACTCGTTGCGATAAAAATCCCCGATGCTTTCGTAACGTGGAAGACGCCTTGTTCAGCGATAATGTGACGAATCTGCTCGGCGATGGCGTTTTTTTGCTCTGCCGTAAGGGCGCGACATGCCGCCAACGAGAGGGTGTATGCGATAAGCGGCTCTGCCTCGGTAACGCGCAACGCATCATCGCGCGTAACGCATGTTACATGAGTAAACCATCGTCGCAAAATCTCTTCACCCGTTTCCAACCAAAAATTCCCCGGCTGCCATTCGTGCATCCGATCCACGGGGATCCCCTGTTGAATCGCCAGATTGTCGATCTCCTGCACGTGATGCGTTCCATTCGTAGCGGCATAAAGTGTCCCGCCCTCTTTTAGCACGCGACGAATTTCACGCAATGCCTGATCGATGTTTGAGACATGATACAGCATGTGATGTGCCATCACCGTATCCATGGAATGATCCGGCTTGGGGATCGACGCGGCATCCATCACCTCAAACGACGCATGAGGCAATACGCTCGCCAGATGCTTTTTTGCCGCATCTACCATCCCCGGTGAAAAATCCGATAACGCGAATGTGACATTTTGAGGAATCCGTTCGGCATTCTCTCTCCAAAATATTCCCTCTCCGCAACCAAGCTCGAGCACCGTATCTCCAGGCCGAAAAATGATTTGATCAAACAGCCACCGATGCCACTGTTCTGGATGCGTACTAAACCGTCGATGAAGATCGATCCGCGACGCCAAGCCGCTCTCCGTTGCGTATTGCTGGCGAAGGATGTCTTGGCTGGAGGCTGTTGTCGCAATCCGCGCATCAGGCATATGGAGGCATGATATCACGGTATGGCCACCGTATACCCCAACACAACCCATGCGTGATACCATGTCTCCATATGAAAAAAGAACTCGATTCAACGGAAAAAGAACGTATTCATGAGGCGGCAATCCAGTTTCTCCGCACCAACCACACCATGGTTCTCGCCACCGTATCAAACACCGGGGAACCGAGTGCCGCGGTGGTGTATTTTACACATCAAGAGCCATTTGAATTCCATATTCTTACCGTCAAAGGCAGCCGTAAATGCGAAAATATCAAAGCAAACGGAAAAATCGCCTTTGTAATCGGCACGGGGCCAGACACCGACACCATGCAAGGAGGTGGCGTCGCTGAACTGATGGAGGAAAAAGAGGCAGAGATCTTCTTTGAACTCGTCGAGCGTATTTCTCTTACGTCCCCCTTTCAATGGCCGGTACTCGCACTAGCCAAAGAGCACGGATTTTGTGCATTCCGTATTCGCCCCACCTGGCTCACCTGGCTCGTAATGGACGAGGAAGAATACCCAGACATCGCGCGCAAAGAATTTTATCAATTGATCTGATGCCCATATATAAGAGTCGCGTTCTTTTTGTCGCCAACTCTGGATTTTCGATCTCCTGCACACGTTCGTAGCCCACCTTTGCGAGCCAGCGTTTAAAGGGTTCGGCCTTCGGAGATGGAATGGACTGGATGATACGGAAAATGCCTTCGGTATTAGCACAGTCTGTTTCGTATTTTTTACCATCGGACGACTCTAATTTCAGTTGTCTACAGGTGGATAATTTCTCCGCTTGAAGCCGCCGTGCCGGCCCGTACGCTATCCATAAATCATCCCCGATAAATATCGTTCAATCAACACGTTATCCGGTGCAAAAAGATGTAACGCGAGCGCTTCTTCGGGCGTATACCATCCCCACTCCATTCGACCTTCTTCCGCCTGATTCGCGAGCTCTCCAGATTCATATACACCTCTCATACCAATCGTCACATAACTTTTTTCTTTATCCGGCCGATAAAAATCATACACGGAAATGAGTTTCACCTCTCCGCATTTTACGCCGCTTTCCTCTTGCACTTCACGAATCGCACACTCCGTGAGTGACTCCCCGCTCTCCCAATGCCCGCCGGGTACGCCATACACATCCTCCCCTTTTCGGGTGTCTCGCCCAACAAGGATTTTTCCATCCTTCACGACCACCGTAGCAACGCCGACAGAAGGTCGTTCTTTTTGTGTATCAGACATATGAAACGATCGTAACAAAAACGGACATAAAAAGAAAACGAGGCCTCCGTTTTATCGTACGGAGACCTCAAGCTCAAGTGGAGGGACTTGAACCCTCAACCTATGGATTATGCGTCCATTGCTCTACCATTAAGCTACACTCGAAGAAGTGCAGATGGGAGGATTTGAACCTCCGACCATTCGGGCTGTAAACCCGACTGCTCTACCGCTGAGCTACATCCGAGTGCGGCGTATCTTACGCGGGATTTTTAAACTGTCAAACGTCTCCGTGTTTAATGGATTTTAATTATTTGTCATGAACCGCTTTGAGCTCATCCCAATCATGGAACACCCGATCCCTCTTATTTTTCTCATGATGCCGAAAATCGGATTCGCCGGGGTCGCACTCAATCCATGTTTTTCCTTTTGGAGAATAAATATCAAGCCACGCATGGTCAATCGCCTCTTCGTCCTCCAAGCGTTTTCCATCAACAAACCGAACGGGGATACCCATTTTCCTCAATGTTGTTCCAAATACCCGAGCGCGAACACCACACGAATCGAGATTTCGTTGTACGATATCTTCAAATGAGGTAAAGCGAGAATCTTCAAATGACGTTGGGCTATTGGATTCGTGTCCGCCACGCGCCTCAATCACCGCGCTTCGAATCTCTTTTAAAACGTCGATCAGTTTCATTGATGGATCGATGTCTGACAGCATGTCCCACATGTGCTCAGGGACCTCTTCGCTCATTTGAAGCCATTCCTGAACATCCGGTGGCAGATGCTTATACTCATCAAGCGTAATCGTTTCGATGGTTTCACGCTGCGTTTCGGGTAAACCGATATGCTCGAATGACATATTATTACCAAGGGTAACAGTCGAACAGAAAAAATTCTATTCCCCCTCCCCCGCCAGGCGACGATCGTCGTAAGACGGCTTTTGTGTTAGATTTTGACCATGATCTACATCATTGGTGGAGCGCCCCGCTGCGGCAAGACGATTTTTTCAAAAATGCTGTCGCAAAAAAAGCACATTCCGTGGTTTTCGAGCGACGTTATCGCTACGATCGTTTCTCCTTATATCTCGAAAAAAATAAAGACAAAAACGTTACCCGTGCTCAACGTATGCGTTGATCCACCTCAACTGTTATTGCGTGGAGAAATCCAAAATGCCAAAATTCTGTGGCCAGGGATGCGGCAGTTGCTTCTCTCTCTGTTAAAGCATAAACAGAATGCCGTGGTTGAAGGCGTCCATCTGTTTCCAAATTTTATTCATGAGCTGGAAACAATGAAGGGAAGCGGATTCGCTCGCAAGAATATCCGTGCCCTTTTTCTCATCAAAGAAGATGAGCAGAATATTATCGAGGGATTTAAAAAGAGCGACAAATCGTCCGACTGGCTTTTGCAGTGCGTAAAAACAGAGGAGGATATGCGTAATGCCGCCAAAATGGTCAAGATAAAAAGCATGTATCTCAAGAAACAAGCCGTGAAGCACGGTTACCGAGTGATCAATACGGAAAAAGATTTTCAAAAAACGCTCAAACAACTTTTGAAAGAATTTTAGTGTCTCCCACGAACCCCTGCCAACAAAATAACCGCTTTAATAGCGGTTATTTTGTTGGCAGGGGCGGGGGGAATCGAACCCACGCAAACGGTTTTGGAGACCGTTGTACTACCATTATACGACGCCCCTATCTTATTTTTGGCCGATACGTTTTAGGAGGCCGACGTATGCCGAACCAAAATCTTTGAGATTCTGTTCGCGCATTCGTGCCAGCGTCTCTGTTTCGTATGCTTCGTAATAGACCAGCCGAATGGGACGTCGATCCCGCGTGGAATCCACAATCCCATGTTGATGTTCTATCTGTCTCCGTTCAAGATCACTCGTAAAACCGATGTAAAATCCTTGATCTTTTTCAGATTTTAAAAGATACACATAATACATAGCGAGCGGGGGGAATCGCCCCGCCTCTCGCGAGAGGCGGGGTTGGAGACCGTTGTACTACCATTATACGACGCCCCTATAGTTCTTTGATTGTCGGCGGGAGCATAGCAGGATGTGGCCATTTGATCAACCCCCGTTTGCGAAAAACACCGAAGGATCTAACCATTTTTTCAGTCCCGCTTCTGCGGCTTCGTATCCATTCACGCGGCCGTCGCTCCCCTCGTATAGTCCAAAATGCAGGTGTTTGCGCTCCCCGTCTGTTTCCGTGGATTCGTGCTCGCCGAGGTTTGCCAAAAATTGGCCGCGGGTGACAAGGTCGCCGGGGCGAAGGGTGACAGAAGAGAGATCGAGGTGGCCGTAGAGCGCCGTAATGATCCGCCCGTTGATTGCGTGGCGGGTGACGATGACGCCGCCGTAGCCGCTCACGCGCGACACGCGAACGATCTCGCCATCGGCAATTGCCCCAACAGGAATTTCTCGTGCGCGCGAAGCATCATCGGCAAATTCGATGTCGTCACCCGCATGGTACCCCGTGAATCGGTCTTGCACATACTGACCAAATCGCTTTTTTGTAATCCGTGTAGCGTATTCCTCTACCGGGAACGCGACCATCGAGGGTGCGGTCTCCTCTTCATCCACAGACATGGTGGCAATCGTTGCAGTCGGCGTTGATGGTTCTTGCGGCTGTTCTGGCGGGCGCCCAGGAAATCCCATACATCCGGCGCCCAACAAGCTGCAGGCAAAAAGGCCACTGATCGCCATCCATCGAGACATACCGAAAGCATACCACGCATGATACGATCTCATTGAATCCTCATGCTGATGCTCCCTGATCCGATCCCCCGCATTCCGGAGTCTGAACTCCAGGTGGACTATGCGCGGGCATCTGGCCCCGGTGGGCAAAATGTAAACAAACGGGAAACCAAAGCCATTGTTCGGTGGGACGTGAACGCCTCGGCCGCATTCACCGACGAACAAAAAGCACTGGTTCATCGCGCTCTCCCCAATCGCATCAGTAACGAGGGATTTTTAATCGTGGATAACGATGAGCAGCGGAGTCGCGAGCAGAATCGAAAAAACGCCGTGCGGATTCTTCAAACGCTCGTTCAAGACGCGCTCACCCCCGATGCGCTTCGCGTCCCTACAAAACCCAGCCGCGCCGTGCGTCGAAAACGCCTGTCGGAAAAACGGCAGCAGTCCGACAAAAAAGCGTTACGAAAAAAGATTTCTCCCGGTGAATAATGACTAGAGCCCTCTCACGCAGATCGCCAGACGGAAAGACTCTTACCGTTTTTCGACAAAGAGGACGCTCGGAATAGCGGTAAATGGAGAAAAAAAGACCTCATCTGCCCCACGAAGGAACAGGCCAGACGAAGGGCCACCATCAAGATTTAACACGTTCTTCCAAGAAATCCCGGTTTTCATTAATACCTGGCTCAACTGATAGAGTGAGATATTTCCTTCTAATACAACGCCAATCCACACACGGCCATCGGTGTCTGTTCCCACGATACTCCGCCGTGCCACCTTTCCGGAATCTTCTGAAAGATTCGCCGTTCCGTTTAACACCAAAAGCGGGTAGCTTTGCGCCGCGTGCGTGAGCTCGGCCAAATCCGTCGGTTCTTGGGTGGTGGCGCGAATCGCAAGCGCTCCGTTATCCGCAATCGTGAGCAATGCGCTCTTATCCCAATCAAACGGATGATCTCGCTGCTCCTCCCCTTCAGTCACCAAAAATCCGGCCGGGGAAAAATCCTCTAAAAAGTACATTCCGTTAATCCCCGCGACAACCGTGGGTTCAGACGCATCTCGCCACGCTGCCAAAGATTTTGCCTCATCTGCCGCGGCGAGACGAAATTGATAAGCCTCTTGTGAAAAACCATATAACTCCAGATGCGCACGCGTGGTGGTGGAAAAAGAGTATGAAACGTGTTCAATATCGCCATCTAACGATTTTCGTTCCAAATGCGTTTCCGTTGCCACTGGCTCTGCGACCAACGGAAGTGGGCCAGACCCCTCTGGCGGGCGTCCCTCATCGGCCACCTCTAAACGCATCGACGAACACCCCGCTCCCAGCAACAAAAAAAGCGCAAGAAATAACGGTATTCGCCGCAAGAAAAAAGACATAAACGGAGGATAACACAATGCATTCCTTTATGCCCACCCCTTTTGTGAACGATTGACAATTCGTCCTTTTTCCGTAGATAATACCGATGTCCCCCGTCCTTCTACAACGAAAGGTATTTGTCATGGCCGCTAAGATAGATCGGTATGAGTTCCCCAAGGAAAAAATCTTAAATCATTCCTCCATTCCCTACGGAGGTGTCCGTATGGCATTCGCCATCGGGATGATCCTTTTCCCCTTTTTCGGAGGAGATTTTCTCCAAACGCACATCGTATCTTTTTTTGGCGTGTCATCGCCAAGTCACATAAAACTCATCTTGTGCCTCCTCTACATCGTGCCCGTGGTACTGGGTGTGTGCATGCTCCCCATTGGCTACTTAGGTCAAAATATCCACGGGTACCGCCTCGTAATGACCCTCACGCCCACAGGCGTCGCCTACGATGTTCTCGAGAGGCATCTTCTTCCTTCTTATGAGCGTGGTGACCTTGCCTGCATCGCCGTGCCGTTGGGCGGCTGGGGCTGTCGTTCCACGGTGCTCGTAGACGGAAAAGATCTGTTGCGATGGGAAGCGTGCCGGATTGATCCAGAAGCGCAGCGCGTTGTTCTACGCGAACGTCTCGCAGATAGCCCTATGATCATCTCTTTCGTGCCGGAATACGCGCTTCGGCTCGTGCGACGATACCCCGATGGAAATCTGAGAAGCTTCATTGTGAATGAGCTCGACCGTCCAGGACGCTTGGAGCCGATCCGTCCTGCAGCGGCTCCCAAGTCCCAAGGGACTACCGGCGGATTAAAACCAAAGCCGCCAAAAAACTACGGGCCAAATTGACCCTCAACCTTACGGAGTCGTTCGTGCCGCCGCAAAAACCTTGCGGCGGCGTTTCTTTTTATGACGTTCTCCCGCGCGCTCCATGTAGCGGCTTCCACTGCACCATCTCCCCGGCTTTGCGTTCAATTGGCTCTTGGCGGCGGAGTGATCGTGCCTGTGTGGGAGTAAGAATGCGTGTGTGCCCAATTTCCACAAGATACTCCGGCACTTCCCATACGTCGCTCTCACGCGTCATCCAGCCGATATGATCGAAACGCGAGAGATTGATGGGTCGTGAATATGCCCGAAGCGTCTTACGGCCTTGATGATCGGTGTATTCATGAAAATAACTCATCACTAATTCGCGGATGGTGGCGTACACCGGATCACGGAATCGCAACACCGAGTGGTTCGTAGAAGATACAGCACCCCACTTCCCTTTTTCTTGAAACACGGCGATCACATGATCGCAATCCTGTGGTGTGCCTTCCAAATCCACGATGAGCGGCGCACGGCCGTGGAGCCGAAACGCAAGTGCGGCCAGCATGGCACCCTCGATGCAGTGCGCCGTGCGTTCACGAAGCACAACACGCGGCGACCGACAGGTATCCCCGTTCGGCTCAAAGTTATACGGAATCCGATACAAAAAATCCTGCACCTTCCCCGGCGTGGAGAGCTGGCGCAGGATGCGCTGTTCTTTGGGCGTAAGATCAAACATGTTACTCCATCATAGCCGTAACCCAGAGCAAGGCCACGCCCGCAGCAAAGAGGACAAATTGCAATGCACGCGTTCCAAGCTTGGGCTCTTCTTTAATTTCCGAAAGCAAGTTTGTGCACGCCATGTATAAGAATCCACCGGCGGCAAACGGCAGCGTGTATCGCGTGAGGCCGTCTACGAGCGGCTCTGCCAAAAAGGTGATTCCCACCCCCACCAAAATCGTTAATGCAACCACGCCGTTCCAAAATAACGCTTTGAGTCGGCTAAACCCGGAATACACCAAAATCCCAAAATCCCCCACTTCTTGCGGAATTTCATGCAGCGCCACGGCAATCGTCGTAGGGATCCCCAATGCCGGGCCACCCGCAATAAACGCGGAGGCCACAACGATCCCATCCGTGATGTTGTGGAGCGCGTCACCGATAAGATTGAGCGCGCCAACAGGCTTTGTGGGGCAGCTCCCATGTGCATGCGCATCGTCGTGCAACTGATGCCCGCCATGGCAATGATAAACCCAGATCAATGAGTCTAAGATAAAAAATACGGCGATCCCCATGAGCGTCATCTCAAACACTGGCCCGCCCTGTTCCAACGATTCCGGCAATAAGTGCAGCAACGCGCCACCCAAAAGGCCTCCAGCGGCAAACGCCACAATCGCCTTAATGTACACTGCGAGCTTTTTCCGAGCCATGTACAAACTGCCAAATCCCACAAAAGCGATGGTGCTTACGGCAAGACCAGCAAGAAGAGAAGAAAGAAGAGGTGACAACATATATCAGAAATGAACCCATCATAACGGATGTTGAAAAAAATGTACATTATAATGGGCATCTAGGAACATCCCCCTCTTCCTGCTACACTACCCCCATATGACTCCCGACCTCCAACTGTTCGTAAAAGAAGCCCTTTCTAAAGGTGTTTCACGCGAAAAGATCAAAGATGCGCTGAAAAATGCCGGATGGCAGGCCGACGAAATCCACCAGGCCGTTGAGGCCTATACGGATCATGCCGTGGATGGTGTGCCCGTGCCTCGCCGCAAGCCCTACTTGAGCGCTCGTGATGCCTTTTTGCACCTCTTGTTATTCCTCACACTGTACTGGAGCTCCTTTAGTTTTGGGCAGATGCTCTACCAGTTCATCAACCGGGCGTTCCCGGATGCG
>JBDKJL010000027.1:0-4909 GCA_039796615.1 Candidatus Parcubacteria bacterium
TGCTTTTTAAGGAGGTGGGCGCCATGATTGATCGGCAATATTTTGAATCTGAAGTCGTAGATGAGGGGCAGCGTATCGTGGACGATCTGCTCAAAAAGGGCGTGGCAAAAGAAAGCCAAGGTGCGATCGTGGTTGATTTGGAAGAGAAAAAGCTCGGCGTATTTTTGATCCGTAAGAGTGATGGGACATCGCTGTATGCCACAAAAGATCTGGCGCTCGCGTACCTGAAGCAGCGCGAATATCCGGCTCTGGATCGCAGTATTTTGGTGGTCGATAACCGCCAGAGCCTTTATTTTAACCAGCTTTTTGAAACGCTGAAGCAGATGGGGTATCCGGTGGCGCTTGAGCATGTGGGATTTGAGTTTGTCACGCTCAAGAGCGGCGCGATGAGCAGCCGCGAGGGGAATGTGGTGACGTATCAGAGTTTTCGCGATGAGGTGCTGGCAAAAACACGACGCGAAACACAAACGCGTCATGAGGATTGGCCGGAGGAAAAACGGGAGCGGATGGCGCGCGCCATTGCGATGGCCGGGCTGATGTTTGGCATGCTGCGCCAGGATGCCGATCGGGTGTTTACGTTTGATGTGGAGCAGGCGCTTTCGTTTGAGGGCGACACGGGCCCGTATGTGCAGTATGCGGCCGTGCGCCTTTCGTCGATTTTGCGCAAAGCCGCAGCATCACCGGAAGCGGCTTCTGCGGAGGAGGGAATCGCAGAACCGATTGCGGCCGAAAAAGCATTGGCGTTGGTGTTGGCGCAGTTTGAAGATGTGTGTCGCCGCGCGGCAAAGGAGCTTCGTCCGAGTATTATTGCCCAGTGGTGTGTAACGGCCGCCCAAGCTTCGAATGCCTTTTATCGCGACGTGCCGGTGCTCGATGCGCCATCTCCCGCGCGTGAGGCTCGGCTGGCGCTTGTGGCCGCCGCGCACGACGTGCTTGTGGAGGCGTTGGGGCTGTTGGGGATCCCCGTGCCCGAGGAGATGTAGTTGCCTTTACCGTGTTTGACGGGTCCCTTACCCCCTGGGTATCGTAGGGCAGCTATGTTTTCATCCAGCCAAAAGCATGTTGAGCCCGGTTCCGTGGTGGAGCTATCGCGTCCGCCGCTTTCTTCGCCATCTGCCGGAGCAACCGTGATTGCCCGGGGGGTAAAAGTGGAGGGGGATTTTGCGAGCCAAGGAGATGTGGTGATCGAAGGAGAAGTGCATGGAAAAATCACCACGGGCGGCACGCTCACGGTGGGGCCTGAAGCCGTGATTAAGGCAGACCTCGTGGCAGACGAAGCGCTCATCTCCGGCCGGATCGAAGGGAACGTAACGGTAAAAAAACAATTGGTGCTGCACGCCACGGCGCATGTGCGCGGGGATATCACGGTTGAACGCGCCATGGTGGAGGCCGGAGCGGTGGTAGAGGGGAATGTGCACATCGGGTCGGGGCATAAAGAGGCGGCGGCCAAGCCTGGGCAAAAGGCTTCGGCGGCTTCTTCTTCCGGCACGGCCTAACACCCCCGGGGAATCCCGGTGGATTGTTCCGGTATATGAACCCGCATTACGCCTACCTGTACGACGATTTCCTGTCGGATCGGGCGTATGAGCGGGTATTGGCAAACATTGAGACGCGCCTTTCGGTTCTGGGGATCCAGGGCCGGGTGGCGCGTCTTGCGATTTTCCGCAGCGCACGGGAGCTGGTGGAGGAGCTGGTGCGGGATGGGGCAGGCACCATCGTGGTGGTGGGGAACGATCATACGATGGAAAAAATCATGTGGTTCTGCCCGGATTTGGCGGTAACGATCGGATATATCCCGGTGTGTGAGCCGTCACAGATTGGCGCCATGCTGGGGTTGCCGCAGGGCGAGGCGGCCTGCAACGTGCTCGCCGCACGACGGATCGAGGCGGTGGATGTGGGAACCATCGATGATCGGTATTTTTTAACGGAGGTGCGCATGGAGCGCACAAAAGCGGCGGTGGATATTGAGGGTCGGTATCGGTTGTCGCCACGCCGCGCGGGCACGGTGATTATCCGCAACCTGTGGAGCGACAAAACCGGGCAGGCCGAAGTAGACGCCCGCGATGGGCTGCTCGATGTGATCATTCGCCCTCTCACAGAAGCTCCCACCCCCACGCGTTGGCCGCTCGCCGCGCCGATGCGCCTTGAGCCGGAAACCGCGCTCACCATGTTGCATGGGGCGATCCGGTCGGATGAGCCGGTGGATGTGCTCGTGGATGGCCATCGGGTAAATGGGTTCACCTTTCAACTGGGGATTTTGCCTCGGAAGCTCAAGATCATTACGGGTCGGGGAAAGCGAATGGATCCGCTATTGGCCGGGAGCACCACCCCAACCCTTCCCTTGCCGGAATCCCCGCGAACTGCTATTGTCTCCCGCGCACACCAAGCGCTTCGGCGGGTGCGCACCATCCTGGACGGATGGCGGAACTGGTATACGCGCTAGCTTGAGGTGCTAGTGGGGGCAACCCCGTGGAGGTTCAAGTCCTCTTCCGTCCACCAATAAAAATAACGGCTTCGTGGCCGTTATTTTTATTGGTGGACGCTGTAGGGCTCGAACCTACGGCCTTCTCGGTGTAAACGAGACGCTCTAACCAACTGAGCTAAGCGTCCAGGGCGGTATGGAATGCGGTGAGTATCCTGACACAGAGAGCATATTTTGTCACCCTCCGGCACGATCATGGTAAAATAAAATTCAATTTATGCCTACCACCGTTATTGCGCTTGGCACCGGGAACTGTGCAAACGGATATGCCCCAGATACGGATCGCCAACCGCCCGGATTTTTGGTGGATGTGGACGGCACGCTCGTGCTGTTGGATTGTAGCGAGGGGATTCGCCACCGCATTGCGCGCGCCGGGTATGACTATGGATATGTGCAGCACATCGCGGTGACGCATGGGCATCCCGATCATGTGGCACTGCCCCAGTTTTTACAGGCGAAGAGCTGCCGTCGGATTTTTGCCGATGATCACGCCGCGTTCGGTGTGTGCACGGTGTATATGCCGGAAGAAATGGTGAGAGGATTCCCTGGCGTGTGGAAGTGGCATGAGCCGGAAATGGGCGGCCAGTATTGGCCGGAATTCACCCCGCGGTTTGTGAGCATGGAGGAGGGGAGCTCGGTGGGGATTGCGCCGGACATCACGTTAAAAGCATTCCCCGTGTGGCACGGATTCGGTAAACATCCTGCCGTGGCCTATCGGCTCGAAACACCCGATGGCGTTGTTGCCTATTCCGGTGACTCGGCCGTTTGCGATGGGTTAATCGCCGCAGCAAAAGACGCGGATTTATTTATTTGTGAACAATCGTTCCGGATCGGGTTTGAGGACAGGGCTCGCTACGGGCACCTCACCCCCGTGCAGGTGGGGGAGGTGGCAAGCCGAGCTGGGGCAAAAAAGGTTCGCCTTACCCACTACGTATCGTTGGATCCCGAGGCAGATGTGATTCGAGAGATTCGTCGCGGAGGTTTTTCCGGCGATGTTATTCATGCCCAGGATGGCGACCAATGGGTTCTATAGGGGCTCGTAAAAATGGCGATCTGCTTGGGCTTCACGGCGTGAAATGTTCACCGTACACGGTGTACGGCTCACATTCCACTTGTTCCAGCCCGGCGCATCTCATCCATTTTTACGAGCCCTCGGGGCGTGTTATAATAACAAGCATATGGGAGCCTTTCTTCGTTTTGTGTTGGGATTTGGGATCACGGCGTTGGGAGCGTATATGGTGATTCGTACGCGGGATATTTTGAATTTTGTGGGGCCGAACGCGTGGGCTGAGGCAAAATTGGGCGGGGGAGGGAGTAATTTGCTCTATAAGCTGGTTGGGATTTTCTTTTGCTTTATTGGGATTGTGGTGGCGGTGAATCTTTGGGATTGGCTTCTTAACGCCACGCTCGGTTCATTGATTCCGCGCCCCCAAATCTAGCGTGCGCCACGGTCGTTGACAGCGCGCCGCGTTTCCCGTAGCTTTTTGGCACCTATGCATCCTCTTCTCACGTTTTCGTACTGGTTCTCGCTCCAGCCCGCCCCTTTTCAGCCGGGGATCGAACGAGCGTTGCTTGTGCTCTTTGGGATCTTTTTTGCCGCAGGGATTATCGTGTGGGTGATGCAACTTCGTGGGGGATACGACAAGCTGATGAAAAAAGCGATCGGCCGTTTGGCCACGCATCTTGGATGGACAGGGTTTGTGGGGTTGTGTTTGTGGGCGATGGAGTATGAGCGCGTGCCGCTGCTTCGGATGCGCGTGCTCTACATTCTCTGGGGGGTATGGGTGCTTGTGGGTTTGTGGTTCATTGTCCGTTACGTGTGGAAGGAGATCCCCGTGCTCGAGGCGCAAAAGCGGGAGCGCACGGCACAGTCAAAATGGCTTCCAACCTCAAAAAAGCGGTAAAAGCAACGGGGCGGCGCGGCGAAGAACTCGCCGTGCCGTTTTTTGTGCGGCGAGGATATCGGGTGGTGGCACAAAATTGGTCCTGCCGATTTGGGGAGCTCGATCTGGTGATCCAAAAAGGGGACGAGCTCCGAATTATTGAGGTGAAGACACGTAACGAAAAGGCCCGCGGTTCTTTGCGTCCATACGAGGCGGTAACAGGGAGGAAGCTGAATAAGATCGGAACCGCCTTCGCCTTTTTCTCGGCCAAGCACCCAACCCTTCCGGTGGATGCACATGTAGACGTTCTATCCGTCCGGCTTATGGAGAACGGCACGCCGATATTTCAATGGATCAAGGACTTTGGTTAGATTTTTTATCCATTCTTGTGGGCACACATGCTTGCGCGGGTGCCCGCAGATGCCGGCGCGGTGGGGGTCACACCGCAAACCCGCCCACGCTACGCGCCACGGTGGCGCTACGCTGGGCGGGACCCTAGCGGTGTGACGCTCAGGAACAAGCGCTTTGAGCGCTTGGCATTATT
>JBDKJL010000028.1:0-53347 GCA_039796615.1 Candidatus Parcubacteria bacterium
AGATTGTCCACCACGTTCAAAAAGCACATCATCTCACACAACAAGAGCTGTCGATCCTACTTGCTGCGGGTGAAATAACTCCCTCCATGACTCGACGCCTTGCCGTAATTGACCTCGCTCAAATCCTCCTCCGCTCTGAAGCATCGTCTCCATTATTACAAAACACTCACGCGTACATCAACAAACAAAGGGAAGGCCGACGGTTCTTGCAAATGTACCCTCATATTCCTGTCGCAACACTCGTTGAGCAGATCAAGTTTTATGTGACCCATCCCGACCTCCTCGTCCAAGAAAAAGAAGCGTTAACCCATTTACCCCGTCGTCATACGGAAAACGTTCGAACCCTGTTGCGTGCACACGGAATGCGTATTAATCCGCTCGCGTTCTTTGCAACGCTGACACGTTGGCATGATGAACGAACGGAAGTCGACCAGTCCGTCCACTTCCAGATGGAACGTCTTCTCCGCGTGGCCGCTGAACGTTTCCATCTCACATTCCAAGGGGCATCGTATCTCCTCCCCCCAGAATTACACTATATCCAAAATGGGCTTGTCACCGAACGCACACTCCAACACCGCTCTACAGAAGGGATGCTCATCGCATTAGAACACGGAGCCTACAACACTCATGAAGGGGAGCGAGCGGTGTCCATGCAAGATGACCTCGCCAGCCGATATATGAGCCAACTCGCCTATGAAGACGTATCATAAAGCATTTGCCGTTCACAACACCCTCATCACCTATCAGGTATGGGAACGTCATCAAACACAGGGCTGGAAAACACTCCTTGGCGCTGGAACGCCTCCTGCCATCTTTGATGTGCGCGAAACGGTAACCGATGTGTACTATCATGGAGTTTTTTCGACATTTCGACGGGTCATGGAAACGGCGTATAAAAAAGACTCCCATTTTTTTACAAAAAAAATGGACGAATACGAGGCACAGCTTGAAGCAATCCAATCAATCATTGCCAGAGAACAGCCCCTCCCAGATGCTGCATCACTTAACACGTTTGTGCAGCAGTTCCAAGATACCTGGATCGGCTTAGACCTCTCGTACATGCCAGATTATGTGACGATGGATGCATCGGCCGAACGACGCTCCGCAGCCGCTCGTGAAAAAGCGTTTGGATTTTATGTTGGAGCCGATCGATTGATCCGACGAACCATGGAAAAATTTCTCCCGAATATCAGCGCCCTTGTTGGCTACGTTACACTTGAAGAATTCCTTACAAAAAAAATACCGAACAAAGCGATCCTTGAGGCGCGCGCACAACACTGTATCTATTATCAAGGGCGGGTCATCACCGGGGTCTCATTCGATGATTTTTGTCATGATGCATCCATCCGGATTGAATCCATGTATGCCCCGCTCCAAAAAGACATCCGTGGATTGGTTGCATCCGGCGGGCATGCGCGTGGTTCAGTCCATATCCTCACGCGAGATGCTCACTCAAACACTATTAAGAACGATGGCATCCTCGTCGCGCACGATCTTGACCCACAAGATTTACCACTCCTTAAATATGCTTCTGCCATCATCCTTGATAAGGGAAGTTACTACGGATCCCCTGCCATTGCAGCGCGCACCTTAAAAAAACCCTGTGTATTTGAAACGAATATCGCAACGATGGTTTTACAGCAGGGGGACGTTCTGGATGTTAATGGAGAAACCGGAAGTATCCGGCTCATAAAATAAGCGTCATCGTTTCTGAAAAGTTAACATCCCTACGACACACAAAAGCCCACTCCCCACCCACAGCGTCCACAAGTAGTGATCTGTAAGGGCGAGGCATGCGATGGCTATAAGAAGGGGTGATGCATTCATCAATCGCTGTTCACGAATCAGCGTGCGTAACACAAACCACCCCAACCCAAGCATCGCGAGTAGGCCGACAATCCCCGTTTCGAGCAAGATGACGAATGGAACGAGGTGCGGCGGCTCGAGCGGCACGGGTGAGGGTGCGGTGCGGGCAACGGCGATGCCGATAAGCGAGGCGCCGGAACCCCATCCAACAATGGGATGAGATTTCCACGCCACAAAACCGTCGGCGATGGCCGAGGTGCGTTGGGAGAGAGACCATTGTTCCAGGCGCTCTGTGGCAATGAACCGGGAGGAGACGGCATCCCATTGGGTAAAGAGGCCAATGCCGAGGGCGGCAAGAAAAAGAACGATGGCGGAGATGACGGCTTCGCGTTGTTTGTGATCTACGGCATGACGAAAGCTCACGACGAACGCGAGCGGGAGGCCGATGGCGGCCGCGATCCAGGCTCCCCGGCTAAAGGTGAGGATGAGCGTGTACGCGAACAATGCGCCGCAGGTGATCCAAGAGAATTTGATAAGCGTGGATCGTGCATCGCGGATGAGTGGCGGGAGCAGCACGAGCGCCACGGCAAGCCAGCCACCAAACACGTTGGGATGCGGGAATCCGCCATAGGCGCGGAGCGTGCGGTATTCGCCGTATTCCACCACAGAGACACCGCTGTTTGAGGAGATCTGTTCTGCCATGCCGAGGAGCGTGGAACCAAAAACGTGCTGCGAGGCGAATTGCCACAAACCCAACGCCACGTGCGGGATAAGGGCGTAGATAAACCAGGCGATGATCTTGATTGATGGAATACGATGAACAACGAGCGACGCGGCAAATAAGCCGAGCATCAACACGTGCACCCACCACAACAGCGTCGCCGTCCATGACGCGGTGAAGAGCGACGTGAGTGCGAGTGCCACGATCGGCATCACCACGATGGCGCGGAGTGACACCCTAGCCGCATGCGCTTTTAAATCGCTCCAGCTCAACACAATCGTTAACACGAGCGGAATCCAGCTCACATACATCGCCACCGTTCCCTGCTCCCACGGGAAGCCATTCAGCTGCGGGGTGGAGAGAATGAGCCGTGTTTGCCACGGGAGCAAGATTAATGCAGCGCGCCAAGCGATGGCGAAGAGGCGAGGGTGGGTCATAACCGTTTCTTATCCGACGGCTTAGGCAAATGATTTCCGGAAGAAATCACCGGCTTTCCCGTGGTCTCTTCCAAGCGCTTACGGGCACCACCGGCAATATCTCCGCCTTTTGTTGCAGCGACCTGATTTTCTCCGATGCCTTGCGCATCCATGGTGCGGGCAATTTCCGTGGTACTGGCTTCTGCGAGCATGTTCAACACAAGCTCCAAGTTCGTCATGTGGTCACGGAGGTTATGCCCCTTGAGGCCTTTATGCGCTTTGTAATCCTTTGTACGCATGCCCGACCACCCCATGGTAAGAATATCGGTGAGCACCGCGTATTCTTTCCCTTCCTTTACCCCGCGATCGCTCCACTCCTGCGTCAATTCTTTACGGACTTCAATGGCGCGGAGACGTTGATTTACCCACTCAGGGGAATAGCCCTTGAGGAGATAGGTTGCGAGCGCCCGGTTAATGGCCTTTTCGGGGTCTTTGGATTCTTCGATACGCTCATAGCCGACCTGGGCGAGCCATTGCTTGATAGGGTTTGCTTTTGGAGAAGGGACACTTTGAACGATGCGGAGGATCGTTTCGACATCTGTGCACTCCGTCTCTCGTTGTTTGCCGTCCTTCGCGATCAATTTCAACTGTACGATTTTATCGTACAGTTGAAATCCTTCCTCTGTTAAGCGATTTTTGAGGTCCGTCCAATACCGTCTTGGAATTGTCGTGCCCGTAATCGCTCCCACAATATCAATAATACTAAAATACCACTTTTCCGCATCCGCATCCCAATGGCGACGTACGGCCTTGTCCTCAAAATGGACAATGGATACGACGGGGTCTGCAGGTGTCTGTTGATCTTTCTCCATATGATTTTTATATAAGCCCCAACGACTTCAGACGATGTCCGTACTTCTGCCGGTATGCGGCGCGGCCGTCGTCTACATGAAACTTTAACGCGAAATCGGAAATGAGCACAGACGTGTCGTGATTCATTTTTTCACGGATGGACGGCGGAAACCAACGCATCTGAAATGTCTTGGCCGGGCGTTCGAACAGGCGCGTGCCTGGGAGGGTGAAGCGCGGGCGATGGACGGCGATGTCGGGCGAGACCATCCATGGTTCGGCATGCGGATGCTGCGCGGTGATACGGGTGTTTGCATCCCATAACGCTTGCCCCACCCCGTCGTCGTAGAGCGGGAGGAGCGCTAAAAACCAATAGCAAAAATATGGATCGTCGCCATTATTGAGCATGTGCGAAGAAAGGTTCAGCCCCGCGTCGGAGATAAAATACGACAAGCACACGGCATCCATTTTTTCATGCGCGCCGCCTGCCAACTGGCCGCGCAAACGGTATGGCGCGCCGGCAATGAGCCGTGTGCTCCAAATGCTGCCGTGGCGCGCAATCACAAAAAAATCCAGATCGCCCTCATCACGCGCATGAGCAAGCGCCGTGGTGTTGGCGAGCGCTACAAAACGAACGTTGGGGTTGCGCGCAAGCCACTGCGCCACCGTGCGCGCCCGGCGAAGTTTGCGCGGAAAAAGCGGCGTCCGTTCGCGAGAGAGGGCGAGGAGCGGCTGCAAGCGACCACGTAACGCAACACGCCCCTCCCCTTCTTCGATCGCTCCGGCACGCGCAGTCGCGACGGCCGTGTCTCCGTCGCTCTCTCCCCACGCGGCAACCTCTGCACGCGTTGGCGCGTAATCCAATGCATCAAAAAAAGCCACCGTGCGGAGGCTCATACGGCGTCGGTCGTAGAAAGATGCGCCCCGCTCGCCGTGGCAGCGCTCGGCTGCATAGCCGAACGCACCGCGTGTGCGGGCACCGTGGCATCTTCAACCACCACCTCTGTTTCGCTTATACTCACCACCTGATTCCAGGCCACCACCAATTCTTTTCCGATCAGGCCGGCGAGGAGCCCTCCGGTTTTCACCAACACCGATGCAAGCCGCCCGGTATCTGTGTCGATCTCCACGCCACTCACCTTTCCCACCCCAATACCCGACGAGGTGCGAACGGGCAGATGAATCAGCTGCTTGGCGCTCAAAACCATATGCCATCAAGCATAGGACGCCTGCAGGAAAAAACAAACCCCCCTTTTCGGGGGGTGTGTGCTACGCGGAAGCAACGGGCGACGACGGAGGGAGAACCGGGGGCGGAGGAGGAACGACGGTCGCGACCGCAGGTGCCGGAGGAATCGCGAGCGGATGTTTTTTGATCATGTACCACTGCTGCAACACGGTGAGCGCGCTCATCGTAAGCCAGTACAGTGTGAGGCCACCCGGCAATCCAAACCCGATCACAATCGTAACAAGCGGCATCACATACAGCATCTGCTTGTTCATCATGGCCGCCATGCTCTCATCTTTGGCACCACCTTTGTTCTCCACTTCGGCCGGAGGCGCCTTGATCGCCGCAGGCGTGGATCCCATGATCTGTTTGGTTTGCCAAAACTGAATGGCTCCGGCAATCACTGCCAACACATAGTTGGGGCGCGATAAGTCCACGAACCCAAGCAACGTGGCGTCTACCTGCCCCGGATTCGGCACAAACGCATAGAGCTGCTCCAACCCTTGCGACGACAGCCCACTCTGAAGCGCGTGGTACAGCGCGATAAACACTGGGAGCTGGATCAAAAGCGGCAAACAGCTTGCGGCGGGATTCACCTTTTCTGTTTTATACAACTCCATGAGCGCCTTAGCCTGCGCCTCTTTTTCGGTGGCAAGCCGCTTGCGGATCTCATCAATCTTGGGCTGCAACGCCTGCATGGCACGCTGTTGCTTGATCTGCTGCACGGCAAACGGATACAGCACCGCCTTCACCAGTACCGTAAGGGCAATGATGGCGAGCCCGATATCCTGACCCGGAATCACATCATAGAGCCACAGCAGCAGGTTCAAGATAGGCCAGGTAAGGAGTTGGTTGAAGAGGTCGATCATATAAGGGGTGAAAGCGCACAACGAGGGAGTACCCTCTTAACCAGCGTTTTTTGCGTCTGCTTCGCTTGCGCGCTCAGCTTTATCATTCGCTTCGTCCAGTGCCGACAGGACATCGGCCATTACTGGAGCCTCTGCCGTCGCGACGTTCGGTGCCTCAACAACAGGCGTTACTCCTTCGTCCGCGGCCGGTGCGGCAGATGCGCCACCGAATTCTCCCACGTCGGAATCTGCCACGGTAGAGCCGCCGTCTTCGGCGATGGTGATTTTCCACCCGGTGAGTTTTGCGGCCAAGCGCACGTTTTGCCCACCCTTGCCGATAGCGAGCGATAACTGATCCGACGGCACAGAAACCGAAGCCAGGTGTGTATCGCGATTCAACTCCACGTTCGTAACCTTTGCCGGTGAGAGCGAGGCTGCAATGTACGTGGCCGGATCTTCGGACCACAAAATCACATCCACTTTTTCCCCGCCGAGCTCACGGATCACCGATTGGATACGCGTGCCGCGCTGGCCGATACAAGAACCGATTGGATCGATCGCGTCATCGTTTGTGGTGACGGCCACCTTGGTGCGGCTCCCGGCTTCGCGCGAAATATCTTTGAGCTGCACAATGCCGTTCGCCACTTCCGGAATCTCTTGCATGAACAAGGCCACCACCAAATCCGGGTGCGAACGTGACAGCCGAATTTCGGGCCCCTTGGGCGTGAGCGCCACTTCGCGAAGCAGCGCCTTAATGCGCGTGCCCGGGTAATACCGTTCGGCGTCGATCTGATCTTCTGGCAACAAAATCCCGGTGGCACGACCTAAGTCGATCAACACAATGCGCCCCTCGCGGCGTTGCACCGTCACATTCATGAGCTCCCCTTCGCGCTCCTTAAAGTCGCTGTAGATGATCCCGCGCTCGGCCTCACGCAATTTTTGCATGATCACCTGCTTGGCCGTTTGCGCGGCCATGCGACCAAAGGCGGCCGGGATTGCCAACTCCACGCGAATCTCCTCCCCTACCACGGCATCTGGTTTCACGTCCCGGGCATCCGAGAGCATGATCATCGTTTTGGGATTAAACACGAACTCCTCTTCTTCAGAAGCGGGCGTGGCTCCGTCCACCGCGGCGGGCGCAGCGCTTGTTACGACCGGTTTTGCCGGGAACGGACGCAAACTCTCCTGCCGTTTGGCAATGGACGATTGATCAAAGCGAACAA
The DNA here is from genome assembly GCA_039796615.1 of Candidatus Parcubacteria bacterium. Taxonomy (GTDB): domain Bacteria; phylum Patescibacteriota; class Patescibacteriia; order 2-12-FULL-60-25; family 2-12-FULL-60-25; genus 2-12-FULL-60-25. The sequence goes on from JBDKJL010000028.1 coordinate 7,089, forward strand.
AGTAGTCGTCGGGCAACTCCACATCTTCCACCACGGCTTTCACATCAAACACGCGAATGCCGCCGGAGGCGCCATCGTATTTTTCCGGGTCAAACTCTACATCGATGTTCTGGTTCTTGTTCCCAAAATCTTTTCGGTATGCCGCCGAAAGCGCCGCCTCGATGGTTTCGAGCACAGACTCGTATGGGATGTTTTTTTCGTCGCAAATTTGCTTGATGGCTTGAGAGATGGGGGAGGCCATAGAATACGTGAGAAATAAATAAACCCGTCCTTCCAGAACGAGTCAATGAGGATAGGATACGGGGGCGCGGCAGGGGCGTCAAGAGGGTGTTGACGTTTTCGGCATTTTGGCATACCCTCTGTGCACTTACTTATAACCGTGGGACCTTGCGCATGCAGGGGCTCGCACCACAGTTTATGCCACATAGCAAACGGTACCAAGAGCTGAAAAAGCTCGTAGATCCCAAGAAAACCTACACGCCCACAGAGGCGATTGATTTGGCCAAAAAAACCGCTTCCACCAAATTTGACGGCTCCGTGGAAGTGCATGTGAATTTGGGCATTGATGTAAAAAAGAGCGACCAATCCGTGCGCACCACGCTCGTGTTCCCTCACTCCATCGGCAAGAGCAAAATCGTGGCAGCCTTTGTGAACAACGACAAAGAAAAGGATGCCAAAGAAGCGGGCGCAGATTTTGTGGGAAGCGAAGAAATGATCGACGAACTCGCTCGCACCGGAAAAATCACCTTTGATGTGGCCGTTGCCACACCGGACATGATGCCGAAGCTCGCCAAGGTGGCAAAGATCCTCGGGCCTCGCGGGCTCATGCCAAACCCGAAAACAGACACGGTAGGGACAAACGTCAAAAAAATGGTGGAAGATTTGAAGAAAGGAAAAATCTCCTTCAAGAACGACGCTACCGGCAACATCCACCAGGTGGTGGGCAAGGTGTCGCTCGACAACGGGAAATTGCTGGAAAACTTCACCATGCTTTTGGACGCGATCAAAAAGAACAAGCCCGCAGCGGCCAAGGGGGTGTACATCCGCAACGTCACACTGAGCACCACGATGGGGCCCGGCATCGCCGTGGACGTGAGTGGAATCTAAACAACAAATGAAATAAAAAAACGGCCTCTACGGAGGTCGTTTTTGTAGTCGCATCATGTCTGTTTTAGGAGAATACACGCATGGCGACGCTGCGGAACTCGTCCGCTTCGCGGGACTCAAACAGTCCTCACGCCGCCATGCGTGTATTCTCCTAAAACAGACATGATGCGACTACACCCCCTCTGTTGGTAGTGCTTTTTCTTCCCGATAATAGGCCACTTCGGCGTCTAAGACCGCTGGGTCTAACTCTTCACCACCGAGGTAGAGCGCCTGCTCAAAGGCGGCGAGCTTTGTAAAAACCGGATCCTGAATCCAAGGCGTTTCGGCGGCGAGTGCGCGGAGCGCTTCGAGCTGTTTAAGATATTTTTGCAACTGTTCCTGTGCCGGGCGTACAAACGGCGCGATCTCCTGCGCGTGTGCGCGAAGCATCACCTCAAAAATATGTGGGCGCACATGCGCGATTTCCAGGCGCTCTTCTTCGCGCAACGCGGTGGGTGATTCATCGTGAGCCAACACCTGATCGAGCGACTGACAGGTGGTGCCATGACGAAACCGTTCCAGAATATGCCCGGTGGATCGGCTCACCGCAGCGGCCACCTGTCGCCACTCTTCATCACATCCTGCCGGAGTGGCCAGATACGCGGCGAGCGCCCGCCGCAACGGCCAGGTGAGCCGCCCCACATCATAAGCGAGTTCCTGAAGCGCTTCTGGCGTAATCGTGGCACCCGCATCCACATCTTCAATCCGCTCCCCCATCCGTTGCCGAGCGCCCTCTGGCAAAAACGGAACCTGTGCCACCAAAAAATCGATCGTCTGTAAACGATCAGTGGGATCAAAAGAAGAAAAAGATGACATAGAACATCTCCAAACAAACGTCTCTCCCAAACAGTATAGCAAACATCGGAGATCATGTTGGAGATACCGAGGTGTGACTCGCATTTCTGGAATATTCCTGTTGGCGGCGTGAGGACTGTTTGAGTCCCGCGAAGCGGACGAGTTCCGCAGCGTCGCCAACAGGAATATTCCAGAAATGCGAGTCACACGTCTCCAAAAACCGCCAAACCCTCTAAAAATACAGGGAACTTGCCAAAAATACCGTTTTCCGATACCCTCCGCGTACGTTATTTCAGTAAATATTCAGGGAATATCGCGTGCGAAACGGCTATATGGCTGTGGCCCGAACATCCCAACTGCTCCACCCCGCCAGGTCGGCCCGGTGAACGGTTCATCTCTTCCTTACTATGACGACCACAAAAACGGCCGCAACGCCGACAAGCGAATTTTCTGAACTCCTTAAAAAGAACGAAAGCTACACCGCATTCCCATCCGTGGGCGATGTGCTCAAGGGCGTCGTGATCGGCGTAGGCCGCAACGAAGCACGCGTGGATTTGGGCGGGATGGCCGTGGGAATTGTGCGCGGGCCAGAACTGGATCCCAATGCAGACTTGCGCATGGGTGACGATGTCGAAGTCACCGTGCTCGACATGGATAACGAGCAGGGCGAGCTGGAACTTTCCCTAAAAGGCGCTGGTCGCAAAAAGAGCTGGGATCAGCTTAAAGAGCTGTTTACCAAAGGCACGGTGGTGCCGTGCAAGGTGCTCGAGGCCAACAAGGGCGGGCTCATTGTGCGCCTGGAAAGCATCAACGCCTTCCTGCCCGTGTCGCAGCTTTCTCCCGAAAACTACCCGCGTGTCGCTGGGGGTGAAAAAACCAAGATCCTCGAAAAACTCAAGGAGTTGGTGGGAACATCTATCGATGTGAAGTTGATTGATGTGAATGAAGAGGAGGATAAGCTTATCGTGAGCGAAAAGGCGGTGTGGGAAACGCGTCAGGAATCCGTGATCTCCAAATATAAGGTGGGCGACACGGTGGAAGGTGACGTTACGGCTGTTACGGACTTCGGCGCCTTTGTGCGATTCGGCGAAAACCTGGAAGGTTTGGTGCATATTTCCGAAATCGCCTGGCAACGCATCGAGCACCCTCGCGATGTGCTGCACGTGGGCGACCATGTGCGTGCGGATATCTTGAACATCGAAGGATCTAAAATTTTCCTGTCCATGAAAAAGCTCGTTCCAGACCCGTGGAAAACGGTGAAGGATCGGTACGTGATTGGGCAGATGGTAAAAGGACGCGTGCTCAAGATCAACCCGTTTGGGCTGTTTGTGGAGCTTGATCCGGATATCCACGGGTTGGCGCATGTGTCGGAATTGGCGAGCAAACCGGTGCGCGATGTAAACGAAATCGCCCGTGTGGGAGATGAGTTCGAATTCCGCGTGGTATCGATCGACCCGGAAAGCCATCGGCTGGGTCTTTCGCTCCGTCGCAGTGAAGAAAAGGCAGAAGCCGCCGCATAAGCGGACACAGGGGACGGCGATCGATGCCGTCCCCTGTGTCATAATGCCGTAGGGTTCCCCGATCGGCACCCATTCCTATGCAAAAACAGCTACGTACCATTCTTTTGTTTGTGATGGCTCTTGTAGCCGTCGGATCCCTGTTGGCGCTCGTGAACACCGAAAAGCCCGCACGGATGGATTTGGCGACGCTCGCCTCAAAAGTGGAAGCCGGCGAAGTGGCTCGCGTTGTGGTGCGTGACCCCTCCACATTGGAGGTGACATTCACAAACGACGAAAAGGCCGCGGTAACCAAAGAGGCGACGGTGGCGTTTTCGGAACTATTGAGCAACTACGGCGTAAGCCCAGACAAGGCGCGCGCCGTGGAAACAGACATTCAGGAACGTTCTGGCGCCGGGTATTGGGCGGGGCTCATCCTCCCCAGCCTCGTTCCCCTCTTGTTGCTCATCGGCCTGATGTGGTTTTTTCTGCGGCAGATGCAGGGGCAGAATAATCGCGCCATGTCGTTTGGCCAATCCACCGCTCGCGAAATTCCGAAAGGTGGAAAGGGTAAGGTAACCTTTGCGGATGTGGCCGGTGTCAAAGAGGCAAAAGAAGAACTCCTAGAGGTGGTGGATTTTTTAAAGAACCCGGATAAATTCGTAAAACTCGGAGCCAAGATCCCCAAGGGGGTGCTGCTCATGGGATCTCCCGGAACCGGAAAAACCCTGCTCGCCCGCGCGGTGGCCGGAGAGGCCGATGTGCCCTTTTTCCACATGAGTGGAAGCGAGTTCGTGGAGATGTTTGTGGGGGTGGGTGCCAGCCGCGTGCGCGATCTGTTCATTAAAGCAAAAAAGAGCGCGCCGTGTATCGTATTCATCGACGAAATCGACGCCGTGGGGCGCCAACGTGGCAGTGGGCTCGGTGGATCGCACGACGAACGCGAACAAACCCTGAACCAAATTTTGGTGGAGATGGATGGGTTTGAACCAAACCTGGGTGTGATCGTGGTGGCGGCCACAAACCGCCCAGATGTGCTGGATCCGGCCTTGCTCCGCCCGGGTCGCTTTGACCGCCGCGTGGTGCTGGATCCGCCCGACATCAACGACCGTGAGGCAATCCTAAAGATCCATGCGCAAGGAAAACCGCTCGAACCGGATGTGAACATCCGTCGGCTTGCCGAACGTACCCCGGGATTTTCGGGAGCAGACTTGGCGAACCTCTTAAACGAAGCGGCCATCCTTACCGCGCGCCAGGACAAAACGGTGATCAGCATGCAGGCGCTGTTCGATGCGATTGAAAAGGTGCTGCTTGGCCCTGAACGCAAAAGCCATCTGATGAAAGAAGACGAGCGAAAGGTCACCGCCACGCACGAAGCCGGTCACGCCATTGTGGCGCACGCACTGCCGCACACCGACCCTGTTCAAAAAGTGTCGATCATCTCGCGCGGCAAAGCAGCCGGGTACACGCTCAAAATGCCCGTGGAGGATCGCAGCATGCGTACCCGCCAGGAATATGCCGAGGAAATCGCCGTGATGTTGGGTGGTTACGCCGCAGAACTCCACTTTTTTGGAGATATCACCACCGGCGCGTCGAGCGATATGCGCCAGGCCACGGCCGTTGCCCGCAACATGGTGACGCAATGGGGCATGAGCGATCTGCTCGGCCCGCGCGTGTATGGCGCACGAGAAGACATGATCTTCTTGGGTCGGGAGATTCACGAAAACCGTGACTACTCGGAAAAGGTGGCGGAGACAATCGATCAGGAAATTAATCGACTGATCAAAGAGGGATTGGAGTGTGCACAACGCTTACTCAAAGCACACACGCCCGCCATCGATCGTATTGTGGCAAAGCTCTTGGAACAGGAAACCTTGGAGCGCGAAGAATTCAACGCGCTTACTCAGATGGAGAAGGGAACGGGTGGTGTATAGGGCGTTCAAACTGATAGCCGGAGCAGAAGCGTATCTGTTTTAGCAGAGGCTGCAAATGTTTACGTCACGCTCGCGCAGTTCTCGCGAGAAACGGCCTTGCATCCCCGCTCGGAGCGGGATGCCGGACACGCTTCGCAACGGGGCAGCTTGGGCTACGAACGGCGCTCACGTTCCGGAAACAATGGCAGCCTCTGCTAAAACAGATACGCTTCTGCTCCGGCGCACATAAAATCCTCCTGCATTCGTGGGGGGATTTTATGTTATACTTCCTGCGTTATGCCTCTCTCCTCCCATGATCCCGTATATCGTCATATCCTTGCAGACGCGTTCCGTTCTGCGCTCCGAAATGTCCGCGCCTGGCCGCTCGCCTTTTTTGCGGGAATTTTCCTTACCGGCAGTGTGTCGGATCTTCTTTGGAAGATGATGAATCTGGGCGTGGAAGAGGGTCGCGGATTATTCCCCTCGTTGAGCGGGTTATGGAGTAACGCGATGACCGTGTGGCCAAGCTTGCGCCTTACCGACCTCATCCTCGGATCGCTCCAGGTGCTACAAGGCACGGCGCTGCTCCTGATTTTAACGGCGGCGGTGTTCGGATTTTCGGTGATCTGCCAGGGCGCGATCGTGTTCATCATCGGCACATCTTCCCCCGAGGGGAAACGAGGGCGTATCCGTGAGGCGCTCACGGTGGGAGCCCGCGCCTTTTGGCCCGTGTGTGTGTTAAATATCCTGATTTTGGCCGGGCTGTGGGCGGTGCGGATGCTTGTGGCCGCCCTTCTCCTTGTGGCGGTACAGGCCGGCACCGCGATGACCTTTTTGGCATACGTGATTGCGTTTGTGGCGTTTGTGCTCGTGGCCGCGGCGGCGATTGTGATTCAGGTGCTCGCGGTAAATGCGATGATCTTGCAGGGAGCTACCCTTTCAAAAGCGCTCGAACGTGCCGCGCACTTGTTGCACCATCATTGGATCATTGCCACGGAAATTGCGGTGATTCTTTTTGGCATTGCGCTTGGCGGAGCCATGCTTGTGGTGGCCATCAACGCGGTGATTTCTATCCCCGTGTTTATCCTCATCACCACCGCGGCGATTATTCAATCTCCTGCGCTGTTGCACTTTTTGCTCGGCACCACGGTGACCGTTTTTATCCTCTCGGTTCTGCTTGTGGGGGCGCTCCAAATCATGCTGCAATACGCCACCTGGACGCTGCTTTATCAGCGCTTAGGCGAGGGTGGAGCGCTCCCAAAAATCCATCGCTGGATCCGGCAGGTCACGCGCCGCTATTCCGTGCCCGGCAGCTAGAGAGGTGTTTGCTGCCCTATGCCCCGATCCTCTTCGATTGAAGACCTGTTGAAAAAAACCTCTGCCTCCGCCAAAGGGGCGGTATCGTCTGTGAAAAAAAAGGCGGCGGCCGTGCGCGCCACGGCAACCGCGCGACGTGACCCCACCACCGAAGAGCGGCTCGACGCCCGCATGGAGGAAATTCGGCTTGCGCAGGTGGAAAAAGAGGCAAAAAAAATCGCGGCCACGCATGGGTTGCCGTATGTTAATTTGAATGGATTCCCCATCACGCCTGAAGCGCTTATTTTGGTTCCTCGCGAAGAGGCTCGGAAATATCATGTGTTGTGTTTTTTGCAGCTCGATGATGAATTGCGATTTGCCACCACGGACCCCAGCCCGGATGTACAAGCGATGGTGCAGCGCATCACGCGAGAGCAGGAGGCGCGGAGCCAGCTCTATTTTGTATCAGAAACCTCTTTTCGTACGGCCGAGCGGCTGTACGACTCCCTTCCACAAGTGCGCGAGGTGATCTATGGATACCGCATCGAGCAGGCCGATCTTGAACGCTACGCCAAAGAGATCTCGAACTTCCGCGACCTTCAGGAACGGATCACGCATGTGTCCATGACCGACGTGGTGACGTTGATCGTGGGGGCTGCGCTCCAAAGCCAAGCATCCGATATCCATGTGGAGGCCGAGGAAAGCGACGTAAAGGTGCGCTTCCGCATCGACGGGCTGCTTCAAGATGTGGCCTCGCTCCCCCGCGAATCATGGAAGCAGGTGATTAGCCGTCTTAAACTGCTCGCCGGGGTAAAAATCAACGTGGAGAATGTGCCGCAAGATGGCCGGATCACCATTTACCTCACAAACGAAAAGATCGACATTCGTGTGAGCTTTTTGCCCACGGCATTTGGCGAAAGTGTCGTGATGCGGTTGTTGCGGCCAAAATCCATCGCCTTGGAGTTTGAACATCTCGGCTTGCGCGGAAAGGCCCTCAAAGATCTGTCGCGTGAAATCGAGCGCCCCAACGGCATGATCATTACCACGGGGCCAACGGGAAGCGGAAAAACCACCACGCTGTACGCGATTTTGAAAAAACTCAACACCACAGACATCAAAATTATTACGCTGGAAGATCCGGTGGAATACAAGCTCGCCGGGATTAACCAAAGCCAAATTCAGCACGACAAGGGCTACGATTTTGCCAAGGGGCTCCGCGCCATGCTCCGCCAAGATCCGGACGTGGCCATGGTGGGTGAAATCCGCGACCTCGAAACGGCTGAGGTGGCCATTCAGGCCGCGCTCACCGGCCACCTCGTGGTGTCTACCATCCATACAAACTCGGCGGCAGGAGCGATCCCCCGGTTCCTCTCCATGGGGGTGAAGCCGTTTTTACTCGCACCGTCGCTCAACGCGGTGATTGGGCAGCGCCTGGTGCGTCGCCTGTGCCCGGATTGCAAACAGCCCGCCACGCTCTCCCCCACCACGCTCGCGGAAGTCACCCAAACACTCGCCACGATTTCTCCGGCGTCTGGCGAAAAAGTGGATATGGAAAAATTGGTGTTCTACGCCCCGCCAGAAGGCACAAATACCTGCCCCACCTGCACGGGATTGGGGTACAAAGGCCGTATCGGGATTTACGAAATCTTTCCCATGACCAAGGAAATCGAAGAAAATATCTTGTCTGGCCAGGTATCTGAATCATTTATCCAAGATCTTGCCATCAAACAAGGGATGCTCACCATGGCGCAAGACGGCCTCTTAAAAGCGCTCGACGGCCTCACCTCGGTAGAGGAAGTCATGCAAGCGGCAGAGGTGGAAGAAGGGGAAGAAGAGGTGAAATAGAAAGAGATCCCGCTACGCAGGATGACAAAATCGGGCTGTTATCATTCACTCGAACCACGCCTTCTTCATTAGTATGTCCTGGCTCTTTTTTGCCCTACTTTCTCCAATAGCATACGGCGTATCGAATATTTTAGACAATTATCTTGCAAGCAAGCTATTTAAAAATGCCTGGACGCTCACGGCCTATAGCGTCCTCTTTAATTCTCTATTCATATCGCTTGTTTTTTTCGTTGAAACGCCGGGGCTACCGCCCGCATCACTCATCCCATTCCTTATCCTCATCGGACTCATCGAAACCTTTTATCTCTATCCGTACTACAAAGCGCTACAAGATGACGATACATCCGTCGTGGCTTCTCTTTTTACCTTAGGGAAGGTGTCTGTTCCCGTTCTCGCATTCTTCCTCGTAGGTGAAGTTCTTTCGTGGCACCACTACTTGGGGTTCTTGGTGATTATTCTAGGAAGCACCGCCCTCACGGTGAACGGTGATGGCGGAAAATTTCACCTCAATAAATCGTTCGGATACATGTTCATTTGTTCACTCCTCCTTTCCGTGGAGGCGGTCGTATACAAGTATGCCTTCGAACAGGTGAACTGGAGCACCGGATTTTTTTGGGCGACGCTCACCACAATCCCGATCGTTGGATGCTTTTTTCTCCTTCCTCGCATTCGGAAAGACATTCTCATAGAACGCCGGGTATTCAAAAAACATGTGGGAATATTTGCCGCCCAAGAGCTCTTTAGTTTCATTGGCATGGCTGCACTCACCTACGCCCTCGTACTCGCTCCGGTGACACTTGTAGCCGGTATCGAGGCTCTCCAGCCAATCTTTGTTCTCCTCTACGCCCTCGCCCTCGGTCAGTTTTTTCCTAAAATATTCCATGAGCGCACCAATATTAAAAATCTGTTTAAAAAAAGTCTCCTCTTCGCCATCATGATTATCGGGGTTGTGCTCGTGACACAATAAACGCCTCGCGGCCGTTGGTTGTCATCGTGATGCGAAGCGTTGCCGGATGTCGCGCCGCCACCCAACGTTTTACCTGTTCGGGCCATTCTAGAACCAGTACCGCATCCCCTTGGGAGAGCTCGTTGTCCAAATCCAGCGGCACAATATCCCGCTCATCATCAATCCGATAGGCGTCCACATGAAGCAACCGACGGATACTCCCCTGCCGCACACGGTATGTTCGTAGCAACGAAAACGTTGGACTCTTTGGCATCCGTGCAACGCCAAGCACCTTCGCAAGCGCCTGCACGAACGTTGTTTTCCCCGCGCCAAGAGGCCCTTGAAGCGTCAGGATCGACCCGGGCTGTAATAATGCAGCGATATCACGCGCAACGGCATCCCAGCCTTCTGGAGTAGGGATCTGCCACGATGTTGGGTTGGGGGTTTTCATAAAGGATGTTCGTTCCATGTAGAAAGCATCGTGCCCGCCTGAACGCGCTCCCATGCGACGAGCGTAGACGGGGCTATTTGAAGCTGCATACCCGGAGCAGACCACGTGAGATCCGCGTGCTTCGCAGGCTCCATAATACGCGGGTCGCCAACCCAACGTGTAACACGAAAGAACACGTAAAGATACCCCCGATCGGGATACTCCAATAAATGGACTAATTCGAGATCGGTAGAAAAAACGCTGATGCCCGTTTCCTCCCGGAGCTCTCGGCACGCGGCATCTTGAAATGTCTCCCCCGCCTCGAGGTGGCCGGCGGGGACATCAAATAATCCTTCGTACCATCCATGTAAACGACGAAAAAAGAGCACTCGACCCTCTCGTTCCAAGAAGATAAAAACCGCCGGCGTGAGTTTATGGCGATCGCTCATAGACCTAATTCTGGATCGGCATCCAGTTTTTTCCAATCGCTCCGACGACCCTGCAAAAAATTCCACGCCCCTGCGGCCGCAATCATGGCCGCGTTATCGGTGGAGAATTGAACGGCGGTTTTGAGGAACGTCACGCCGGGGAGATCACGATGAACAGCCGTCGCCAGATCCTGACGGAGACGCGTGTTCGCCGACACGCCACCGACCAGTAGGACATTTTTCACCCGATACTGTTTGGCCGCACGAATCGTCTTTGCGACTAACACGTCTACAATCGCGGCCTGAATACTCGCGCAAAGATCACTCCGTTTTTTCCCCCGTGTAACCGATGGCTGTGCCTCCACCACCTGACGAATCGCTGTTTTGAGACCGGAAAAACTAAAATCGAGCGATGGATCGTGGAGCATCGGTCGCGGTAAATCAAACGCATCATCACGGCCGCTCTCCGCAAGCTTGCTCAACTTTGGCCCGCCCGGATATCCCAACCCCAACAATTTTGCGCTCTTATCAAACGCCTCCCCTGCGGCATCATCGCGCGTTGAACCAACAACGATGTACCGACAAAAATCTTTCATTAAAACGAGTTCCGTATGCCCGCCAGACACAAGCAGCGCGAGCGCCGGAAACTGCCACTTTTTTCGATTCTCCGGCAACAGCCAGGCCGAAGCCAAGTGCCCCTCCAAATGGTTCACCCCCACGATCGGCTTGCCCGAAAGCCACGCCAGCGTTTGCGCGGCCTGAATCCCTACCCGAAGTGCCGTAGCAAGCCCCGGACCACGCGTCACCGCAATCGCATCAAAAGCATCAAGTCGCTTTTTCCCAAGCGCTGTGGTCAATAGCTCCACCGTTTCTGCCACATGCGTACGCGCGGCGACCTCTGGCACGACTCCACCGTACTTGGCGTGGATATCAATCTGGCTAGAAATAGCATGCTTCACCAGCTTCACCGATGGCTTTTTCAACGTGCCCGCCACATCCAACAATGCCACGGACGTTTCGTCGCAGCTTGTTTCGAGGGCGAGAATACGCAGACGCTTAGGCATAGATACTGTGCCTATCCTAGCGGGTTCCGACCCTCCCGACAACCTTGACGCCACTCATAAAATCGCGTATTATCCATCCACAAAATAACCCACGGCTCCATCGTCTAACGGTTAGGACAGCGGCTTTTCAAGCCGTTAACAGGGGTTCGATTCCCCTTGGAGCTACCAAAAAGGACTTCTCATCAGGAGAAGTCTTTTTTTGTGCAAAGACAAGCGACAATTCGGGGGTTCCAAAAGAATTACCATCAAACATGAGAGGTTTTGCGAAAATGAGATGCTGGAGATTGATTCGAGCTTCATAATCGTCGGCCAAATCCATCCATACTTTTGATGCGTTGCGAATAAAATGAAAACAATAGTTGAGTGCCTTTTCCATATCCAATTCCTTTTGTCGCGTGTCTTGGAGCAGTAGACGCTTTTGATCGATGCGCTCGTTGACCAGATGCTTTTGCGTCACGAATTCATCATCGGTGTATTTGCCATTGCGATGAAAATCGAAGACGGTCTGACGTTCATGTTCGAGTTTCTCAATATCCTTGCGAACGCGTGCGTTCATCTCATCAAATTTCTTGTAGCGATCTTGCCACGCATCGAGCACGATGGCTTTGAATAGCTTTTCATACTTCGTGTCCGGTTCGATGGTTTCCAAGAGCTGAACGAACTTCTGCTCAAAACCATCCTTTGGCATGGACTTAGCGTGCGGGCACTTCGCACTGCCATGATGGTAGTACGGATAACGTTTGCCCTTGTGACCGCGCGTATAGCTTCCGGTGAGTGGCTGATTGCAATACTGGCACAAAATGAACCGCCGCAAGGGAAAGTCAGGATTGTTAAACACACGCGGCTTGCCCTTGAGATGATATCCGCTCTTCACGTTCTGGCATTGAGCGAATAACGCCTCGTCAACGATGGGCTCGAAAGTGCCTTTCGTCATCTCCTTGAACGCATCAATTCGGCCACAATACACGGGATTTGTGATGATTTTCTCGATTGTTTGCTGAATCGGATATTTTCCCTCGCGCGTGCGTAACCCGCGATCACCCAATAGCTGAGCCAATGCTTTGAACGTATACGTGCCTTTCGCGTACAGCTCGAATGCTAAACGAATGAGCGGAGCACGTTCCGGTTCAGGAACGATGTTCGTTTTCTTGCCCTTGATCGGCCTGTGATACCCAAGCGGTGCCGCCCAACACCAGAGGCCTTCGCGTACGCGAGCTTGCATCCCGCTCTTGCAGCGTTCGCGGCGGTTGTTGTTATCGAACTCGGCAAATACAGACAGCATTCCTTCCATCGCTCTCCCCATCGCGCTTTCATCGAATGTTTCCGTAGCAGAACGAAGTTCCGTGCCCGCTCGCTTGAGCAAGCTCCGGACAACAACGTGGTCATCTTGGTTACGAGCGAAGCGATCAATCTTGTAAACGATGAATTGATGGACTCGGCCTTTCTTCTGCGTGCAGAACGCGATGGCCTTGGTGAATCCCGTCCGATCAGCCGTTTTTGCCGATTCGCCCATTTCAACGAACACTCTGAGGACGTTCAAACCATTCCGTGCTGCGTACTCCCTACAAAGCCGTTCCTGATTTTCCAAGCTCGTACCTTCAACCTGCTCTTTCGAGGAGACGCGGCAATAAATGATGCACGCTTTTGGGCTTGTTTCAGGCATAGCGTATCAGTTAAGCGACTTTGCCAGCTTCGGGGAGCAAGGCGGGCGTGTGAGCCGATTTTGAGGCTTCGTGACGGCCAAGAGAGTCCAAAGCCGTATTCGCAACGGCGTAGAGCTTATCGCGGAGAGCCAGAAGTTCCTCGTCGGGGAGATTAGCGAGATCGGGGTCGATGCGACGGCATTGCTCCAAAGTAAGCATGGAGCAAGCATAGAGATTGGCTCGCGCGGCAAGTCGACGTTATTCACAGACGTAACAAAAGAGGGGTGCATCCACCATTTGTTTGCTTACTTATGAGGCTTTGGCAAATAAAACTTTGACACATCAAACCGATATCCCTATACTGAGCCACAAAGCAATGAAAGGGGTCCCAGCCCTGGAGCTGTCTGCGATGAGCAGCACCGGTCACTCTCCGTCATCATGAGTGCGCTTATATGCGTAAGCGCTTGAGGCCAAAGCAGCAATGCGGCGGCAAAGACAAGGTGGTACCACGAGAAATCTCGTCCTTGTCAGACACGTACTAATGCGTGTTTGATAAAGACGAGATTTTTAATTCTATGACCCCAATCACATACCAAGACTTCGAGAAAGTAGAGATTCGTGTCGGAAAAATTATCAAGGTTGAAGATTTTCCAGAAGCTCGCAAACCAGCGTACAAACTTGTGATCGATTTCGGAACCGAGATAGGTACGAAGCGCTCTTCAGCTCAAATCACAAAGCACTACACCAAAGACTGGCTCCTCGGTCAGCTTGTGATGGGTGTGGTGAATTTTCCGCCAAAACAAATCGGTCCATTCATTTCTGAATCCCTCACTCTCGGCTTTGCTGATGAGAATGGTGACGTCGTTTTGGCGCAGCCTAATAAAGACGTACCATTGGGGAGTAAACTGTTCTAAACATATGGCCTTCCAAAAACAACTTCCAAAAAAATCAGAAGATCTTTCAGCTTGGTACAACGCCTTGGTTCTTCAGGCTGAACTCGCTGATTATGGTCCGGCTAAAGGCACGATGATTTTTCGGCCTTACGGCTACGCAATCTGGGAAGCAATCCAACGAGAGCTGGATAAAGAAATCAAACTTCACGGTGTAGAGAACGCCTACTTCCCGATGTTCATTCCGGAGAATCTTCTTCATAAAGAAAAGGAGCACGTGAAGGGTTTCTCGCCTGAGCTTGCGGTGGTGACAATCGGCGGCGGTGAAACATTACAAGAGCCGTTAATCGTGCGACCGACGAGTGAAACGATCATGTATGATACGTTCTCTCGATGGATTCAGTCGTGGCGCGATCTTCCGTTACAGATCAATCAATGGAATAACGTGGTTCGTTGGGAGAAAAGAACCTATCTCTTTTTACGTACAACAGAGTTCCTTTGGCAGGAAGGCCACACGGCTCACGCGACACACGAAGAAGCGCTCGCTATGGTCAACTGGGCTATGGAAACATACACGAAGCTCTATCGTGATTTATTTGCTTTGCCTGGATACGTCGGAAGAAAATCTGAGAGTGAAAAGTTTGCCGGTGCCGACATGACGTTGACCTACGAAACGATGATGCCGGAAGGTAAGGCTCTGCAAAGTTGTACGTCACACGACCTGGGACAGAATTTTGCCAAGTCATTCGATATCCAATTTCAGGCAAAGGATGGATCGAGGCAATACGCTTGGCAGACGAGCTGGGGCTTATCGACGCGATCCATCGGAGGCTTAATCATGGCACATGGAGATGATAAAGGTTTACGTTTACCGCCGAAGCTAGCTCCAATCCAAATCGTCATTCTCCCCGTGAGAGCCGAGGATGGGAACATTGCCGCCTGCAAAACCATTGCAGAAAATCTCGAGAAGGCTGGATATCGCATCAAGCTAGACAGCGAAGATGGCCAGACGATTGGTTGGAAAATTAACAAATGGGAATTGAAGGGAGTGCCTTTGAGAGTTGAGATCGGAAACAAAGAGATAGAAGCCGGGGTCATGACGATAGTTCGCCGAGACACGGATGAAAAGATGCGGGTTCGGATTGACGAGGCCGCACAAAAAATCGGAGAACTCCTTGAGGATATCCAAAATAATCTTTTCGCTCAGGCAGAAGCGTTGCTGAAAAATTCGACCCATGAAGTGACCGACTGGGAGGATTTTAAAAAACGCATGTTGGTAGAAAAAGGATTCCTAAAATCCTTCTGGTGTGGACGCGCAGATTGCGAGGCGCAGATCAAAGAACAGACCAAGGCCACAACGCGCTGCCTTGCAGAAGAAGGCGTTAAAGGAAAGTGTATCTTTTGTGGCGAAGAAGCTTCTGAGAAGTGGTATTTCGCTCAGGCTTATTAAAAAAATAATCATTCCCATATGGCCTTGATCCCACCGCACTATTTAAACTCAATTGTATCGATTGAGGTGGAAGGGAAGAATGAAAAAGGTGAACTACAAAAGACATCAATAGCAACAGGATTTTTAGTCGGTAAAGCCACTGGTGAGACTAATGATCGAGGACCCCTCTATCGTCTGTTCATGGTAACGAATAGACATGTCTTTCATAACAAAAGAACAGACCGCTTCTTAAAAGAAGTATTTTTTCGTTTTAACACCCTAGACAACAAGAGCCATTACTTCAAAGTAGATCTGCTAAAAGCAGATGGCACGCCGTTGTGGTCGATGCACGCAAACGATCGTGTAGATCTGGCCGTCCTGCCAATAAGTTTTAGCGCTATACAAGATGCAAAAATTGAATACTACTTTTTTGTTGAGTCAGATCTATTTTATGCGAAGGACTTCAAGGATAAAAACATATCTACGGGAGATGGTCTCTTTGTACTTGGCTTCCCAATGAGTATCAGTGGAAAGACAAAGAATTTTGTTATTGTGCGACAAGGCGTTATCGCTCGTGTTGACGAAGAAGTGCTAGAGGAGTTTTTCTATTACATTGATGCCTCTGCTTATCCTGGAAATAGCGGCGGTCCGGTGATTCACAAACCAGAAGTCATATCCATAAACGGAACAAGCAGTAATTCATCGGCGGGTCTTATCGGGGTTATTAGTTCAGGGGAAACTTATTCGGATGTTGCTATTAGCCAACAGACCGGTGAAGCGAAAGTAATATTTACAGAGCAGACGGGGCTTGTCAGAGTTGTTCCTGTGGAGCTGATTTACGAAATTATTGACGATGTGATGAAACCAACAACTCAAGAAGCAAAAGTTGAAAAAGTAGATCCTGAGGTCAAAAAATAGAAGATTGCTGTATCGAATACGAAAACCCAAGAACCCAAAACTCCGCTAAGTTGAGAACCGTATACGAAAACCTAAAAACCTAAAACATGGCTAAAATAAGCGACTAGGTTTTCTAGGTTAAAAACCTAATAACCTAGAAACCAGTACCGAAAACGGTACTCACAAAAATTCGTGCGGCGTCCGCATGATTCCAAGAACATTCATCAACCAATCATCAAGTCTCCCTTCCTAAGACGGATAAAGCTATTTCAATCCCTTATGGCAGTCCTAGATCAATGCGGATTCCGCTCCATTTACGCCAATGTTTGAGCCATTTCCCTCGCTTTGCCGAATTCATGCCAGCGTTCCAGCTCGGAAACAAGCTCGTTCCACCGCGCACCCACATGGGCTACCAGCACAAAACCCGCCTCATCGGCGGGTTTTGGGTTTTATTCGGACTCATTCAATTGATGCGTTAAATCGTTGTAAAAGGCTGCTTTGGCATCCGTGATCTGATGTGCTCCATCCTTGATTCGTTCTTTTATTGAGATATCTTTTGCTATTCGTTCCAATGCTATCAGTAGGTCCGGAAAATGAGAGGTTGCGTCATGATGAATATGGTCATCCAAATAGAGCCGTGCTTTTGCTTTTTCATTTCTTGTTTGTGCGTCGTCATCGTCACGTTCAACGAACGCATCACGAAAGGTTTTATCGCGACCGTCTTTGATCTGTCTGAACTCGGATGGGATTGTTGCTTCAAGTACAAGTAGTGCGCCAGCAATCGCGAATGGATCACCGTTCTTGGCCAACGCCTCGGAGACGGAGGCGTATCGTTCCGTTCCTGCGCCCACATGGGCGGTTTCAAGGTCTGCATCAGAGATGCCGAGACGGGTATAAAAATCGTGTCGCCACGTACCATGCGCCATTTCTTCATGTTTTACCCCCGCATCATCTGTACCCGTTTCATCATGTAAATTAGTTCTAATGACACTCGCCAACTCCTCATACCCTTCCTGCTCCGCCGCCTCCATTCCCGCTATCAGTAGGCGCTCAAAGGGGAGGGCGGCAAGATAGCGTTGTATTGCAAAATCACGCCATTGGGCCTCTGATAACTCCCCACGCTGTATTTTTTTCAGCACGGGATTTTCCCGCAAAAAACGTTCAGATGCTTCTTGGATCAAACTAAGCAAAAACCGACGGTCTTCATCTGTCGCTTCGACGGCATGTCGCTCTAGTAGCTTCATGCACAAACTCTAAACAAAAAATCTGATAAAAACAAGGGCATTACCGCAAATGGTTAGTGTATCCTCTACGCCCGTCTGTCCCCATCTTTCTCCAACCTTTCTATGAGTTCTGCCCCCTTGCGGTAGTATCAAGCGGACGTAAAAAGCCCCTGTTCAGACTCAAAACAAATAGCATGTAACTGTTTCAACTCCCCAATAACGCGGTTCCAAAAATCGGCAGGCTGGTCTACCAGCACAAAACCCGCCTATCCGGCGGGTTTTGGTTTGCATAAAACAAAAGCACCCGTCATCGGCGAGCGAATGCTCTTGCCGCGCGGGTGCGCGAGATCTGCTTCTTAGTAAAGTGGGGCGTCGTGATACGCGGCGTCCCAGATATCCGTCTCAATAACGAGGGTGAGTGAAACCTCTCCGTTATCCCGAAAGGCGAAAAACTTACAAGCCTCACGTCCGATTCTCATACGGAACCGTCGCGCGTAGCTCGTTTTTGTCTGGAACATCGCCGCACCCTCAAGTGGTTCATACCCCACTCGATAGCCCAAGCGCGCATCTTCTTCAGAAACCTCGAAGACCGCGACGGTCTTCCACCCCCAAAGAAGAAGATAGAGATGATTCCACCACCGTGTTCTGGGGCATGTCTCGTCCCCCTGAACCAATACCCCCTCTACCGGGGGGTATCCATAAATTCGATACCACATATATGCCTCTTCCTTTTTGAAGGACAACCTCGCCATTTCAACGCGAAATGACCGCATCTATTTAACCATAGATGATAAAAAATGTCAATATACCTTGTCTTAACTCCCCCTCTCGCGTCGTCTCCTGTATGATCCCCTCACTATGCCGCATGTTGTATTTATGGGAGCCGGGCGCTTGGGGAGTGCCCTCGCAATGATGGTAAAAACATCTGGCGCAAAGGCCGCGATGTGGGATGTGGTACCGGGGGTGGTAAAAAAGCAAAAACCCCTTGAGGTGATCGTGCCGCAAGCAGACGTACTCTTTTTGTGCGTAAACTCCTGGCATATCCGTAGCGCTGCGGCGATGCTTGCGCCCTATTTGCATCAAAAAACAATCATCGTGAGCCCCAGCAAAGGGATCGAAGCGAATACGTGTATGACCGTGGATGCCCTTCTTGCGGATGCGTTTCCAAAAGGACAGCCCATCGCCCTGCTCTCCGGCCCCATGTTGGCACACGAGCTCGCCGAAGGTGGATTTGGTGCAGCCGTGGTGGCCACCAAAAAATCGAAGGATTTTACAACGATCGCGGCGCTCTTTAAAAAATCCCGGTTACGACTTGAGTACGCGCAAGACTTACGCGCCGTGGCGCTCGCCGGCGTTTTAAAAAACACCTATGCCCTCATGCTCGGCATCGCCGATGCGCTCGATGTAGGGCAAAACGCCAAAGGGTATCTGGCCTCTGCGGCGGCCGAAGAGCTTGCGCGCGTGATCCGCACCCTTCACATTACAGGCGACGCATTCCACGCGCTGTTTGGCCCTGCCGGGCTTGGGGATCTCATCGCCACCGGCTTTAGCGCTCAATCCACCAACGTGTCTCTTGGCCGCGATTTGGTGGCAGGAAACGCGATCACCCGCATGAGCGAAGGATTCGCCTCGCTCCCCCCGCTCATGGAGCTCCTCGGCAAACACACCGCGCATTTTCCCATTCTTTCTGCGGTGGCGAATGTGGCGCTGAAAAAGAAGGATGCGAAAAAGGTGTTTGGAGCATTGCTTCAATGACAATGAAAAAGGCACGCTTTAGTAGGCGTGCCAATAAATCTCCTTTCACCGTTACAGATTTCCTCATTAATCCTCGAACTCAAGGGCAACACGCTTAATGCGACGGAACCGAACAAACCGATAGCCCTGTCCACGCGCACCGCGAAATTCAACTTTTTTAGCTTTATTAAGCAGTTTTAATAAAAACGTCTTTATTTATTGACAAGTTTACTATTCTATGTTATGCTACGTTTATCAAGATCACAAACCCCAACGGACACACGGATCTTGGCTCATTACATCCCCAGAACGCTTGAAGGTGAGAGATTCAAGCGCAACGAAGCGACATCTGCTCTATAGAGCGATATTCCAATATATCGCACAGTAGAGAAACGGTGGCTTGGTTTGCGCAAATGCTCTCAATAGAGCGTTCGTGAACCAAGCCACCGTTTTTGATAGTAACGAGTGCATCCTCCCAGCATCCTTCGCGGATGGTGAGCGGGACAGTCGCTACTACGCCAGCCTCTGCATGTAACCGGAACGGGCCCGTACGCGGCGCAACTTCGACAACCTCTGTTTTAAAGGACGAACCGCTCCCCTCTTATGGTGAGCCCCGTTCGCCCTTTGTAACAGCACTTTCTCCATTCGCCCCGCAATTTCGCGGAGCCATGATGAGGAAGTGCAAGAAGGAGGCCACATGGCCCAGAAACAAATTTCCCGCAACCGCCCCGTCCGCCCCCTGTCTGCTCCCCTGGCCGCGAATCCAGTGCTCTTACGAGCCCTGCAAATCGCCTCCGGCCGATCGGCTGGCCGCAACGCATGGGAGGCGGCCTTCGCTGCCACTCGCGACGCAGGGGGTAATCCCTGCAACGTGTCCGACCTCAAGGTTGGACAAGCACTGGCTAGCCACCGCTAGCAACTATATCGGGCGTGGTTACCCGTACAAAAACCACACCGTAATCATCGAAAGATGAAGTAGGGGCATCCTACAAATACTTACTCGTCGAGAGAGTTGACTTCAACTCTCTCTCCGATCCGAGTTCCCTATGGAGGATAGGGAATTCAGATCGGAGCAATCCGAAAACGCCGCTAGACGACTCTGGCTATCGTGGATGAAGAAACGTGCCGGGGATCGGTTTCTCCCGGGTGTCCACCGCAACTCCATAAGGAGGAAACCTTCATGAAAAATCTTGCACCCAAGTTAGTAAATGCTCTAAACAACGAGATCCCTGATGGGGATTGGCTCGATCTTCAAACGGGAGAGATCATCTATATCACAGATGGGGAAATGGAGCATCCCTACGCGGAAGGAGAACGGTCCAGGTGGACCAAGGTTCAAGTTCGATCGGGAACGATTTACTCGATTGTGCGCCTGATCGGAGAAAATGAAGTGTACGCGAAGGAAGACGGAACTCCGCCAGAGAA
The DNA here is from genome assembly GCA_039796615.1 of Candidatus Parcubacteria bacterium. GTDB lineage: Bacteria > Patescibacteriota > Patescibacteriia > 2-12-FULL-60-25 > 2-12-FULL-60-25 > 2-12-FULL-60-25. The sequence goes on from JBDKJL010000028.1 coordinate 27,689, forward strand.
TATCCCCGAAACCGAGCTCGGACGGAGAATCCGACTCCTCGAAGAGGGAGCGTGGCTTTCAAAAGAACAGGAGCGTCGGCGGGAAGAAATCGGGATGGAACCCCCAAGTGATCTCCGCCCGGGAGAGCCGTATGTCCCAGAAAATGCCGGAGATCACCTGGACTTGCTTTCTTTAAGAGAGCGAATCTACTTCTGGAAAAACCGGGCAGAAGAGATGGAGGAGGAGTTAAAAAAAGCAAAAAAAGAAAAGGAAGACTTATAGTTCTCTCGGGGAATAGCGCGGCGCTTAGCTATTCCCCTCCTCGCTTCATTATCGGATTTAAAAGATCAGGTAATTAATTGAGGAATATTGACATAAAGATCGTGAGTAGCGTTTTGATGGTCTTACCATTAAAACCATGCCCATGATCGGGCAGGAGACTCAATGTCTAAGCGAATAAGATGATCGATACTATTGTCGTGATTCTGAATGACCCACGTGGGCCGTTCGCATGGATACGAGTGGAAGGTAAGAAAATGAAAATCATTGACGCGTGTAGTGGAAAGCTTCAAACGATCCCCTTTGAGCTAGGGGAGCGCGGACGGGAGCGGTGGTTGGAAGAGGTGAAAGTCTCCAATCGTCCCGGGCAGACCCCGGACGGGCCCGAAGACGTGGGATATTTTTGCTTCGGGGGGGATCGAAAACACGTGATCCTCACCAAGAGCGACGGGAAACAACGTGGCATCTTGCTACGCATAAACACGGCCGGAGCCTACACCAAGGGGAGCTATGGATCCGTCGAACTTAAAGGTGGCGATGCCACTCTCCTCACATCAGGAAAATGGGCCGAGGGAGCTGCCGGAAGGGTCGCGAACGGACCGGACCAACTCTGGCATGTAAAAGGGCCAGCGATCTTCGTTGTGGTTCTTCAAGGAGGGACATCAAAGGGGTATGGAAAGCGATACCTCGTGGTGACCCCTCGATGGAGAACCATCATGATCAAGCCCGATGATCTCGCCCAAATCATCGCAACGGATGACGATCCGGATATCGTTCAAGTTATCCGGGAATTCGTTGAGTCCATTGGGGATGAGGGTGTCTCTGCGGCTTTAAAAACTGCAGAGACACTAGAGACGGACTCTGCGGAGGAGTCTTTTCAGGGCTCGCATTACGTTCCTTCTGAGTGCCCCTCTCTCAAGCAGCTCCTGCAAGAATGGTGGAGCATCGCGATCCCGGCAGTCATGCAAGCCGGTATTGGGGGTGTGTCCAGCGTTCAATCAGGCACGCTGATGCCAGGAGAAAAGGAGGTCGCTGTTCTCCTCATCGGATCGGGGGGAGGTAAGCGATATCGCTTCGAAAAAATATCGGAAACAGGCCTCACCCGTCTCCGAGAGACATGCGATCGGCCCTACACTCGTGAGCGGGTACTTGCGACGGTTGATTCGCCAAATTGGCACTCCGCGTGGGTGGACTATCGGGACGGAGAACCGATGAGCTACACCGTTCTGAACGCTGGCGGCTGTCACGAATATTGGCCTGGGGAGCCCGTTAGGTCACGCGAGTGGCCGGGGCACGCGCTCGTTCCGATGAACGAATCGGATATACGACGAGTTTTCGGTCTGGACGGTCAACCGAAAGAAGATGCGGCTTCCGGTTCGGATCCTGTCACCGCTCCAGCCGTAACGCAGGAGCAAATGGAAGCATTCCGTACTAAATTTGGTAAGTAATCTCCGCCCCGTCTATCTCATGACGTAAAAGGAGAGGGATATGCGATCCCTTCATCGCACCGTGCCTATCCGATGATAGGACAACTTTGAGAGGTGATTGCATACTCTGCGTCACCTCTCTCTTCACTCCATTGCCGGATCAATAGATCGGGAAATGACGTGAGGAGTAATACCGCTTCTCAAGGACATGCGGCTCCGACATTTTCGGACTATGCAGATGATGAGGAAGAAGAAAATGAAAAAAGTTAAAAAAATTCTCCGCCCGCTCGCGCGGGTATGTCGTAAACAAGACTTTTCCCGTCGCCTGACGGACGGGGAACTCTACATCCGTTCCACTCGTGGAACGAGACAATGGCTACTCTATGTAGCTAGCATCTGGGGAGGCGCTGCTGGCGTATCTCCAGACCCCAATGGGGATGAGGTTCAACGTACCCTAGCGACGGCAAGAGCCGTCGCGGAAAAATACGCCCCCGGAAACGAGGCGGGGGTGCAAAGGGCGTTCACCGCTCTCTGTGCCGCAATCAGAGCGTTGTGGGAGGATCATCCAGCGCTCGTGAAGGTCAAAGGGAGTCCCAGTGAGGGAGTCTCCCTCCGTTGGGATGGCTCGTGGACTGAGGGAAGACGTTTGCTCATAAAACTCTTCCCCAATGGTCACTGTCGCCTAACATGGGCAACGGGAACGGGGAGGGAGAGTAGATTTCTCGCGCTCCCATCGAGCGCAATCCAATACGCTCGGCAAAATCCAGGGGATGCATCTGTCTATCGACAGACCTTCTTCGAAGACTAAACCGAGTGGGAGTTTGCGGCTCTCCTTATAAAAGCCGCACGCACCCTGCAAATGGGTGTGATTCTTCTGAAGGGAATGGCATTCGTCATTCCCCTTCTCCATCAGTCCGTCGCCGATATTCCCGGCGTCTCTCAAAAGCCCGCTTGGAATGCGTTGGCGACGGACTGATGGAGGAGAAAAAACACCCGCTTCATTTTGAGGCGGGTGTTTTATTAATTTCATCCTTCCTACATCCGCGCGAAGGGCTCTAATTCAAAAATCCGACGAGCGGTGGGTTCATCAAAAATACTGCGCTTCACAAGCTCTTCCACAACCGCCGCGAGCTTACGATCCTCCTTGCGGACGAGCGTAACAAGGTCTCCACGAAGATCTGCCATTTTATCGTCTAAGTAATCTTTCGTAACCATCACAGATCGCATGGCAACCAACTCCTGCTTGATACCTGCCATCTCTCCCTTCATGCTTGAAGCCTCTCCCTTCATGCCCGTCATTTCCCCCTTGATACCGGTAATATCCCCTTTTATACTTGCAATTTCCTCATTCACCTTTCCGAACTGCTCATCCACATGGGATGAAAAGACTTGCAATGCGTCTAGGATATCTTGCGTTGTGGGCTCTTGCTTCATAGGATTTTTACCATAGCACCAAGGAAAAACCCTCGCAATATTAGGGTCTGTGTTAACTCACCACATCCACCTTCACCCCCACCTGCGCCCAGTTGTAGATCCATTCTGAGTCGGCCAGGCCTACGTTAATGCAGCCGTGGCTCATGCGATTGCCGAAGTTATTGTGCCAATAGGCGTAGTGGATGTAATACGGGCCGTTAATCCGTAGATTCCATTTCACACCGGGCAAATCGTAGTTATTCGGGTTGCCCGGGCCATAGCTCCAGCGATACGTTTTCACCGGGACTTTTTCGCGCACGGCCACGCTCATCACGGGTGTGGGGAATCGCGACGTGCCGGTGGAAACCAAAAACGTGCGCGCAATACGCCCATGCTCAAACGCATATAAGCGCTGCTGTAAAAGGTTCACTAAAATTGATTTTTCTGTGTCTGTAGGGCCCGCAACCACCGGGAACACCGGCATGGTGAGTAATCGGTTACCCAGCGCGGCCACACTCACGCCGCCACGATAGTCGGCGTCCATCACCAGCGCACGGCGATATTCCGTGCCGTACAAATCGTACACACGAACGTCAGCGCCTGTGCCACCATTTGGAGCTGTGACGACCTCATCCATCCCATCGGCGTCCATGTCCCAAGCAAATACCGACACCCCCGAACGCGAGGCAGCATCATACGCATAAAATTCTTTTTCCAACTGCCCATCTGCCGAGAACCGACGCACGAGCGGCGATGCCCAACTCTCAACCCCCGTCACCATTTTTGAACCTGTGGGCGTGCGAATCACCGCCACGGTAACCCCATCGGTCATGTTCGCATCATACGCAAAAAAGTCGCGGACGGGCTTGAGTTCATGATTCCACACGCGCACATGCGGGCCTGCGCCAGGGCCGGGAGATGTGACGATGTTCGGCTTGCCATCGCCATCCGTGTCGCCCACGGCAAGATGCACCCCGCTTGTAACACCTTTCGCATATGCCCACACCCCGCCTTTTACATACTGCGAGCCATCTGCACGGAACACATTCACCTGCGGCTCAATCCCTGCGCCGGGCGCCGTCACAATCTCCCCTTTTCCATCTCCGTCTAAATCCGCCACGGCCACACGCACGCCGCCCATAAACCAGGCGGGATAGGCGCGAAACGAACCGATGGATGACCCGTCTTGTTTAAACATCCGCACCTCTGGTAATCGGCCAGGCCCCGCACCCACAATAATATCGGCTGCGCCATCGCCGTTCACATCTCCGGTGGCCAGATTCCCGCCACGCACAAATTCTTTTTCAAACGCCATGAGGGTTTCCGTTCCATCAAATGCCGCCGACCAGCTCACCACCGTGGAGGCGCGGGCATGCTCTGGCTTTGTGGGAGCCGTTGCCGCTCGTGTTGCACACGGCAACACGAGGGCGATAGCAACCGCAAGCCCCCAAAGAAAACGCATCATGCCCCTAGTATAGCAGAGCTTGGCTTAACGCGACGACCACATACCCCGCCACAAGCAAGATCCCCTCTTTCCGCGTGAGCGTATCTTTACTGCGGCAAAACGCCAACACCGCAATAAACAACAGCCCCATGAGCACGGCAAGCGTGATATAGGGCACGCCCACGTTGAGCCGAATCGGATCAATCAATGCAAATCCTCCCAATAAAAGCGGGTTTACCATGGCCGACCCAAAAAGATGCGAGAGTGAAAGCTCCGACACATGCCGCTTCCACGAACGAACGGCCACCGATATTTCCGGGAGATTTGTTCCAATGGCGAACACCAGGAAGCCCGCTAAAAATTCCGGGGCGTTGAATACCGACAGCAGTTCCAATGTGATCCGCACGATTCCGTTTGAGAGTAATAGAATAAAAATGGTCCCTGTAAGCACAAGCAAAAAATCCGTGCCCGCAAATCGGTGTGGCTGAAACGAGATCTGGATGCCCGCCGCCCTTCGATGCCCGATATAGAGCGCATAGGCCAATAGCGGATATACCAACAGTAATATCACCGCGTCCACAATCCCCAATTGCCCGTCGAGCCCTAGCAATAATGGCAAAAACAGATAGGCTAACAAAAACGGCGCGTGCCCCTTTTGTGTTTTCGTGTTCATCCGCCGATTCAACATGGCGCTCACCCCCAACACCAGCCCGAGCAACACGGCCATGCCGCCCACCAGATTCCCAAACGACAACCCATGCGCGTCATTCACCACCGCATTCACTCCCAGCGCAAATTCCGGAAGCGACGTGAACAGCCCCAACATCAATCCCAGCATCACCGTGCCGATCCCCAACCGCTCCCCAATATGCCGAATATGCACCACCACCATATCCGCCGCCTTCCCCAATAACAGAAATGCCACAAGAAGGGCGCCGATAAGAAGAGCGATCGTCATAGCGAGATTATAGCAAGAATCATCGCGCTCCGTACCCACATCCCTGCTATAATCTCCGCATGCTCACACGCCATATCCCCCCTCGTGAACTTGCCGTTTTAGACAAAAACGACGCCTATCGGCAATTGGGTGCAACCGCCGAAGGGCTCAATGCCACGGAACGCGCAAATCGGATGGTTCGCTTTGGGCCGAATGAGCTCCCCTCTTCGCCTCCGGTTCCGGCGATCCGTCTGTTCCTAAAACAGTTCGCAAACCCGTTCGTGTTCCTGCTCATCATTGTAACGGGCATTGCGCTTGCCACCGGAGGGTACAAAGACGCCCTGGTGATTGGATTTGTGCTCGCCATGAACGCCAGTATCGGCACATTTTATTCTTCTCGTGCCTCCCGTTCGCTTCGAGCGCTTCAGGCGCAAGTGGTTCATAAAACCCGCTGTATTTTGGAAGGGAAATCCACCATATGCGATGTAAAAGACCTGGTTCCCGGAGACCTGGTGGCGCTCTCTGCGGGCGATCGCGTGCCCGCAGACGGCCGCTGGGTGTCTGCCGACGCCTTGCGCGTGGATGAGTCTGGCCTCACCGGGGAATCCGTGCCCGTGGCCAAACAGGCGTCCCCCATCAGCGTGGCGGCTGGTGCCATTGCGGCAGATATTACGAATGCCGGATATGCCGGCACCTCTGTTGTTTCTGGAGGAGGCACGTTGCTCGTTACGGCAACGGGCGCGCACACCGAGATGGGCTTGATTGCCGCGCATCTTACAGAGCGCCGTCCCGACCCCCCGCTCATTCGGCGCGTACGCCAACTGTCGCACCATATCCTTTTGGCGATTTCTGCCGTTTCACTTGGGCTCCTTATTGTATCCATTGCGGCCGGGAAACCGGTGATCGGAACGGTCGCGATTATTTTGGCGCTTGTTGTTTCGGCCGTACCAGAAGGGCTGCCCATCGTGCTCACCATTGTGCTTGCCCGTGGCGTGCACACCATGAGTACACGCAACGCGATTGTGCGGGAGCTCGCCGCCGTAGAAGCCCTCGGCGGCGTTGATCTGATCTTTACGGATAAAACAGGCACCATCACAAAAAATGAACTCCACACCACGGATGTAGAGCTGGCCGATGGAACACGCGCGACCCTTCACACCGCTCAACACGGAAAAGGATCTGCCGATGTTACGGGTGATGAAGCCGCCTTGCGTGTATTCGCCGAAGGGCTCGCCGCCATTGCCGAACCATCTGTGTGGGCGGGAGATGATCTCATCAACGTGGATCCCATCCATCGTGCTTTTACGGATCTCCCGCGTGCCCTTGGGGTGTCTGCACCCGTTCGCCACGCCGAAAGCCCTTTTGATGGAACAACGCGCACCAGTGCCGTGGCAACCACCTGTGCCGACGGCCGGGAACGCACCTTTTTAGGTGGCGCGCCCGAAGCCGTACTGGCGGCGTGTGGAGAAGACGGCGATCGATATGCCAAGGTGCTCGCGCGCCTCACCGCGCGCGGCTTGCGCGTGTTTGCACTGGCCGCCGCACCCGGCCGCACGCTCAAGCGCGAAACGGGCACCTGGACGTTTCTTGGATTTTCCGGCATGCGTGATGAAGCGCGGCCAGAGGTGGCCGAGGCGCTCGCCTGGTGCCGCCAGCATCATATCGGCGTGATTATGGTAACCGGGGATCATCCAGATACTGCGCTCGCGATTGCAAAAGATGTGGGACTGGCTGAGCGACGTACCCAGGTGGTGCTTGGAGAAGAGCTTGCCGCCCTCGACGACAACGGCATCCGCGAGGCACTCTCCCTCATCCGCGTGGTGGCACGTGCCACGCCCGAAACAAAACTCCGGCTCATTCGTGCGGCACGAAAAAATCCGTCCCTTCCCGGAAAGCGCGGCGACCGCGTGATCGCCATGACGGGCGACGGCGTAAACGACGCCCCGGCGCTTCAGGCCGCAGACGTGGGCATCGCCATGGGAAAAGCCGGCACCGACGTTGCCCGCGAAGCCGCCAGCCTTATCTTGATGGACGACAACTTTGCCACGATCGTTGCGGCCATCCGCGAAGGGCGGTCTGTCGTGGCAAACGTGGAAAAAGTCGTGACATACCTGCTCTCCACCTCGGTGGCAGAAATTGTGGTAATCGGCACCGCTATTGTATTTGGAATGGCGAGCCCGCTCTTACCGGCTCAAATCCTGTGGCTCAACCTCGTCACCGACGGATTTTTGGATATGGCACTCGCCATGGAGCCCACGCATGGCGGCCATGCAAAACCTCCCCGAGGCGCCCTCATGCACCCACGGGCCTGGCACCGCATTGCCCTCCTCGGCGTTACCATGGGAGCAATTGGATGGTTCGCGACCCGTTACGCCGCGCATGTAGACGGCGCAGCAACGCAATTCGGGATCACCCTCCTCACCCTTTCCGTCCTCCAATGGTGGAATGCCTGGAACGCCCGCAGTGCCACACAATCCGTGTTTACGCTCTCTCCGTTTAGCAACCGCTATCTCCTGGGAGCGGTAGGAGTTGTTGCTTCGCTCATGCTCCTCGCGCTGTACTGGCCACCGCTTGCCTCCCTCCTCAGCGTTGCCCCCGTGCCCTTCCGTGAGTGGCTGTGGATCCTGCCCATCGGCGCGATCATTATCGCTGTCGACGAGGTGTGGAAGTTGATCCACCGAAGAAGAACGGCGCGCACCGTGTAGAGGCCTAGAGATAAAAAATCTTTCGTACCAGAGCCCATTGCTTCCGTCACGCTCGCGATGTTCTCGCGAGAAACGTCCTTGCATCCCCGCTCGGAGCGGGATGCCGGACACGCTTCGCAACGGGCAGCTTGGGCTTCGAACGGCGCTCACGTTCCGGAAACAATGGGCTCTGGTACGAAAGATTTTTTGCTACCCTCTTTACTACCCTCGATGCATCTTCCGCCACTCCGCAATTTTCTTGTGGTTGCCCGACAATAGAACGGGTGGGACGGGCAGGCCGAGATACGTTTCTGGACGTGTATATTGCGGATACTCCCCATCGGCTGTTTGTGACCACGACTCTTCGTCCAGTGACGCTTCAGCCCCCAATACCCCTGGGATATGTCGCGCAACGGCGTCTAACATCACGAGCGCCGGGAGTTCTCCCCCTGTTAAAACGTATTCTCCAATGCGAAAGGTTTCATCTACCAAATGCTCTGCCACGCGTGCGTCCACGCCCTCATAGCGGCCACAAAGAAACACGAGTCGGTCGTAGCCGGATAGGCGCACGGCGTCGGCATGCGTAAACGGCGCACCATTTGCGGCGGTAAGGATCACGCGCGTTTTCCGTGCCTTGAGGGTGCGTTTTCCTGTTTTCTTTGAGCGAAGGCCGAGATGCACCAACGCCTCGTGAAATGGCGCCACCTTCATCACCATCCCGGGGCCACCGCCGAACGGCTTGTCGTCGACCGTGTGATGCCGATCGTGTGTCCAATCGCGCAGCTGATGCACCCGAACATCGAGATATTTCTCTTTTTGTGCACGACCCAAAATAGACGCGCCCAAATACCCCGGAAACATTTCGGGGAAAATGGTAAGGATATCTGCACGGAGCGTCTTTTTCTTGGCCATACAAAAACCGTGGGGATCATCCCACGGTTTTTCGTTTGTGTCCACGCACGAACGCGTTAGATCCCGAGATCGGCGAGATCATCATCGGTAACCATTCCGGCGTCTCCATGGCTGCGCGGTGCCGCGGCCGGAGCGCGTTCGTCGCGCGGAGCGGCCGGGCGGGTGGCTTTCCCCTCCTGGTGCTGCCGGCGCATTTCATCTGGCTCGTAGATCTTTAAGTTCACCCGTGCGTCGTCTTTGGCGCCAACCGTCTTTAACAAGATGCGGAGCGCCCGAGCCGTTTGACCCTGGCGTCCGATCACATACCCCATATCCTCCTGATTGATGTGGAGGGTAAGGAGCACCCCGCGATCATCAACGACGCGTTCCACGCGCACGTCTTCGGGGTGGTTTACGATCGCTTTTACAACGTACGCAACGAACTCTTGGTCTTGAAACTGTTCAGCCATATCATGATGGATATTAAGATTCTACGACGCGCGAACCTCGAAAAACGAGGTGATCTTCACGTCCTAAAAAGGATACGCCAAGAAGGAAAAGACGTCAAAAAGAGCGGTTGTCCTGTCGAGCGTATTTGTTCGGCATATGCGCATGGCGATGCTGCGGAACTCGCCCACGATGTGGGACACAAACAGTCCACACATCGCCATGCGCATATGCCTAACAAATACGCTCGACAGGACGCTCTCATAAAAACCTCGCGGAAAGGCGAGGTTTTTATCTCTACAACTGTTTGCTTTTAAGCTGCTGTTTCTTCTGCAGGCTTTTCGGCGGCGACCGGTTCTTCCACGGGTGCCGATTCAGCAGGCGCTTCGGCGGCAGCCTTAGCAGCCTCTGCTTCGGCGGCTTTTGCGGCGGCGGCAGCTTCAGCGGCTTCCGCAGCTTTGGCAGCGGCTTTTTCGGCCTTGGCGGTTTTCTCTTCGTTCTTCTTGGCCATCACTTCCTTGCGGCGGATGGAAAGCTTCGCGGTTTTCCGCTTTTCCCCTTCAACCACCTTTTGATCGATCAGGATGTTCCAAACGGTTTCGGTGCATTGGGCACCCTTTGAGATCCAATCCTTGATCCGATCCACCTTAAAATTGATGGTGGCCGGGTTGGTGCGCGGGTTGTATGTCCCCAAATTTTCGAGGTATGTCCCCCATGGATCCTGGGACTTTTCGGTGATAATCAGGCGGTACAACGGCTGCTTGCGCTTACCGGTCCGGGAAAGGCGGATACTTAACATAATGTGGGGGTATGTTAAGAGAAAGCGCCAAAATTGTCAACTATGACACCCCTCCCACAAGCTCCGCCTCTTCATGAAGCACCTCCTGCCAAAGCGCCGTGTCCCCTTGAGCCAGGGCGCGCCGTTTTTTGGCATAAATACGAAGGAGCTGCGGGATCGCCTCTAAAAAAGGGTCGCGAACCACCTCGGGAGGCTCTTCAAACGCCGCCACCAGCTCGCGCTCATCCGAAGAGAGCAGGATATCCGGGCGTTCGCGGCGCAGGCGATCAAGATCCATAGCTAGGCCTCGCGGGCTTCAAGGATTTCCGTTGTTGTTTCACACGCACGAACAAGCGCATTTGCGAGGGGCGCCTCGCGACGTCCTAAACGTGCAACGCTCTCAAGCGTTTCCCGTTCGCCGATACGCCAATGCTCGCGGGGCAATGATCGCTCAGCTGGAGCGATGGGTGCAGACTCAAAAGAAGGCCTCATGCGTTTGCGGATAAATAACGCTCGGCATCGAGTGCGGCCATGCATCCAGAACCAGCGGCCGTAATCGCCTGGCGGTAGTGGGCATCTTGCAAATCCCCACAGGCAAAAAGGCCGGCGATATTTGTTTTGGCTGTTCCAGGGATCGTTTTTACATACCCCTTTTCATCCATGTCCACCTCAAGCGCCTTCGCTAAGTCTGCGTTAGGGACATGACCAATGGCCGCAAAGACGCCGTCGATCGGCATCTCTTTTTCTGTGCCATCCACCGTGCTCTTGAGCCGCACGCCCGTAACACGTCCGGCATCAACCCCAAGAATTTCAGACACCTCGCTGTTCCAAATCACCTGAATTTTTGGATTCTTCAGCGTGCGTTCTTGCATGATTTTGGAGGCACGGAACGCATCGCGCCGATGAACGATGGTAACGGACGACGCAAAGCGCGTAAGAAAATTCGCTTCTTCCATGGCGCTATCTCCCCCGCCCACCACCACGACAGCCTTGTCCTTAAAAAAGAACCCATCACAGGTGGCGCACGCCGAAACGCCTTTGCCATACAACGCTTTTTCTGATTCCAACCCAATACGCCGCGCCGTGGCTCCGGTGGAGAGGATCACCGTTTTTGCCTGATAATCTATGCCCTTTGCCGTTACCGTGAATGAACCGTCTGATTCACATCGCACGGCGGTGACAGGCTCCTGGATGATTTCTGTTCCAAACCGCTTTGCCTGATCCTTAAAAAGCTTCATTAAATCTGGACCCATCACGCCCTCGGGGAATCCGGGAAAGTTCTCCACATCCGTGGTGGTCATGAGCTGCCCCCCGGGTTCGTTCCCTTCAAACAACAACGGCGAAAGATTCGCCCGCGCGGCATACACGGCGGCTGTCCACCCAGCAGGCCCTGAACCGATGATGATGAGATTCCTCATAGCCGTTCTTCGATCCATGCCTTGAGGCGATCCTGCTCCATACTCCCAGACACACGAGCCACCTCTTTGCCCTCTTTAAACAAAATAAACGTGGGGATGCTCATGATGCCATAGGCTTGTGGCGTTTTTCCGCTCTCGTCTACGTTCATCGTTCCAACCGTCACACGCCCCCCTAGCTCTCCGGCGATCGCCGCCACCATCGGGCTCATCACTTTGCACGGCCCACACCAGGGAGCCCAAAAATCCACAAACACCGGCGCCTGCGATCCTAACACCTCCGCTTCAAAGTTCTCATCGGTAAAGACATGTTCCATAGGCTCTGATCGTATCGGAGCGTCTGATGGTTGACAATACGCCGATGAGATCGGCCGTTATCGCTCAATATGCACCTTCCGTTCTTTCACATCTTCGTGGAACACATCTAATCGATCACCCTCTTGCAGCCGAATTTTGCCGGAGATGGACACGCCACATTCGGTGCCTGCGGGCGCTTCTTTCACCGCGGATTTTCCTACCTGCACGGAGTCCACCATCACCATGCCGAGTGGCTCTTCGCCGCGCCAGGCACGCGCTTTTTCTCCCCCACGAATTTTTCCGGTTGTGATGCGGCCACCCACCACCATCCGTTGCGGCTCGGTACGGAAAATCGCGATGGTTTGGAATGTGCCCAGCTCGGTAATCACCACTTCCGGCTTCAATAATTTATTCAGCTCTGCCACCACATCATCAAACAACTCATAAATAATCTTGAACGACCGGATCTCCACGCCCTTGTCGCGCGCGAGCTCTGCCACCTGCGGCCCCGGCACCACGTTAAAGGCGTACACCACCTTTGAAAGACCCTCGGTCGCCATCACCGTTGCGGCACGCGTGATATCGGCCTCTGTAACGTTGCCCAACCCCTTTTGCACCACCTCAACGCCCACATCTTCATCGCGAACCTTTTGTTCCAACATCCCCAAAATGGCCTCGAGCGAGCCCAACACGTCTGTGCGGAGCACCACCTGGAACAACTTTTTGCGCGCGCCCTCATCCTCTCCCTGCGCAGGCATCTGCTTTTTCGCGGTGAGCGAATCAGCCACCTGATGCGACGTTTTCATCTTTTTCTGCTCCAATGTTTTTGGATCTTCTGGCACTTCTAAAATGTCCCCCATGGCCGGTGCTACTTTGAATCCGAGGATCTTCACCGGCGTTCCGGGCGGAGCTTCTTTGAGCAATTTGCCGGTCCAATCGCGCATGGCACGCACACGGCCATAGGCGGCGCCCGCAATACCCATCCAATCGTTGGGGCGAAGCGTGCCGGATTGCACAAGCACCGTTGCCACTGGCCCCTCCCCCTTATCCACGTGCGATTCAATCACCGTGCCCACCCCGTGACGCAACGGATTCGCCCGAATCTTATCGGCATTTACATCTGCCACCAAGAGCACCACGTCCAACAAATCATCGATCCCCTGCCCGGTTTTTGCCGAAATTTTTGCGAGCGGTACATTGCCTCCCCAGGCCTCCACAATCACGCCCGCATCAGACAATTGCGCCAATACGCGATCCACATCCACATCTGGTTTGTCGATCTTATTGAGCGCCACCACAAACGGCAACCCGGCGGCTTTGATAATATCGATCGCTTCCTTGGTTTGCGGCTGCACGCCATCGTCGGCGGCCACCACAAGAATGGCGATGTCGGCCACTTTGGCTCCACGCGAACGCATCACGGTGAACGCTTCATGGCCCGGCGTGTCGATAAAGGTGATGGCACGATCTTTTTTGATCGTTTGATAGGCACCGATGTGCTGCGTGATCCCTCCAGCTTCCCCGGCCACCACGTTGGTGGAACGAATGGCGTCGAGCGTGCGCGTTTTGCCGTGATCCACATGCCCCATCACCACAACCACGGGCGCGCGCGGCACAAGGGACGCGTCGGTTTCGGCATCCATAATCTCGCGCATGCGATCTTGCGCCTTTTCCTGTTCGCCGGTATCTGTTTTTTCCGACTCCTGCGTGGCCTGGAACCCCAAGTCACTGGCGATCACGGCCGCTGTTTCAAAATCCAGACGTTCGTTTTGAGAGGCCAAAATCCCCGCTTTCATCAATTCCTGAATCACGCGCGTTACCGGCAAACGCAACCGCCCGGCCAAATCGCGCACCACAATCACGCCAGGGAGCAAAATCTCTTTTTTCGGCGCTTCAACCTCTCCCGGGCGCACAATGCTGCTGCGCATGAGTGAGGCGCGTGCCCGTTCGCGGCGCTCGTTCTCGATCCATTTGCGCACGATCTTCTCCGCCACCACATCGTCGATTTTTACGGCGCGGGCACCAACGCTAAACCCCAACCCCGGGAGTTTATCCAGGAGTTCATTGGGTGTAATGCGTAAACGACGGGCGACTTCGGAGACGTTCATGTGCGGCCACTCTATGGGAAAACAGCGAAAATGTCAAAGATGGTGTGGTTTCGGAAGCATATCTCTTTTAGAAGCATTTCTGCCAGACATATGGGCATCGCGATGCTGCGGAACTCGTCCGCTTCGCGGGACTCAAACAGTCCTCACATCGCGATGCCCATATGTCTGGCAGAAATGCTTCTAAAAGAGATATGCTTCCGATTTTGCTATACTGACTGAATGGATGGCCTTCTGTTGATCGATAAGCCCGCCGGGATCACGAGCCACGATGTAGTGGATCGCGTGCGGCGTATTGCGCATACGCGCCGCGTGGGGCATGCAGGAACCCTGGATCCGTTTGCCACGGGGCTGCTGATTATCGGCGTAAATAAAGGCACCAAGGCGCTCACGGCGCTTGTGGGTACGGATAAAACCTATGACGCCGTGGCGCGGTTAGGCGCCACAAGTAGTACCGAGGATCCGGAAGGAACGATTACGGAACGCCCCGATGCGATTCCCCCAACCGCAGACGCGATTGAAATGGTTCTCGACCAATTCCGTGGGGGGTATGAACAAACAGCATCCGCCTTTAGCGCAAAAAAAATTGGGGGAAAGAAACTCTATGAGTTGGCACGCAAAGGAACAATAGAAGGAATTATTCTGCCCAAAAAAGAGGTAGCAATCACGGCGCTCAACGTGACGCGCTACGACTGGCCCACGCTCGCCTTCCACACCGCCTGCGGCAGCGGCACCTACATTCGCGCTCTTGCGCGCGACATCGGCGATGCCCTTGGCTGCGGCGCGTATCTCACGGCGTTGCGGCGTACGCGTGTTGGAAATTATGACATCGCACAGGCCATACCGCTCGACGCGCTCAATCCAGAAACGCTTGCGCAGCGCCTCATCCCCCTCGCATAAAATGAATCCCCGTGCGGCCAAGAAATGGCGGCACGGGGATGATCACGAACGAGATTGTACGATGTTACGCAGCGACCTCTTGAGCGTCGGCCGTGCAGCGAAGCGTTGTGAACACCGCGCAGTGATCGCTTGCAGGCACCATTCCATGGCCGGGAACAGATACAAGCGGATCACGGAAAAGCATCTCCGCAGAAACCACCTTCCATGCTCCTTTTGAGCAAAGCACGTGATCGCAGCGTTGCGGCGGAGCCTGTCCAAAAATAGAGAATCGCTCTAAAAGGCTTGGTCGTGGGCGCCACGTGCTTTGTCTTTCCGCAGGGGTTACGGAAACAGCGTCCAGGTGGTTTAACTGCATCAAGACATAATTTCGACGAGACGCCTGTTCGCTCGCGTAGAAGCTCCCTGCCACAACCGACGGAAGATCGTATGTCGCCGTTAGCTTTTCAAAGACCTCCGTGATCTGCTCTGCGCGTATCGCCTCAACACGGCGCGATGTTTGGCGTCGAAGCCCTCCCGTGGTTGCGTGAAGATTCACCAGCGCCACCCAACCAATGCCGGGGATATGCACCGTGCACTGCATGAATCCCCTCGTCGCGATGAGATGCTCATGCGTGAGTTGATGTTCGAATGGGATAAACTCCTCATTCGCGATCGCGGTTTTAGAAAGAATCAACAGCCCGTGATGAAGACCGAGATGATCCCTTACCGGATCCCAACAAGAAAAGAGATACGTATCTTTCAACGCCGCGCTCAGGGCTGCTTCACGGCTTGTGCCATACACCCCCTGTAGGCACACGATGTCTGCGCCAGAGCGCCGAATGAGCTCCGGCAACATCCGCGCTCTCTGCTCGATGTGCGGTACCGCAGGCATCCCACAAAAACGGCGTAGCTCTACATTCCAACTTAAGACCGAAACGGCAGTGTTACTTCTCACGATTTCCTCCATATTGCTAAAGAACGACGATCCTATTGCCTGCACCAATGCAGACGGTGAATTTTATAGCTTAAAATAGATTTTTTATCAAATACTCAATAGAGCCAAAAAAGCTAAATAGAGCCTTTATTTGTATATAATACTTGACAATAATGACAAGCTATGTTATCATATTCAGGTTACTTCAAAATGAAAGAGTCTCTGGGGAGAGCCTTTGCGTCGTAGGTAAACGACGATCAACGCGACGCTCTTCTCTATATATATTGAAAGACGTCGTTTTTTCGTTCACGCACATGGGGAGGAGAGAACCCGCTGCCCTAACCCTAGGAGGAACCCGAGGGAAGGGGCGCGGACGCCAAAGACCTGATTCGCCTGGGATTTGTCTCGAGCGCTTCAGGAACCGCGGCACGGTAGCGGCCCCTTACGGGCTAACCGCTACTTCCTCTTCAGATGTGTGGCCGAAAAGAGCATGCGTCAAACAGCCTGGGGAGGAGAGAACCCGCTGCGCGCCTTTCGGGGCGTGCGCGGACGCTAACGACCTGATCTGTTTGGGATCCGTCTCGGACACTTCAGGAACGAAGGCATGGCAGCGGCCCCTTCACGGGTCAACCGTTGCTTCCTCTTCAGACTGTTTGACGCAACTCTACATGGAAAGGAACTTCGACATGAAAATAGGAATGGTTCGCGCCCTCCCCGTCATGCTGATGGGGATCGGCGGATTTCTCTGGATCGGGAGCATCCCGGTTCTCTGGCTCCGCACGGTGGTGACGATTGTCGTCATCGTTGCAATCGTCGCCACGACGCTGAAAAGCATCGTGAGCGCGCGGGGGTCGCTATGAAAGCGATTCTCACCGGGTTAACCGTGTGGGTCTTCGGACTCGCCGTTGACGCCTCGTGCCCCGCCCCTCAGGCGGCCACCGCGTTCGGAAAAGCGGTGGACAACGTGCTCTGGGCAACCGGGCATGTATCTCGTCCACCACAAAAAAACTGGTGGCAGTTCAAAGAAAATAAACCCCTGCCCTTTTGAGAGGTGTACATGAAAAAAAAGAATAAGAATATGCGAGTCCGCTCGCGGGAATATAGCCCCGCGAGCCACAACCTGTTCCAGCAGGGGCTCAAGAAATGGAATGACGTGTCCATGTGCATGATGCTAGCCGCGCTAGCAATCATAGTAGCAGTCCTCCTGATCTGGCCCTAGGAGAGACTCCCGGACAACGTGGCAGGTCGAATATCTCTCGACCTGCCTCCCAACTTGGGCGCATCTATCTCACCCCGCATGTCGCGGACGATGGTGCCCCGAAGGACGGAATAATGAAAACGGTCTTAATCATTTCGCTGATTCTCAACGTAGGTTTTCTCCTCCTCGCCAATTTTTTTGGCCAGGAAATGCGGAACAAATTCCGCAGAGACTACCAACGCGTCGTTGACGGGGGGATAGGCGTGACCTATGCCTATCTGGGGGCAGAGGCAGCCGGTATGAAGACGGGAATGTACCGGTTCACACTACGGTCTACTGATCCATTCACGGCCGCGATTGGTTTCCGATTCGGTTTTCCACTCATCGGAGCGGAGGATATGATCAACGTGTATGGGCACTACCGGTCTGCAAGACTGGTGGACGGAGTGTACACCATGGTGATAGACACATTTTTGGGGAAATCCCCAGTACATTTCGTCTTTGTGACCAATAACCCCAGAGCTTCGGTGGGGGCGATCACCGTCACCCTCGGAGGGATCACCAAGGAGGTTCCAGACGGCGTTTACCCGCCCCACTGGTTCCAAAAGTTCGACTTCTTCAGCTGAAGAAACCCCTACAGAAGGCCGGAGCGCGTGAGATCTCTCTCATCGCGTTCCGACCTTCCCAGAATTCTTGAACTCATCACGCGGTGTGATGAAGTCAAACCGTTCTGGAACGAAAAAATCCCGGAGTGATGCGATGTTTGGCCTGTTGTCCACCTTTCCCCGGACAACGGAAAACCAAATGTCGTATCGCTCCGGTGTTTTTGTTTAGCGTGCGTATTCCACCACGCGCTTTTCACGAATCAAGGTGATCCGAATCTCGCCAGGATACTTGAGTTCTTCTTCCAATCGCTTGGCAATTTCGCGGGCGGTTTGCTCGGCCTGTAAATCGGTCATGTGTGCCGGGTTCACGAATACACGAATTTCGCGGCCAGCTTGGATGGCATAGGCTTTTTCCACACCAGGAAACGACCGCGCCGTTTTTTCGAGTTCTTCCAATCGCTTTACGTACAAATCTGCGGAGTCGCGGCGGGCGCCCGGGCGGGCGCCCGAAATGGCGTCGGCCGCTTTTACGATAATGGCTTCGAGGGTTTTCGGTTTGTCTTCATGATGGCCAATGCTTTGGTAGCACAACTCTTCGGGCCAGCCGAATTTTTTCATGATCTTGTAGCCCAGCTCTGGATGCCCGCCGTCTAAATCATGATCCACCGCCTTGCCAATATCGTGGAATAATCCGCCTTTGCGGCACACGGCCACATCTGCGCCCAGCTCCTCGGCCATGAGCACCGAAATTTTGGCCACTTCCAACGAATGCAGCAACGCGTTTTGCCCAAAGGAGGTGCGGAACTTCATCCGACCCAAAATCTGCACCAGTTTGGGATCGATTTCCGAAAGCGGAATCCCCATTTCGTATAGCGCGTCCTCTCCGGCCTTTTTCATGTCTTGCGACAAATCCTGCCGCGCCTCTTCCACCGCTTCTTCGATACGCCCCGGATGAATTCGCCCATCTTCCAATAACTTGGTGAGCGCGCGCTTGGCCACCTGGCGACGAATCGGGGAAAACCCGCTAATCGTGATTGCGCCCGGCGTATCGTCGACGATAAATTCACACCCGGTGATCTGTTCCAACGCTTTGATGTTGCGCCCTTCCTTGCCGATCACGCGGCCTTTGAGATCGTCGCTCGCAATCTCCACATACGATGTAAGCGAATCATGCGCATGGCTTCCGGCCTGACGTTGCACGGCCACGGCCAAAATATTGCGTGCTTTTTTATCGATCTCCTCCTGAGAAACCTCTTCCAGCTTGCGCATGCGGGAAAGAATCGCCTCCGCATGCTGATCCTCCACGAGCTTGATCACCCGCTCGAGCGCAGCATCGCGCGTGAGCCCGGCCACCTGTTCCAATTTTTGCAGCTCCTCCCCCTTGAGCGCCTCGATCTCCTGCACACGCAACGCGGCCGCCTCCAGTTCACGCGTCACCCGATCTCTCATCCCATCTAAATCAGCCAATTTTTGTGCCGTAAGGTTTTCGCGCTCCAATAACGTACCGCGCTGCGCATTGAGCTCGGTGAGCGCCTTTTTCTCCTCCAATCGAGCCTCTTCTAAAATCTTAATCGCTTTGTCTTTGGCACGAAGTAACACCTCTTGCTCCTTGGCCTCTGCGGCTTGCACCACGGCCTGAGCCTTGGATTCGGCATGCGCTGCGTGATTCCGGCCACGCCACTCACGCACAAACCATCCAATCGCAAAGCCCGCCGCGCTTCCTCCTAACACCAATAATAGAAAAAGAATTGTCGCCATTTTAAGGTATACCCTTCCGGTCTCCCACGGGTTCTTGCTCATCCCGCGCGTGCGGGGCGGGTCTTCATTTGTCGCGAAACACACAATGGGCACCCATCCGGAAAAAATCAGGCGCGCAGTGATGAAAGCGTCGAAGACCGACATCCAGAACTCCGTGACAGCCAGGGCAGAGTGATAATACGTCGGTGTGAGCACCCTATCATGCTCCCCACCCCCTTGACCAGACACTGTTGGTTCTTTCCGCAAAAATGGGCTATACTAACACCTGTCGCGCTGCCGATAAGGCCGGTGCCTCCCACCTATGAACAAAGCCGAATTGATCATCCGTATTTCAGAAACATGTAATGTCTCTAAAAAGCAGGCGGAAGATATGGTTGAGGGATTTGTGACCACCGTCACCACAACCCTTCAGCAGGGCGGAGAGGTAAATATCGCCGGTTTTGGCGCATTCATGGCCCGCACCCGCAAGGGTCGCATGGGCGTAAACCCGCAGAACCCCTCCCAAAAAATGGAGATCCCCTCTGTGGTGGTTCCAAAATTCAAGGCCGGCAAAGGGCTCAAAGATGCCCTTAAGGCCAAGCCTCCTGCGGTTGCCACCGCCCCTGTTGCCGCTTCCGCACCCGCTCCTGCAGCAGCACCCGCTCCTCAACCGCCAACGCCGCCCGCTCCCCCCATGCCTCCGGCAATGCCCGCATCACCAACGATGTAGGTAAAGAGATACCCTTTCTCTTTTGTCATCCTGCGCAGGGGGACCCCTTTCAAAAGAAAGCGTCGCGTAGGCGATAATAAAGAACACGCTCTTCTCAAGAGCGTGTTCTTTATTATTTATCTTCTTTTTTAACCAAAAAAAGTTGTTCGTCATAACAATTGATAGATACTCGTATCCCCCCGCTGTATGCCCGTGTCGACGGTCATGTGCCACAGTTCCTTTGTCATATAACCACATCGTGGCCCCTGGATCCCCGGATCATTTATTTTTCCGGCAAGATGGAAAAAAGGCATAATGATACTTCCTCCCGGCAAGAGATGCTGTTTTGCTTCTTGTAAAAAACGAATCAATAACGACCCATCATCAAGGATCGCCTTTGAAATCTCACTACCTTTATCAGGTTTCTCGGGAAAAAATGGATGGTTAAAAATAATCACATGAACGGATTTTGTGATACCAGAAAAAAGATCGTTTTCGATCACCGTTGATTTTTGATATAGCCCGAATTTTTGTACGTTCTCTTGAGTATTCCCCACGGCGCTTCTAGAACAATCAATGAACGTCACATGTGCCGCGCCACGCAAACCCATCACGACGCCCTGAATCCCACTGCCACACCCCATATCCATACACCGCTTACCCGCAAATAATTCCGGATGATCTGCTAAGTAACCCGCAAGCCATTTTGCAACCATTTGATCTGGTCGGAGGACATTTGCCCAAACAGAAAAATGCTCTAAACGGAGTGCCTTAAAAATGACCTCCGTCTCATACGACAAATGCGTATGCGCATGGAGCTGCCTTAGAACCTGATCACGCTGTGCCGCTGTCAGGCTCATATTGTGAGCATCGTCATCATAAAAGCAGTGCCCGTCTATTGTGACCCGACGGGCAAGGGAGTCTCTACAGCGTATAGTGAACCTGGTCTGCAATCTCTGGGAGCCCTTCGTGTGTCATACCGAACATGGCATAACGGATGGCTCTCTCCTCCTTCAATGTACCCCGAACGACTCCGCCGGCTCTCGCAAGAAATGAAGCCAAGCACTGCGTGAGTGGTCTGATGTTCCGTTCATGTCCTTGCATGGTTAGTACGAGAGCCGTGTGATCTATTTTCGGGATATACGCCCCGTACAGCCCTGCCTGTAAACAGACATCGATGAGCTGGGGGTGGGATGCGTCACGATCCATTGTGAGATGCACCTCTGTTTCACGGAACGGCTCATCGTACTCTGGCCCCCTCAAGACCCTCCGCTGAATCTTAAACGGAATTTGAACGGTCGGATCGAAGGGGTGCTCTTCAACACGTACATCTGACCGGATGTACTCCCCTTCCAAATACCCGATGAAACCTGCGTGATGGGCACGATCCTCTACATCTTCCCAAATCCGCTTGAAGGCTCTGCCGTCGAGCACCTTCAATACACGATGATGTTGAGGCTCAAAATGGCGATACCCCTCCGGGTGGCCTTGAAAATCCGAGATGCGAAACCCCAAGGAAGATTGGATATATTGGTCAAGCTCCTTTGGAAGATGCGTCCCATCCAAATGGATATGATAAATACTGGGAGCGACCGGCTCCCCCAGAGACGATCCGGCTATAGTCATGATGTTCTCCTTTGAAATGGCACTTTGACGCCACCGATAAGAGTAGATAATAAAGCGTCTATTGTCATTTATGACGACAGTTATTGCAAATAATGACTCTTTCATCTATATTTACAGTAAATAATGTTGTCGAAAAGTATGACACTTTTATGAAGGAATCGAAAATCATCCAATCGCTCACAGAGCTTGGGCTCCGCGAAACGGAAGCACGGCTCTACATCGCCGCCCTCACGCTTGGGCCAACAACGATTCTCAAGCTTGCCAGGGCAACCAACATCAAACGAACAACGGTGTACCCCCTCATTGATGAGCTGAAACAAAAGGGTTTAATAAGCATGGAGATACGTGGCTTTAAAAAGCTCCTTGCCGCAAATCCCCCAGATCAACTCGCCTCCATGGTGGAGCGGCATCGAGAACAGCTGCAACGAATCCTTCCTGATTTATCTGCGCTCCATAACGCCCATGGACAAGGCGGGGGCTCCTTAAAGTACTACGAAGGGCTCGAGTCAATTAAGTCTGTGTATGAGGGGCTCCTCCGTGACGTGAGGCCCCGGGAGGATTACTTAATCCTCGGTGATATAAACCGATGGCTCGCACTGGATTCACGGTATTTTATGAGCTTCGTTCGTCGGAGAGCTAAGCTCCCAATAAATATCCGGATGCTCCTCCAAGATTCAACCGTTGCCAGGGAGCATCAACGCTTACAAAAAACATTTAACGAGCAGATTCGTATTTTGCCCCCAAAGACAGCCCTCACGACAAACCTCGTCGTGATCCCAACACGTGTCGTGATTCACCAGCTCGTCCCTCCCTATTTTGCAATCGTTATTGAAAATAAAAGCGTTATCCAGATGCACAGAGAGCAGTTTGAAATTATGTGGAATGCAACGCCAAAAAAATAGATGCCCTTAAAATGGCTCACTCCCCTCGTTCGCGTATCGCTCAATGCCTACGGATGCGTCACGACACTCACTCAATCGGAATGACGAAAAAAAGATAACAAAGGAAAAGAGCTACTCTTTAATAAACGCACTCACTTCTTCCATCACATCCTCCAAGCCGACAAGCTTCGACTCATCCGAGGCGCGGAGTTTCCATTCAACGGAGTTATCTTTCAGGCTGCGCTCGGAAATCACAAGCCGAAGCGGCATCCCGAGTAAATCGGCATCGGCGAATTTCTCCCCCGGTGACACGTCTGTGCGGTCGTCCCACAACACGTCCACCCCTGCCGCGATGAGATCGTCGTGAATCCCCTGTGCCACCTCCGTTACCCGCTCACGAATCGCATCGTCTTTAGCATTTACCGTGACAAGTTGCACCGGAAAAGGCGCGATAGAACGCGGCCAGATGATTCCCTTGGCGTCGTGAGACGCTTCGACGATCGTGCCCACAAGCCGCGTGGTTCCAATACCATAGCAACCCATCACGACCGGCTTCCGGCTTCCATCTTCGTCTGTAAATTCCAATTTAAAATCTTCAGAGAATTTCGTGCCGAGGTCAAAAATGTTCCCGGCTTCCACGCCCCGCACCATCTTCACCGCTCCCCCACATGACGGACACTTATCACCATCCTTCACCGTTGCGACCTCCACATTCTGTGCAAACGTACAGGATGCGCAACACAGAATGTCATCCTCCCCCGCCGAGGTCACCACCTGGAACTCATGCGATAATTTTTTGGTAAAACTCCCACCAGACGCCTCGGTGACCTTCACGTCCAGCCCGCATCGCTGGAAAATACGGATGTATGCCTGCAATACCTTTTGATAGAATGCCTCCAAATCCGCTTGCGATGCGTGGAAGGAATACAAATCCTTCATCCCAAATTCACGGCCGCGAAGCACCCCGCTTTTGGCACGAAGCTCATCACGAAATTTGCTCTGAATCTGATACACGGCAAGCGGCAGGCTCTGATACGACTGCACAAACGATGCCACAAGCGGCGTCACGATCTCTTCATGACTCGGTCCGAGCGCATACTCCTTCCCCGTCTGGCTGTTCAGTTTAAACAGAATATCCACCGTGTCCCAACGGCCTGTCGCCATCCATGACTCTTTGGGATGCAGCGCGGGCATGAGCACCTCCTGTGCGCCCAACGCGTCCAGCTCCTCGCGGATGATCGCCTCCACCTTACGCAACGCACGCAATCCCAGTGGCAACCAGGAGTACACGCCCGCCATTTCCTGGCGCACAAATCCGCCCTGCACCAGGTATTTAGCGTTTGCGCTATCGGCATCGGCCGGCACGTCTTTGGTGGTTTTGGTGAACAACTGGGTGAATTTCATAACGAGGGGTAGCGTAGAACGCGGCGGGAAAGAGGGCAAGCGGCGAAATCGGAGGGAGCTTGGCACAGGTCTTCCTGAAAGTTATTTTACGTGATATAGATAAACGGTGCCACGCGAAAAAACCATGGAATCTGCTACGCGGTGCATGGAAAACGTGCCACCGCCACCCAACGAAATGGAGCATAAATAGTGACCAAGCACATCCCGTTGCCAGCCCCCGTCGTTCTGTTGCCAAGAAATACGAGTGAGCAGCTCTGGAACGCACGCATCGAGCCGAGTCTCACCGGATCTGGTGCGTGTCCGGCGAATCCCGTCTTTCCCGCAACACCCGTAGAAGAGCCGGATCCGACGGATGATACCCTCCTCGCACTATTCTGCCGGCCCTGCACTGACATCCCTGGCGTCTTCCCTTGAAGTCAGGCTGCCAATGAAACCCGTCCACAACTGCTCCGTGGCGGGTTTCTTCATAAATAAAAATACCCCGAATGATGCGGGGTATTTTTTCTGGTGCGTCGCCCCAGAATCGAACTGGGAACCTTGGGCTTAAGAGGCCCCTGCTCTAACCAATTGAGCTAGCGACGCGTATGGATTTGTGGGCAAAGAATAATGAAAAGGCGGAGGACTGTCAATCTCGTATGGCTAAATGTATCAAAACAAGAATTCGATCCTTCGCGAGTCTTCTATCGTAAACTGATCCCCTTCCAAACGTAGCTCCACCCAGCCGCAATCACCGATTTCTTTACCAAGTTCGCCCTTTTTGAGGATGTCTCTAAATAAGACCCTCATGGGGCCTCCGTGCCAAACAATCCCAATACATGAATGCACCGCGTCTGTTGCAAGACGATGAAAGACCGTCTGAACGCGACGACTAAAATCTTCGTAGGATTCGGCTCCCTCGATTGTATTGAGTCGATCTTTTACCTTCTCAACCAAGTCAGGATATTTTTGCCGCGCGTCGCTCTTCACCTCCCCCGTTAAAATGCCATACTGGTTTCGTTCTCTCAGATCTTTTTCAATCACAATCGGCGCTGTGTTCCGCGAAATGATTTCACTCGTTTCACGTGCACGAATCAAGGGACTCGATATGATCAATGCGATTCCTTTCTCTTTAAGTTCTTCCGCCAACCGTTCAGACTGTTTTCTCCCTTCAAGAGAAAGATGGTCATCATAATCTCCCCCATACCGATCTTCAACGTCACCCGTTGTCTGCCCATGCCTGATCAAAATAATTCTCATAGATGAATTGGGGAGATTGTAGTGGAGGAATAGACCTCGGTCAAAAAAGGCCAGCCCGGGAGTAGGGGCTGGCCTTTCGCATTTACGACTGAAGGTAGAGTGCTATCTCTTATTTAGCGTATTTATGATATTTGGAGGAATATACTGAAAGCGCCTTGCACGCCCTGGATATTCACGTTCAAACATTTCTACTAGATCGAGAGCCCTATCCTGATCCTCTCCCGTATGACGAGCAATGGCTATCCCTCGATTCAAGGGCCGATTGGGTTCGGGTACTCGATCCTCTATTCCGAGAACATCGTATCCGAAAGAACCATAGTATAAGAGGCGCGCAGCATCCCGAACAGAAAAGT
>JBDKJL010000029.1:0-4595 GCA_039796615.1 Candidatus Parcubacteria bacterium
TTCCGGAACGTGAGCGCCGTTCGAAGCCCAAGCTGCCCCGTTGCGAAGCGTGTCCGGCATCCCGCTCCGAGCGGGGATGCAAGGACGTTTCTCGCGAGAACATCGCGAGCGTGACGGAAGCAGTAAGTCTGTACCTGCGACTTCTTCGCTCTGGAAAAGGAACTTACTCATGGAAAAAACGTCCTATCCGACGTATCATAGACCCATCATTCCTCACCCCACCCCATGCCCATCAAACATTTAAAAGCGGTTCGAGCCGAGCGACTGTTTTCCCGCGCAAGGGGAAAGCGCGCGCGATCGCTCCTATCAAGTGCGCTCCTCGCCATTGGGGCGTTGGGGTTAGTGGGATTTTTCTTTTTAACGCTCACGCTCGCCTGGCTATCACAGGGCTTACCGGATCCAAACGCCCTGCTTGATCGTGAGGTTCCGCAAAGCACACGTATCTACGACCGTACGGGCGAAACGCTTTTATACGAAATCCACGGCGATGAAAAACGTACACTCGTAACCATCGAAGAAATTCCCGACTCCGTAAAATGGGCCACCATTGCTATCGAAGATAAGGATTTCTACAAACATCATGGGATTTATTGGAAGGGGCTTGTGCGTGCCTTTACCATCGGATATCTCCGCAACCAGCGCGTGCAAGGAACATCCACACTCACACAGCAGCTCGTGAAGAACGCCATTCTATCGAACGAGCGCACCCCAACGCGCAAATTAAAAGAGATTCTTCTCTCGCTCCAAATTGAACGCAAATACAGCAAGGATCAAATCCTGCAGCTCTACCTCAATGAAATTCCGTATGGCTCCACGCTGTACGGCATTGAGTCTGCCGCGCAAGGCTATTTCACCAAGCCCGCCAAAGAACTCACGTTGGATGAGTCGGCACTCCTCGCCGCATTGCCGCAATCACCCGACACGTATAACCCGTACGGTGCCGGATCACGTGGAGACAATCGCGAGCTGCTTATTGCACGGCAGCACACGATCTTGAATGCCATGGCAGATCAGGGATATATCACAAAGGAACAGGCGGATGCCGCAAAGGAGATTAAAACGCTCGAAAAGCTCGCCCCTAAAAGTTTGGGCGATATCCACGCCCCACACTTTGTGATGTGGGTGCGTGCGCAGCTCGCAGAAACCTATGGTCAAAAAATGGTAGAGACGGGCGGCCTCAAAGTGATCACCACGCTTGATTGGGAAAAGCAGCAAGCAGGGGAGAAGGCTGTTTCCGATGGCGTGGCGGCTCGCGGAGAACAATATGACTTTACGAATGCCGCGCTCGCGGCTGTGGATCCTAAAACCGGGCAGGTGCTCACCATGGTGGGCTCGACGGACTTTTTTAATGAAGAGATCGACGGGCAGGTAAATGTTACCGTGCGTCCGCGCCAGCCAGGATCGTCCTTTAAGCCAATGATCTATGCGGCCGGGTTTATGTTGGGGTACCTGCCGGAAACACAATTGTGGGATGTTGATACGGTGTTTAAAACAGGTTCACGCGATTACACCCCCCGAAACTACGACTTGGGGGAACGTGGCCCCATCAGTATCCGGAGCGCTCTCCAACTTTCTCTCAACACGCCTGCTGTAAAAATGCTGTACCTCGTGGGCGTTGGCCGTGCGTTGGATCTGGCTGAACAGCTTGGATATAGCACCTTCGCAGATCGGGATCGCTTTGGCCTCTCGCTTGTGTTGGGTGGGGGAGAGGTAAAACTTTTAGAGCATGTTTCTGCCTACGGAACATTCGCCACCGAAGGAATCCACATGCCCACGAGCGGTATTTTGCGCGTGGAAGACGCCAGCGGAAAAATGCTCGAGGAATGGAAACAGCCCGAGGGAGCCCGTGTATTCGAACCACAAATTGCCCGGCTGATCTCAAATGTCCTTTCGGACGATGCGTCGCGCGCGCCCGTGTTCGGAGCCGGAAGTGCCCTCACCCTTCCCGGACGCCCGGTGGCCGCAAAAACGGGAACCACAAACGATTATCATGATGCCTGGACAATGGGCTACACCCCGTCACTCGCGGCAGGGGTGTGGGCCGGGAACAATAATAACGATCCAATGACCCGCGCCGGCGGATCCCTTGCCGCTGCGCCCATTTGGAATGCGTTCATGCGCGAGGCACTCAAAGGCACCCCCGTTGAGTCGTTCACTCGGCCAGCGCCCGCCACCACCGACAAGCCGGCGCTCCTCGGAACGGCGTTTGAAAAAAAGGTAAAAGTGGACACCATCACCGGAAAGCTCGCCACGGACCTCACCCCCACCGAATTCGTGGAAGAGAAAACTGTCTATGAGGCGCATAGCATCCTTCACTATATCGATCGCTCAAATCCTCGCGGAGACGCGCCAGCAAACCCCGCGCAAGATCCTCAATACACCAACTGGGAAACGGCTGTTAAACGTTGGGCCGAAGCTCACGGCTGGAACGCCACCTCCACCGTCCCCACCGAAACGGACGATTTACACGTCACAGAAAATATCCCCGCCGTCTCCATCCAATCCCCACAACAAAACGAATCTCTCACGAGCCGCCAAGTAACCCTCCACGTTCGTATCTCCGCACCGCGCCGTATTACCAGCCTCACCGTCCTCATGGAGGGATACGTGCTTGCTGCGCAATATGGCCGATCTCTCGGAGAGAATGGGGAAGAGGTGAGCATCACGGCCAATATTCCCAATGCCATTTCAAAAGGGTTCCATGATCTTTCCGTAGAAGCTCGCGACGATGTGGGCAACGCCGGCCGCGCAACCATCCAAATCAATCTCCTTGCCGACGCCGGCCAGAGCGGCCTCTCTATCTCAAATCCCACCCCGGGGAGCACTATCGAACGCGCCGGGGGATTCCCACGCGATGTCACGATTAGCGTGGCAGACCTTTCGGATATCGTAAAAGTGGATCTCTACATGGATCTTCAGAATGGCGCCTCGCAACTCGTTGGTTCAAGCGTACAGCCCGACACATCTCCCATTACCTTCCAATGGACTTCCGTGGCTATTCCCGGCCCCGTGATCCTTTATGCGGTTGCAACGGATGACGATGCTGATACAGAAACAAGCGATCGCGTGAGTGTGTTTGTTAGGTAGAATTGTTCTTGTTCAAAAAACAAAAGGCACACACAAAGCGATGTGAGGACTGTTTGAGTCCCGCGAAGCGGACGAGTTCCGCAGCATCGCTTTGTGTGTGCCTTTTGTTTTTTGAACAAGAACAATTCTACTGGCGAATCGGCATCACGAGATATCGATACGATTCTTTCACATCCCCCTCCGGAAGCACCATCATCGGGCTCATTGCATCATTGAGGGCGAGCGCCACTTTGGGGGTGGAAATCGCCGCGAGTCCATCACCAAGATATTTAAAGTTTACCGTTACCGCGTTTTGTTCCCCGGTGAGCTCTCCGGAAACCCCTTTAGAGGTCTTCCCCGTGCCCTGGTCGGCCGATCGCACCGTTACGCGCCCATCGGCCGGGTCAAACGCCAAATGGACATCGTAGAGCCCCTGGCGAGAGAATAGGGCAGCCGCCCGAACGGCTTTTTGAAGCTCCACCCGATCCACCACCGCACGCGTTTTGAATGTTTCGGGGATGATCTGCGTATAATCCGGGAATGATCCCTCAATGAGCCGGGAAATAAGCTCCGTTTGACCGTACGTAATCGCAAGCTGGTTCTCTGCCATGGCCCATTCCACATCATCCGGGAGCCCAAGATGATCTTTATACGATTGGAGAATACGGCCAATCTCTAAAATCGTGCGGGCAGGCACAATGCAACGAACCGCCTCTACTCCACCAGAAAGAGGGAATACTCGTTCTGCCAACCGATAGGAGTCCGTCGCCACGAGCGCCACCGTATCTTTTCCAGACGCACCCCCTAAAAAGCAGGCCACACCTGAAAGCTCTGGCCGAGATTCTGATGCCGAAACCGCAAACGCCACCTGAGAAATCGCCTTGCGAACATCCTCCACATTCAATCGGACGGGCTTATCCTTTGTGAGCTTTGGAATAAGCGGAAACTCCGATGCTGGGAGTCCTCGAATCACCGTTTCCTGTTCTTCCGCTGTTACAGAAAGCCCCTCATCAATCAACGAAAGATCCACCTTTCCTTGTGGAAGAAGGGACACGTAGTCCATAAACAATTTGGCCGGAACCGTATACTCACCCTCTGATTCTGTTTTTCCCCGCACCACCGTACTTACCCCAAGCTCCAAGTTCGTTGCCGAAAGCGTAAGGTTCCCTCCGTCCGTTTTTAACAACACATTCCCCAATACCGGAAGGTTTACATGCTTTCCCGTAACATGGCTCACCACTTGGAGACCCTGCATTAAATTTTCTTGTGTACAGGTAAACTTCATAGGGAAAATAAATAAGGGGGATTCGGAATAGTAGTAGAGAGTCTGTGGATTGCGGGGATAACTCCTTAGAGCGATGAAACATTCAATAAAAGAACGGAACTCACTCCACAGGCATTTGGGGACGCCATGTGAGGATCAAGAAGTGAAATAGATACCGTCCCCGCAGGTTCACACCCTGTCCCCTGTTTTCCACAGAGGGTGTGGACTGGGAGCGGAACCGCTTTGGTATATCGCTTTCGCGATG
>JBDKJL010000030.1:0-29125 GCA_039796615.1 Candidatus Parcubacteria bacterium
GTCTCTTTGGCAGAGCGTATGTGGCAGGCACCCGCGATTTATGGGCTGCGAGTTTGTTCCGTATCGTGGGAGGCAGAGAAAACAGCTCTCGCCCATAAATCGCGGGTGCCTGCCACATACGCTCTGCCAAAGAGACGATTCAGCCTGCTAATTGCGCTTTCATTAATTGCTTGCTCCGTTCCACACCGGGTTGGTTATAGGCATCCACACGAAGGAGCTGACCCATGAGCGCCACAGAGAGCTCAAAAAAGAGGATGAGGCGACCGAGGGTAGAGGCGTCGAGGCGATCCACAAAGATGGTGCCATTGGGGCGATGGTCTTGCCGCAGCGCCTCAGCCGTTGCCGCGCGCTCGATATGGACGAGATCCTCGAACGATCGGTGATCTAAAAAGGCGAGCGCCGGATCGAGCTTGGAGGCTTGTGGCGTGTGAATGCGTGCGTTGAATCGGTGAATTTCGATAAACGTGATGAGCTTATCGTGAGGGCCTTGGCTCCATAGTTGCAGCTGGGAGTGCTGATCTTCTGGCCCCGTGCCGGTAACGGGAGTGATGCCGATCGGTTCGTGATTGGAGCGGTGATCGGATGATTTGCCCAAGCTTTCTCCAACAAGCTGACGAAGCCACTGGCCAAAACATTGAAGGCGCGGGCTGTATGGCACGGTAACATGGATGGGTCGGCCTTCCTTCCATCCATGGGCGTGGAGACCAGCGTAACGGCCAACGGGGCAGTGTGAAACGTCCGTATGACGAAATGCTTGCACGGCGTCGCGCGCACCAGAAAGGAGCGCACGGATGTCGACCCCCATACACGCGGCAGGAAACAACCCGGCGGCAGAGAGCACAGAAAACCGTCCGCCCACATTCGGCGGGATAGAGAGGGTGGCGTATCCTTCTTGTTCTGCGAGCGATCGCAACAGACCATCTGAAGGATCGGTAGTGGCGATGATATGTGCGGGCATGTGTGCACGGCCAACGGCGCGAATCAACCGATCACGGAATACCAAGAACGACGCCATGGGCTCCAGTGTGCCACCGCTCTTGCTCACGATGTTTACGCAGGTGCGTTTGAGATCAACCGTTTTGAGTAACCGCTGAAGGGCATCTGGATCGGTGGATGATCCGCCAAAATGCACGCGCATTCCGGCACGTTTCGCCGAAGGATCAATAAGAGCCTCTTGGATCATGCGCGCGCCGAGATCACTCCCACCGATGCCAAGAACAACGAGATCGGTATAGCGTTTTGCAAAGCGGGATGCGAGCGCACGAACCTCGTTTACATGGCGGCGAGCAAATGCGAGCGCAAGGAATCCCTGCTCCCCGGCTTCGGTAAGACGCAATACTTCTTGCTTGGCCGCGTGAAGCGTTGGGCGCATCGCCTCCCACGCGGCCACGGTGATTCCGGCGCGGCCAACGGTTGCGTGATGCATGTTGGCATCATCGTATTGAAGGGCGGAACCGTTCATCATAGAGATGCCAGGAGTATATCACGGCGGACAAAAGATCGGATCTCTTTCACGACGGGATTTTTGTGTATAAGAAAACAAACACCCGCCTCTCTCTAGAGAAGCGGGTGTTGTGATCTCGTGATCCTGTTCGTTAGAACACCCAACCAAGAAGTTGGAGGAGCCAGGGGATCAACCCGTTTGTATCGTGCCCCACAAGGATGAAACTCTTCCAATCGTTAATTCCGTTGTAAGAATTTTCTCCAGCTTGGCATTTGAGCACTACGTTTTGGATTTCGTATGCCTGTTCGAAATAGTCATCGGGGTCGAACTCCCAGGTGACGTATCCTGGTGCCCCACCTGGAATGCTGAGGACGGGTTGCGCAGGGCCAAGACCGTTTACGTTTTCTCCAGCAACATCAAAACTGAACGTATATGGGGAAGAGCCTGAGCAATCGGTATAATCAGGAACCCAAACGCGGAACCCTACTTGGGCTTCGAGCTCGGTGTCTTCTTCGAGCTCCTCAAAATCCTGCCAGGTTTCGAGGACATTGTCGTAATACTCGAGCGATTCTACGGCGTCCGTATAAAATGCGGCACGCGTACTAAGCGGCATGAGAGCCGTGGTGAGAATCGTTGCCGTAGCAAGAAAACTCACCGCTTTTGGAGAGAGCATCTTCATAAATGAAGAGAGGTGAAGAATAAAGGGAGGTGGAGCGCTCTTCTAAAACAATACACATGAGAGGTATCCCTTATTTATGGGCTGCGAGATTGTTCCGTATATTGAGGGGCAGAGAAAACAGCTCTCGCCCATAAATAAGGGATACCTCTCATGTGTATTGTTTTAGAAGAGCGCTTCCTCAGTACGTAGCATGACACACCCCCCATCAAGTTGACCTGAAGGGTATCTTGAGGTATTCTTGCGCCCACATCCGGTATCTTTCTTGCCAGAGGAATGCCGATGCGTTTCTGCAACATCCACTCCGGGATCGTCTAAAGGTAGGACGCTTGGTTCTGGCCCAAGTAATCGAGGTTCGAATCCTTGTCCCGGAGCCACGTAAAAACCACGCCTCAAGCGTGGTTTTTACGTGGCCCGTGGATTCGAGCGAAGCGAGAATCTTTACGGGGCTGCTTGATGTATCGTCGGCGTGGTTCACGTGGCGCGCCCTCACATGAGATGATGCAGGTTTCACGTGGCGCAGCCCTCACGCTCGACTATTTATTCCCCCCTCACGCGGAATGTTCCCTCTGCAGATGTGCCGCGGACTTCTGGATGATAGAACTCGTAGGCTTGTGCGGCGGGGATGCGGAATACGCCGGGGGTGATGGCTTGAGCCACGATGTCGTATTCGTAGACGCCCGGTTCAAGGTTCTCCGCAAAGAGGAAGATGCGATCGTCGCGATACTCGGTGTGTGTCCAGGCATTTGCCCACCAGTACGACAGTTCCCAATCTTCGTAACAGCGTGTTTCGCCATCCCAACCCGGGGCGCAGGATTTTTGTTGCCCGGCGATTTCTTTGGGGCTGGTGTTGAGGGTGAAGTCGACGCCTTCGAGGCCTGCGGGGAGATGGTATTCTACCGCCACGTAATCATGCTGTTTTGGAACCAACACCTTAAGGTGAATGCGCACGTTTTCGCCCAGCGTGGTTTCGGTGAGCGGCGTGGCGTTGTTTACGTCGTCGAGTTTATGAATGCTTGAGAGCAGCGTGAACCCTTGTTCAACCGGTTCCACGCTCCCGAATGGGCGGAACGTTTTCATCACAACGTCGTAGAACATTTTATTTCCTCCGTCTTTTTCAATCCCGATCTGATGCGTGCGGCCGGAAGAAGCGAGCGCCGGGAAGTCGGCTTGAACGGTTTGCGCGGCGGAACGATCGCCTTCGGGGAACGAAAGGGTTCCGGCACGCTCATTGTCCGCGAATACCTGGGCGATCCGCTTTTGTGCATCCACCGGGTGCGCCTTGGCGTAATCAGAGAGCGCTAACAGGCTGATGGCTGTGGATTGCGTGGACTCCCAATACCCATCACGTTTTTGCGAGAGGAGGTAGCGTAACAGCCGCTCGTTGTATGGATCATTCGGCGCGATCACCTGGAGCGCCATAAAGGCGATGGCCGTGGAGCGCGTATTGGAGTTCATGAAGTATCCGTACCCGTTTCCATCGTCGACATATGCCCCAAAGCGCTCCAAGGTAACGATCCGATTGCGAATTTCATCGAGCAATGTGCCGGCGCGCAAACTGGTGGTGTCGCGCTGGATATTGGCGATCGCCATGGCGAGGAAGGATTTTCCGAACGTGGAGAGATGTTCACGACGTTCGTAGAGTGTTTGCGCAAATCCATCCAGCCCGTTGCTGTTGCGGGTAGAGAGCGTAAAGATCACCTGAGCGCGTTCGTCTTCTCCAAGTTGATGATGCCAGACGGTGCGTTGCCATTCAGGAACGTCATTGCTCTGTTCGAGGGCTCCACGCAAGAAAGTATCGGCGCGGCTCAAGAGCTCTTGATCTACCGTAAATCCGGCCTGCTCTGCGCGAGTAAGACCCCAAAAGACGTACCCGGAAAGATGCAGATACACCGTATCTTCGGCGCTCCAGAATCCGAATCCGCCGTTGGCGGATTGCATGGCACGCAGGCGAGCGATGCCGCCATTCACCTTTTCCTCTGCCTTGGCGAGCTGTTCCGGAGACACCTGGATCAGCCCTGTTTTTGCGAGCTCAACATAGGTGAGGCCGGCGAGCATCGCGCTCGTGGTTTGTTCGGCGCATCCGTAGGTGTAATCCAAGAGGTATTCCATGCTGCCCTGAAGCCCTTGGGCGAGCGATGGGGTAGCGGTGACATCGAGTGATCCGCGTTTTTCAGAGGCTCCCACCGGAATCTCAACGGTTTCTGTAACCGTTTCATCCAGCACGCCGGATGCACCGAGAATATCCGGTGACGCGGCGGTGAGAATCGGGATCTCGACGGCAAATCCATCTTCTAATCCGTTGCCAGAAACACGCACGGTAACAGACGCCTTTGTTGCCGCTTCTTCTTCCCCCACTGTAACCGGCCAATACACGGCCACCCGTCCGTTTGCCGGAATGGTGATACGCCGGTCTGCGCCGCCCTGCCGATCTGCGCCCGTCATATCGAGCGAGGCCGTTGCAGCGATGGGTGCACCCGTGCCGTTATGCAGGGTGGCGCCGAGTGTTGCCGCATCTCCTTGCCGAAGAATGCGCGGGAACAGCGGTTCTGCCATCAGCGTGCGGCGTGTTTTAAAGGCGGTTTCGGCTGAACCCACCACCGTATCTTTTGTGGTTCCGATGGCGAGCACCTGCCAATTGGTGAGGTTATCCGGGAGCGGCACCTGCACGGTGGCTGTGCCATCTGGGCCGGTGATCACATCAGCTTTCCAGTACGCGGTGTCCAGGAAATTTCCACGAATCGGAGAAGCGCTATCCCCGCCTTTTCCTGCGCCGCCGGGCGTGGTTTCAAAGAATACTTTTTTCACCAGTTTTACAAGCGATTGCGCGGTGGACACCCCCAGGCGTCGTGGAAAATAGAATTTTCCCAAAATATCCTTATCGATGGGCCCCAATAAATCCACCACGCGTTCATCTACCACGGCAATCGATACTTCGGCCTGCGCCGGCGTGCCATCCGGCAAGGTGGCGCGCACCGTGAGCGAGGCCGTTTCACCAGGCCGGTATTCGGCCTGATTTGCCGAAACGGCAAGCGCAAGCGCTTTTCGCGTGGTGGCGACCTGAAGTTGCGCATACCCCAGTTTGAAATCCGGTAATCCTTTTTCACCACCGCCCTGCACGGCTAACACGGATACAAAGACGTTCGGAATTTCTCCGTCTCCAATCGGAATTTCCACGGTTTGATGGTTCGCATCCAACGTTACCACCTTGTGAGAGCGGATGCTATCGCGCTCCACGGTAACAAGGGCCTTTGCTCGTTGATACGGGGATTGTACGGCGAGCGAAGCGGTGTCGCCAGGTTGGTATTCCGCCGTGCGTTGAAGGATCCGCATCTGCCGATCATCGGTAACGCCGAGCCCATCGTATTCATACGAGGAACGATAGAGATAACGTTCAGAAGAGGCGGCAGCGGTTCGACCTTCCGCATCGCGGATTTCTGCCTTGGCCACGTAGAGTCCATCGGGTTGCGGGCCAAAGTTTACAGACACCTTGCCCTCGCTGCCCGTGGTAACGGCCCGCGTATCCACCGTGGTGTCTTGTGCCACACTCTGCCAGGAGGTGGAGCCGTCCGTTTCTTCTTTTTTGATGCTCTTCCACTTGCGGCGAGAAAGGGTGACCGTTACGGGGATATCTGCCTGAAGCGCGCCATCCGTTCCCACGGTGACAACATCGAACTCCGCATCCGGAGAATTCCATCCGCGATCGTAATTTGCCCGCACACCCACGTATCGCGACGCCGGATGCACGGTCATGTCGGCATATCCGCTTACCGTACGCGCATTCAGATCCTCTACGGTTACGTTGATCGTGTAGAGCATCCCGGTACGCGTTTCTGGAAGCGTGGTGGGAATGCGGAGAATGGCATTGCCCTGCGCATCGAGCGGAACGCTCCCCGTTAACACCGTTTCGGAATCTCCCGACGATCGGCAATACCAGAAACACCAGGATCGCCCATCATCCAACGTGTAGTTGTACCACTCACGCCACAAGGATGTGGGGTTAAAGTATGAGCGAGAACGCACCACCGTGTAATGTGCCGTGGCACCCGAAAGAGGTGCGCCATGGTAATACTCTCCGTGGATCGTCACCGCCGCCTCCGGCCCACTCACCACCTCGGTTTGCGGCACCTGAATCTCCACCTGGAAATCCGGTTTACGATATTCACGCACGTCGAATGAGCCGCACACGGGCTCTGCCCCATTGTCTAACTGCGCACAGATGGAATACGCACCAAGCGGCATGCCAACGTCGAGTCGGAAATCTCCCCAAAATGTGCCAAACGCCGAGAGGCCAAGATCTCCACGCCACGCCACATCTCCATTTGGATTCGTGATGGTGACATTCGTGCGCTCCTGCGTGGGAATCGACAGCGCCGCATCACGATCTGTTCGGAGAACGCCTTTGAATTGAACAACGTGATCGCTGCGATACACACGGCGATCCGTGTACAAATGCCCCACGAGAGATCGATTTTGATCCCCCCAATTCATCTCAAGCCCGTACGACCAGGGGCTGATGCCGTCTGTCCAGTCTGTGTCGGCATAGCCCAGGTGCGCACCAGAAGAGGCCACGATATGTAACCGGCGCGGCTCTCCATCGGTTTTGATCATTGCCACACCCTGCGCGTCGGTTGTTGCCGTATTCACCGGCTTTGTGGGCGCTTTTCCAACGTCTGTGACCTGATACACTTTTACCGAAAGATTTGGTACGGGTTCTCCGGTTTTTAAATCCGTGGCCCACACCAACAGTTGACCGTCTACGCTGTCTTTAAGCGTTAACGCCGTGTCGATCACGGCAACACTGCGGGATTCTTTTTCCCACCGCTCATATCCCTGCATCCCGGCCGGCCGTTTTGTGAGAGGCTCCAGATCTAAGCGATAAAAACCCACTGGGAGCGAGGTGCCAGCCACAAAATCCAGATCGATATCCGTGATAACGTATTCGTTTTCATTCCCGGCCGTTTTATACGTGGTTTCTCCCTGGAGCGCGCACGAAAAATCCGCTTGTGCCATATACTCCTCGGCCGTGCCCGAACACACGCGTGCCTTCCACTCCCCGCCCGCGTTCATGGATCGAAGCTGATAGAGGCGAGGAAGATGGCCAGCCATCACCCCATTTTCTGCGTAGGTGGAAATGAGCACTTCGGAATGATACGGAGCACTCTCGATGGTAACCGTTTGGGGGCTGCCGAGTTTTTGCCCAAAAATATCCGCGATGTTGGCGTTCAATGTAAGCGTATACGTGGTCGATGGTTTCCAACGTCCACGTACGGAAAAGGACAGCCGCGTTCCTTCGTCGAGTGTTTCGCTCTCCCAGGTGTATGGATCGGGGGCGTCGACGATGAATCCTTCTACTGCTGGGGACACGGTGATGGACCCGGGCGGAAGCTTTTTAGGAATGGGGTTATTGAGTCGAATCGTGAGCGTTTGTTCCGGAGTGGAAGGGAACGATTCGATTTGCTCCCGCATGCGCGGTGGGTGTGTTACCTGAAGCGTGGCATCGTAGGTGCGGACAGTGGCGCGTACATCCGTGGGTAAACCATTTGGCCCGATACCCGCCGTAAATCCTTTTGGTAATGTAAAACGATATGATCGACCAAGAACGAATCCGTTCGTTTTTGATACCAGAAGAACGGTGGGATCTTTCGGGTCTGCGACTACCTGGATATTTGATGCAGGAGCCTCCGGAGCGTCCCCGTGCGGATTTTCAATCACCTGAAGCGCTTCGCGCACGGCTTGCGGAGAAACCGGATAGTTAAATGCCAACCGCACACGGTCGGTTGGCTTGATCCGTTCGCGTTCTGATGGGATGGATACCTGTACGGGCGCAGTGGAAAAAGACCAGGTTCGATCTTCGAGCGTTACGCTGCCATCGGCCATGGCGGTGCCCTTGGGTACCGTGGCTGTAAGGGTGGTGGCGGCAGGCAAATCACCCGCTGGGACAAACTCAAATCCACTTGTGCCGAGCCAGCGCAACGCTCCGGGAACGGCCGGTTCCAGGCGCAGCATCTCTGGTGGCACGGCGTTGATGGAGAGCGTGCGAACCGGATGATCGAACAACACGGTGATGGTTTGATTGGCACGTACCACCGTGTTGTTCGCCGGGACAGTGGTCGCTACTTCTGGATAATCCAACACCACAAACGTTTGTCGGAATGGTTCTTTAAGGTGCTTGCCCAATCCGTTTCGGGCATCTTCTGAAATCTCCAATTCGTACGTGTCTCCCTTCTCCAACACCTCATCTGGTTTAAAAATCACCATGTTCCCCTCCCAGCGAAAACGTCCACGCACGGCCGGAGCGGTACGCCACGCGCGTTCCACACTCACGTGATCCATCCGCTGGCTAAAGACAACGCGCATTTCGGCGTTGCGATAAATTTCCACACGGCGACCGGTCAATGCTCCTTGCGCCCCCGGTGCCGGGAGCACCAGATAGGTCCCGGTGAGGGCGATCACCAGTGCCCCGACGACGATTCCCACCGCTCGTGCGTGTCGCACAACGAGTGATCGCCCCTTTGCCCACGTGCCAGAGATTCGCACCATCAAACCACGCACAAAAGAAGGGAGCATCATACGATAAGGTGAGGGATAAAATTTTTTCTATTCTGACACGGAAAAATGGATTCCGCCAGATACGCCCTCGAGCGAAAGCGTGTGCGATCCGGGAACCGGCTTCCAGAAAAAGGGATTCTGCGATGTCTCGATCCGTTCGCCGTTCAGAATCCATACGGCCGTTCCGTTGGTGAGGGCGCTCGCCTTGAACGCCACAGCCTGCGCCCCCTCGGCCACACGCGTATCCGTATAAAATCGATCCCCATCGAGCGGAGAAAGAATCCGGAGTCCTTGGACGGCCTCGCTTGTGGGCGGCTCTGTTCCTGGGATAAACCATTCCTGCCGACGTTTTAGGCAGGCGGGTGTTGCCGCAATACCCGAAGGGACACAAACCTCCTGCCGCACGAGCCCTTCTTCCAAATGCCAAGGAACATCGCCCGTTCCCTGTAAGCGATCTCGCATCATGTCCGCCCAAATCGGAACGGCGCCGGTAACGCCCGTCACCCCGTCCATCGGGCGGTTGTCTGCATTCCCCACCCACACCCCAAGGGCAAAATCCGGTGTGTATCCAAATGCCCAGTTGTCGCGGAAATCCGGCGTGGTGCCCGTTTTCACAGCAACTCGCCAGCCCGTGTCGAGAAGATTCCACTGCCCAAACGACATCACGCGCGCCGTGGGGTCTGCAAGCACATGCGTGAGGAGGCGCGTTCCCAACGCGAGTTGCGTGGCGTTCGATACTACGGGTGTGCCCGCGAGCGGAGCACGCTCAACGATTTTTTTCGTCCCTCGGCGCACCTCTTGCACAAGCGACGCACCCCCTGCACGCCCTTCGCGTGCCAGGATGGCGTAGGCGTTCGTTGCATCAAATAACGTTACCTCTCCACCACCAAGCACGATCCCAAGCCCATAATGTTCCGGTGGATTGGGGAACGACAGGCCGAACGCGCCCAAAAAATTCACGTACGAAGAAAGGCCAACGCGGTCGAGTAGACGCACGGCCGGCACGTTCAGGGAACTACCGAGCGCTTCACGTAGGGTGACCATCCCTCGGAATCGTCCATCATAATTCTGCGGTTCATATGGCATCCCGGCCGCATTCTCGAAACGAACAGGGCTATCGTCGATCGGGCTACTCGCCGGGATCCCTTGAAGAAACGCAAGAAGATATAAAAAGGGCTTTAACGCAGAACCGGGTTGCCGTTTTGCCGCCGCCATATCCACACGGCCAGAAATCCCATCGTTAAAATAATCGGCACTCCCAACATACGCCAACACCTCACCCGTTTGCGGAGCGATTGCCACGGCGGCCGCGTTCCCCACGCGCTTCGGCCCAAGCTCGGCAAGGCGCGCCGTGATACGCGATTCAAGCGCCTGCTGCAACGCCGGGTCGAGCGTGGTAACGATCGTGTATCCACCCTCACGAATATCCGGAATGGTGCGCTCCACCTCTTCGAGAATGCGAAATACCGCATGCGGAGCATGAATTGGATGCGCAGGAGCAAACACGGGCGTGCGAACCTCCGCAATCATCGCCACCGCATCTTCTGCGAGCATACCGCGCGCCTGCATCTCGCGGAGCACAAACGCCTGCCGCGCTTGAGCTGCTTCGGTATTCCGTATCGGATCATACGCCGATGGCGCGGCAATAATCCCTGCGAGCATTGCCGCCTGTGCCAGGTTCAAATCACGCGCGGCCGTATGAAAATAGAGCTGTGAAGCCGCCTCAATCCCGCGTGCCTGCCGCCCAAACGGAACCGTATTGAGATACGCCTCCAGTGTTTCTTCCTTTGTATGAGTGAC
Organism: Candidatus Parcubacteria bacterium; assembly: GCA_039796615.1. Taxonomy (GTDB): domain Bacteria; phylum Patescibacteriota; class Patescibacteriia; order 2-12-FULL-60-25; family 2-12-FULL-60-25; genus 2-12-FULL-60-25. The sequence continues at coordinate 10,473 of JBDKJL010000030.1, forward strand.
GCTCCAAGCAACGGCGCCAATGGCTTCTCGGACTTTTTGCATCACCCGTCGCCGCGTTGTTGCGTGATAATACTGATTTTTCAAGAGCTGCTGCTCAATCGTGCTCGCGCCACTTACCACCTCGCCCGCACGCACATTTCCCCACGCGGCACGCATAATGGCGATCACGTCCACCCCATGATGCTCATAAAATCGGGCATCCTCTGCGGCAACAACCGCATCCGCCACGGCGCTTGGCAGATCTGTTAATCGTACCGGAATCATCGTTTCTCCCCCCTCTGGTAAAACGGTATAGAGCGGCGATCCATCCCGGAACAACAGTTGCGTAGGCGCCCGCAGTGTTGGCGTTGAAAAAAGCGGAAAAACAGACCATCCGAGTACAACAAATAAACCAACAACGGTTACCGCCGCAATTTTTTTCCACATTGCTTTTGGAATGAAGTGTCTCAGGTTCATGGGATGAAACGTATCTTTGCGCACACAGGGTGGTACCCCTGATTTATGGGCGAGAGCTGTTTTCTCTGCCTCTCAATATACGGAACAATCTCGCAGCCCATAAATCAGGGGTACCACCCTGTGTGCGCAAAGATACGTTTCATCTACTCCACCACACTCCCCCCAAACGCATTCAACACATTTGAAACAATGTCTGCTGTGCCAGTTCGATCTGCGCCGCCGACCAACTCTCCCACCACGCCGTCGACCGTCAGTTTTTCCCGACCAAGCACGCTGCGCAGGGCAGACTCCAAGATCCGTTTTGTTTTAAGATCTCCAATAATTTTTTCGTAATGGAACGGGTATTGGAACCGGATGATCAAAACATCTCCTTGCACACTTTCCGGTGCAGCGATTTTTAACACAAACGGCAGTGAGCGGTTCTCCTGCTCAACCGTGCGGATAATTTCTCGCCATTTCAATAAGACCTCGTGGACATCGAGCGGCGCGTCTGGAGAAAAATTGGTGGTGATCGGGACGGATGGGTGGGGTTCGGGCGCAGGCTCTATCACCGCAGCAGGAACGTCGGTGTGGACACTCGGTGTAGGATCCTCGCGTTTTTCGAGAGGCGCCGGTTCCGGCCTCGATTCGACCACAGCCGCTGGGCGTGGAGCAGGGGTCATGGTGGGAGCGTGGATCGACGAAGACACGTTTGCGCTTGAGTGAGGCGCGGACGACGATGCCGCGTGCGGTAACAGCCCTCCAGCGATTGTTACGAGGGCGAGCTCAAGGGCGAACACTGGATCCACTCCCTGCCGCGCATCGCGTCGACGTTCGATGAGGAGGAGGGCGATATCTCCCAGCTCTCCAAGAGAAAAACGCCCATGGAGCGCGGCCACGGCCTGCGAGGATGCGTCCGCGCCTGTTGGCGCTTCTCCGTGTAAGAGCGTGCGCGTAACCTGCAGCAGATCATCAAAAAGAACCACGGGTGTTACGCCGTCGTCTACGGCTGTTCGCAACGCCTCCAAGGTTTTCGTAACCGAACGACTGGCCGCATGTGTAAGGAGCCCCGCTGCCACGGGGATGCGTGAGGTAGGGAGCACGAGCTCGGCGATTTCTTGCGTAATGGTTTTTCCGCCAAGAGAAAGAAGCTGCTCAAGCAGGCTTTCTCCGTCGCGCACATACCCATCGGCGGCGTGCACGAGCGCCGCGAGCACATCCGCGTCCAGGCTCACGCCCTCTGCCACGGCGAGCGACTGCAGCCGCTCGCTCATCGCCTCTGCCGGGATACGTGTAAAGGCAAAACGCTGGCAGCGCGAAAGGATCGTGGCCGGAACTTTATGGAGTTCCGTTGTGGCAAAGATAAACACGGCATACGGCGGCGGTTCTTCCAGCGTTTTCAGCAACGCACTCCACGCGCTCGTGGAGAGCATATGTGCTTCATCAAGCACATAAATTTTTCGTGCCCAGCGCGCAGGGGCAAATCGCACATGCTCGATGATGGCCTCGCGTACGTGCTCCACGCCACTCTGCGATGCCGCGTCCATCTCAATGAGATCCAGGCACTGGCCATTTGCCACATCCACACATGCCGCGCACGCGCTGCATGGCTCACCCTCTTTTGGGGTTGTGCAGAGCAACGCTTTTGCAAAAATCCGTGCGCTCGTTGTTTTTCCTACGCCACGCGGGCCAGAGAATAGATAGGCATGGCCAATCGCCCCCTGAGCCACCTCGCGCCGAAGCGTTTCGGTAACATGCGCCTGGCCGGTGACATCTTTAAACTGCTGCGGGCGGTGGATACGAGAGAGAGGCATATTCCGGAAGAGTCTAACAGAAAGACGTTACGACGTCTTTCTTTTTCAGAAATACATTTGTACGGAACATACGCATGGCGATGCTGCGGAACTCGTCCGCTTCGCGGGACTCAAACAGTCCTCACATCGCCATGCGTATGTTCCGTACAAATGTATTTCTGAAAAAGAAACCACCTAGTACCGCTTTATCACATTCTCAAGAGCTGCCCATCGTGATGGGGCGCTTTTGGGGACGAGGATGACGGCGTCATCGCCCGCCGCTCCTTTGAAGAAGGTAACGGACGCTGTTAAGATGCTGTATTTTTTCCCGTCCGCCACCACTTTCCAGTCCCCCGTTTGCTCATCGTTCATTAAAACGCCCATCACACGCTGCCGTTCGATTGGACCAATTTGCTTAAAGAGGAATGTGCCATTCGGAACAATCGTGAGTTTTAAAATGTCGCCCTCCACGAGCTTGCTCTTGGAGGCGTAGTTTGGAGGCACGATGTACTGGCGGCCGTCAGACCCCACCATGTGCTGCCCATCGAACACCCCTTCTAAAATCTTCCCTTCCTGTGCCGGCCCTACAAGGTCATCACCCTCGGATGAACGCTCGCGACGGACAAGCTTTTCCAAATCAGCCGACTCGGCCTTGCTTGAAAGCAGGTGCTCTAAATTCGCGAGCTCATCTTTGAGGTTCGCGATGATTTTTCGCGCAAGCGCGAATTTGGTGTCCACACCTGTAGCAACTTCAGGGACGTCCCCCGGAATAGACGTCGCCTTTCCGTTTTTTTTGGCCGATGTTTCTGACATCGTTTTTGTTTGGATAAACGAGATCCCACCCCTGGGCACGATATCCAAATAAAGAGTAGCGCGTTATTCCAACTCGAGCAACGCGAGTTATCCACACGAGCGAGCCGCCAAATGAGAGCGATTCCCCTATTCAAAACCTAACTGACGCTCTTCAATCTCTGCCTCAACGAGCTCTCTCTTCCGCCCATATTTGTAACGTGATAACTCTTTGATCATTCCCGCGAGTTCGGAGGAAGCCGGAGGCTCCGGGCGAATCGGCCGCATGTTAAAGGGGCGACTGGCCGTATTGTCGATAAGGAGCTTGATGTTGCAGGTAAAGGCTTCGACATTTAGCAGGTCGTATTCCCCAAACACCGGGGCAAATTCCTTAGCCAGGAATTCCGTGTCTTCTGCCCCCACGCGGAACGCGGCCATGGTACCGACGTTTCCAAAAATGGCATCACGAATCGCCGTGTTACCACCCTTCTCCGTTAACTGCCCGATAAATTGGTGCGCGATGATCAAGTTCAGGCCATACTTACGCGCCTCACTCAGAATCGTGCTAATCGAATCTGTAAGGAAATTCTGGAACTCATCAATGTAGAGATAAAAATCTTGCCGCTCTTTTGCGACCGTGTCGGTGCGCGAGAGGGCGGCCATCAGAATCTTCCCCACCAATACCATTCCGATGAGATACGCGTTGATGTCGCCAAGCCGACCCTTAGAAAGATTCAAGAGCAGAATCTTATTCGTATCCATGGCCTCACGCACATTAAATGCGCTCTTTTGTTGGCCGATGATCGGGCGCATCACGTCGTTTGCGATGAACGGTGTGAGTTTAGACGTGATGTACGGCACCATGTTTTGTAACGAAGCCTCTCCGCCCGCTTTTTGCGCCTCTTTGGTCCAAAAATCCTTTACCACCTGAGTTTTGCAACGTGAAATTTTGTAGGAACGGAAATCTTCATCCGACAATACTTTCGGAATCTCCATGAGCGTGGAGCCGCTTTCCGGATCATCCATCACAAGCTGCATGGCGTTACGCATGTACTGCTCAAACATCGGGCCGCCCGTGCTCTTAAGATCGTAGAGCTTATCGAAGATCTTGAGCATTTCGTTGATCACAAATGTTTTTTGCTCCGGATATGCCGGATCGTACTCCATCATGTTGAGCCCCATCGGCCGCTCCACATCTGCCGGATTAAAATAGATCACATCTTCCGCGCGTTCGCGGGGCACAAACCCAAGAACATCCTCCGCAAATTCGCCATGCGGATCGATAATACACACGCCGCGACCCGCCTCGATATCCTGTTTAGCGAGTGACTTCATCAACTCCGTTTTTCCAGAACCAGACTTTCCAATCACATACATGTGCCTACGGCGATCCTCTTGCTTCATGCGGATAGGATATTCCTGCCCACGATATGAAGACATCCCAAGGAGGAGACCCTCTTGCGGAATGTTCGATGGCGGCAAGGCTTTTCGTGCCAACAGCCAATCAATTTTTGGCGTTTCGGTGGTGGCGAGGGGGAGATGGAATAACGACGCCATTTCTTCGGCATTAAGCGTCATGCGATAGCGCTCATCGAAATGCCGATAGATAAACTGACGGATCAGTCCGCTGCGACGCCGCGGCATCGCTTTTACAAAAGAATTGCCGTATTCATACACGTTGTACTGGCCAAACGTACTCAACAGATCGTTTAAAATGCGTTGCGCGCCTTGCGGCGTTTGCGACGACACCACGATGCGAATATTTGCATCCAGCCCGGCTTTGGATGCCTTCTCTTCTAGTCCCTTCACCATCTCTTCTTCCATCGGGGAAAGTTTATATTCTTTCTCGGTGTCTTTGGGTCGAGACGTTCCGAACCCTTCCCGCAACCCGCCTAAAAGCATTCGGAACACTCCGGCGTGCGTGACATCCGCCAGCGCCTTCCCTTGCTGCATAGCCCGCGCAATCCGCAACCCCTCGTTGCGCCAGCCCTGGCGTGCCGATCGCACCACATATTGAATGGCAGCCCCTTCGGTTTTCTGCAGTTTTGTAAGGGTGTTGGCCAAGGAATTAAGTGGATCCGTATCCATTTTTCGATAGGTTTTGAGCGGAAATGCGCTTTGCCGACGCGCGGTGAGATAGCTTCCGAGCACCACGCCGGTGGGGCTAAATACGTTATAATCGGGCACCGCCTCGATATCGGCATGCGGATATTGCGCGTGAAGCTGCTCTTCCAAAAAGGCCTTCATGGCCGTTGGAACCACAACATAAAATCCGATCGTATCGTTGAGGCACACGATTTCGAACGAAAAAAGGTCGCGACGACCCACAAACCAGGAATGAATCCCGTGTTCGGCGCGCAACGATCCGAGCGTTGAAAAGATCGTTTCCATCACGGAGATGAGCCCCTGCACGCGTTCCGCCGTAACATCCCCTTCTTCTGCTCCTTTCACTTTTTCACGTGGCACTCGAATCCGTAATACGGTCGTTTCAAACGCACCCGCCATCCCGCCGCGACCCGAGAGCCATCGGCGAAGGGCAAAAAGGACGGCCAGAACAACACCAATACCGATCAACACGGCTAGCAACACCGGCCACCAAACAGAAAAACCATTTTCCACAACGCCAAGCGCTCCAACGGATGTTTCCGGGGTGTAAATTTCCAGTTGAAACAATCCAAGCATACCGATTATTCCTGACGGCGCTCTTCGGCCATCGCCACCATGCGGTCTGTTTTTATTTTTGCTTCTTGTTCCAAAAAAAACATGTTCACGCCCGGAATCGTTTTAAGCCAGCGCACCACCAGCTGCAACACCCGCTCAACGCGCACGCGCGTGGCGCGCAGCAATACCGCAATTTCTCCGGCCGTCTCCTCTCCCTTTTGCCGAAAAGCCGCCTGCTCTTGCGGCGGGAGAGAGGCATATAGGCTCTCAAGACCCTCTTGAAGAATCCCTTCCACCGCAACGGTAACCGCATCTTTTTGCGTTGCCGGCAGCGGGTTGCGGGCAGCGGGTTGCGGGTTTGAAGAGGCGTTTTTTCTCGGCTGGCGCGGTTCACGAGAAATAACGGGGCGTTCTTCTACAGGCTCCTGTTCCGCGGCTTGTTCGCCATCCTCTTCGTCCTCCAGAGGTTGCTCAAGGCGATCGACATTCTGCGCGTCCTCGTTTGGGAGGATCGGTTGCGCGTCAGGGCGAAGCTCTTGCATATAAAAAGTATAGCATAACTGTGCTATACTCCCTACAAATGCCGATAGGGAAAAAGGGGTTCCCGTCTGTTAAAACGGGAAACCTGGAGTGGCTCTTTGTAAACCGCAATCACGTTGCGGACATGGATGCGTTACGTCGGAAATATCGCTACAGCCCGCTTGATCTTAAAGAGGTGCTCCCACCACTCCAGCGTCCAAAAGTGGTGGCTCGCGATGCGTATGCGTTCATGATTTTGCATTACCCCATCTACGATCCGGGCACAAAGGATGTTCGCGCAACGGAAATTGATTTTTTTATCTCCGAGCATCACCTGGTAACGGTGAACGTGGATGGATACGCCCCGCTTCAGCGCATTTTTCGGGATTGCGCCGATGCACGTAAAGAGAACGTGTGCATGCAGGGGGACATCACCCAGCTGCTCTACGCACTGCTGTCGGAAATGACAAACGACGTTTTTTCCATGCTCGTGCATGTCAATAACGATCTCGACGCCATTGAAAAACGGATGTTTGCCGAATTTGAACGAAACCTGATTCAAGAAATCTTACGGGTTAAAACCAACATCGCAAACATCCGCAAAGCCATCCAGGCGCACCAAACAGTGATCCGCAACCTCATGCGCGAAGCTCCTCGATATTTTCCGCTCCACCATCTGCAGGATTATTTCGACGAACTGGTTGATCACACCAAGGAGATTTGGGAAACACTCGAGGTTCAGCGGGATTCTGCCGATGCTCTTCACCAAACAAATCAGTCGTTAATTGATTTTCGCATTAACGAGATCATTAAAACCCTCACCATCTTTAGCGTGATCGTATTCCCTCTCACGCTGATGGCCGCCGTCTTTGGGATGAACGCACACCTCCCGATCGTCGATCATCCCTACGGTTTCTGGATTATCATCGGCCTCATGGCCGTAGGAACGATCGGGATGTTGGGATATTTTAAATATCGTAAGTGGCTATAAAAGGCTGCTCTCTCATGTGTCATAAAGAGGCCTCCTTTTCATGTGCCACAAAGAGCCTTCTTCCCTCATGAGTCATCCTGAGGAAGGTCGCGCCACAGCCTGTGTAAGGGCAACGCATTTCCCGCGACCGACGAAGGACCCCTTTCTTTTGATAACATTCATCAGCAAGGAAACATCTCTTGGAGGATAGAGGAGAACGTTCCTATCTCTGCAATCCTTTGTAGGAAGGGTTTATGAACAATCCTTCTTCAAAGGTTCGCATATCCATACGTCTTCCTCTCTCCTGCAAAGCGACATGGTGTGCTTTGCATCACCCTCTTCCAATAGAAAGGGGTCCTTCGTCGGTCGCGGGAAATGCGTTGCCCTTACACAGGCTGTGGCGCGACTCTCCTCAGGATGACACATGAGGGGGTGTGCTCTTCACGACTCACGAGGGAGGGGGCGGCCTTACGACACATGAGAGAGATGATATCCCTCCGTACCATCTTGCATTTCCCACCCGCGTTCTTTAAGTGCATCGCGTAATCGATCGGCCTCGGCCCAATCTCTTCGCGTGCGAGCCCCTTGCCGTAGATCGGCTAGTTGCTTGATATCCATCGGAATCAAGATCGGTTTTGATACAACGGCGCTCAATCCAAGGCCGAGGATCTGATCCATCCATAGCACGGTGGCCGAACGGTCGGCAGACGGCACGGCCTCACGCTGGAGCACCTCCCAAAAAACCGCGAGCGCCTTTGGCGTATTAAGATCGTCTTCCATCGCCTCCCGAAACAGGGATTGATCTGCCAGGTTTGGTTCAGTCGGCGCATCCCACGCACGGACAATCCGTTGGATTTTTTCCCAAGCGTGCTGCGCACCCGCAACGGCCTCCCAGGTAAAATTCTGTTTGCTGCGATAGTGGGCGCCCAATAAAAAGAGCCGGTACGCTTCGGGCGAGATGCCGCGTGCCATCAGATCATCGAGCGTGTAGGTATTTTTTAAACTCTTGCTCATCTTTTGCCCGTCTACGAGGACAAATTCCACGTGCATCCAGTGCGTGGCGAGCGGCACACCGTAGGCCGCCACGCTTTGCGCAATTTCGTTTTCATGATGCACGGGGATCAAATCGATCCCGCCACAATGAATATCAAACGGCTGGCCAAGCTCTGTGCGTGCCATGGCCGAGCATTCGGCGTGCCACCCGGGGAACCCAATCCCCCACGGGCTCTCCCATTCCATCTGTCGCTTTGGGCCGCTCCCGGAAAACTTCCAAAGGGCAAAATCGGTAGGATTCCGTTTTTCCGCGTTTACCTCTACACGCGCCCCTTCCTCCTTCTCCTCCAACCGTTGGCCGGAAAAGTGGCCGTATGCGGGGAATTTTTTCGTGTCAAAATAAATCCCATCGGATGTGCGATAGGTGAACCCTTTTTCTTCCAGCGTTCGGACGAGTTCGATTTGATCCGCAATATGATCCGTCGCTTTTGGCATCACCGTCGGCATCAATATGTGCATCCGCTCCAAATCTGTCAAAAACAACTGCGTAAACGACCGAGAAATTTCCCAGGCATCCTTTCCCTGCTCCCGCGCGGATTTTTCCATTTTGTCGTCCCCCGCGTCTCCGTCCCCCACGAGGTGCCCCACATCCGTGATGTTCACCACGTGGCGCACATGGAATCCTTCAAGATGCTCTAACGTGCGCCGCAACACATCCTCCATCATAAACGACCGCAAATTCCCGATACTTGCAGCCTGGTACACCGTAGGGCCGCACGCATACATCCCAATCCGGCCCGGAACGAGCGATGAAACGGCTTCTACGGTTCGTGAAGCGGAATTGTAGAGATGGAGCATGGGGTTTTTACGTAGCGATTGGGTCAAACTGCAGAATATCGACGACTTCGGCCGGGGCGAATACGCGTTTTGCGACAAGCTTGCCTGTGAGCATATTTAAACGGAGATCGCCACGCACAATGGCGTTTTTAACGTCTTTCTTTGTGGCCATATCCTTACGGATCGCACGCTCTGTTCGTTGCAAATCTTCTTTTGTGGCCGTTTTTTCAAGGCGTTTTTCGATACGTTCAAAGCGATGATCCATACCATCAAAACGATGATCCATTTGAGCGAACCGTTTGTCGATCTGCTCAAATCGTCTATCGATCTGCTCAAACCGTTGGTCGATTTTTTCGAATCGTTTGTCGATCTTTTCAAATCGTCGGTCCATGGAATCAAGCCGCTCATCCATGTTGTGAGAGAAATGCTTTAAGATATCTACGAGCTCTTTGTGTTCTTGCGTTTGCTTCATACAGCGTGAGGAGTGAAGAGTAAGGTTGGGGGAACCTTTTCTATTTAGTACCATTCCCTACCACCCCACGCAAGGCCGATAAACACAGCGAAGAAACGCGTTTATCCACAGAGCGAAAAAATATCATGCCCCGCAACAAGCAAGGCATGATATTTTTATTCTTTTCACTTACTGAATCGCCTTCTCTAATTTCTCCAACCGTGTTTTGAGATCAGAGAGCTCGGATTTAAGAGAGTCGTTTTCCGTTTTGAGCTCTTTGACGGCATTGATCATAGCCCAGTTGATTGGCTCACGCGTAACCCCATAATAGCCGTCTTCATCTGTCCAGACGGCTTCCGGAATGAGCTTCTTTACTTCTTGAGCAATAAGACCGATATGGCGAGTTTCGGAGTCCATCGATCCTCTTCCCGGTACAGATGACTTATAGTTAAAGTACACGGGATTCAAGGCTGAAATCTCTTTTAAGCCATAAGGATATTCACCCTGCACATCTTTCAGGCGAATATCTGACGCGGATCCTGCGTCGACGAAGTTGTAGATTCGTACGGTTTTAGCTGTACCCCCAGTACCGCTTGGGCGCAATTGGTAGTTCGCGCCGTCAACGCCGATATTGAGATATGGGGCTGCTCCATTTTGGACACGAAAAGCACCTGAGGTACTCAATGTTATATTTGAGGCGATGTCTGCAGCCGTAATAAGACCATCACCGATCATGGCACTCGTAATCGCACCGGATCCAACGCTCAACGTAACACCACCAGTGTTCCCGCCTCCGGCAAGGCCGGCACCAGCGGTAACGCCAGTGATGTCACCCGAAGATGCCGCGCCTTCATCATCCGGTTCGCAGGTCACCGATCCGTTTGTGGAAATCGCACGGATGGATGAGCCAGCGGCGCACGTACCGATTGTAGATGTGAGCTTGCCGTTCCAAGCCGCTTGATCGATACAAGAGCCCGTCGCAGAACCGCTGATTAAACAAAACTTATCAGCGATGACGGCATTATTACCCATTTCCAGGGTGCTGCAGGAGGACTGAACATTGCTTACACAAATACCCCCGGACGCGTGAAGGTTTTCAAGTTTTACGTACCCATTTTCAAATTTTGCGGCATCATTTCCACTTCCTTTTGCATAAAGTCCAGCCGCGCCACTCGTTCCTTCAAAATATCCAGCGTACGCAGTAGTCGCCGGCACCGAAACATTTGCGACCGTTGCATATACGCCGTATTGACGGCCTATTGCGCTAACGCCATATGAACTGGCGTTATCTGAAGCCGTGGAGGCGATAAAATATCCGCCAGCGGTTTTTCCCGATCCGTACACGCCATATTTACTTCCGCCTCCCTGAACACCAATGCCTTGGGCACCTGAAAGCGCATCACCATAAACACCAATTGCTCCGGTAGGAACGTTGTTAGATCTTCCGTAAATGGCAATGGGTGGATTCGTAGAGGGGCTTGTCTCAACACGAAGCCATGCGGTTCCAAAGGTAGGTGTTACACCGATCTCACTGATAAACACGTTGCTCGCACGAGAAATGTGACTTCCGCTCGTGGTCCAAAGCCCATCTCCGGCATCGTCTGTTTCACAGGTCACATTTCCATTCGCATCAATCGCCCGAATCGACGATCCGCTTCCACACGATCCCGTTAACCGAGCCTGCACACTCGAAAAGTTCGCCGAAACCGTCGGCGCTGGGCCTGTGGGGTTCGCGACGGAAATACCCGTTCCTGCAATAACATCCGTTAAGTCACCGGAACTGCTGGCAGAGGAGGGCCATGCGCTTCGGCAGTCAGAATTGATACAAAGCTGATCTACTCCTAAAGATGTATCATTATCTATGATACTGATTCCGCCGATATTTAAAGTCAAGCTATCATTAGTTCCGGCATCGTAGTTACCAATATTTAAAACTCTCGCTCCGTTACCATCAATACGAATAGCTTTCGCGCTATTGGTAAAGTAGAGATCATTGCTTAGAGCTATGTCTCCCGGCAGCAGTGTCTGAGTTGTGTTAACTTTAAAATTACCTCCTATCGTTCCGTCACCATTGATGGAAAAAGTCCCGGATTGTTGACTCGCAGGAGCGCTCTGCAACCAGACAGGACCCAGGGCATTACTGTTAGGTGGTGTTGCGGCGGGAGCACCCTGCCAGGCTGCGAGAGCGACTATCGGTGTCGCTATAAGATATGTCAAAACAAAAGATACGATGGAGCGTAATTTCATATTAATATTATTATAGCATAAAAAATTACAATCCTATGTTATCCACAAGTACAAAAATAAAGGGCGAGTATTCGGAGTGAACCGAACCTCGCCCTCTACGGAGCTCCCTATTCTCACTCTACCTGGCAAGTACCATTCCAAACGCCTGTCCTCGTGAGGACAATGACCTTACCATTTGACCCATTAGCCAAAATCTCAGACGCTTGCGTACCGGGCGGAGGAAGCGATTGACCGCTCTCCCATGTCCCTGCTGACATTTCTGCCAAGAAGGCGTAGCCGCCCTGGAGTTGGTAATCCCAACCCACAGAAATGCTCGCGCCTGCTCCTAGAGCAAGGATGGCCGTATCCCCCCAACCGACAGGAGAATCATAGCGATCCCACGGATTCACATCACCCGTAGAAAGCCGAACGCCCGTTTGCGCGCCCGTGTTTCCTACAAGAAAAATTCTTCCGCCGAATCCACTAACTCCATTTAGGTTGGTTACGTCTCCTGGAATAGCTCCATCATTCTCCCATCCACAACCGTCCCATCGGAGCGCTACACCGTTACTCCCACTGAAACCTACAGCGTAGACATCTGAGGATGAGGATCCCCACATATCGTCGATTCCGCCACTAGCGACCGTCCCATTCGTGGCGACGAATGCAGCGCCATCCCACTTGTAAACGACGCTACCGCCCGTACAGACCAGAGACGCTAGTACCGTAGTTCCATTGCTCCAAACGGCCGTCGCTCCAAAGCAACCATTCGGAGAAGTGACCACCTCCCAGTCCGCAGATCCTACTTTGCGTAGAATCAACGGTTGCCCAGGAGCACCCTGCTCGCCAACGGCCCACAAGTCACCAGTCACCCCACTGACGGAGTATACGTGGTAACGCGATGGATCATTGACGGGCATGCTCTCCGGTACGAGAGATATGCCATTCCAGTGCCCTACACCGACGGTTTGGCTTCCTCCAACTGGGAAGTAACAATTATCTTCATCGACACAGACACCTTTTTCGACGAAGGCGTACTGCTCTCCGTAAGCTTCGAAAGCCCAGTTGGTACAGTTGAGCGATCGAAGGGTTCCCGTCACCGGGGGCTTCGGGGTCGGCACGCATACCGCTGGCGATTCCGAGCAATCGGTCTCGCAGCCGTCGCCGTTTAGGTCGTTACCGTCGTCGCAGGGCTCACCGGGCTCGGTGATGCCGTTACCGCAGAACGGTCCAGACGGGTCAGGTTCCGGTTCGCTCGTCGCGGGCTCGGGCTCCACGACCGTCGTCTCGGGTTCCGCCGTAGCGGGTTCCGGTTCGGCAGTCACGGGCTCGGGCTCCGGTTGAGGTGCCGGCTCTGGTTCTTCGGTGACAGTGACTTCCGTCGCTTCGGGCTCGGGCTCCGTAGCGGTCGTTTCGTCCGTTACTGCCGTAGCAGCGTCGGGTTCAACTTCCGTTCCGGGCTCGGGCTCGGCAGTAACGGTGGGCTCCGTTGCAGGCAGTTCCGTCTCCGGCATATCCGTTCCCGACATTGCTGTCGGAGAAGTTTCCGGCTGCGGACCTGCGTCCGCCTCCGTGTTGGTGACGAATGTTTCGTCGTCACCTTGTTCGATTGGGGTCATGTTGACCCCGGGCCTCACTCCGTCCGCACATGATGCGGACAAGAGTGCGGCAACGAAAGAAACCAGCAAACACTTGTTCGTCTTCATTGCGGACTCCAGTTCTTCCTACGACAAACAGACTCGTTTTCACTTGCCAGGTTGTCGAAGGTGCGTGTTCTGCTCTGCCAACATGGCGAGAACAGATCCCTCCTCGGGATATCCATACTATAGCATACTTTGTGGGGATTGTAAAGCATACATGGCTAAAAAGGGCTCTACAGAGCTCCTGTTTGCAAATAGGGCTAAAATATGGCTTCTCTTTGTAGAGAGAAGGCTAAAAATCCGGCGGTGTTTATTGATGATCTAAAGGAGGCTGATATCTACATGTGATATACTTACGTTAATCTTTTTTATTTCTTCCATATGCCCCCCATTCAACAAGCTCCTTCCATTCATCACACCTCCCGCACCGTGCTCGTTGTGCTCTTACTCATCATGCTCTCTGCCGGATTGGTGCTCGTGATTTTAAAAAACATCGGCAGCATTAATACGGCATCCAATGCGGGGACGTACGAAACCGGATATGCCGACGGATTCCGCGCCGCTCGTGAAATCGCCACGGGAGCGTTGCCGGCCGCGAATCAACCCACGAATGGATATGCAACGCTGTCTGGAACGGTAACGGCGGCACAAGGAAACAACATCGAATTTTGGGCAAGCGGGCTCATCTTGGATGAGGCCATCGACGGCGTTGGGATGGAACGCATGGTAACGATTCAGGATGATACCGAGATTATTCTGATGCAGCAGGTGTCCAACGACACGCTCACCGCTGCACAACGATCGTTTATCCTCACCGGTGAAAATCCAATTGCCGGGCAAGATCCCGCATCCCCTCCCGCGCCATTCCGCGCGTCTGAAGGTACAGTGGCGGATATCGCTGTGGGAGATACGATCACGGTAGAGGGAGCCGACGGGCAGGATCTCGCCCTCGTAGCAGAGATCACGGCAGGAAAAATCACGGTGATTAAAACAACAACGGTAGAGAACGAGAACTAAGTTCAACGATCTCATAAAAAACTCCCCGCGGTGCGCGGGGAGTTTTTTATGAGAGCAGCGGGTGGATTTCCAAAAGATCCTTGATGTCTGCGCGAGCGAGAACGCGGCGCTGAACCAATCGCTCCATCAGGGCGTTTAACTTTCCGTCTTCTTTATGGATCACCGGGGGAAGAAACCGCACAAGCTTGCCAACTTCCTGGCGGATATCATCTCGGAAATCCCGCATTTCTTTTTTGAAAGCATTGAATTCTTCCCTAAAATCTTCTTTGGTTACGAACCTTTTTAAATCTTCCTTCGTTGCAAAAGCTTTTAGATCATCTTTTGTCGCAAAACCCTTTAGATCTTCTTTTTTAACGCATTGGGCAAATTGGCGCGTCATCTCCTCGGAGAAGGCGCTCATGGCCTCAAAAAGCTCAGCCGTCGTTACGTCGTTCTGTTTCATGGGAAAGGGAATAAAGAGTAAGGTTGGGGGAACCTTTTCTATTTAGTACCAAGGCTTCTCTTTCTACGCAAGCCCATCAAATATCGAAATAATATCCTGTTATCCACACCCTAGTACATATCCCCGCTGCGTCCCCTTCCTCCTTGGGGGGCGATTGCCATGAACACCACGGGCAGCACCATCCAGGCGCTCTTACCCCAGTAGGAAAGGAAAATCTGTTGCGTTTGTATCGAAAGGGCGGTGGTTGCTTCCGGAGGAAGAAAGGAAAGGGTGATGGAAATCAACAGCCCCACCTGTAGCACACTAAAAACGATTGTTTGCCACCAACTGCCCGGCGCGTTGCTCGCAGCGATGGTGTGAAGAAGCGCAGAACGGGAAAGAAGAAAGAAAAGCAGTACAAACATCCCCAAGAAAAATCCGATCTTCACCACAAAGTTGTCGTTTACCGAAAGCTGCAATAGATTCAAGTCCCGCAATACCGGCGCATTCGCCACCACCGCAAGAGCCATATACACGCTCACCAAAATCACGATCACCCGATCCCGCCCCAACGAAAGCCCATAGAGCAACGCGCCGATGATAAAGAGCAGAACGATGAATGTGTCCCAGTTGGGTTGGGAAAGGTTCAGGGATTGGATGAAGGAGAGAGGATCCATATGGGAGATGCTGGAAGAAGGATAGCATAAAAAGGGGATCCCTTTCTATATCTACAATCCTTCTTTTTGCATCTCTTCCACCAATTTTTTCTGTGCTTTTGAAAGTTTTTCCGGAATATCCGGCATCACGGTTACAAGGTGGTCGCCTTTTCCGCGGCCGTGCACGGAGGGCATGCCTTGGTGGCGAAGTCGGAAGATGGAACCGGAGCGGCTCCCGGCCGGGATGCGGAGTTCACCGCGGCCGTGGGCCGTTTCGATGTCCACCATTCCGCCGAGGAGCATTGTGCTAAGCGGGACAGATTCCTCTGAGTGGATATCATCGCCGTGGCGCTGTAAACGTGGATGCACCGATACGCGAACATTTACAAATAAATCACCGGTGCCCGCGCCATAGGGGGCAGCCTCGCCTTGGCCTTGCAAGCGCATCGTTTCCCCGTCGGAAATCCCCGCAGGAATCTGCACCTCGAGTGTGCGATTCTCTGCGTGCACCCCCGTGCCATCACAGGTGAGGCACTTTTTCTCGGGCGCGCTCCCGCGACCATGGCACGCGTGGCAGGCGGCGGCTGTTTGAATCACTCCCAAGGGGGTTCGCTGCTGGCGAACCACGCGACCTTGGCCCGCGCACGTTTTGCACGTAACGGGCGACGATCCCTCTGCCGCTCCAGATCCTTTACATGCCCCGCACGTTCCGAGCGTTCGGATGGTGACCGGTTTTACAATGCCGCTTACGGATTCCTCAAAGGCAATGCGCACGGTGGTTTCCAAATCACGTCCGCGAGAACGTTTTCCCGAGCGTCCGCCACCAAACCCAAACATGCTGCCAAGGACATCTCCAAACTCCCCAAGATCATCCATGTTGATGTTCACCCCACCGCCGAACCCTCCAAATCCCCCACCGCCGGGCGGCATCCCTCCTTGCTGAAATGCTGCGTGCCCAAATTGATCGTACGTGGCGCGCTTTTGCGCATCTCCCACCACCTGATATGCCTCGTTTAATTGCTTAAACGCCTCCGCATCTCCACCCTTGTCAGGATGCAGCTCGTGCGCCTTTTTGCGGAAGGCTTTTTTGATCTCATCTGGCGAGGCCGATTTGGCAACGCCCAAAATGTCGTAATAATCCCTGGCCATGGTTATAACGCGTCGTTGCTTTATTCCATCCCTGCTTTTTTGAGATACCACGGATCATCCAACACGCCCTCTAACGTTTTTGCGATATCCGGAGACACCGTTCGCGCCATCGGAAGCACCAAATCGTGCACCTGACGCCACCAAACAGAGAACGATCCGCCCTCACTCATCACCGGCCAAGAGCGAAGCGTGTCGAGCGCATCCGCGCACTTCACCACGCGAAGCATCAACGGCCCGCGCGCCACACGGCGGTAGTAGATTTCGTGTGTTTCGCTCCCCTTCCACATCGTCATCCCATCCACGAGCTTGCCAACACCCTCACCAAATACATCCTTAATCTCCTTGAGCGTGGTGGGGGTATCCTCTACCACGTCGTGAAGAAAGCCGGCGGCCACAATATCAGGCTGATCCGTGATGCTCCATTCATCGATCAAAATGTTTGCCACACGAACATGGTGCAATGGATCCATCGATTCGCTGGTTGGGCGAAGTGCGCCGCGCCGCTCTTCGCCGAACGCCTTAGCCCGTTCCAACATTTCACGATCGTGTGCCGAAAAAGCCTCGCTCTTTTTTTGGAACCGCTTATGCTGCCACGCCGCATCCGTGTGCTTTGGTGTGCCATAGGGATGGATATGCGATTCCATAGCATACACGGCCTTTGTTGCCCCGGGTTTTTTGGGGCGTTTCGCCGCCGCACGGCTTGCAGGCTTTTTTGTGGGCATAGGTGTGTATTGTACGCGGGATTGCCGCGTTCGATGAGCCCAAAAACCTTAAGGTTTTTGAGTGAATTCCCCTTCGATCGGCGCGTCTTTCCCTTCGCTAGCACCCTTTGTTTCTTCTGTCGAGGCGTCTGTGGACGGTTGCGCCGTCGCGGCTTGTTCCGATTGGTACATGGCCGCGCCCACTTTTTGAGCGGCCGTGGCAAGCTCGTCGGCGGCCTTTTTAATCGCATCGTTATCCGTGCCTTCGAGCGCCTTTTTTAGCACCGCCAATTTTTCTTCCGTGTCTTTACGATCGGCCTCGGCCACCTTTTCTCCGGCATCTTTCAACATTTTTTCGGTGGTGTACACCATTGTCTCACCCATGTTCTTCATCTCGATGGCCTCACGGCGTTTTTTATCCGCTTCCGCATTTGCCTCGGCATCTTTTTTCATCTTCTCCACTTCGGCGTCGGACAGGTTGGTGGAAGCGGTGATGGTGATTTGCTGCTCCTTGTTTGTTGCTTTATCTTTGGCCTTCACGCTCAAAATCCCATTCGCATCAATGTCGAATGTCACCTCCACCTGCGGAACACCACGCGGGGCTGGCGGGAGGCCAGAGAGGGTAAAACGCCCAAGCGATCGGTTATCCGCCGCCATCTCGCGCTCTCCTTGCAGCACATGAATCTCTACAGACGGCTGATGATCCGCGGCCGTGGAGAAAATTTGGCTCTTTGAAGTAGGAACGGTGGTGTTCCGTTCAATCAGTTTTGTCATCACCCCGCCAAGCGTTTCCAAGCCAAGCGACAGCGGCGTTACGTCGAGCAGCAGCAACTCGCCCTTAATGTCTCCTTGGAGGTTGCCGGCCTGTACGGCCGCGCCAAGCGCCACCACTTCGTCGGGGTTCACAGAAACGTTCGGCTTTTTGCCAAAGAATTTCTCCACCGCCTGTTGCACGAGCGGCATGCGTGTCATCCCCCCAACAAGAATCACCTCGTGAATATCTCCTGTAGAAAGTTTTGCGTCCGCAAGCGCCTTTTTGCAGGGCGTGAGCGTTTTTTCCACCAGCGAACCAACAAGTTCTTCCATCTTGGCACGCGTCAGCTTAAAGAGAAGATGCTTGGGGCCATTGGCATCACTCGTGATAAACGGTTGGTTGATCTCCGTTTCCATGGCGCTCGACAGCTCGATCTTCGCTTTTTCGGCCGCCTCCTTAATACGTTGGAGAGCCAAGGGATCTTTGGAAAGATCAATCCCTTCGGATTTCTTGAATTCGGCCACGATCCATTCGATGATCACTTGGTCGAAGTCATCCCCGCCCAGGTGCGTATCACCGTTTGTGGCGCGTACCTCTACGGTGTTCTGCTCGGTGGAGGCATCGTAAGCCACTTCGAGAAC